>JANYJZ010000033.1 GCA_025358305.1 Ignavibacteriota bacterium
ACGCGGTCTAGTTCTTCGTGGCTCATTGTCAGTACTCCTGCGGCCATCCTCGGGATCCTTCATTGAAAGTGAGTCCCTAAGATGCCAAATACTGACATTTCTATTAAGTCGAGAACATGACACTCTTATTAAGTTATTACACGGGCGAGAGAGAGAACTCAGGAGCGGAAAACTCGGGGGATCAGGAGACCCGCTGCCGCTCGAGGACGACGTTCAACCGGAACATCGGCGACCGGGAGACCGTCACCGGCCGGACGCCTGCGGCGACGGCCATGGCGGCGAGTTCCGCACGCGTGAACGCCGCAAAAAGGGAGGCGATGGCGTCCGTTCGCGTCATGATGTTCGTCGTCGTGACCCGAGTGTAGATCCACGCGGCCGCAAGCGCTAGGTAACTCCGGGAAAGGTCGTTGAGGACGAATCCGACCCGGGAGAGTCGGTCCATCTCTTGGAGGAGGACGACCACCTCTCCCTCTGTAAAATGATGTGCGGTGAGGGAACAGAGCGTGACGTCAAAACTCCGCTCGGCATACGAGAGCGCACGGAGATCGCCACGTTCGACTCGAATCTCAGGGAACGCTTCGGTCTGGCGCCGGGCCTCCGACAGGACGGCCTCGTTATTGTCGAGCGCCGTGAGCGAGACGGGCCGCCCGAGTGTGCGGCAGAATTCGACGAGAGCGATCGCCTGGTCGCCAGAACCAGTGCCGAGATCGAGCACTTCCAAGGGCCGGGACGGCTCCGAGGAGAGGATCAGGGGGAGGAGAGCCTTTCGGACGGAGGAAAGCCCTCCAAAGTACCGGTTGATCTTCCGCAAGTTCCTGAGCTCGCCCCGGAGCAGTTCAGGATCGGCGTCCGGCAGATCGATCATCTCCGGTGCCGAAGGGTCGAACCTGCGAGGCGGGACGAGGAGCCGTGCAGTAACGCGGGCAAAGAGACCTTGCGCACGCTTCCCCGTCTCGAGTCGGGCTCCGCCCCTCACGACGCTCGCGCCTCTTACCACGAGATGAGCGCGGCTTCGGCAGCCAGGCCGGGCCCAAGGGCGAGCATAACGCCGAGTTCGCCGGACCGAGGTGCACCCGCGCGGCTGTCGTTCAATACCTCCTGCAGGACGAACAGGACGGTCGGAGAGGACATGTTGCCATGGTTCTTGAGAACGGTGCGGCTATGGAGGATCTGAGCGTCGGAGAGTCCGAGATCGGTCTGAATGGCGTCGATGACGCGCCGGCCCCCGGAGTGGATGACCCACCGCGATATCTGTTCCATCGCGACGCCGTGCGCTTCGAGCAGCTCCCGGATGACCTGGGCGGCGAGGCCCCCTGCGAGACCCCGGATGTCCTTCGAGAGTATGATGCGGAGTTTGCCCTCGGCATGTTCGAGACCGACGCTGTCGAGGAGGGAAGGTTCGAGAAGCGTCTGAAATCCCGCGATCCTCGCGATGGGCGACGCGTCCGACATGCCGACGACGACCGCCGCGGCCCCGTCGGCGCAGATGGCGTTCCCCACCATCGTCTCGAGGGAATCATCGAAGCAGTAGCACGCGGAGCAGATCTCGACCGTGAGCACGAGGGCCTTCTTTCCGGGGTGCGCCTTGACGAAGTCGTACGCCCGCTGGAGCGCGGGCATCGCGCCCGCGCATCCCATGCCGACCAGGTCGGCGCGCTGGATGTCGTTCCGAAAGCCCAGTTCCTTGCCGAGGATCGGGCAGAGCCCGGGGCAGAGATACCCCGTACAGGTCGCAACGACGAGGAAGTCGATATCGGTCGCACGAAGCGACCCGGCGGTCAGACAGGCGGTGATCGCCTCTTTCCCGATCTCCACCGCTCCCTTGCGGAACCGGGCGTTGAGTTCCCCGGAGCTTTCCTGGCCCGTGAAGCTCTCCCTGGAGAGGTAGAGATGCCGGAAGTCAATGTCCGAGTTCATGAAAAGCTGCTCGATCCGGGGATTGCGGTAGGGCTCCGCGCACGAGCAGATCATCTGGTAGATCTCTTCCTGGGAATACCTCCCTGACGGCAGCGCCGTGCCGATCGACAAGATCGCCGGCTGGAGACGCTCTTCGTCGCGTGACAACTTCATGTTGGACCCCTTTTGCTCATGGTGTGCACTCAGATCGAACGCGGGCCGCGGACAGAGGCGTCCTTTGAAGACCGGACCCCTGCCGCCATATGCCATTTGCCGCTGTATCGGTGAATCGCCTTTGTGAGACACGCCGTCCGCACGCACATATCGCCCCTTCTCGAGGAGAGTGGCTGCCATCAGCCTCCTTCATGTTACAGAATTGGGGGTGGATTGTCAAGCAATGTTCACCCCCACCGCCCGACCGCCGCAGCGCTCGAAATGCCTTTCGCAGGCCCGTCAGAAGCAAAATTCAGCACGAGCACGCTTTCCTCAATTTCAGACTTCCAAGCCCTTGACTTTTCAGAAATTATGCGTAGATTACAGATGTAGTACCCCGCTTCACCAGCGTATCTCCAACACCAGAATTCTCGTTTACGCACCACTCAGCGCTACGCTGAGCTTTCTCACATCTATCTTCTAGATACTACTATGTTCCGGGTTCTCCGCCGCGACGAGGATACGCCTGCTGCTGTGCCAGCGAAGTCCAAAGCTGCGCAAGTGAAGTTCCAGAGCTTTTGGGTCCTCGTTGGATTCACGTTCTGGTTCGGCTTCTATCTCGGCGCGCTCATCATGCACGCCGCTGCAAAGTAACAGACGAGAGCAAAAAAAAGCCCTGCCGTTCCCGGCAGAGCTTTTCTTCACACCCCACGTCACTTCCTTTACCGCACCAGCAGTAGTTTCTTCGCGTCACTGAAGCCCGCAGCCCCCGTAGCCGACCGGCTCGCCGCGCGCAATTGGTAGAAATAGACCCCGCTCGCCAGCCCCGAACCGTCGAACCGGACGCGGTGCGTTCCCGCCGTTTCCTCCTCGTTCACGACCAACGCCGCCACTTCCTGCCCGAGCATATTGACGACCTTCAGCGAGACGACGCTCGCCTCCGGGAGATCGTACGTGATGATCGTCGACGGATTGAAGGGATTCGGATAATTCTGCCGGAGCGCATACACGCTCGGCAACCCGCGGTCCCCTGCCGGGACGTCGAGGAGCGTCTTGATGAACGCCCATTTTGCGGCGGCCGCGTCGGCGTTCGATTGCAGGTCCGAGAGTCCGTCGCCGCCAGCGAGCGCGAAGGCGAGCATCTGCGTCCCCCCGGCCGGTATGTCGAACGGCCCGGACGAGACCACGAAATGCACGTCACCAAGCGTGGTATCGGTGACGACGCCCCCGCTCAGCCATGCGAATTTCGACGCCCGAGAAAGGTCGATCGTCGTGGAGTTCACGAGCCCCCGAAACCCCGCCGTCCCTTCGAGGACCCGTACGCCGGAGTAGGTCGTCAGGCCCGTCGTATCATACCAGGCGTAGCCGAGGTTGCGCGAGCCGTCGTACCACGTGTGGTTGAAGTTGTACGCATCGGATCGGTTGTTCGGAGCCTGCATGTCCCAGTCGAGGAAGAGCCCCGCAAAGACGCCGGTGAGCGCCGTCGCGTTCGTGTTCTTGATGTCGTAGCGCACGATGGCGTAGTCGTCGTCCGGTGCGCTCGGAAACTCGTACGAGTACATGTTCACCTGGATGCCGAGCTTGTTCGTCGCGACCGCCGGTCCGTCGGTGAAGACCGTGCTCCCGTCCTGGCCGGAGATCGTTCCCGGGGTCTTCATGTCATAGATGACGCTCGAGCCGAAGTCCACGTCCTGGGCCGCGGTCGGGTTTCGGACGACGTCGACGAGCTTCGCCGGGGAATTCCCCACCATGAGCCCTCCCTCGAAGAGCTGGTTTTGGCCGTTGAAGACGAACCCGACCCCCTGGACGTTGTTCGGGAAGTCGTTGAACCCGACCTTCCCGTTGTTCGTGAGCGTCACGCCGACATTGTTGAGAAAATGCGTGGCGTACGTCGGATTGAAGAAGAGCGAGAATTCGAAATGATCGACGTACGCACCATCGGTGATCGTGAGGAGGAACGGCACGATCGTGGAGGACGGGATGCCCGGAAGGACGTGGACCTTGAAGGGCGCCGCGCCGTTGTTCGCCGAGGCCATCGTCCCGAGCACACCGAACGGAAAGGAGCCGGTCGTGACGGTGATGAACGGGTTCGCCGTCGTCAGGGTCGCTGTGGCCGACGACGACGACGCCTGGAGGTAGTTCAGAAGTGTCATCGAGATTGAGACATCCTCATTAGGCTCGAACGTCCCGTTGTTGTTCCCCCCGACGGAATCCTTCGCAATGATGTTCGAGATCCGGACCGACGGCGAGGTGACCGTAAGAGCCCGGTATGCGTTGATGCGTCCTTTGCCGAGCTTGTACTTGTACGAGCTGTTCGCGGTGTAAATATCGTCACAGGTGACGCGGAGCTGCTCGCCGACCTGCGCCATCGAGAGGGCGGGAAAATACGACTTCACGAGCGCCGCGGCCCCTGCCGTGAGCGGGGTCGCCATCGACGTTCCCGTGATGTAGGCGTACGTGCTGGGATAATACGTGCTGAGGATCTGCGTCGTTTGGACGAACCCGTCGCCGCCGGGTGCCGAGACGTCGACATGCTCTCCGTAGCTCGAGTAGGTCGCCTTGAGGTCCGCGTTGATCTGGGTTGCCGCGACGGACATGACATTGTCGTAGCTCGCCGGGTACTGGGGATCGGCCGCGCTGCCGGTGTTTCCTGCCGCCGCCACGATGAGCGCGCCCTTGCCGGTCGCGTAATTGATGATGTCCTGCTCGAACGACGAGAACCCCGAGCCGCCCCAGCTCAAGCTGATGATGTTCGCGCCCATGTCGGCCGCGTAGATGATCCCTTCAAATCCGGCCGTGATGAAAGGCGCCCCGCCGGAGCCCCGCAGGTCGTTGTCGGAGGAGGCCTTCACGGCGAGGATCTTGCACTTGAACCCGATGCCCGCGATGCCGGTGACGTTGTTCGTTACGGCCGAGGCGAGCCCCGCGGTGTGCGTGCCGTGGCCGTGGCTCGACCGGATGGGCGACGGGTTGTTGTCCGCGACCGGCGCGTTGAAGTCCGCCCCGCCGAAGTCCCACCCGTGCCAGTCGTCGATCTTGCCGTCGCCGTCGTCATCGATGCCGTTCGTGCTCTTGTCCCCGCCGAGGCCGTCGGGGCCGGACTCCCCCGGGTTGATCCAGATGTTTGCGGCGAGGTCGGGATGGTCCCACTGGACGCCAGTATCAACGATGCCGATGACCACATTCGTATCCCCTTGCGAGAGGCTCCAGGCGGAGTCCGCGCGGACCTTCAGGAGATGCCACTGCTGCGAAAAACTCGTGTCGTTCGGCGTAAAAACGGTGGTTCCGCTTGTCTGGTAGACGAAGCTCGGCTCCGCGTACTCCACTTCGGGGCGCCGAGAGAGCTCTTCGGCGACCGCGAAGGCATCTATGGGAGAGCCGTACCGGACGACATAGATCGAGGACAGGTCGATCTCGTTCTTCTTCACGGGGACGGAGTGTTCCGGGAACATCCGGGAGACGGACTGCGACCCGTACCGGGTCACAAAGGCGTCCAACGACGGCACGCCGAAGGTCTGCGCCGCCTTCGACGAGAGGGCCGATGGCCGGAGCTTGACGATGACGCGGTCGGGAAGATAGAGGCTCGTCTCGCGCGTCTTTTTCTCGCGTCCGATCTCACCGTTCGGTCCGAGAGGGGCAGGTGAGGCCTTCCGCAGAACATTGGAAGGTGCGGTGGAAGCCAGAAGACTGAACAAGACGAGGAAGCTGATGAGGCGGTACGAACGCATGCGTTTCTCCGGAATGTACCTAGGGGACAGGGAACTCCTAATAAGGTAAAGAGTTTTCCCGAAAGTACCAAATCAAATGCGGTACAGACCCTTCTGGCGGATGTATTCCTCGATGGTGCGGGGGACAAGGTAGCGGATCGATCTACCCAATTTGACGCGGCGGCGGATATCCGTTCCGGAAACGCCGATTTGCGGGACGTTCACATGCTTCGCGAGGCGGGAGAGCTCGCTCTTTGCCCCCTGAACGGCGTACCCGGGCCGGTTCATGACGACGAGTTCCGCCCGGTCGACGATCTCATTCGGAGATTTCCAGGTCTGGAACTCGATGAGGTTGTCCGCCCCGATGATGAGGGAAAGCGTGGCCCGGGGGTAGAGGGCCGAAAGGCTCTTGAGCGTATCAACGGTGTAGGAGATGCCCCCGCGGTTCGTTTCGATGTCCGAGACCTCAAAATCCGGGTTCCCCTCCACTCCGAGCCGAGCCATCTGGAGGCGGTCGGAGGCCGGCGCGAGCGAAGGATCGCTCTTGTTGGGGGGATTCGCCGAGGGGATGAACAGGAGACGGTCGAACTGGAGCTGCTCGCGGACGCTCTCAATGACGATGAGATGGCCGATGTGCATCGGATTGAACGTCCCGCCGTAGATGCCGATCCTCATCGCGAGGCCTTTCGCGTCTTGTACTTCTTCTCGAAGGCCTTGAACATCTCGTACGTCCTGCGGGGGAACTCCCCGTTGCGCTCCGCTACCCCCTCAAGCTCCTCGCGAAAGCGGGCGAGATTCGCGCCGGAATCGAGGAGGTACATCGCGCGCTGGGGAACGATGAGCGTCTCAAGCGTGCAGAGCCGCTCCAAGAGGAGGTGCGGCTTCACGAGCGAGTCCCCCCCTTCGTCGTCGAAGATCCAGCTGTGGTTCGCCTTCATGCCGATCGACGCACACCTGCCGTCGACGCTCGGGCCGAAGACGACGCAGTCGTCCTCCTGGCCGAGCTGATCGAGCATACGGCGGATCCGCAAGGGGATGCCGACGGGATTGTTCTCTAGGAGCACGAGGACCTTGTGGTAATGCTCGCCGAAGGCGCTCTCGACCGCATGCTCCACCTCCTGGGCGAAGGGCTTTTCCAAAAGATCACAGCACCGGACGCGCGATGTGAACGGCGCGATGAACTCGTCGGCGAACTCCTTCTCGTTCCGAAAGAGAAGCACGTCCAGCTCGGCGAGCTGGCAGACGTTCTGGATCGTGTCGCCGAGCAATGCAGTGAACAACGCGTCGAGGTCGTCCCACGCAAGCGAAGCGAACGGCTCCACGGGGCTCCGGCGGGCGATCTGCGGCGTACGGGCGAAAATGACGACGGCGGTGTTTTGACGCATGGTCCTGCAATAAAAGTAGGTTCTTTGGCGCGTATAATATAAGGAAAAAAAACTCCTTTCAACATCCCCTACCAGAGGGCGCCGAAACTCCCGAACCGTGCGCACCCCCGGAGGAGCGCACCGAAGTAGACGAACGGCAGCCTGAGCAAGACCGGCAGGTTAGAGAGATGCGGGGTGCGCCGTTCATACCGGTACCAGAGCGCCGCGAAGCTCGCGGCGGCCACCGCGAGCGACGTCCCCGCAACGCCGAACGAACCGAGGATGCCCCCGGCGCAGCATGCGCCGAGGCCCGCGATATATACCGCGCAGAGATAATGGAACGGCCTCCGAATGGTGACGCCGGCGAGCCGCTTCACCTCGATCATGGACCGATAGAGCTGCGGATGCTCCCGGTAGAGGAGCGCGTCGAAGTAGTACCGGCGGGCGTGACGGAGAAAGTCGGACCCCGAACGGTAAAGCGCGGGATGCGTCACCAAGACGTCGTCGGCGAACAGGACGCGCTTTCCGGACTCAAGGAGCCGGAACCCGAAGTCGGCATCCTCACGGAAGTAGAGCTTCGTTGCCGCGTCAAAGTACTCCGGCCGGTAGCCGCCGACGGATAGGAACTCAACGGCGCGGACGAACCAGTTGCACGGCACGAACCCCAGCTGCCGGCCCGTTTCCAGGAGCCGGAGGTCGTCGGACGCCTCGCCGAGGAGCGTCCTGCCTTCGACCGCGCTGACCGAACCGTCGGCGAAGTAGCCTTCGGCGCGCTCGAGCCACCGTGCGTCGATCCGGACGTCGTCCTCGGTGAACGCGAGGATGCTCCCCGCGGCGCTGCGCGCCCCGAGGTTGCGAGCACTGCCCGGCCCTTGCTGCGCTTGCCGAAGGAACGTGATGCGGGGCCCGAGCCCGCCCGAGGCGGCGCGGACCGCCGCTTCGGTCCCGTCCGTCGATCCGTCGTCGACGACGATGACCTCGAAGCGCCCAGCATCAAGCGACTGCAGACCGAGGGAGCAGAGGCATTCAACGAGCGTCTCCTTCCGGTTGAATGTCGGTATGATGACGGAAAAAAGCGGCGTACCGGTCATCCGAGATCCCTTCCGAGAAGCGTGCCGTAGGCCGCGACCAGTGCGGGCGCGACCTTGTCCCAATTGTACCTCTCCTCGGCCAATACGCGACCGCGCTCGCCCATCGACCGGGCCGCCACCGGATCGTCATACATGCGCCTCAAGGCTGCGGCGATCCCTGCCGGCGAGGCATGATCCACGCAGAGGCCGATCTCCTGGCCTTCGACGAACTCCCTGAAGCCTTTGAAGCCCGAGGTCACGAGCGGAACGGCGCACATCATGTATTCGAAGAGTTTGTTCGTGGCGGTGACGTTGTACTCGTTGTTCCGGCAGGCGCCCGTTGTAAAGGCGAGGCCGGCGTGCGCGCCGGCGCACAGTTCAAACAGGGGCGTTCCGTGGGGCACCGCCCCGAGATGGACGAGCCGCTTCCCGAGCAGCTGTGCCCCAGGCGATGCGGCGAGCCAGTCGGCGAACGGCCGTTCCATCGACCCGACGAGCACCAGGACAGCGTCCGCGGGAAGCATGGCGACCGCCTCGACGGCTGCGTCGAGGGAGCGTTCGGCGCTGATCCCGCCGTGGAAGTAGGCAATGAACCGCGCGTCGAGGCCCCGGTCTCGGAGCAACTGCGGCAAGGGGGAGTGCAAGGGCCTCGGTACAGTCTTCGAGCAGTTGAAGATCACCGTCGGGAGGCATTTCGCTCCGTATTCGTCCTGGTAGATGTGCGCCCGGTTGATCTCGGGGACGATAATGAGGTCCACACGCGCGGAGAACCACCTGTCGAGTGATCGCCAGAACTTCGCCCGGGGAAAGTCCTTCTTCTGCTCGGACCAGAGTTCGTGCGCCCGGTAGACGACGGGCTTCCCCCGGAGCCGGGCCGCGGGATAGACGTACGGGAGCGCGATGAGGTCGTGCGCCACATAGAGGTCCGCATTGGCGAAGAAGCACCACCAGAACGATCGGAAAGCCATCTCGGCGTACCGGATGAGCTCGAAGTGGTCGTGGTCGCCGAAGAGCTTCCTCGACACAAGCCCCAGCCGCCGGAGCCGGAACCCCGGGGCGACCGTCTCCCGGACCAGCTGGCCCATATCGTACCGGAGGCCCAGCACGTCGACCCGGCACCCATGGCCGGCGAGGCTCATTCCTTCGTTCAGGACGGGCGGAACGCGGTCCAATCCGCCGAACATGCACGCCGCGATCCGCGGCGGCGCTCCGCGCCGAGCAGGCCTGAGCCTGCCTCGAATATAGCCCGAGACCTGGAACCACTGCGTGAGGAGGAAGAACCCGTACGCAGGGATCATCTGTAATGGTGAGACCGATGCCGGCCGCAACGGGGCGATGATCCTCCCGTACGACATCACGAGCACGATGAGCGCGAGCAGGCTGAGGTAGTAATCAACAAAGAGTCCTGCGACGAGCGCGACGGGCGACAGGCAGAGAATGAAGAGCTTCAGGTTCAGCCAGGCGTGGAGATGCGCTTCGCCGTCCCCGATCCCGTAGCGGTGGTATTGGCGGAGGTACGCCCCTATGCTGCGCTGGGGCTGCCATGTGACAACGGCCTCCGGCTCAAACAGCATGACAACGCCTGAGTCCCTCGCCCGAACCATGAAGAGGGTATCCTCCCCGGCGAGTGTCAGGTCCTCCGGGAACTTTCCCGCAGCCTCCCAGGCGCTCCTCCGGACAAGCGCCGAGCGGGCCGATGGGAGAAAGGTCGACCGGTCGACCGCCTCGACAGGGACCTGCAAGAGCGACACCCACCGTTCGAACCGGTTTCCCGGCCTTACGGCGGTCCACCCGCCGATGATGCCGGCTTCCGGATGGAGCTCGAGATGGGCGCACAATTTGGCGAGCCACTGCCGGTCCACGATGCAGCCCGCGTCGACCATCGCGATGAGCGCGTGGGAGGCGCGGCCGATCGCGACGTTCCTCCCCCGAGCGATATTGCACCCCGGCTCGACAACGAGCCGGAGCCAGGGATGCTCCGCGCCGAGCGTGCGGAGGATCTCGGCGGTCCCGTCCGTCGACCCTGCGTCGACGACGACGAACTCGTCCGGGAGCCGGTCCATCGCGGCGACGGACCGAACGAGCGTCTCGACCGACGAGGCCTCGTTGAACACCGTGGCGATGAGCGAGACCCGGTCCTCACTCATGGGCGCTCCAGAGCGACCGGTATTCGCCCGCGAGCCGTTCCCACGACTGTTCCCGGGCCCAGGTCCAGCCCGGACCGCACCGCGAGAGGACGTCGGAGAACGCGTCGCGGCAGTCGATGAGTCCGTCCGCCACCGCGGCCGCGCTGCCGCACACATAGAATGACGACGCTGCCGGGTGAAGCGTGAGATACTCCTTGCGCAGGGGGTTGTCATAACATGCGAAGACGACGCGGCCGGCGCACAAGGCCTCGAGGATCGTGAGATATCCCGAGGCGAAGATGATCGGAAATGACCGGTAGACCTCTCTGATGTCCCCAAGCGCGGGTTCGAGCGTCACGTTCCCCCTTTGTTCCTTCCGAACAAGGGACTCGAGGCTCCCGGAACCGAAGACGGAAAGACGTATCGGCGCGCCCGGCATGCCCCTCAACCGGCGGAAGGCGTCGAGAACGATAGGAAGGCCCGCGTCCGGTTCAAGTCTTCCGACGTACGCCGCGCGCAGCGGTTCGCCGGAGGCAACCGCCGGAAATTGCGCAAGCGTCTTCACGTCGGCGGCGCCATAGGTGACAACGTCCCCTTTCGCGCCATACCACCGGCGGATGAACTCTCCCACAAGCATCGTTCCGACGGCGGCGCGTTCGCACTCCTGGCGCTGCCGTATGACCGTCGGCTCGGGGGGGAACTTCCCCTCCCACCCGTGGAAGGTGATGTACGTCTTTCGGAGGAGCCCCGCGGCTCGCAGCAGGGGCAGGAACGGGTGAAGCGTTGCCGCGTCATGGAAATGGAGGACAGCCGTGCGGTCGCGACCAAGGGTTCGCAGAAGCGCGACGATCGCAGCGGGCCGGGCGAAGATCCTGGCCCGTGAGAGTCCCGCGGGAAAGCGGATCCACTCCACGCCGGACGATAACCCCTCCGGAGCCGGGCTCCGGTGGAGGACGACGATCCGTCCGGAGAGGCCGAGATTGCCGAGCGCCTGGTGGACCCCACCGACGTGGCGTTCGACCCCGCCCGTCAGGGGCGCGTACGACTTGGTGATCATGACATACCGCGTCGGCGCGGAAGTCCTCGTCCCGTCGGGCGTCATTGGGCGCGCTTGGCGTGGATGCAGATCGTGGCGGGGCATATCGCCTTCGCGACGAGGCGGTCGAGAGCGTTGAAGGCCGAACGTACGCCGGGCAGCGATAGGACCCGCTGAAGCTTCCGGAGCGGCTTCGGTATGATGCAGAGTTCTCTCAGAGGACTGTCGAGGTATGCCAAGCGTTCCACGGCGAAGCCGGCGCGCTCGGCCAAAGCGGTCAGAGCTGCTTTGTCATACCGGCGGAGGTGACCGACCTCCTCGTCGAACGGGAACGGCCTCCCCAGCGCTTTGTACGATCGGTAGAGGAGCGAATGCAGGGTAGGGGTGAATAGGACGAGGGTCGCGCCCGGCTTCAAGGAGGAGCAGACCCGCCGCAAGAATGCTTCGTCGTCGGGGACGTGCTCGATGACATGGCTGCACAGGACGAGATCGAACACCTGGGTCTCGCTCCAGTCGCGGACGAAGTCAAGTTGGCGGAATTCGGCTCCGGAGACGCCGTGATGTTCCGCGCCGGCCCGGGCGGTCTCGACCGCGTTCTCCGCCAGATCGACGCCCAGAACCCGGCAGCCTCGACCCGCCATGAAGAGGCTCAGAGCTCCGTCGTTGCATCCGAGGTCGAGCGCGCGCACGTTTGCGCGGAGATACCCCTTGATCTCGCCGATCACCTGGCCGTACATGAAATCATGTTCTTCGACGAGCGGCGCGGCGGCCGCGGCGCGTTCGTATGCATGCTCGTAAAATTCACGAAGGTCCTTCGCCGGAGCGCCGGTCATGTTCGGCATCCTTCTTGGGCCCTCATGACGCCACCGCGCCCGTCCCGGAGCGGAGCCGGCGGGCCTTCCTGAGGACGAGCGAGCCGCTGATGAGGCCGCCGACGAGATTGTTCGCCACGAACGTCAGGGCCGCCGCGTTGACCCCGTACTTCGGCAGGAAGAGGACAAGGAGAGTGAAGACGACGACGAGCTGCAGGAGGTTGACGATCCAGTAGACCTTCGCCATGCCGAAGCTGTACCCGACCATCGTCATCGGGTTCGCGAGGATGGCGACGCAGTACCCGAGGGAGATGATCTGCGCGACAAGGACGCTCTTCTCGTACGCCCCCCCGAAGAGGAGCGGAATGAGGAGCGGCACGACGATGGCGTAGACGACGCCGGCGGCCGAAACGGCGATGCTCACTTTGAGCGTCTTTTTCAGGAGCGCTTGGACCTCGTTCACCGTGGTGACGGCGGAAGCCCTCGGCCAGAGCGCGGTGCTCAAGGCCGTCAGAAGGAACATGAGCGGGAGTGCCGTCCGGGAGGCGATGTTGTAGAGGCCGATCTGGCTCTGCTCGAGGTAGATCCCCATCAGCCACAGGTCGAGCCGGACCGTGATCATCACAATGATCGTCGACAGGAGGAGATAGAATGCGAACTTCTCCGCCCCCGCCTCCTCGAGCTCGCCCGCAGGCCTCCGCGCGGCCGCGGGTAGCTTCCAGAACCGGCGCAATGCGGACGCCGGCCGGAACGACGGCGCATGGTCCGGAAGGATCGCCTTCCGGGGCAGAAGTGCCGCGGAGGCGAGCGCCGCGACCCCGGCCGCGCATACCGAAACGACGATGACGCGGTCGACCGTGAGGAGTCCCATGAGGAACAGCACCGCGAGGCCGCCGAAGGTCATGACCCCTTGGCCCGTCAGGATCAACGCGTTCATGCCGAACCGTTTGAGCGACTGGAAATAGATGACCGGGACGGACCCCAGGGAAACGAAGATCGCCGTGAGGAGCCCGACTCTGAGCAGCGGCGTCAGCGCTACGCTGTGCCAGAGGTTCTCAGCGATCGACGGAATGGCGAAGAAGACGGCGAGCGCGATCCCCGCGACGCTCAGAAGCCGGAGCCGGAACGCCCAGCGGATCACCGCGAATTGCCCTTGCGTGTCGTGATGTGCGGCGGCGATGGAGGCGTACCGGATCGCCGTCTGGCTCGTGCCCGGATCCGAGAGGGTCGCGACGGTGTCGGCGACGCTCTGAACGAGAGCATACTGGCCCATGCCGCCGGGGCCGAGGCCGCGGGCAAGGAGGATCGAGGAGAGAAAACCAAGGAGCGACTTCGTCGCCTGGGGGACGAGGGAGACGAGGACGTCGGAGATCCCTTTGCGGGAGTTCCCCGTGAACTCTTTCAGCTGTTCCGTCACTCTGTCGAGCATGGTCCTCATCGCGGTTCGCGAGTTCATGGTACGCATTATTCCCCTCCGAATCAAGACGACGAGGCGCACGGAAAGGCGCGCGGAAGGACCAGCCAGACGGGACCCCTGTCAGGGGGCCGGCGGTGCGGGGACGGGCGATTTTCGGACGCGGACGAGCCGGATCCGGCGCTGGCTCTTCTTCAGGACGGTGAAGAGAAGCGGCCCGAACGCGATCTCCTCGTTGAGCTCCGGGATCCGTCCGGTCACCGAGCCGAGGAACCCGTTGAGTGTCTCGTATTCGGGGGCTTCGGGGACCTCGACGCCGAACTTCTCGTTGAACGTGCCGATGTTGATCCGGGCGTTGACGATCGAGGAGCCGTCGGCGGACTGCTCGACGTCCTTGAGGACCTCGTCGTACTCGTCGTGGATCTCCCCGACGATCTCCTCGAGGATGTCCTCCATCGTGATGATCCCTTGGGTCCCGCCGAACTCATCGATGACGATCGCCATGGAGAGCTTCCGCTGCTGCATCTCGCGCAGGAGCTGGCTGATCTTCGTCGTCTCGGGGACGAAGTGCGCGGGCCGAATGATGTCGTCCAGGACGATGAGGTCCCGGTGCTCCAGGAGGCTGATGAGGTCCTTGGTGTGGATGATGCCGATGATGTTATCGATCGATTCGTGGAACACCGGCATCCGGGAGTACCCCTCCTCGGTGACGATGCGGATGATCTCCTCCCTCGGCGTCGCATGCTCGATGGCGATCATGTCGGGCCTGGGCACCATGATCTCCCTGGCCGTCGTGGCCGAGAACTCAAAGATGCTCGAGATGAGTTCCTGTTCCGTCTTATTGAGCACGCCCGTCTTCGCTCCTTCCGCGACGATGAGCTGGAGCTCCTCTGCCGAATGGAACAGTTCGCTCGCCTTCGACGGAGAGATCCCAAGGAGGTGGAGGAACGCGTTCGCCGTCGTGTTGAGGACCCAGATGGCGGGCCGGAACACGCGGTAGAAGACCTGCAGGGGGAACGAGATGACGAGCGTCGTCGTCTCGGGATACTGGATCGCAAGCGACTTCGGGGCGAGCTCGCCCAGAACGATGTGGAGGAACGTTAGGATCGCAAAGCTGATGCCGAATGCGATCGCGTGCACCGCCTGGTCGCTCACGACGCCCATGACGGAGAGCGGGCCGACGATCATGTCGGCCAAAAGCGGCTCGCCGACCCAGCCGAGGCCGAGGCTCGTCAGCGTGATGCCGAGCTGCGTCGCGGAAAGGTACGCGTCGAGATGGTCGACGATGTTCATCGCGAGGAGCGCGCGGCGGTGGCCGATCTTCAGCTGAGTGGCGATCTGGGAGGAGCGGACCTTGACGATCGCAAATTCCGCGGCAACAAAAAAACCGTTGGCAAAGACCAAAAGGAGGATAAAGATGAAATTACCGATGGCTTGCGTCACCATGTGTTACAAAAGGGCCGTATGGAGGGGCAGTATCATCGTTTGCGGGTGTAATGTACATCAAAAGCCGGTGGGATTCAACAGCGGGCTGGGGGGGGCCTTAATACGTCACGCGCTCCAGAATAAGGCCGTGCGGGGGCGCCGACATGCCCGCCTCTTGGCGGTCGTTGGACGCGAGGATCAACTGGAAGTCTTCCGGCGGCGTGTAGCCTCTCCCGACGTCCACCATCGTGCCGACGAGGGCCCGGACCATGCCGTGGAGGAACCGGTCGGCCGTGATCGTGAACCGTACGAGCGCTCCATCCTCAGACCAGGAGGCCTCGCGCACGTCGCACCGGTGGTGTTCCACGCCGGAGTTCGCGCGGCAGAACGACCGGAAATCGTGCGTGCCGACGACGGCCTGCGCGGCCGCGTCCATCAGGGGGACGCTCAGGTCGAACTTCACGTGCCAGGACGTCGCGCGAGCGAGCGCGCTCGGACGTCGGGTGATCGCATAGCTGTACGACCGGGCCCGGGCGCTGAAGCGCGCATGGAACTCCATCGGCACGTCCTGCGCGTCGTGGACGACGATATCCTCCGGCAAAAGCCCGTTGAGGCCGCCGAGGAGTTCGTGTCCGGTCAAGGTACGCTCCGTCCGGAAGTTCGCCACTTGTCCCCGCGCGTGGACGCCGGCGTCCGTGCGCCCGGCGCCGATGACGGCCGTCTCTTCGCGCAGGATCTGCCGGAGGGACTGCTCAAGGGCCTCCTGGACGGTGAGGGCGTTCTCCTGCCTCTGCCATCCGGCGTAGCGTGAACCGTCGTACTCGAGTATGAGCTTGATGTTTCGCATGGAGTGTCTCGGCCGCGCTTTGCCCGTCACCCGATGGTACGGGAAGCGGCCGGATCAGGGGTCAGGCGCCTAGAACCGGCGGGAGACGGTGAGCATCACGCCGTCGGGGCGCGAGAGCGTCCCGAGGAGGTCGGCATGGATGTCGATGAGGCCGGCATGATCGATGTTCCGGTTGTGCGAAAAGGCGAGCCGTGCCGCGTTGATGGCGCTGACGACGTGGTTCACGACGATCGCGGCGACGACGAACCGGGTGTTATTGAACATCTTGTCGGCGGCGACGCGCTGATCGCGAAAGAGATTCCGGTTCGCGTCGCTGTCCCAGGACCAGTAGTCGGACGACATGGGGTCGTAGAGCTTCTGGGGGTTGCGGTCCCTGAGGACCTGTTCGTTGAACTGGTAGATAGTGTTGAAGTTGCTGATGTCAACGAAGTATTGGTCGTTCTTGCCGGTGAAGGGCGTACCCGCGTGCTCCGCCGCGTACCGACGCGCGTCATCCTGCATCGAGTTCGCATGGAGGTTCACGCCAGCGAGCCCCACCCAGAGCGCCCCCTCGGCGATCGTGAAATACTTGCCCATGTCGTACCGGTCGACGTAGAGTTCCCCCATCCCAGGAAGGAGGAGCGAGTAGACCGCGGCGAGCCCGATGCTCTTGCGCTCGGCGGAAGACCCGCCCTGGAGGACGTCCTCCCGCACGGGGGCAAGGCCCTCAAGGCCCGCATGCCCCGTTTGAACCGGAAAGAAGTCGCTGCGCGCCGTCGAGACGGTTCGCGTCTGCGCCACGAGCGTTTGTGCCGCAAGAAGAAGGAGCAAGAATGTCGTTTTCATAGGACCAGAAGGAAGATGGTGGAACATTGATGGATTGTACTCAGTAGCCAGCGGCCATCAATGCCTTTCGTGTGTGTGCTTCAGGTGCCTGGACGAGTGCGCCGTGGCAGAAATCGTCCTCCGCCCGGGTGAGCGTCACCTCGGCGAATCGGTTCGCAAGGGAAAGGTCGCCTGGGACCTTCACCCGGATGTAGTTCGGCGTGAGCCCCGACATCGTCCCGCCGCCTGCGGCGTGCTCGAACAAGACGCTCGACCTGTAGCCGAGGACGGATGCGTGGAACGCGTGGCGCTTCTTCTGGCCGAGCATCCGCAATCGGTCGCTTCGGCCGAAGCGCTCCTTCGGCTCCACCGCGCCGGAAAGGCCGGTCGCGGGAGTGTTCTCCCGCTCGGAGTAGGTGAACACATGGAGGTACGAGACGGGCGTCTCGGCAAGACATCGGTACGTCTCGTCGAAGAGCGCATCGGTCTCCCCCGGAAAACCCGCAATGACGTCCGCACCGATCCCGGCGAACGCATCGGCGGCGCGGATATAATCGACGAGATCCCGGTAGTGGCGCGTATCGTAGCGCCGGCGCATGGCTCTGAGGATCGCGTCGCTCCCGCTTTGCAGGGGGATGTGAAAGTGGTTGCAAAATTTCTCTGAGCCGAGCATGAAGTCGACGACCGCGGGCGTGAGGAGGTTCGGCTCGATGGAGCTGACGCGGTACCGATCCACGCCCTCCACCTCTTCGAGCGCACGGAGAAGGTCGAGGAGCGACAATCCGAACTGGCGGCCGTAATCTCCGACGTTCACGCCCGACAGAACGATCTCCCGAAACCCCTTCGACGCGATCTCGCGCGCTTGCCGAACGATCTGAGCGACCGGTACGCTCCGGCTTTCGCCGCGCGCCAGCGGGATCGTGCAGAACGCGCAGTGAAAGTCGCATCCGTCTTGGACCTTGAGGAACGCCCGCGTCCTGCCGTCGGCATCGGCGGCGTACGCCGCGTCGAACGACTCCGCCTCGTCGATGCACGAGACGAACACCTGCGGCAGGCCCTTCTTCTCGAACCCCCCGGCGAGCTCCAGTGCGCGGAACTTGTCGCGTGTCCCGACGACGAGATCGACCCCGCCGATCGCGGCGATCGCTTCCGGGTCGAGCTGCGCGTAGCATCCGGTGACGATGACGTAGGCACCGGGCGAGGTTCGCAAGGCCCGGCGGACGACCTGGCGGCATTCCCGGTCGGCTCTCTCGGTGACGCTGCACGTGTTGAGGAGGAACACATCGGCCGGTTCGTGCTCGTCCACCACGGTGAATCCCGCCTCGGCAAATGTCCTGCCGATCGTGGAGGTCTCCGCGAAATTGAGTTTGCAGCCGAGGGTATGGAGGGCGATGGTCCGCATGGGTTAAAAATACAAAGAGTTGTCTAGAAAGACAACTCTTTGCATCTGTTCCTGTCGCGAGTGGATCGTCAGATCATGAACTCCGACGCCGGGGGTTGGTCGTTCAGGCCCTCGGGAGCCTGTTCCGCGTGCTTCCCGGAGCCGCTCGCCACATCCCGGATGGTCATGGGGGGCAGCTTGTGCTTCGAAGCGTACTCGTCGATGGCCTGCTGTTCCTTCCCCTTGAGGTACTCGACGACCGACAGGACGATCTTCTTGCTGTCCTTGTCGAACTCGATGACCTTCAGCGGGAGATCGTCCCCGACGTGGAACACGTCGGCGATCGTCTTGACCTGGCTCATCGCGAGCTGGGAGGCGGGAACGAACCCGTCCACGCCGAACGGCATCTCGACGATGACGCCCTTCTCGATGATCCGAACGACCTTGCCGGAGGTTTCCGTGCCGGTCTTGTACGCTTCGGCGAACGCGTCCCAGGGGTTCTCCTTCACCTGCTTGTGCCCGAGGGAGATCCGGCGCTGTTCCACGTCGATGCCGAGGATGACGATATCGAGGCGGTCGCCCTTCTTCACGACTTCTCCCGGATGACGGATCTTCTTCGTCCAGGATAGGTCGGAGATGTGGACGAGTCCGTCCACGCCCTCTTCGAGTTCCACAAAGACGCCGAAGTTCGTGAGGTTCCGGACGATGCCGGTGTGCTTCGATCCGACGGGGTACTTCTGGAGCAGGTTGAGCCAGGGATCGGGCTCGAGCTGCTTCATGCCGAGGGAGATCTTCTTATTGTCCTTGTCGAGGCTCAGGATGACCGCATCGATCATCTGGCCCATGGACACGACCTGGGACGGGTGCTTGATGTGCTGGGTCCAGCTCATCTCGGAGATGTGGATGAGGCCTTCGATGCCCTTCTCGATCTCGATGAACGCGCCGTAGTCGGCCAAGGAGACCACTTTGCCGTGGACCTTCGTCGTGACCGGATACTTCGTGTCGATGTTCTCCCACGGATGGGGCTGGAGCTGCTTGAGGCCGAGGGAGATCCTCTTCTTCGCTTCGTCGAAATCCAATACGACCACCGTGATCGTCTGGTCGAGCTTCACCACCTCGGACGGGTGGTTCACGCGGCCCCAGGAGAGGTCGGTGATGTGGACGAGGCCGTCCACGCCGCCCAAGTCGACGAACACGCCGAAGTCCGTGATGGCCTTGACGCTGCCTTCGAGGATCTGGCCCTTCTGGAGGCTGTTCATGATCGCGCCGCGCTGTTCCTGCATCTCGGCTTCGATGAGGACCTTGTGGCTCACGACGACGTTCTCATTGGGATGGTTGATCTTGGCGACCTTGAACTCCATCGTCTTGCCGAGGAACTGGTCGAAATCGCGCACGGGCTTCACGTCGATCTGGGATCCGGGAAGGAACGCGTCGAGACCCATGAGGTCGACGACGAGACCGCCCTTGATCCGGCGCGTGATCTTGCCGGTGAGGACTTCGCCGGTCTCGTACGAGCGCGTGACGCGCTCCCACGTGCGCATGAAGTCTGCGCGCTTCTTGGAGAGCACAAGCTGGCCGTCCTTGTTCTCGACGCTTTCGAGGAAGACTTCCACCTCGTCCCCGGCGTTGAGTTCGTCGATGTTCGGGAACTCCATGATCGGAACGAGGCCTTCGCTCTTGAAGCCGATGTCGATGGCAACGCCGCTGTCGGTGATCGCGACGATCTTGCCCTTGACGATCTGGCCTTCAAAGATGCTCGAGAACGTGTTGTCGTACAATTTGGCGAGCTCGGCGTATTCCTGTTCGGAGTATTCGCGCTCCTCGATGTCCGCCACGCTGAACTTCTTCGGTGCGGCCGGTTTCGGTGACGACGCCTTCATAGCGTCATGCATGGTGGGTGTCGCGTCATTGTGCTCTACAGCCATTACTTCTCCTTCAGAGTCGATCGTCCGCCGTTACAGCAAGGACGACCATTGATCCGCGGCGGGGGGTGTGCGTGCGCGAGCAGTCATCAGGCTCGGCGTCGCAAAGGCCCTGTCCGGGAACGTGCGTTAGTGATTGATGTATGTAATTAGGATGACTGGAAAAAAAAATCTTCAAACGGCCGCCGTCGCCGGGACCGTGAGCGCTTCGATCTGAGCCTTGATGCTCTCCATGAGCCACTGGGGCGTGGAGGTGGCGCCGCTGATGCCGACCGTCGCGACCCCTTCGAACCACTCGGGCTTCAGTTCCGAGGCCACTTCGACGAAGTATGTCCTGGGGTTCGCTTCCTGGCAGATGTGAAAGAGCACCTTGCCGTTCGAACTGTTCCGGCCCGCGACGAAGATCATGATGTCGTTCTGGCCCGCATACTCTCGCAATTTCTTGTCGCGGCCGAACACCTGGCCGCAGATCGTGTCCTTCGCGTGGAACTCTTTCGCTTGTTCCTCGAAGGAATCGACGACGAGTTCACCGATCTTCCGCTGCATCTCCAGCTTCAGGGCGTGGAAGGTCGCCTTGTCCATCGTCGTCTGGGAGAAGAGCACCGTCTTCCGCGTCAGGTCGAGCCGGTCGATCTCTTCCACCGATTTGATGACGATCGCTTCGCCGTTCGTCTGGCCGATGAGGCCGATCACTTCGGCGTGGTCCTTCTTCCCGTAGATGACGACCTGAAAACCCTTGTCGTAGAACTTCTTGATGCGCTCTTGGACCTTCCAGACCACCGGGCAGGTCGCGTCCACCAGCTCGACACCCATCGCCCTGGCCTGGTCGAACGTGGCCGGGGGCTCGCCGTGCGCGCGGATGAGGACCTTGCCGTTCTTGGCGGAGCCAAGTTCGGCGTGCGTGATCGTCTTGAGGCCGCGCTTTTCGAGCCGCTCGATCTCCATCGGATTGTGGATGATGTCCCCGAGGACGTAGAGCTGTTCGCCGGTCTTGAGGGACTCAAGCTCCGATTCGGCGATATCGATCGTCCGGATCACGCCCCAGCAAAATCCCGCGCTCTTGTCGACGGTGACGATCATGTCCGATGATGCAATAGTTTTTCCGCTTTCTCGACGATGGTGTCGACCTGTTCCGCGATCGTGAGGTTGGAGGTGTCGATGACGATCGCGTCTTCCGCCTTGCACAAGGGGCTGATGTCCCTTTGGGAGTCCTTCTGATCGCGTTCGATGATCTCCGTGACCAGCTGTTCGAGCTCGACCGCCTGGCCCTGGTGCTGCATTTCCTTTTGACGGCGGCGTGCGCGCTCTTCCACTTTCGCCACCATGAAGATCTTCAGATCGGCGTTCGGGAAGACCACCGTGCCGATATCCCTGCCTTCGAGGACGATGCCGCCGTCCTTGCCCATTCTGCGCTGCTCCCGAACCATGACGTCCCGGACCTCTCTGAGCATGCTCACCGCGCTCACGTTCTTCGTCACGGCCTGGCTCCGGAGCTTCGTCGTCACGTCCTCCCCGTCGAGGAACACGCGCTGCTCTCCGTCGTGCAGTTCGAGCCGGATGGCGGTCTTCTTCGCGATGCGAGAGATCGCTTCGCCGTCCGCCGAGTCGATCTCCTCGCGCAAGATCTTCAGCGTCATGGCGCGGTACATTGCGCCGGTGTCAATGTGGAGATACCCAAGACGTTGAGCGGTCAGTTTTGAAGTGGTACTCTTGCCAGATGCGGCAGGTCCGTCGATGGCAATGACTAATTTCTTCAAATTCTTAGCGTTTTAGCGGGTTCTTGAGCAGAGAAATATACGAAAAAGACCCGTTGGAATCAACAGGTTTCAAGGGGAGGTGCGAATCACTTGGAGGTGCGAATCACTGGGGAGGTGGGTCCGGGAGGTGCGAACATCGGATGCGAATTGCGTATATTAACGTCCGACCATGAAAAAACTCACCCATGACGAGATCGCCGCCCGTCGCCTAAGCGCCGACAGGCTCAAGACGGAGACCCGGCTCCCCATCACCGTTCTGTTGGACAACATCCGGAGCCTCTACAACGTCGGATCGATCTTCCGGACCTCCGACGGCGGAAGGATCGCGAAGCTCATCCTCACCGGCTACACCCCGCACCCGCCGCGCAAGGAGATCTCGAAGACGGCCTTGGGCGCGACCGAGACGGTCCCCTGGGAGTACGTCCGGGACCCCGTCGAAGCCATCGAGAGCCTCAAGGCCGAAGGGACGCGCATCTGCGTCCTCGAGCATACGAGCGGGAGCGTTCCGTATCATTCGGTGACAAAGGGGGAGTTCCCGCTCTGCCTCGTCGTCGGCAACGAGATCACCGGCGTCTCCCAGGAGATCATCGGACGCGCGGACCTGGCGGTCGACATTCCGATGTTCGGCATGAAGCAGTCCCTGAACGCTGCCGTCGCGTACGGCATCGCGCTCTTCGAGTTCGTCCGGATCGTCCGGGAAGAGGCTCCCCCGTCGGGGGGCGTCACGACGCGTCCGGAGACTCCTCGTCGATGACCTCCCGGATCCTCTTGAGGATCTGGTCGGGAATGTACGGCTTCTGGATGAAATCCTTCGCCCCCGCCTTCAAGAGGTCCATCTTCACGTTCGGGTCGAAGTAGCCGCTGGCCAAGATCGCCTTCACGCTCGGATTGATCTCCTTCATCTTCTGGAACATTTCCCACCCTCCGAGCTTCGGCAGACCCATGTCGGACAGGACGAGCGCGATCGAATCGAACTTCGCGGCGTATATCTCCAGGCCCGCCTGGCCGTCCTCCGCCGTGAGAACCTCGTATCCCTGGCTCGCCAAGAGCCCGGCGAGAAGCTCCCGAAGCATCTCCTCGTCCTCGACCAAGAGGACCTTCTCCGTGTACCTCCCCTCCTCCACCTCGTGCGCCTCATGGATCTCGACGACCGGATCCTCGATGAGCGTCGCCGGAAAATAGAGGTAGAACGTCGACCCCGTCCCTTGGACGCTCTCGAAGTCGGCGAACGCGTGGTGGCTGTTGATGACGCCGTAGACGACCGCCAGGCCGAGGCCGGTCCCTTTCCCGAGGTCCTTCGTCGTGAAGAACGGCTCGAATACATGCTTCTTCGTTTGCTCGTCCATCCCCATGCCGGTGTCACTCACCGCAACGCAGACGTATTCGTTCGACGTCGCCTTCCCAAACCGCTGTTGGAGCTTGAACCCCGGCACCGTCGAAGTGCGCAAAAGAAGCATGCCGCCCGCCTGGGGCTCTTTCCGAGCGTCGAGCATCGCGTCGCGGGCGTTGACGCAGAGGTTGAGGATCGCCTGATGGAGTTGCGACCGGTCGGCGAAGATCGGCGGCAGGTTCTTGTCCAGTTCGAGCTTCACTTCGATCGATTTCACGAACGTTTCCGAGAGCATCTGCGACAGGTCGGTGATGACCTCGTTGACGTCGAGCGGCCGGAATGACGGGTCCGCCTTCCGGGCGAACGTCAGGAGCTGCCGGACGAGCTCCGCCCCGCGGTCGACCGCCTTCTTGATCGTGTCGAGGCTCTTCGAGAAGCGCTCGGGCGTGACGTTGTCGCTCTCCAGAAGCTGCGTGTAACCGAGGATGATCCCGAGGAGATTGTTGAAGTCGTGTGCGATCCCGCCGGCGAGCGTGCCGATACCCTCCATCTTCTGGGCCTGCTGGAGCTGCTGCTCGAGGCGCTTGCGGTCCGTGATGTCCTCCACAGTCCCTTCGTAGTAGATGACGGCGCCGGACGCGTCCCGGACGGCGCGGGCATTCTCCCGGACGAAGATCACCGAGCGGTCCTTCTTCAGCCATGAGGCCTCCAGGCCCCGGACCTCGCCGTCACGGTCGATGAGTTCGCGGAAGCGGCTCCGCTCGTAGGCGGACTCCACGCCGTCGGCCTCGATGTCGATCGACGCGAGCTCCTCCATCGAGCCGTATCCGAGCATACGGATGAGCGTCGGGTTCGCCATCACGACGCGGCCCTCGGGCGTCGTCCGGTAGATGCCGGTGGGGTTCTGCTCGAACAGGTTTCGGTACCGCATTTCGCTCGCCCTGAGAGCGTCCTCGGAGCGCCGCTTGTCGATCGCCTTCGCGACCTGGGAGGAGACGAACTCGAGCACTTGCTGTTCCTTCTTGCCGTATGCGTGCGGGTCTGAATAGTGCTGGACCGTCATGACGCCGATGGTCGTCTTGTCGATGATAAGCGGAACGCCGAGCCAGATCGGGGACGAAGCCCCGACGAGCTCGACATGGCCCTCCGCATGCAGGCGCTCATCGGTCTCCTTGTCGACCAGGAGCGATCGCCCGGTCCGCAGGACGTATTCCGTGAGGCCTTTCCCGAGCTTCGTCGGGGGGCCGGGCTCGTCGATCTCGTCGACGAAGTAGGGGAAACTGAGCATCTCCTCCTTGTCGTCGTAGAGGGCGATGTAGAAGTTGCCCGCCGGCATGACCGTCGAGATGATGCCGTGGAGCTCCCGGAAGAGCGTATCGAGGTTCGGCGACTTGTCGGCCGCCAGCGAGATCCGGTAGACCGCCTCCTCGAGCTCCTCCGCGCGCTTCCGGACGCTGACGTCCTTCGCGATGACGAGGTCTGCGGACCGGCCGGCGAACCGGATCGAGTGGGTCACGAGCTCGACGTCGAAGACCGTGCCGTCCTTCCGGCCGTGCCGGACACTCGCGACGTTCGCCGAGAGGTCCCCGGTGTAGCGCTGGGGGGCGTCGCCGCGCAAGGGGGCCGGGGCGGCCAGGAGGTCTCGGACGGACATCGCCATGAACTCGATGCGGTTGTAGCCGTAGCGGTCGATCGCGGCGTCGTTCACCGCGACGATCTTCGTCGTATCGTGGTCGGAGACCCACATCGGCTCGGGGTTCGCGTCGAAGAGGAGCCGGTACTTCTCCTCGTTCTCCCGGAGCTGCTCCTCGGCCCGGTGCCGGTCGGTGACGTCACGGAAGTTCACGACGACGGCGTTGACGCCGGGGTCTTGGAGGAGGTTCGTGCCGATGCCCTCCACCCACCGCCACGAGCCGTCCTTGTGCTTCACGCGGTACTGGCCAAAGATCGGCGCCGCGGGCTCGGCCAACAGACGCGTGAACTGCGCTTCCGCGGCGGCGCGGTCGTCGGGATGGACGAAATTAAAGGGGTTCTTTCCGAAGAGATCGGCATCGGTGAACCCGAGGATCTTCGTCGTGGAGGAGCTCACGTACACCGGCGAGAGGTCGTCGCGCAGCATGGCGATGCCGTCCGAGCTGTTCTCGATGAGCGACCGGAAGCGCTGCTCGCCCTTGCGCAAGAGTTCGGAGATCTTCTTGCGCTCGGTGATGTCGCGCGCGATGCTCACGAGCGCCACGGGCGCGCCGTTCTCGTCGGGGACGGCCGAGGTCCAGATCTCGACCGGGAACTCTGCCCCATTCTTCCTTCGGCCGGCGATCTCGCCGTTCCATCCGCCGGCGATCGTCGCGGGAATGATCTCGTCGAGGATGCGCTGAGGGTTGCTTTCCGCGTATGTCGCGGCAATGCTCGTGCCGGTGAGTTCCTCCTCGGTGTAGCCGTACGCCCGGCAGAAGGCCGCGTTCACGAAGAGGATCCTGCCCTCCAAATCGGTGAGGGAAAAGCCGTCTCTGGTGGAGCTCAGGGCGTGGGCGAGGAGCCTGAGGCGGCTCTCGGACTGCCGGCGTTCGGTGAGGTCGCGAGACACGACGACGATGAAGCGCGGTTTGCCGCGCGAGTCGCGGATGACGTTTCCCTGGGACTCGATGAACCGAACCGAGCCGTCCGGGAGGATGAACCGGTATTCCCCCCGGCGTCCGACGCCGGTCGCCGCCGTTTCCCGAAACAGTGCGCGGATCGCCTCGCGGTCCTCCGGGTGGATCTCCTGGAAGGAATCCGTCCCCTTGAGGCCCGCTGCGGTGGCGCCGGAGAAGATCTTGCCGTACGAAGGGCTGTTGTAGAGCCGGCGACCGTCCAGGTCGAGCACGGCGATGAGATCATCGACGCTCTCGGTGATGATCCGGAAGAGTTCCGGAGAATCCTCAAACGGGAGGAGGCTGTCCTTCGTTCCCATGTCGCACCCAGGATTGTTCGTGGATCGCCCGACCCGACAAGGGGTTCGCAGCGCTGGCACAGACGCGCACCAATGTAAGAAAGTTTTTGTTTTGCATCAATAGGGAGGGAAAACCCCTTGACAAAACCCCTTGACGAGGGGTGGGGGGAAGCGTGCGCGCCGAACGGGGAACGGAAACCTACGCGCCAGGCTCGTAGGCGAGCGTGAAGTACTCTTCGCGTTCATGCGTGTGGATCCGGATGACGCCGGCCCGGACGAGCCGGACGAGGATCCGCGACGCCCGGCGGTCGCTCGTGTTCACCAGCCGGCCGAACTCCCTGAGCGTGATGCGCGTATGCTGTTCCAGGTGCGTAAAGAGCCGCTTTTCATGGTCGCCGATCGCGACCTTCAGTGGCGGGGAGTCCGGGTTCTCGTTCTCCAAGATCCTGACGACCTCGCGGCTCGCCATCATCGTGTTGTCGTTCACCCGAATATAGACCCGGGTGCTTTCGCCGTTGACGCGGTCCTGGCCGCCGAGATAGTAATGGGGCTTCGTCCTGCTTTCGAAGATGTGGCAGACGATGACGTCGCGGCCGTCGAACGGGACGATGTCGATCATGGGTACGATCTGCGGATCGCAGTACTCCCGGCCCGCCATTTCGATGAGCTCGACCTCCGACTTTTCGCTCTCCACCCCGACGATGGACCCGTCGTCGTCGACGCCGAAGAGGATCGTCCCCCCTTTCGTGTTGGCGAACGAGATGAGCGTCCGCGCGATCTTCTCCGCGGACGAGATCCGGCGCTTGAATTCGAGAGTGAAGCCCTCCCCTTCTTCGATCATCGCGTTAACGTCACGAAAATTCATGTCGAGCTCCTTTCGATCACCAGCCGCGCGCCGCCATCCGGGTGAGGATCATCCGAGCGCGCCGCGCGACGTACGGCGACGTGCCCGACGGCGAATAGCGCAAGGGGCTCGGGATGACCGCCGCCATCCTTGCCGCCTCCTCTCGGGAGAGGTCCGATGCGTGTTTTCCAAAATATGTGAGCGCCGCCGCTTCCGCTCCGAAGACCCCGTCACCCCACTCGATGACGTTCAGGTAGAGCTCGAGGATCCGGTTCTTCGTCAGCTCGTCCTCGAGTTGGCCGCTCAGGAGGAACTCCTTGAGCTTCCGGACCGGGTCCTTCGAGGTCGACAGGAAGAGGTTCTTCGCCAATTGCTGCGTGATCGTGCTCGCGCCGCGCGCGAACCGGCGCTTCTGGAGGTCCTTCTTGAGCGATTCCCGGACCTCGTACCAGTCGACCCCGCCGTGCTCGTAGAACGTGCCGTCCTCTGCGACGATGATGGCGTGCTGGAGGTCGTCGCTCACCCGGGAGAGGCGCACCCACTGCTGCCGGAGGGCAAGAGCGTCTCCGCGGGACCGCGCTTCATCCTGACGCTGGTCCATGAGCGCCGTGCGTCGGGGATTGACCGTCTTCAGGGATGCGATCTCGGAGGAGGAGGGATAAGTGATGTATTCAATGAAAAGGAAGAACGCCAGGATAAGAGAGAGCGTGAGCCACCTCCGGCGCTTCATCCAGAGGAACGCCGGCCGTACGCCGGCCGTCAGGCGGTCAAGGGCATTCTCGTGAGCCATCCGGTCAAGAGATCGTTTAGGACGTGCGTGCGCCGTCGAGGTGATGCTGCAAGATGAGCGCGGCTGCGGTGAGGTCGACGATGCCCTTGACTTGGCGCGCCTTCTTCTTCACGCCCATGGTGATGAGCGTTTGCTGCGCCATCCGGGAGGTGAACCGCTCATCGACGGTCACCACGTCACGCCCCGCGCCGGAACGCAAGACCGAGACGAACAGCTCCACTTCCTGCGCCTTCTTCCCCATCTCGCCTTTGAGGTTGTACGGCATGCCGACGACAATGACGCCCACGTCGTACTCCTCGGCGAGCTCCCGGATCCGCTCCACCGCCCGGGGCGAGTTCGCGATGACCTCGAGGCCCCGCGCGATGATATTGAGGGGGTCGCTCACCGCGATGCCGATTCTGGTCGTACCGTAATCGATCCCGAGCGCCCGCTTCGCCAACGCCACCTAGTCCGCCTGCTCCAGCGGCTGGGAGAGGAACTTCTTCAGGAGCTTGCTCGGCTTGAAATGGGTCTTTCTCCGCGACGGAACGAAGATGATCTCCCCCGATTTCGGGTTCCGGGCCTTCGGCTTCGACTTCGTCGGCTTCACCTCGAACACGCCGAAGTCCCGGACCTCGATCCGGAGCTCCGGATCGGCGCTCATCATGATCTCCCGGATCGACGTGAACACCTGGTCCACCCACTTCGCCGCCGTGTGGACGTTGTCGTTGCAGCCTGCGGCCACTTTCCGCACGATGTCCTTCTTCGTGAAGGTCTGCGGACGATGGTGCTCTCGTTTCATGGTCATCCCTCTCTCTCTACTCCACTAAGCGCTCTGTGTGGGACACACCCTTGATCTTCCGGAGCTTCTCGATGATGCGCTGGAGATGTTCGGTGTTCTTCACGTTGATCATGATCTTCCCGTCGAATTGCGAGTCCCTCACGTCGATCTTCACGCCCCGGATGTTCGTGTTCTGGTACGTCGAGATGGAGTGCGTGATGTCGTTCAGGAGCCCCGTGCGGTCCTGTCCGGAGATCTTGATGGCGGCCGCGTATTCCCCGCCGTTCGTCGACGGCCAGCCGACCTCCACGACGCGCGCCGGTTCGAGTTCCGCCATCGCGTGGAAGTTCCGGCAGTTGCGCAGGTGGACCTTCACCCCTTCCCCCTTGGAGACGTAGCCGACGATATCGTCGCCGGGGATCGGATTGCAGCACTTCGCGTAGCTGTGGAGGAACGCGTCGGTGCTCCCGAAGAGCGTGATCCCGCCCGTGATGTTCCGGGCCGTGTTGAGGAACCGCGTAAAGACGTTGTCGCCGCCGGGGGATTCCCCCTCCTCCTTTACGCCTTCGGGCTGCGGGTGTTTCAGCCGGATCTCGATTTCCGAGATCACCGCGTCGGGATTGATCTCCCCGCGGTGTATTTTCTCGTAAAAATCGCCCACATTGTCGGCTTTGAAGTCGTGAAGATATTTTGCAAGATCGTCCTCGTTGATGTGGAGTTTGAACCTTTTCGTCCGCTTTTCCCAGGTCTCGCGCCCCGCGGCGATCGACTTGCGCTGCTCCTCTTTCATCCACCGCCGAATGTGCGACTTCGCCTTGTGGGTGACGACGAACGTGTCCCAGTCAACGTTCGGGGCCTGGTTCTTGGAGACGATGATCTCCACCTGGTCGCCGCTGCGCAGTTGGTAGTCCAAAGGCACGATCCTCCCGTTCACCTTCGCGCTCAGGCAGTGGAACCCGATGTTGGAGTGGACGGCGAACGCGAAATCGACGGGGGTCGCTCCCTGGGGAAGGATCTTCAGTTCGCCGCGCGGCGTGAAGAGATAGATCTCGTCCTGGTAGAGGTTGAGCTTGAAGCTTTCCATGAGCTGCTTCGCGGGGGCCTCCTCGTCGGCATGCTCGAAGATCTCGCGCACCCACGTGATCCAGTTCTCGAGCTCCTCGTCGAGGGTGGTGACGTTCTCCTTGTATCGCCAGTGCGCCGCTACGCCGTTCTCGGCGATCTCGTGCATCGCTCGGGTCCGGATCTGGACCTCTACCATCTTCCCGTCGGGTCCCACGAGCGTCGCGTGGATCGACTGGTACCCGTTCTTCTTCGGGACGGAGATGTAGTTCTTGAACCGCTCCGGGATCGGCATGTAGATCGACGAGATGATGCCGTAGACCGTGAAGCAGTCGTTGTCGTTCTCGGTATCGAGGACGACCCTGACCGCGAAGAGGTCGTACACCTCGTCGAGCTGCTTGCTGCGGCTCACCATCTTGTTGTAGATGCTGTAGAGGTGCTTCGGACGGCCCTCGATCTCGAACTTCATATGCTCCGCCTCCAAGCGCTCCTCGACCGGCGTGATGAACTTCCGGATGTAGGTCTCGCGCTCCTTGCGGCGCGATTTCAGCTTGTGCGAGATGTCCTCGTATTCCCGAGGCTGGAGGTGCTTGAACGCCAGGTCTTCGAGCTCCCATTTGATCTTCGCGAGGCCGAACCGGTGGGCGAACGGGGCGTAGATGTCGAGCGTTTCCTTGGCGAGCCGAAGCTGCTTTTCCTTCGGGAGGTACTCGAGGGTGCGCATATTGTGGAGCCGGTCCGCGAACTTCAGGAGCATGACACGGATGTCGTTCACCATCGATAGGAGCATCTTCCGGTAGCTCTCGGCCTGGGTGATCTCGTGGCTCCGGAAAATGTCAGAGATCTTCGTCGCGCCGTCGACAATCTCGGCGATCGTGTCGCCGAACTCCTGGCGGATGTCCTTGATCTCGTAGTCGGTGTCTTCGGCGACGTCGTGGAGCAGCGCGCTGGCGACCGAGACGTCGTCCAGGGGGATCTCCTTCGCGACGACCATGGCGACCTCGTACGGGTGGTTGAAGAAGGGATCGCCCGAAGCGCGCATGTCGTTCTTGTGCGCTTCGAGGCTGAACTCGAACGCGCGGCGGATGAGGTCCTCGTTCACCGTCCGGAGGTTCTTCCTGCAGACGGCTAAAAGGTCATCCAGCTTTTTTTTGTAGATGCCGTTTCTCATGTTTTCCGTTCGCCACACTCGCCGGGTGGGGGTGCGGCCGGGGGGCATAACTCGTGTATCAAAAAGACTTACTACTTCTCTTTAAAATATACGCCGGGTGGGGGTGAATGTCAAGGAGCGGCTCCTTGTGAGAAAGCCGCTCCCGCCGTAAACCGCTTGAAATGGAAGGGGTTGCCAGGCCGCCAAACGGCCGGCGTCTATTCGCCAGTTCCGAAGATGCGGTCACCGGCGTCGCCGAGCCCGGGCAGGATGTATCCCTTGGCGTTGAGCTGGCGGTCGAGCGCGCAGGTGTAGATCTGTACGTCGGGATGGGAGCGCGAAAGGTGCCTCACCCCGGCCGGGGCCGCCACGAGGCTCACGAACAGGATCTTCTTCGCGCCGCGCGCCTTGAGATAGCTCACCGCCGCCACGGCGCTTCCGCCGGTGGCGAGCATCGGGTCGAGGACGATCGAGAGGGCGCCGGCGAGCTTCTTCGGGAACTTCAGGTAATAATCGACCGGCTTGAGCGTCTCCTCGTCGCGGTACAGTCCGATATGCCCGACCCGGGCGTCGGGAATGACCTCCACGAACCCGCCGACGAGACCGAGGCCGGCCCGGAGGATCGGGATGAGGATGATCGGATCCCGGACGACGTATCCCTTGGTGCGCTCGAGCGGGGTCCGGACGGTCACGCCGCGCAGGCGCAGGCCGTTCGTCACTTCGTACGCCATGAGGCTCGCCGTGCGCCTGAGGACCGAACGGAAGATGTTGCTCGGCGTCTTGACGTTGCGCAGGAGCGTGAGATCGCGTTTGACCAAGGGGTGGCTGATGATCGTGAGGTTCTTCATAGGAGAGTACCGTCTCGACTGTTCAGGAGAGTCAGAGTTTCTTCAGGAGTTGGTTCGCCGCGACCAGGAGCGGGTCCCAGAGCGGCGCGAACTGCGGCGCGTAGATCATGTCGAACCGCGCGACGTCCTCGACCGCGAGCCGCTGCTGGATCGCGACGCCCAGGGTGTTCGCCCGGAGGACCGAACCGGGGCCGCCGAAGACGTTCGCACCGAGGAGCCGCTTCGACTTTTGGTCCGCGATGAGTGTCACACTCATCTTGGCGCTGCCGGGCATCGACTTCACCTTCGTCCAACAGGAGATCGTCTCGGTGACGACGGCGTACTTCGCGCGGCGCGCCTCGTCCGCGCTCACGCCGACCTGGGCCACTTCCAGAGCGAAGATCTGGACGGCGGCCGCCCGGATGGCGCCCTTCATCCTCGCCCTGCCGCCCGCCGCGTTCTCGCCGGCGACCCATCCGGCGCGGCTCGCGATCGTCGCCAGGGGGAGGTAGACCGGCAGCCCGGTGACCGCGCTTCTGACCTCAGAGCAGTCCCCCGCCGCATAGATCCCGTCGATGTTCGTCTGCTGGCGTTCGTCGGTCGCGATCGCGCCGGTCGGGCCCAGGCGCACCTTGGCGCTCTTGGCGAGCGCGACGTTTGGTTCGACGCCGAGGGCGAGAATGACGATGTCCGCGCCGAACGTGCCCCGGTTCGTCGCGACGTGCGTGACGCGGCCGTCCTTCCCCACCGGGAGCGCGCTGACAGACGCATTTGTGACAAAATGAACGCCGTTCCGGTCGAGTTCCTCCAGGATCGCTTCGCGCGTCCGATCCTCGAGCCCGGCCAAGGGAAGCCTGTGCCGGTGGACAAGCGTGACGTCGAGCCCCTTCGTTCTGAGGGCGTCCGACATCTCCATGCCGATGTAACCGCCGCCGACGATGACCGCCTGCGCGGGCTTCTCTGACGCGATGTAGTGCATGATGTCGAGCGTGTCTTGGCGCGAGGAGAGATGGAAGACGTTTCTCGCCTCCTCCCCCTTCACCTGGAGGGCGCGCGGCGAAGAGCCGGTCGCGATGATGAGGGCGTCATATGCGGTCTCAACGAGCGTCTGGCGCCTGAGATCGCGCACGACGACGATGTGCTTCGAAGGGAGGATCTTTTCGACCCGGTGGAGCGTCCGGACGTCGATCCCCTTCTCCTCCCGAAGCCGCTCGGGGGTGTACGGCATGAGCGCCGATTCATCGCCGATGAGGCCCGAGATCGCGTAGGGGGATTCGCAGATGCCGTAGGAGACGGTCTCGGTCGCCTCGAACATCGTGACGGAGGCCCGGGGGTTGACCCGGACGGCCTTCACGGCGGCGCTGGGCCCCGCGGCAAGGCCGCCGACGACGACGATGCGCCGTTGTGCCTTCGGTCCGGTCATCGGTCCTTGTTCTTCTTCCGGAAATAGAGCGAGAGGGGGACGCCGATGAACCCGAAGTTCTCCCGGAGCTTCCGCTCGAGGAAGCGCTTGTACGTGTCCTGGACGAGCTTCGGCTCGTTCGCGAAGAACGCGAACGCCGGCGGGTTGGTCTTCACCTGCGTGATGTAGTTGAGCTTGATCTCCTTCCCCGACGAGGAGGACGGCGCCGTCTCCTGGATGACCTTCAGCATGACGGAGTTGAGCTTGTTCGTGGAGACGCGCTTGTTCTGTTCGGCGAAGACGGTCTTGGCGATGTCGATCGCCTTGAAGACGCGCTGCTTCTTGAGGGCGGAGATGAAGACGATCGGCACGTAATCGTAGATGCGCAACAAATCCCTCAGGGCCTTCTCGTACGCCTTCGCCGTCTGGTCGTTCTTCTCGACGGCGTCCCACTTGTTCGCCGCCAGGACGATGCCGCAGTGCCGTTCGGCGATGATCTCCATGATGCGCAGGTCCTGCTTGTCGACGCCCGTTTCCGCGTCGACGAGCAAGATGGCGACGTCGCACCGGTCGATGCTTTTCAGGGAGCGCAGGGTGCTGTAGAACTCTACGCTTTCCTTCACGCGGCTCTTGCGACGGAGGCCCGCCGTATCGATGAGCACGATGTCCTCCCCCTCATAGTGGAGGATCGAATCGATCGCGTCGCGCGTCGTGCCCGGGATGGGCGTGACGATGTTGCGCTTCTTGCCGATGAGGACGTTCACGAGGGAGGATTTGCCGACGTTCGGCTTCCCGACGATGGCGAGCTTGAGGCGCGGGTCTGCGACCTCATCGGCATTCTCCTCGGGGAGCTGACGCGTGACAAGGTCGAGAAGATCGCCGATGTTCCTCCCTCCGAGGGCGGAGATGGAGAACGGATCCCCGAGGCCGAGCCGGAAGAACGGGGCCGAATCGGGCTCCTTGTCGGCGTTGTCGACCTTGTTGACGATGAGGTGGATCTTCTTCTTCGCCTTGCGCAAGATACCGGCGATGTCCGCGTCCAAGGGCGTGATCCCTGTCGAGGCGTCGACGATGAAGAGGACCGCGCTCGCTTCGTTGATCGCGATCTCCGCCTGTTCGCGGATGGCGGCCTCGAACACGTCGTCGGAGTCAGGGACAAACCCGCCGGTGTCGATGAGCGAGAAGCTCTTCCCCGCCCACTCGGCCGAAGCGTAGTGGCGGTCCCGGGTGACGCCCGGCTCGTCGTGGACGATCGCCTCGCGCGCACCCACGAGCCTGTTGAAGAGCGTGGATTTGCCGACGTTGGGCCGACCGACGATCGCAAGGATGTGTTTCATTGTAGGTTCGCGCTGCTCTTGGTGACAGTATACATATTTCCGGGGCGAGTTTCAAAACCGCTTCCCGCGCCCGGCGGGCCGATCGGTTGGTCCTATGGTTTGCGCGCGTAGACAAGCACGGAGCTGAGCTCCTGGTTGAACTTGTCGAATCCGCTCGACTTGCTGATGTAGGCGGCCGCTCCCGTCTGCATGGCGTAGGTGAGGTCTTCTTCGCGGTCCGACGTACTGACAATGACGACGGGAACGTCTCCGATCTCCGGGCTCTCCTTCACCACCTTGAGCACTTCCCGGCCGTCCCGCTTCGGGAGGTTGAGGTCGAGCAGGATGAGGTCGGGCTTCGGAAACTGCGCCGTGTCGGCGTACGCACCATGGTGGAACAGGTAATCGAGGGCCTCCTGGCCGTCGCGGACGACGAAAAACTTACCGGTCACCTTGTTGTGTTTGAGCACGTACTCGGTGATCTTCTGATGGGCAAGGTTGTCCTCGACGATCAGTATGTTCATGGGGGGCTTTTTCGCGACACGGGTGAGGATGGGAGAAGGGTGACCTGGGCCGTCATTCCTGATTGGTGAGTGGATAATAAGGAGTCGGGGTGACTGGATTCGAACCAGCGACCTCTTGGTCCCGAACCAAGCGCTCTAGCCGGGCTGAGCCACACCCCGATTCTCTCTTTGTACTCTCAGGACAAAAAACAATCGATTTTAACGCTCCAGGCGGGGAAATTCGCCCCTCAGACGCCACGCGCGTTTCATCGGCGGGTTCAAGATACAAAAATCAGTCGTAAAATCAAAGGACTTTTTGGAACTTCGGGCCCCCCGGACTACGGGAGGCGGCCGGAGCGGAAATAACGCGCGATCCGGGCGGCGAGCTCCGGAAACTCCGCGTCATCTTGGACGGTGAACCACGTGATGCGGGGGTCGTGCCGGAACCAGGTGAGCTGGCGCTTCGCGTAGCGCCTGGAGTTCTGCTTGATGAGCTCCGCCATCCTCACGTACGTCGTCGCGCCGTCGAGAAAGTCGAACACCTCGCGGTAACCGACACTCTGGAGCGCGTTGAGCGTCCGGCTGTACCCTTCGCGAACGAGGTCTTGGACCTCGTCGATGAGCCCGTCGTCGAGCATCCGGTCGACGCGGCGGTTGATGCGGTCGTAGAGCGCCGGCCGGTCCCAGGCGATCCCGACGCAGACCGGCCGGAACTCCGGGGCGGCCGTCGGGCGGCTCTGGAGCTTCGACAGGGGGACCCCGGTGTGATGGTAGACCTCGAGGGCGCGCACGATCCGCTTCGTGTTCGAAGGGAGCATCCGTGCGGCCGCTGCTGGGTCGACTTCGCGGAGTTCCGCCAATAGGGCGTCCGGCCCCACTTCCTCCATGCGCGACCAGAGCGCTTTGCGGAGCTCGTCAATTGCGGGAGGGCCGTCAAAGAGCCCGTCGAGGAGCGCACGGAGATAGAGCCCCGATCCCCCCACGACGACTGGCGTCTTCCCCCGTGCGAGGATGTCGGCGATCCGAGCCCGGGCGGCCGATCCGAACTGCGCCGCATTGCACTCTTCATCGGGCAGCCGGTCGTCGATGAAATAGTGCGGGACGGTACCGCGCTCCTCTGGTGTCGGCTTCGCGGTCCCGATATCCATGAGGCGGTACATCTGCCGGGAGTCCGCGGAGATGATCTCGCCGCCGAGGTGTTGGGCGAGGAGGATCGAGAGCGGGGTTTTACCCGAGGCCGTCGGGCCGGCCAAGACGAGGACGTCGCCCGCGGATCTCGGCTGCGCCGGAGCGCGTGTCATGAGGGGATGCTCGGAACCATGAAGAGGGCCTTACTTCCACCCTTTCTTGCCGATCAACGGGACGAACTTGAACCCGGCGGCCTGCCGGGAGACGTACCCGTCCTTCGTCCGGGTGATGATGTAGAGCGTCTGCACCTCCTGGTCGCCGATCGGGATGACGAGGATGCCCCCCGGGGCGAGCTGGTCGAGAAGCGGCTCCGGCGCGTCGGGCGCGCCGGCGGTGACGAGGATGCCGGCGTACGGTCCGAACTCCTTCCACCCGAGCGTCCCGTCCGAGCACTTCGACGCGATCGTGAATCCGAGCCGGTCGAAGCGTTTGCGCGCCTCAACAAGGAGGTCCATGTGCCGTTCGATCGTGAACACCTTTGCCCCCATGCGCGCGAGGATGGCCGCCTGGTAGCCCGAGCCGGTGCCGATCTCGAGGACCCTGTCGCCGGGATGGAGTGAGAGCGCCTCGGTCATGAAGGCGACAGTATAGGGCTGGGAAATGGTCTGGGACTTTCCGATCGGGAGCGCTGAATCGTCGTAAGAGCGGTTGACAAAGGCCTCCTGGACGAACTCGTGACGGTCGATGGACCCCATCGCCCCCAGGAGGCGCTCGTCGCGGATGCCGCGCTCCTGGAGAAGCTGAATCATCTCGTCGCGCTCCATGTCGAAGCGCTTCACGCTCCGGCGCTGCGTGGACTCGCCCGGGGACAGCGGTGTTGCGTCGCTCTTAGCCATGCGCCTTCAGTACACTCCAGATGGATTTCACGGATTTGTCCTGCGGCGAGGAGAGCCGGGACTTGAGTTCGTTGCGCAGGTCCTGGACCGACAGGCCCCGGATGAGGACGCCGTTGTCGGCGAGCGAGATCGTGCCGGACTCCTCCGAGACGACGACCGCGACCGCGTCCGCCTGTTCCGAGATCCCGAGGGCCGCTCTGTGGCGCATCCCGAGGACGACGTCGCCGATCGTCGCCGTATGCGACAAGGGAAGCGTCACTCTGGCCGCCTCGATGACGCGGTCCCTGACGACGACCGCGCCGTCATGGAGCGGGGAGCGCGGGTTGAAGATCGAGACGAGGAGCGGCTTGCTGATCTTGGCCTGGAGCGATTGGCCGGTCTCGACGAGCGTCCGCAGGCCGGTGGCCCGGACGACGACGACGAGCATCCCGTGGTGCTTCTTCGCGAGTTCGGCGGCCGCACCGGCGATCTCGTCGACCGACTCCTCGGTGTCGAGCCTGAGGAACATCTGGACGACGCGGTTTCGGCCGACGAGGACGAGAAGGCGCCGGAGCTCCGGCTGGAACAAGATGATGAATGCGATGACCCAGATGTCGGTGAGGGTCCTGAGGATCCAGTTCATCGCCTTGAAATTGATCGCCTGGGAGATGATCGAGAACACCAGGATCAGTACGAGACCGACGAAGATCTGCGCGGCGATGGTCCCGCGCATGACCATGTAGAGCTTGTAGAAGATGACCGAGACCAGCACGATGTCGAGCAGATCGATCCATGTCACGTGGAGAAACCCGACGTTAAAGAGTTCCATGCGCCCCTCCGTGTGGAGATGCGTGCATGATCGCGTCCGCGACCTGGGCGACCTGTTTCATCGCCTTCACGTCGTGCACGCGCACGATGCTCGCACCGTGGAAAATAGAGGCCGTGACGGCCGCCGCCGTTCCAAACTGGCGCTCCTCGGCCGGGAGGCCCGTGATAGCGCCGATGAAGGCTTTCCGGGACGGCCCGACGAGCACGGGGCAGCCCGTGCGTTCGAGCGACCGGAGGTTCCTGAGGATCTCAAGGTTATGGGCGAGAAGTTTTCCGAAGCCGATGCCGGGGTCGACGATGACCTGGTCGACGCCCGCGGCGCGCGCGCGCGCGACGCCTTCCTCGAGGTAGGTGCAGATCTCCCCCATGACGTCGTCGTAGCGCGGGTCCTTCTGCATCGTCTGTGGCGTCCCCTGCATATGCATGAGGACCATCGAGGCGCCGGCGGCCGCGGCGACATCGGCGAGACGGGAGTCTCTGTGAAGGCCCGAGGTGTCGTTGACGATGACGGCGCCGGCCCGGAGCGCGGCCTCGGCGACCTCCGGTTTCACCGTGTCGATGGAAATGGGAACCTTCGTGCGTCCGGCGAGCATGCGGATGACGGGCAGGACCCGATCGATCTCGTCCTGGGCGGAGACGCTTGCGGCGCCGGGCCGCGTCGATTCCCCGCCGATGTCGATGAAGTCCGCCCCGTCCTCGATCATGAGGAGCGCGTGGCCGACGGCCGCATCGCGGTCGAGGAAGCGCCCGCCGTCGGAGAAGGAATCGGGCGTAACGTTGAGGATGCCCATGAGGAAGGTGCGAGACCGCAGGTCATACGTGGACGTGCCGAACCGGTATGTCGATGTCAACGTGGTCATGGGACACATGGTGTTGCCGATGAAATAAAAAAAGGCATCCGACGGATGCCCTGTCGCGCCGGCTACACCGATTTCTTCTTGGCGAGCAGCGCCTGACGCTTCGCCTTGAGGCGCTGAGTGTTCTTGCGGTGTTTCTTCGTTGCGACTCTTTTCTTCTTGTACATTGTGCGTTCCTTCGTGGTTAATGACGTCGTTAGGGCTCGCTGCAGGAATGATAGAACCCGCACTTCGGGCAGATGAGCTTGCATTTTCTCCCCTCGAGCCGGGTGCCGCAGTTCACGCAGAACTGCCAGTAGTGCTCTTCCGGCGGTCTCCGAGATGACGGGAGGGCCTGCGGCGGCGGTCTGTCCGCTGATTGTTTCTCATCAGACATGAGGAATAATACGAGAATTTCAGATGGAAATCAAGACAATTATCGTCCGGCGCGCCCGAGTCTAGAGGACGAACAGCACGCGCCCGTGTGAACCGAGGTCCCGGTAGAGCGCGTCGATCTGGTCTTGGCTTCCTGCGCGGAAGGTGATCGTCACGGCGAGATACGTGCCGGCGCCGCTCGGGCGCGTCTCGACGCTCTCGTGGTTCGCCGGATCGACATGCTTCCGAAAGACCGAGAGGACGAACCCCTTGAAATCGTCCGCATCCTTGCCGATGACCTTGAGCGGGAACGAACAGGGGAACTCCAGGAGGGACTTCCGCTCGTCACTCATAGTCGGGGATGTGCGTGAAGGCGATGCGCGCCGGCGCGGAGTCGAGGGCCGTGTGCGCACCCCCGAAATAGACCGTGTTCTTGCCGTACCGCGCGTTGAGCTTGTCGATCGCCGCGTGGAAGGCGGAGACCTTTGCGTCGCGCTCGAACAGCGGGAGCGTCTGGTCCTTCTCCGCCGCGAGGTGGATGAGCGTCACGCCGACCGAGAGCGGCGAGCGCTTTGCGTCCGGGCGCTTGTCCCAGAGCCGTTGGAGCGCGGCGGTGAGCTTCAGCGTGTCGCTCGTCGCGTCGAAGGACATCGTTTCGCCCCACCGGTCGCTGCCGAGGAACCGGACGGAGACCTGCATGCCACCGGCGCTGTATCCGTCCTTCCTGAGGCGCATCCCGGCCTTCTGGAGTAGCCGGTGGAGGACCGCGAGGCCGTTCTCCGGGTCGCGCTCGTCTGGCGCCAAGACGTGTGAATGGCCGATGGTCGACGTCTGCGACGGGGGATCATACGTCGCCTCGCCGCGCAACCGGGCGTACATCCGGTCGCCCTCGATCCCTCCCCAGACCTTTCGGAGAAGGGTCTTGTCGGCCTGGCAGAGCTGGCGGACCGTGCGGATGCCTTGCTCTTCGAGCCGAGGCTTCATCTTCCGGCCGATGCCGGTGAGGTCGCTCAGGTCGAGCTTGTAGAGGCACTCCGGAAGGTCCGGCTCCTCAATGACGACGCAGCCGTCCGGCTTCTGCATGTCGGAGGCGGTCTTGGAGAGATAGAGCGTCGGGGCGATCCCGATGGAGGACCGAAGCTCCGTCCCGACGGTCGAGGAGACCTTCTCCTTCACCGCCCGAGCAAGGGCGAGAGCGGCGACGCGATTTTGCTGGCTTCCCACGAGCTCGCACGCCATCTCGTCGATCGAGAGAACCTTATGGACAGGGATGCACGATTCCACCGCGGCGATGAGCCGGTGGTGGTACTCGACGTAGAGGGAGGGCCGGGCCTTGACGATGACGAGCCCGGGGCAGAGCTTCTTCGCTTCGCCGACCTTTGTCCCGGTCCGCACGCCGTGCTTCTTCGCCTCGTAGCTCGCCGCGATGCAGGAGGTCGTGTCGGCCAGGACGGGGACCACCGCGACGGGCTTGCCGCGGAGTTCCGGACGGTCCTGCTGCTCGACCGACGCAAAGTAGGAGTTGAAATCAACGAACAGGTAACGAACGGGCATAGGGATGGGTCCGGAGCGATTGAGCGTGTGACGGCCTTGGGTGCAACTACACGGAAGATGCACCCTCGCCGATATGATCAAGAATCGTCTTTGCCTCTTCGAGCTTTGTCCGATCGACCTGCAGCTCGACGGGGCCGGTGGCGACATTGAATCCGACGCCGAAGGCCCCACCGACCCAGGAACTGGCCGTCTCTCCCCTGGCGAAATACTCGATCCCCGCGTTATCGAGGAGCGACTTCGCCACCGCGAGGATCGCAGGGTTCCCCGTTGACAGGACGGTGACGAACTCGACGTACTCGGGCGGGTCAGGGCGCGTCGTCACAAGTTGCACATCACAGTCGGGACACCGGGCGATGCCCGGCTCGTATTCAAGGCGACATTGCGGACAAAACATAACACCTCCGTGTGTATCGTTGTGTGCAGTGTAGTAGTGTTCCCTCTGTCAACGTACGGCTATGCAGAATCAATCGATACGACCCTTCAGGCTCGAGCGCCGGGCGTCAACGGATGATGGTGAACCGCACCGGCCGCAAGGGCAGAACGCGGGGATCGCTGAGTGCGGCGTGGTACGCTCTCATCGTATAGATCCCGGGGGGAAGCGAGATCCGGGGAATGCGGCCGAGGGAGTTCGGGGCGATCCAGTGGCTTTGAAACGTCTCCCCTGCCCGGATGCATTTTGGGATGATGATCTGCGGGAATGCCAAGCCGTCGGCCGACGTCGCAATGACGGAGTCGCCGAGGAAGATCTTGAACGCCACTTCGGGGGGACCGTATTGGTAGCAGATGTCCGTGCGCGTGAGATTCGTGAGTGTGTACCGGACATCGAAATCCTCCCCCGAACGGAAGACCCAGGCGGGCCGTCCGGAGAGATCATAGAGCGCGAGCGTCGGCGTCACCTTATCCGGGATGACAGGCGAGAAGAAGAACTGGTCGCATCCCCTCAGAAAAAGGGGAAGCAGGAGAAATACCATCAGGTGTTTCATGGAGACCTCCTTGGTTGGTGTCCCGCTACCGGGACTGTTCGACCACCACCGCCGTGCCGTAACACAAGACCTCGGAGACGCCCTGCATGATCTCGGTCGCGTCGTACCGGACGCCGATGACGGCGTTCGCGCCGAGTTCCCCGGCGTGGAGTAGCATCATATCGAACGCCTCGGAGCGGGTCTTCTCGCAGAGTTGGGAGAAGAGGGTGATGTTCCCGCCGATGAGCGTCTGGAACGACGCCCCGATCGTACCGAAGACATTGCGGGACCGGACAGTGATCCCCCGGACGATGCCGAGGTTCTTCGTGACGCGGTATCCGTCGAGCGTGAAGGCGGTGGTGGTCATCGAATGCTGCATGCGGGCTCCTTGTGTATCGGTGTATGGTGCATGAGTTCACCGAAATGTAGCGAACTCCGGTGCAATCTTCAAGTGTATCATTCGTATAGCAACAAAAAAGCCGGCCCTGGGAGCCGGCTTTCCTTGTTCGTCGCCGATCGGTTATTTCGCTGTGGCGTACCGGGAAGCGACCTCATCCCAGTTGACGACGTTCCAGAACGCCGCGACGTAATCGGCCCGGCGGTTCTGGTATTTCAGGTAATAGGCGTGTTCCCACACGTCCATGCCGAGGACCGGGACGCCCTTCACTTCGGCGATATCCATGAGCGGATTGTCCTGATTCGGCGAGGAGGCGACGACGAGCTTCCCGTGCTGGGAGATGAGCCACGCCCAGCCGGAGCCGAAACGGGTCATGCCGGCGTTCGCGAACTGTTCCTTGAACTTGTCGACGGATCCAAAATCGCGTGTGATGGCCGCGCCGATGTCTCCGCCGGGGGCCTTGCCGCCGTTCACTTTCAAAATGTTCCAGAAGAGCGAATGGTTGTAGTGTCCGCCGCCGTTGTTCCGGACGGCCATCGGAAGCTTCGAGATGCTCGCGAGGATCTCCTCGATCGGTTTCGACGCCCACTCATTGCCTTCGAGCGCCTTGTTGAGGTTGGTGACGTAGGCGGCATGATGCTTGCCGTGGTGGATCTCCATCGTCATCTTGTCGATGAACGGCTCGAGCGCGTCGGGCGCGTACGGTAATGCGGGCAGTGTAAACGGCATAGGTCCTTGCTCCTTCGGTTGAGTGGAATTGAGTATTGACGATACAAGTGAATTGCCGGGGATCGCGGCGATCGCGCCCCCGAGAACGGTCGAGCGTAAGAAGTTTCTGCGTTTCATGATCGTCTGAAATAAGTGAAGTGTCTGTGGAACGAACGACGACTCAGGTGCGTCTGTACAGGATGCCTGTGACCAACTCAGTGTTCTTCTGATCCCGACGTCGGGTTCACGCGCATGTGTCGCTTCATGCTCTCCTGGCGTAATTTCCGGGCAACCTTGGAGACAAGCTCGTTGATCTGAGAGAGGAGCCGTGCGCTCCCACCGGCCGGCACGTCGACGATAGAGGAGGCTCTGAGCCCCGCTGTTCCCTCATGTGTGCCCCGCGCTCCTGCCCCGGCTGTCGCGTCGATCTGAAACGTAAAAAGGTCCTCCTGGCGCTGGGCGAGCGGCGTGAGCTTGACCGAAATGATATTGTCTGACCCCGATCGAAATTTCCATCCGGTACGCTCGACACTGAGCCGAAGGACATCATGCACCGCTTCCTCGGTCAGGCCGTATGCGACGGACACGCTGTCGAGCGGCTCCAAGAGTACGGTAAGATCCTCCGGCGCCTTCGGGGAGCGGATATCCTGCGAAGAAGCATATCCCCAGCAGATCAGAACGAGACAGCAGACGACCAAGCCCTTCATACGTTCCTCCGCACACGAGAGACACTTACGCGCTGAACGAGCTCCCGCAGCCGCACGACTTCGTGGCGTTCGGGTTGTTGAAGACGAACCCCTTGCCGTTGAGCCCGTCCGAAAAATCGAGTTCAGTCCCGGAGAGATAGAACAAACTCTTCGGGTCGACGTAGATGGTGATCCCGTGGATCTGGAAGATCTTATCGTTCGGCTTCGGCTCTGCGTCGAACCCGAGCACGTATGAGAGACCCGAACAGCCGCCCCCCTTCACCCCGACCCGAAGACCGTTCTCGGCCGGGATGTTGTTCTCCTGCTTGATCTTCACGACCTGCTGGGCCGCCTTCTCGGTCAGGAGGATATTCTCCTCCATCACCGGCTTATTGATCGTCAAAAAATCTGCCATCGTCTCACTCTCCTATGATAGTCCCAGTTCGAGTTTTGCCGCTTCCGACATCAGCGCCGGCGTCCAGGGCGGCGACCAGACCACGTCGACCGTCACTTCGGCGACCCCTTCGACCGTCTTGACCTTTCGCGCAACGTCCGGGGGCAGCGACTGCGCTGCCGGACAGCTCGGCGAAGTGAGGGTCATCTTGATCGCGACGTTCCTGGCGTCATCCACTTTGATGTCGTAGATGAGTCCGAGTTCAAAGATGTTCACCGGGATCTCCGGGTCGAAGCAGGTCTTGATGGCTTCCAGGACCTGTGCCTCGATGATGCTCTTTTCAACGGATGTTAACTGCGTTGTTTCCATGCATCCTTATGAATGAATGATACCGAAATTCTCTGCGAGATTCAACGGACCGGGCGCTACTCGGTCGACACGACCGCTTCGTTCGAGACGAGGCCGGCGTGGAGCGTATGCCAGGCGAGGCTCGCGCATTTGACCCTGGCGGGGAACTCCGAAACGCCGCCGAAGACCGCCAGCTTGCCGAACTCTTCCGCCTCTTCGCCGGGGTTCAGTGCGCCGGTGACGAGCCGGTGGAAGCGTTCGAACATGGCTTGTGCTTCCGCTTTCGTCTTCCCGATCAGGAGCGAGCTCATCACCGACGCCGAGGCCTTCGAGATCGCGCACCCCGCCCCTTCAAAACTGATGTCCTCGATGAAGTCCCCCTTGAACTTCAGATAGACCGTGTAGTGGTCGCCGCATAGGGGGTTGTAGCCGTCGACCGCCCGGTCGGCATGCTCCATCTTCCGAAAGTTCCGCGGACTCTTGTTGTGATCGAGGATCGTCTCCTGGTAGAGCTCTCTGAGGTCCGACATCAGCCCAGGACCTCGATCGCGTGACGGACACTTCGGACGAGCACGTCGATCTCTTCAAAGGTGTTGTAGAGCGCGAACGACGCCCGCGCGGTGGCGGGGATGCCGAACCGGAGCATGGTCGGCTGGGCGCAGTGGTGGCCGGTGCGGATCGCGACGCCGTCGCTGTCGAGGATCGTCCCGATGTCGTGCGGATGGATGTTCTCCACGACGAACGACACGACGCCCGCCTTCTGGAGGGCCGTACCGATGATCCTGACGCCCGGGACCGCTTCGAGGGCTTCGGTGGCCCGAGCGACGAGCGCGTGCTCATGGTCCCGGACCGCATCCATATCGAGCGCGGCGAGGTAGTCGACCGCCGCACCGAGGCCGATGCCGCCGGCGATGTTCGGCGTCCCGGCTTCGAACCGGAACGGCAGATCGTTGAAGATCGTCTTTTCGAACGTCACCGACTTGATCATGTCTCCCCCGGATTGGTAGGGAGGCAGCGATTCCAGGATCTTCTTCTTCCCGTAGAGGATGCCGACGCCCGTCGGGCCGTACATCTTGTGGCCGGAGAAGGCGTAGAAATCGGCGTCGAGGTCCTGGACGTCGACCGACATGTGGGGCACCGCTTGGGCGCCGTCGATCAAGACGTCCGCGCCGGCGCGGTGCGCCAGCGCGGTCATCTCCTTGACGGGGTTGATCGTCCCGAGCGCGTTGGAAACGTGCGAGAGCGCGACGATGCGCACCTTGCCCCCCTGCAAGAGATGTTCATAGTCGTCAAGGAGGAGCTCCCCGCGGTCGTTCATCGGGACCACCCGGAGCCGGGCTTGGCGCTGTTCGCACAGGAGCTGCCACGGCACGATGTTCGAATGATGCTCGAGCGCCGAGATGACGATCTCGTCGCCGGGCCGGAGCGAGGCTCCGAGCGTCGCGGCGACAAGATTGATCGCCTCGGTCGTTCCCCGAACGAAGATGAGTTCCTGCGTGAGGCTCGCGTTGATCCACCCTCGAATCTTCGAGCGCGCGACCTCGTACGCCTTCGTCGCCTCTTCGCTCAGGTGGTGGACGCCCCTGTGGATGTTCGCGTTCTGCGTACGATAATAGCGCGACGTCGCGTCGATGACCGAGACTGGCTTCTGGCTCGTGGCGGCGTTGTCGAGATAGACGAGCGCGTGGCCGTTCACGCGCTCGGCGAGGATCGGAAAATCGCTGCGTACACGCGGCACATCCAAGGCTTCGGCACTGTGCTGTTTCATCGGGGCGATATCGTGCTTGACGCTCATAGACCTTCGAGTCGGCGTCCTTCGTGGAGCTGTTTCAAGATCAAGCGGTCGAGCGCGGCCCGGACCGGCTCGATCTTCACCCGGCCGGTGACATCGCTCGCGAATGCGTAGGTAAGGATGTCCCGAGCGAGTTCGATGCCGATCCCCCGGGACCGGAGGTAGAACACGGCCTCCGCGTCAAGATACCCCACGGTCGCGCCGTGCGTGCACTTCACGTCGTCGGCGAAGATCTCCAATTGCGGCTTCGTGTCGATCGTCGCCAGATCGGACAGAAGAAGCGTCTTGTTCGTCTGCTTCGCGTCGGTCTTCTGGGCGTCCTTCCGGACGAAGATCTTCCCGTTGAAGACACCGCGGGACGAGCCGTCGAGGATCGACTTGTAGAGTTCGTGACTGTTGCAATGGGCCGTGGCGTGGTCGATCGTCGTGTGATTGTCGATGTGCTGACGGCCGGTCGAGAGCGACAGGCCGTTCAAGGTGCACTCGACGCCCTGGCCCTCCATGACGGAGGTGATGTTGTTCCGTACGATTGCGCCGCCCATCGCGAACGAATTCGAGGTGTAGTTGCTCTTTGCCGCCATGGAGACGTGCGCCGAACCGACGTGGAACGCGTTCAAGGACTCTTCTTGGACTTTGTCATGCTCCACGACCGCGCCCTCGGCCAAGACGACCTCGGTCACCGCGTTGGTGAAGTAGCTGTTCTCCGCCAAGGCCGCGTAGCGTTCGACGACGAAGCAGCGGCTGTTCCTCCCCGCCACGAAGAGGTTTCTCGGATGGGCGACGAAGGGAACCGTGCGCCCGGTGGCGAGGTAGAGGACATAGATCGGTTCGTCCCAGCTGACGCCGTCCGGTATGTGGACGAACGCGCCGTCCCTCAAAAATCCCGTGTTGAGCGCCGTAAAGGCGTCTTGGTCGTACCGCGCGTGCCTCGCCGTGTGCCGGAGGGCCGCGGCGTCCCCCGACGTCAAGGCCCGGGCAAGACTCATGATCGCTCCGCCAGAGGGTACGGAGCGGACGGTGGAGAATCTTTCCGAGAACTCGCCGTCGACAAAGACGAGGCGGTTCGCGTCGAGGCCGGCGAAGGTCCAACGCGCGATATCGGCCGCACTCACCGTGCCGGGGGTACCGGCGGCGTAGGGGGCGCGCGCGATCGGTTGGACGTCCGTGAAACGCCATTCCTCGTCGTGCGTCGTCGGGAAGCCCGTGGACGCAAAGTGCGCGATGGCCTCCTTGCGGACCGCATGAATCGGCGAGGCGGACTCCCCGTTGAGCCCCCTCTCGAAGGACCGGAACGCCGAGAGATACTGTTCGATCTGTGCGCCCTGCCGCTCTCCGGCGGGCTTCGCAGCCTTTTCCACCATTACGCCTTCACCTGTTCTTCTTCCTTGAGCCAGTCGTACCCGCGCTCCTCAAGCTCGAGGGCGAGTTCCTTCGGGCCCGACTTCACGATGCGGCCCTCCACTAGAACGTGGACGACGTCGGGCACGATATAGTTCAGCAACCGCTGGTAGTGCGTCACGACGACGACCGCGTTCTCCTTCGTCCGGAGCTTGTTAACGCCGTCGGCGACGATCCTGAGGGCGTCGATGTCGAGCCCGGAGTCGGTCTCGTCGAGGATGGCGAGCTTCGGGTCGAGGACGGCCATCTGAAAGATCTCGTTGCGCTTCTTCTCGCCGCCGGAGAACCCTTCGTTCACGGGCCGCGACAAGAGCGTCTTGTCCATCTCGAGGATGCCCATCTTCTGCTTCACCATCGCGAGAAAATCGACGGCGTCGAGTTCCGCGAGACCCCGGTACTTTCTCACGGAGTTGAGCGCGGCCTTCAGGAAATAGGTGTTGCTCACCCCGGGGATCTCGACCGGGTACTGGAACGCGAGGAAGATCCCCTCGCGCGCGCGGTCCTCGGGACTCATCTCGAGCAAGTCCTTGCCGTTGTAGCGGACCTCGCCGGCGGTCACCTCGTAGGCCTCGCGGCCGGCGAGGACCTGTGCGAGCGTGCTCTTGCCGGAGCCGTTGGGTCCCATGATGGCGTGGACCTCACCCGCGTTCACCTTCAAGTGAACGCCAGTAAGGATTTCATTACCGTTGACCGAAGCGTGGAGGTTCTTGATCTCTAACATGTGGTTCTGTCGTCCTTTGTTCATTGTCAATGGTTAACCGACGCTGCCTTCGAGGCTGATGCCGAGGAGTTTTTGGGCTTCCACGGCGAATTCCATCGGGAGTTCGCGGAACACCTCCTTGCAGAAGCCGTTGACGATCATGTTCACGGCGTCCTCGGAGGAAAGTCCCCGTTGTTTGCAATAGAAGATCTGGTCCTCGCCGATCTTAGAGGTTGACGCCTCGTGCTCGACCTTCGACGAGGTGTTCTTCACTTCGATGTAGGGGAAGGTGTGCGCGCCGCACGTGTCCCCGAGGAGGAGCGAATCGCACTGCGAGAAGTTCCGGGCGTTCGTGGCGCCCTTCTGGATCTGGACGAGGCCGCGGTAGGAGTTGTTCCCGTGCCCGCCGGAGATCCCTTTCGAGACGATCGTGCTCTTCGTGTTCTTGCCGATGTGGATCATCTTCGTCCCGGTATCGGCCTGCTGGCGGTTGTTCGTCACCGCGACGGAGTAGAACTCGCCGACGGAGTTGTCCCCCTTGAGGATGACGCCGGGGTACTTCCAGGTGATCGCCGAGCCGGTCTCCACCTGGGTCCAGGAGATCTTCGAGTTCGCGCCCGAGCAGATGCCGCGCTTGGTGACGAAATTGTAGATGCCCCCCTTGCCTTCCTTGTCCCCGGGGTACCAGTTCTGGACCGTGGAGTACTTGATCTGCGCGTTGGCCAAGGCCACGAGCTCGACGACCGCGGCATGGAGCTGGTTCTTGTCGCGCATCGGGGCCGTGCACCCCTCCAAGTAGCTCACGTAGCTCCCTTCGTCGGCCACGATGAGGGTCCGTTCGAACTGGCCCGTCTCCGCGGCGTTGATCCGGAAGTAGGTCGAGAGTTCCATCGGGCAGCGCACCCCCTTCGGGATGTAGCAGAACGAGCCGTCCGAAAAGACGGCGGAATTGAGCGCGGCGAAGAAGTTGTCGGTCTGGGGCACGACGGAGCCGAGGTACTGCCGGATGAGCTCGGGATGCTCGCGCACCGCTTCGGAGAACGAACAGAAGATGATGCCGAGCTCGCTCAGGTTCTTCTTGAACGTCGTGGCCACCGAGACGCTGTCGAACACCGCGTCCACGGCGACGCCCGAGAGGCGCTTTTGCTCCTCGAGGGAGATGCCGAGCTTCTCGTACGTCCTGCGAAGCTCGGGATCGACCTCGTCGAGGCTGTTGAGCGAGATCTTCTGTTTCGGCGCGGAATAATAGATCGCGTCCTGGTAGTCGATTTTGGGATAGTGGACGTTCGGCCAGGTGGGCTCGGTCATGGTCTTCCAGTGGGCGAACGCCTTGAGGCGCCACGCGAGCATCCACGCCGGCTCCTGCTTCTTCGATGAGATGAGCCGGACGGTGTCCTCGCTCAGGCCCCGAGGGGCGCTGTCCGCCTCGATGTCGGTGACGAACCCCCACTTGTACTCTTGATTGGTGAGTTGCTCTATGCTGTCGTTTTCTTTGGTCATGCTTGTTCTTTTTTGGGTCTGTCTTATGATGCCTTTGCCGCGGCGGCGGCCACGGGGGCCTTCTCCACCTTGGGGAGCGCGAACTCGGGGTAGTCGAGGCGCCACGACTGGTGGTCGATGCGCTTGAAGATCCCCTTCTCTTCGAACGCCGCTCCCACCAGGATCGCCACGCGTTCGGCGTCCTGATACTTCAGCTTCATGCGGTGTTCCTGGAGGTAGAGCATCACGCCGTAATGGAAGTCCCGGAAGAAGAAGTTCGACTGATGGATGAGCGTGAACTTCGTCTTGAGGAACTTCAGGAATTCAGGTGAGTTGCTGATGATGATGTCGGCTTCTTTCATGGGGTCACGTCTTCTTTTGATGAATGGATCGTTTCTTGGAGCATGCGGTACGCCGGGCTCGAGGCGCGGAGCTGTTTCACGGCCTCGATGACACGCTTGACGACGAAATCGACCTCTTCGTCCGTCGTGAACCGGCTGAGCCCGAAGCGCAAAGCCGAGTGAACGCGTCCTTCGGGGATCCGGAGCGCCTTCAGGACGTGCGACGGCTGCGGGTCGACCGAGCTGCAGGCCGACCCGGTGGAAACGGCGATATCTTTCAGGCTCATCATGAGCGTCGTATCCTCGACGCCCAGAAAGCTCACATTGAGGTTCTGCGGAAGGCGCGCCGACCTGGGGCCGTTGAGCACCACGCCCCCGAGCTCCGACTCGAACGAGCGAAGCATCCGGTCGCGCATGCCAGAGAGGCGCGCGGCCTCCTCGTTCATCGATCCGGCGGCGATCTCGAGCGCTGCGCCCAAGCCGACGATGCCGGGCACGTTGAGCGTCCCGGAACGGATCCCGCGCTCCTGTCCGCCGCCTTCGATCAAGGGTGCGAACTTCGGTTTTCGCTTGACGCTGCGGAACGCGAGAGCGCCGATCCCCTTCGGGGCGTAGAACTTGTGGCCGGAGAAGGAGAGCGCGTCGAGTTGCATCAGCGCCATGTTCACCGGGACCTTGCCGACGGCCTGTGTCGCGTCGGAATGGAACAGCACGTTCTTCTCGAGGCAGATCTGCCCGATGGCTTCCATCGGCTGGATCGTCCCGATCTCGTTGTTCGCGTACATGATCGAGACGAGGATGGTCTCCGCTGCGATCGCGGCGCGGAGTTCCTCCGGACGGACAAATCCGTCCTGGTCAACGCCGAGATAGGTCACCCGGCACCCGCGCTTCTCGAGCGTCCGGCACGTCTCCAAGACCGACTTGTGCTCGGTCTGCAGCGTGATGATGTGGTTCCCCTGCTGTCGAAGCCCGTCGGCGATCCCCTTGATGTAGAGGTTGTTCGCCTCGCTCGCGCCGGCGGTGAAGACGACGTCTTTGGCGAGTGCGCCGATTTGCTTCGCGATCGATGCGCGCGCGCCCTCGACGGCCGTTTCCGCGACCCAGCCGTACTGATGCTGCCGGCTCGCGGGGTTGCCGAAGTCTTGGGTGAAGAACGGGAGCATCCGTTCGAGGACCTTGGGGTCCACGGGGGTCGTCGCGTGAGAGTCCATATAGACCGGGATGCGCACGGGGCTAGATCATCTGTGTGATGGAAAGCTCTTCGAACACCTTGTTAATGCTCTCCTGGAGCTTTACAAGGGGATCCTTGATCGTACAGGTGGAATGGATGTTGCAGTCCTCGGCGCCGGCCGCCTCGCACTGGACGATGGTGACGTTCGGCTGGCCTTCGATCGCGCTGATGATCGCCGATACTTTGATCTCGTTCGGGTTTCGGGCGAGGATGTATCCGCCGTGCACCCCCTGATACGACGAAATGAACCCCTCCTTGACGAGGCGCTGCATGACCTTCGCCATAAGCTCGTAGGAAATGTGGTAGGTGTCGGCGATCTCTTTGGCAGTGAACATCCTGCCGCCATGGCCGGAGGCCATGTGGCGTATCGCGATCAACCCGTATTCCACTTTTTTGGAGAGTTGGAACATTTCTATATACGACTGTTTAGGTCTTAATTATGGTCAAAAAAAGATTCCGGTTCAACGGAATCTTTTACTAAAGGAAAAGTACGAAAAAGGCAAGCCAGAGTCAAGTCGAGGACGGTGCGGAAGCCCTCAATTCATGCTGATTTTGACCCTCTTGCCTTCCGTTGCAGGTCCATGGAGGCTCACTTCCACCTTGTCGAGGTCAATGTGCACCACTTCTTCGCAGTACGCGCAGACTTTGGTGACCTGACGGTCGAAATTGATGGGATTACCGCAACAGGGACAACTCGTAATGACAATGCCGATGACTTTTGCTTTCTGCTTCACGGTGCGCGGTCCTTTCAGATTTGGGCCAATTGTGGCGAATTCATCACAATGGAAGGGTTAAACCTATCGAAATATACGAAATAATTCCCGAAAAACAATGGCTTTGAAGAATATTTTTTCAATCTGAGCAAAAAATGTGCGCTTGCGCAGACCCTATATGAGAGTACGTGACCCGTCTCTCTTTGTTCCACTGCAAAGAGCGTTCCACAATGATCATCTCTCTTGCCCGAGGCGATTCCGGCATCATGATTGCTCCCGCATGGCAGAGGCTGTCCCACACGTAGGTCAAACCTGTCCGCTCATTGGGACGAACCCGAGGGATCCCTCCCCCCCCCCCGAAGGCGCCGGTCGAGCCCACCGAGTTGTATTTCTTTCGGTTTCTGACTAACTTTGGCGTATGAAAATTGGCATTGCCTGTTACCCGACCTACGGAGGCAGCGGCGTCGTCGCTGCGGAGCTCGGAAAAGCCCTCGCCGAACGGGGACACCAGATCCACTTCATCAGTTACGCCATGCCCATCCGGCTCGACGGGTTCATGGACAACATTGTCTACCACGAGGTGGAGATCTCCAACTACCCGGTGTTCGACTTTCCGCTCTACACGCCCGCCCTCGCTAGTAAAATCGTCGAGGTGGCGAGGTTCGAGCACCTCGACATCATCCACGCCCATTACGCCATCCCCCACGCGACGAGCGCGTATCTCGCGAAGCAGATCCTGGGCAAGGAGAGCAACATCAAGATCGTGACGACGCTCCACGGCACCGACATCACGCTCGTCGGGCTCGAGCCGAGCTACCTTCCGGTGATGAAGTTCAGCATCGAGCAGAGCGACGGCGTCACGGCCGTCTCGCGGTTCCTCAAAGAGAAGACGATCACGAACTACGGAATCGACAAGGAGATCGAGGTCATCCCGAATTTCATCGATCCGGTGAAGTACAAACGCACGGAGTCCGCCAAGATCCGCCAGAACCTCGCCCCCGACGGGGAAAAGGTCCTCACGCACATCTCGAATTTCCGCCAGGTCAAGCGCGTCCAGGACGTCGTCAGGATCTTCAACGAGGTCCAGAAGAAGGTCCCGTCGAAGCTCATCCTCATCGGCGACGGCCCCGACCGCTCCAGCTGCGAGCTCCTCGCGCGCGAGCTTGGGATCTTCGACCACGTGAAATTTCTCGGAAAGCAGAACGAGCTCGTCTGCCTCCTGTCCGCTTCCGACCTCTTCCTCATCCCGAGCCAGTCGGAGAGCTTCGGCCTTTCGGCCCTCGAAGCCATGGCCTGCGAGGTCCCCGTCATCTCGTCAAGCGTCGGCGGGCTGCCCGAACTCGTCCTCCACGGCCAGACCGGCTACATCGCCGAGATCGGCGACATCGACCGGATGGCGAAATACGCGGTCGAACTCCTGACGAACGACGCGAAGTACAAGCTCTTCGCCGCCGCCGCGCGCCAGCGCGCGATAACACTGTTCAGCGCGGACAAGGTCATCGACCTCTACGAGGCGTACTACCGCCGGGTCCTGGCCGAGAACGCCGTCTCCGTACCGTAACGCCCCCATGACCGAAGAGTTCTCCTGGTTCGTCTCTATGCTCCCGATGATCCTCATCCGGAGCGGCGCCGCGATCGTCTGCGGCGGCATCATCGGCATCGAGCGCGAGCGGCGCGGCAAGGCAGCGGGCTTCCGAACGAACACGCTCATCTGTTTGGGGTCCGCGATCTACGTCTTCGCCTCCGACCTCCTGTTCCTTCGCATGGGCATCACGAACACCGACCCGACCCGAATCGCCGCGCAGATCGTCACCGGCATCGGCTTCCTCGGGGCGGGGACGATCATCCAGTCGAGGGGCACGGTGACCGGCCTGACGACGGCGGCAACGATCTGGGTCGTCGCCGGTATCGGCGTCCTGATCGGCGCGGGATTTCCCCTGCTGGGCTTCCTCTGCACCCTCCTCGTGATGATGACGCTCGTTCTCCTGGTGAAGATCGAGCCGAAGCTTCTCGGAAAATGCCGGTTCGTCACATCGGACATCCTGTTCAATACATCGGTCGGGGAGGCCCGCGGGGCGATCGCGAGCATTCTCGCCGACTACGACATCGACGAGTCGAAGGTCGAGATCACGAAGGTGGACCAGTCGGTCTCGCGGCTCCGTCTCACGTACTGCGACAAGCACCCCTCCCATCATCGGTTCCTGCCGGAGCTCTGGCGCGTGCCGGGGATGGTCGAGATGATAAAGAACGGCGCGGACTCGGGGATCCCCGCCGGGACCCCATGATGGTGGCGGCCATGTCACCCATGCACCTGAACCCCGAAGGGATCTTCCATTGACCTCACTCCTGGCCGTCTTGCCGCAGCTCCCCACGCTCGAGGAGATCGTCCTCTGGGGAGGGTACATCGGATTGTTCGCCATCGTTTTTTCCGAGACGGGACTCCTCGTCGGGTTCTTCCTGCCGGGCGACTCCCTCCTGGTGACGGCGGGGCTCTTCGCCGCGCGCGGCGAGCTCGATATCGTCCTCTTGAACCTCCTTCTCATCGCGGCAGCCATCTCCGGCGACGCGGCCGGATACTTCATCGGCTTGAGAGCCGGGCATGCGTTATTCCACAGGCCGCAGTCTCGGTGGTTCCGGAGGGACCACCTCATCAAGACGAAGGAGTTCTATGACCAATACGGCGGGATAACCATCATCCTCGCGCGCTTCATGCCGTTCGCACGGACCTTCGCGCCGGTCGTTGCCGGCATCGCCGAGATGACGTATCGGCGGTTCGCGATGTTCAATGTCGCAGGCGGGGCGCTCTGGGTCCTGAGCATGACCCTTATCGGCTACTTCCTCGGGAAGACCATCCCCGGCATCGAGAAGAACATCGAATACGTCATCGGCATCGTCATCGTGCTCTCGTTCCTCCCGCTCGTCTACAAGTACGTCCAGCACCGGCTGAAGAAGTCGCCGACGGCGTAGCCGGTCCGGACTCCTTTGCGCGCGGGAGGAGCCGTGCCCCCGCGCTTACCCCCCATAAAGAAAACGACGAAGCCCCGGTCAGTACCGACCGGGGCTTCGTCATATTGCGTGGTTCACTCCGCGCGCACGCGTGAGGCGGACGATCAGGCGGCAGTCTCCGGGCCGTTTGCCCGCTTCCACAGGCTGTAGACCGGTATGCCGAGGAGGATGATCCCGAGACCCGGCCATGACCAGAGGGGCTTATAGACCAAGAGATCGACCGAGATCGCCGCGGCGACAAGAATGTAGAGCGCCGGGAGGACGGGATAGCCGAACGCGCGGTACGGGCGCTCCGCGTCGGGACGGAGCTTTCGCAGCCGGAAGATCCCCGCGATCGTGAGAATGTAGAACAACAGCACGGCGAAGACGACGTAATCGAGCAGATCGCCGTACGTGCCGGACAGGCACAACAGACAGGCCCAGATCGCCTGAAAGACGAGCGCGGCCCCGGGGACGGAGCGGGCGTTGAGCTTCCCTGCGCTGCGGAAGAAGAGCTTGTCCGCCGCCATCGCGTAGCAGAGGCGCGCGCCGGAGAGGATAAGCCCGTTGTTGCAGCCGAAGGTCGACACCATGATCAGGACCGCCATGATGAGCGACGCCGGCTCCCCGAAGATGATCGACGCCACCGAAGTGCCCACCCTGTCGCTCACCGCGAACTGTATCCCGCGCTCCATCGCTCCCGCCCCGTCGGGCGAACCGGCCATCGGCAGAATAAGAAGGTAGGAGATGTTCGCCGCGATGTAGATGATCGTCACGATCCCGGTGCCGAGCGCGAGACTCATGGGAATGGTCCGCTTCGGATTGATGACCTCCGCGGCCGTGAAGGTGATATTGTTCCAGGCGTCGCTCGAAAAGAGCGACCCGACCATCGCGACGCCCATCGCCGCCAGGACGCCGATCCCCATGAGGGGTTCGACCGAGAGGTGTCCGTCCGTGAGCGTCGTCCGAGCCGCGTTCCACATGGACGTGAAATTCGCCGCCACCGCTTCCGCGTTCCTGCCGACCGTCACGCCGAGGAGGATGAGCCCGAACAGGGCGAGCACCTTCGCGGTGGTGAAGACGTTCTGCACGAGCTTCCCGGTATGCACCCCTTGGATGTTGATATACGTCAGAAGAATGATGCTCGCGATCGCCAGGAGCTGCGCCGCCGAGACATGGAGCCCCAGGAGTGTGACGAGGATGTGCTTTTCGCTGAACCAGGGAACGAGCACGCCGGTGAACTTCGCGAACGCAACGGCGACCGCGGCGATCGTGCCGGTCTGGATGACGAGGAAGAACGTCCAGCCGTAGAGAAAACCGACGAGCGGGTTATAGGCTTCGCGCAGGTAGACGTACTGGCCTCCGGCCTGCGGCATCATGCCGGCAAGTTCGCCGTAGCTCAAGGCAGCGATCATCGTCAGTGCGCCGGTGACGAGCCAGACGAGGAGAAGATACCCGGGTGACCCGACCGTCCGCGCGATGTCCGCGCTGACGATGAAGATCCCCGAGCCGATCATCGACCCGACGACGAGCATCGTCGAGTCGATGACCCCCAGGTCGCGTTTGAAATGTCCTCCGGCGGCTGGTGTGTCGCTCATCGCGGCCACCCTAATGCTTCTTACCGGACCGTTCTTCTTCCGCAAGGACCCGCGCCATGACGCTGTGGTGCCTGCCGTAGGAGAAGTAGATGATGAGGCCGACCGCGAGCCAGCCAACAAGACGCGCCCAGTTGGCCCATTCAAGCGTCAGCATCATGCCGAGGTTGAAGATCACGCCCAAGGGGGCGATGAGCCACACCGCGGGGGCGCGGAACGGCCGGTGACGCATCGGTTCCTTCCGGCGCATGATCCAAACGGCGATGCAGACCATGACGAACGCAAGGAGCGTACCGATGTTCACCATCTTGGAGATGGAATCGATCGGCGTGAGAGCCGAAACGAGCGAGACGACGAGGCCGATCATGATGTTCGCTTTCCACGGGGTCCGAAAGACCGGATGGAGCTCGCCGAAGGTCGCCTTGGGCAGCAATCCGTCCTTGGAGATAGCGTAAAATACGCGCGATTGGCCGAGGAGCATGACGATGAGGACCGATGTGAGGCCCGCGATCGCCGCCAGAGAGATGATGAAGACGGCGTAATTCAGGCCCTGGGCACCGAACGCGGCGGCGATGGGAGCGGTGATGTCGATGTCTTTGTAGTTCACCATCCCGGTCAGGACCAGCGCGACGAGGATGTAGAGGAGCGTGCAGACGATTAAGGATGCGATGATACCGAACGGCACGTCTTTCTGGGGGTTCTTCGCCTCGCCCGCGTGGGTCGAGACGGTATCAAAACCGATGTACGCGAAGAAGATGTAGGCGGCCCCGGCGACGATCCCGATGAGGCCGTAGGCGTCGTGCGATCCGCCGCGCGCGTCGACGTACTGGCCGCGGTCGGGGATGAACGGGTGCCAGTTGGCGGTGTTGATGTACTGGGCTCCTAAAATGATGATGAACAGGACGACGCAGACCTTGAACGCGACCATGACGTTGTTCGTGCTCGACGCCTCCTTGATGCCCCGGACGAGGATCATCGTGACCGCCCAGATGACGAGGAGGGCCGGAAGGTTGAAGGCGAGCTCATGCCCCATGAGGGTCGGGAACTGCAGCGAGGAATAATGGTCCGCAAGCTGCGTCATCGTTCCCTTCTGCACCGCCTCGGCGATGATCTCCTTCGCGGTGAAGTAATCGTTCATGATCCAGATCGGGAAGTGGATATTGAACAGGTGAAGGAACTTCCCGAGGTACCCTGACCAGCCGACGGCAACGGCCGAGGCTCCCATGGCATACTCGAGGATGAGGTCCCATCCGATGATCCATGCGAAGAGTTCGCCCATCGTCGCGTAGGAGTAGGCGTAGGCGGAGCCTTCCACGGGGAGGAACGACGCGAACTCCGCGTAGCAGAGCGCTGCGAACGTGCAGCCGATGCCGGCGACGACGAACGAGAGTGCGAGCGCGGGTCCGGCGTATTCCTTGGCGCCGACGCCCGTCATGACGAAGATGCCCGCCCCGATGATCGCGCCGATGCCAAGAGAGGTCAGACCCCACTTGCCGAGGACGCGCTTGAGCTTGCTCTCCCTCATTTCGGCTTCAAAGTGCTCGACGGGCTTTACTTGCCACAGTTGACTCTTACCCATGTCGTTGATCTCCTAAGGTGGTTGTTGTGATCGCGTCCTGCCGATCGTACGCTCGGTCGCGCCGCGCTTACTTCTTGAAACGAACTCGTTAAACTAAACAATATCCGGCATAAACTCAATAGGTATCTTTTTTGAGGAAGAGAATGCGAAAACCGGCGAAATTACCCCTTCTTGGAGATAATCGGGATCAACGCGTCCGGTGAAGGGAAATTGGGGATGGAGGCCCCGGTCAACGGCCGTGCCGCCTCGCCAGCGGCCCCCTTCAAGCCCCGGTGTAGAGTCTGCTGACAGACGGCCGAAATCAGACCTTGATGGTTTTACAGATTTTACATATATTTACCGCGTCTGGGACCGAAGAACACAACGGGACATTCACGGAAAGACTGGCGACGGGGGCGTGGAAGGAACCCGCCCAGATTGCGGGGCTAAGCGTTCTGGCCGGAAAAAGCGCCACGGACCTTAAAAAGTTGTAGAAAGAATGCCGGGAAAGTTGTATATTGGAACCCATGCCGTGAAAATTGATGAATTTTTCACGCGCATCACCTCTTTTTTACATCTCTGAACGCAGTACGTCGATTCCCACAGGGAACGGTCGTTCGTCGATCTGTTGCAAAGCGTAACAGACATGGAATCTTTTTTTACTGAAGAAAGGAGTACCACAGGCGACATGGAATTAAACCTGATTTTAGGCATCAGCGTCATCGGATTGCTCTTCGCGTTCTACCTCATGCGCGACGTCCTCAAGCGCGACACCGGCACGCCTCAGATGCGCGAGATCTCCGACGCCATCAAAGCGGGAGCGGAGGCCTTCCTCCGGCGCCAAAACCGGACGATCCTCTACCTCGCGACCGCCCTGGCAGCGCTCATCTACATCCTCTATGCGTTCGTCCGCGCTCACAACGAGCACGACCCCGCTAGCGCGAGCGACCTGGCGCTCTGGACAACGCTCTCCTTTGTCCTCGGCGCGGCCTGCTCCGTCGCCGCCGGATACATGGGCATGTGGGTCGCCATCCGGGCCAACATCAGGACCGCCGCCGGCGCCACGAAGGACCTCAACAGCGCACTCCAGCCCGCTTTGCGCGGCGGTGCGGTCTCCGGGTTCTTCGTCGTCGCGATGAGCCTCTTGGGCGTCGCCGGACTCTTCTCGGTCGTCAAATTCATGGGCGTCACCTCCGACGTCACCAAGATCCCCCTTCTCATCGTCGGATACGGATTTGGCGCGAGTTTCGTCGCCCTCTTCGCCCAGCTCGGAGGCGGCATCTACACGAAGGCCGCCGACGTCGGCGCGGACCTTGTCGGCAAGGTTGAAGCCGGCATCCCCGAAGACGATCCTCGCAACCCCGCGGTCATCGCAGACCTCGTCGGCGATAACGTGGGCGACTGCGCGGGCCGCGGAGCCGACCTTTTCGAATCGACCGCCGCCGAGAACATCGGCGCGATGATCCTCGCCGCCGCGCTCTACCGCGCGAATGCGGCCGTCTTTGAGTCCCAGAGCCTCACCCTGATCGGCGTGCTCCTCTTCCCGCTCGTCGCTAGGGCGTTCGGCATCCTCGCCTCGATCGTCGGCATCCTCGTCGTCAAGACGAACGACAAGGAAGATCCTATGAACGCCCTCAACCGGGGCTATTACGTCACCTCCGCCCTCGCGATGGTCGGGTTCTACGTCGCGTCGCGGTGGCTCCTCGGGCCGGAATACTACTTCAACTTCTTCCTCTGCGGCATCATCGGCGTCGTGACCTCCATCGCGTTCGTCCTCATCACGCAGTATTACACCGAGTACAAGTACCGTCCCGTCCGGTCGATCGCGGAAGCCTCGCAGACCGGCCCCGCGACGAACATCATCGCCGGCATCGCCATCGGTATGGAATCCACCGGCTATCCGGTCCTCGTCATCGCCACCGCCATCATTTCGGCGTACTTCCTCGGACTCCACTCGGGTCTGGCGCACGCGGGCCTCTTCGGCACCGCGGTGGCGACCATGGGCATGCTCGGCACCGCCGCCTACATCCTTGCGATGGACACCTTCGGCCCGATCACCGATAACGCGGGCGGCATCGTCGAGATGAGCCAGCAGCCCGACGCCATCCGCGAACGCACCGACCGTCTCGACTCGGTCGGGAACACCACGAAGGCCCTCACGAAGGGCTACGCCGTCGGATCGGCCGCTCTCGCCGCGTTCCTCCTGTTCAGCGCCTACATCGACGAGATCAAGATCTACATGCCGACGTTCGAAGGCGTCATCAACTTGAACAAGCCCGAAGTGTTCGTCGGAGCCATGTTCGGCGCCGTGCTCGTGTTCCTCTTCTCCTCCATGGCCATCAAGGCGGTGGGACGCGCGGCTTATTCGATCATCAACAACGTCCGCGACCAGTTCAAGGCCAACCCCGGCATCATGCTCGGCACGTCGAAGCCCGATTACGGCCAGTGCGTCGACATCGCCACGAAAGCGGCCTTGAAAGAGATGGTCATGCCGGGCCTCCTCGTCGTCGGCATGCCCATCGTCGTCGGGCTCGTCTTCAAATGGCTCTTTTACGCCACCGGGCAGCCGGCAACCGGCGCGAGCGGCGCCGAGGTCGTCGGCGGACTCCTCATGGTCGGCACGATCGTCGGGATCCTCATGGCCCTCTTCCTCAACAACGGGGGCGGCGCCTGGGACAACGCGAAGAAATACATCGAGACCGGCGCATTCGGCGGCAAGCGCTCGGATCCGCACAAGGCGGCGGTCGTCGGCGACACGGTCGGCGATCCGTTCAAGGACACTGCGGGCCCGTCGCTCCACGTCCTGATCAAGCTCCTGAGCACGATCACGCTCGTGCTCGCTCCGCTGTTCCTCTAGACCATGCACGCACGTTCATGCGAACGGGTTTCAGGATGCTCTGAAACCCGTTTTTTTATCCCACAGTGACCGACCTATGACGATACTCCACGCGATCCTCCTCGGCATCATCCAGGGACTCACGGAGTTCCTGCCGATCAGCAGCACCGCCCATCTCACGCTCGCCGGGAAGTTCTTGGGGGTCATCGATCCGGCCCGACCGGAGGACTGGACCGCGTTCATCGCGATCATGCAGCTCGGCACAATCGCCGCGGTGCTCGTCTACTTCTCCCGCGACATCCTCGGGATCTTCAAAAGCCTCGCCGCGGACCTCAAAGCCGAGATGCCCGGCCGGGAGCGCTGGAGCGTCAACTCTCGGCACGCGTGGCAGATCTGCATCGGGACCTTGCCGGTCGTCATTCTCGGGCTCGCGTTCAAGAAGATGATCGAAGGGGCGGTGACGAAGGAGATCGCGGTGATCGCGACGAGCATGATCGTCCTCGCCCTGATCCTCTGGTGGGCGGAGATGGTGGGAAAGCAAGACCGCGACGAATCAGAGACAACATGGAAGGACGGGCTTCTCATCGGCATCGCGCAGGCGTGTGCGCTTATTCCGGGATCATCCCGGTCGGGGACCACGATCACGGCCGCGCTGTTCCTGGGTTTGAAGAGGACGGCGGCGGCACGGTTTTCGTTCCTGTTGAGCATCCCTGCCGTCCTGGCGAGCGGCATCTACGAGCTCTACAAGAACTACCATCATCTCTCGGGCCTCGCCTCGACGAACCTCATTGTCGCCACCGTGGTCTCCGGGATCGTCGGATACGCATCGATCGCGTTCCTCCTGCGGTACCTCACGACGCACTCGACGCGGATCTTTATCTTCTACCGCATCATCCTCGGGGCAGCCCTCTGGGGCATGATCCTCGGCGGAACTCTCTAGCTCTCGGCAGGGGAGGTACGCCAGAGGCTACACTAGAGGCGTCGCCGGATGAGCGGCATGACGATGTACTTATCGAGGAGCGCAATGGCGCCGAGGAAGAGGATGAGGAATCCCGTCAGCCCGCCGCGGCCCTTCATGAAGGCAAGATACTTTCCCACCCAATCGTTCACCGACTGAATGCCCACGGCGCTGTACTTGTCCGCAAACTGAAAGAGCGTACGGACGCCTTCGCCCGAATTTTGGCCGGGCGCCCCCGCCGGCTGCCTCCCAAGGATGAAATGGACGACCGCCAAAACCGCAAGGAGCGCGAGGAGCGGCGCGAAGTTCATGAACAGTGTGAAGAGCCACGACTGTCCCTCCCGGATGCCAAGGCGCTTCAGCACGGTACGGGAAAGGTCCTCGCTCGCGCGTTCGAGCGGCATGGAGCGAAGGGCGCGCTCAAGCGCGCGGAAGTGGTCGATCCTTCGGGCGCACTCGGCGCAGGTCCGAAGGTGGAGGTCCGCCGCCGCCGCAGCGCGCTCGTCCGGGAGGTCTCCGCCGGCGTGGTCCTGGAGTTCTTCTTGCGAGAGGTGGTTCATACGGTCGTGTTCTCCGGTCGAAATTCCTTTAACAGTTCCTTCTGCAGGAGCGCGCGGGCCCGGAAGAGCTGGGTCTTGACGGTTCCCAGCGGAAGGTCGGTCACGCTGCAGATCTCCTCATGGGACAGATCCTGCAGGTAAAACAGCGAAAGCATCGTCGCGTACTTCACCGGGAGAGATGCGATACTCGACCGGATGAACCGCGCCAGATCCGCCGCCTCGGCATGGTCCATCACCGGGGCTCCCCCTTGCTCTTCATATCCCTGCTCATCGTCGTAGTCGACGCGTCCGGCGCTGCGCGCCGCGCGCCGTGTGAGCCGTGTGAGGCAGACGTTGTAGACGATACGGTAGAGCCATGTCCCGAATCGGGCCGTCCCCTCGAAGCGCTCCAGCGCCTTGTATGCGCGAACAAAGGCATCCTGGACAGCCTCTTCCGCCTCCTCCCGATTCCGGAGCATGCGGACCGCGAGCGTCATGGATTGGTCCTGATAGCGCTCAACGAGGAGCGCAAATCGGGGTTTCGCCCCTGCGCGGATCTGGGCGATGATATCGGCATCAGAAAGAGACATGTCCATCTGCTGAGTTAGACCGCCCCGAGGGCGCCAGGGTTTCGTTCAGGCGCCGGCCCCAAGGCATTTCTTCCACACTGTGAAACCTTCGCCCCCGCCACGAAGTCCAAGATATCAGAACGGGGGAACGTACCCCATTGAACGCCACCCACACAGGAGCACCATATGAATGAGACAGAACTGATCGTACCGGTCGTCCTCTTTATCGCGATCGCGGGGGTCGTCATCACCTATATCAGCTCCCGGCACCGCGAGCGGATGAGCATGATCGACAAAGGCATGTCGAGCGACGATATCAAGGCGCTCTACGCTCGCGAGGTGCGCCGGAGCCCCCTCGGATCACTGAAATGGGGCATCCTCCTTGTCATGGCGGGCCTCGCCATCCTCGTCGGCAACTTCCTCCACGACCGCTATTTCGTGGATGAAGGCGTCATCGCCGGCATGATCTGCCTCTTCGTCGGCATCGGGCTCGTCATCTTCTATGGTCTCGCCGCGAAAAAGATGAGTCAGTTGTAACTGGCCGTTCATCCCGCGCGAAACGACAAAGGGAAGAGCCGGACCTGTCAGCTCTTCCCTTTTCCATTTCCCTCTCCCCCACCCCCAGAAGCTGACCCGTGCGGTCTGCCGCGAGGGCCGTCACCGGTCCAGCGTTTGGTAGTTGATCTGGTGTGCGTCCTTCGCGACCGCCGCTTCAGTCCCTTCTTTGCTCAAGGCCATGTTCACTGCCCAGTAGAAGATCACGAGGGCGAAGACCGTCACCACGATGACGTCGACCCAGTTGGGGATGATGCTCAGTGAGCCTTCCCCGTACCGGCCCAGCCATCCGATAAGCACCAGACCGCCCAGCCAGGGTGCGATCCAGAAGGAATTCCGGAGCGTGCGTTGCGCACCGGTCCGAGAACGCAGCACACCCCCGGCGAAGAGCGCAAGACCGACTACCATCGCACAACCGAGCTTCCAGGTGGAGTCGAACCCCCCCCAGTAGATGATGAGGTTCGCCGAGCAAAAAGCCGCGGGCAGGACGAGCTTCGGCATGGGCACTCGGTACGAGCGCGGCCTGTTGCTGTCGACCTTGTGGAGCGCCGCGAGCGACACCGGTGCGAAGGCATACATGATCGCCGTGGCTCCGGTGACCACGGTGACGAGCGCGCTCCAGCTTTTGAACGGACCGAAGGCAAGCGACCCGATGACCGCCGCCACGAGGATGGAAACGACGGGAACGCCCTTCGTATTTGTCGTGGCCAGCGCGGTCGGCATCTCCCTCTCCTCGCCGAGAGCGTAGGAAAGACGCGCCGTCGTGGCGACATACACGACGCCCGTGCCCGCCGGTGAGATGACCGCATCGACGATGAGCACCTTGGCGAGCCAGCCTGCGCCGAGTGCGAGCGCCAGCGTGTACCACGCTCCGTAGTCGGACGGGTCGGTACCGAGCGGCTTTGTCCAGCCGGCGGCAATGTTGGCAGGCTCGAGCCCGCCGATCATCACGATCTGGAGCAAGGAGTAGAGGACCGCGCCGATCGCCATCGCAGCGAGGATAGCGCGGGAGAGGTCTTTTTTCGGGTTGCGGGCCTCACCGGCGAGCTGGACCGCCTGCTCAAAGCCCTGCAGAGCGAAGACGACGCCTCCGGTGAGAGCGGCGAAGACGCCGTGGAAACCGAACGGCATAAATCCGCCTCCGGCATGGAAATTCTCAGGCTTGAACTGCAGCGCGGCAACGACCGCGACCGCGACGACGGGGACCGCGGTCTTCCAGATCACGACGATGATATTGCTGTCGGACAGGAACTTCGCGCCGGCGAGATTCATCGCGGTGAATATGACCATCAAGACGAGAGCCACCATGATTCCCGTGGCGTTGAGCAATCCGGCATTCTCACCCACCTTGTTGATCATGTTGAAATTCACGTTGACCCAGCCAACGCTGTTGACATAGGTGACGGCCGCGAGCACCTCGATCGGCGCGATGAACACGGCTTGGAGCCAGGCCGCCCAACCGGCCGTGAATCCTGCGATCGGACCGTGCGAGTAGTAGGGAAACCGTGCCGATCCCCCTGCGACGGGGTAGGTCGCGCCAAGCTCCGCATAGGTCAGCGCCAGGAGCGCCAGCATGCAGGCCGCCAGGATCCAGGACAACACCGATGCCGGACCCGCCATTTCAGCGGCGTTGAGCGCCCCGAGGAGCCAGCCCGAGCCGATGATCGACCCGAGCGAGACGAACATGAGCCCGTAGAATCCCACCGAGCGTTGCAGGTGGCCTCCAGCAACGGCAGGCCGTTCGTCCTTTTCTGTACTCATCCGAGAGTTCCCACTTGGTTCGTCATCGATTGAACTTGTAAGCGAATTGGTTACCTGAGACATGCTCGTCCGCGAGCGCCGATATTCGCTTGTCCAATACTAGTCATTTATACTAAAATAATCAACAGTCGTCAAGCGAATTCGCCGGCGACTTCGTCAGACGGGAGCTCTCTGACAGGAAGACCAGGGCGGGGGTGGCCGCCTCGGACACAGGGCCAAGAAACGACTTTGGTGAACGAGGATCGCACGGAAAGGAGCTACGACTCGGGGAGTTCTTCGGATCGTCCGGAGAGGACCTCGCGGGCCTCGGCGGCTCGGGCGGCGTCGACAAGGACGCGGACGCCTTCGCGCTGGAGGAGTGGGATGAGCATGCCCCCGGCGTCGTCGAATTTCAGGAAGGATTCTATCCCGGCCGCGGAAAGCGTGGCCAGGGCAAGTTCAGCTTCGATCTCGGTAGGAAAAGTTGCGACGACCTCGTAGGATTCCATGGTGATCCCGATTGAGAATGGAGGAGACGAAGGAGACATTCTTGACGGAATCTACGGAAACTCCGGGCAGAAAACAACGCACTGTTACTGGTTGAACGTCGAGGTTGAACGTCAAGTGCGTCCGAGGAAGAAGGGAGAGAATCAGAGCAAACGGGCACGCCGCACTGGCGAAGGACTACATGGGGGACGCTACCATCCGCATTCGAGAGTGCTGGCAGACCATGGCCCCGAGCATGAACGCAGATGCGGAATAATAGATCCAGAGGAGGAAGACGATGAGGAAGGTGTACGTGCCGTAGACCGAACCGTAGGAACCAAAGGAGGTGAGATACCATCCGAACGCGAGACCGGAGCACCACCAGATGATCGTCGCGGAGCCGGCGCCGGCGAGTGCGGCCCGCGGCGCCACTCCCCTGCCCGGCACGAAGCGGTAGAGGATATAGAACATGAGGACGATAGGAACGTTCGAAAACACGAGGATCACACCGGGTGTGAGCGAACCGACATGGGCGCGGTCGAGGATCGACCACCGTTCAAGGAGAGTCCCGGCGACGATGAAGAGCCATGTCGAGAGGTTCGCCAGGAGGAACAGGAGCGTCAGGACGAGCGTCAAGAGAAGATTCTTGACGATGCCCCGGAGGAACGTATCCTCCGCGTGGAGGTGGAACACGGTGTTGAGCGCCGTTCGGACCGCATTGAGGAGCGAACTCGACGTCCAGAGTAGGATCCCCGTGCCGAACCAACCGAACGACGACCGGTACTGGATGATGTCGGCGAGGAGTTCGTCGAGGGTCGTCTGGATCGCCGACGAATAAGGATTGGGCGGAAGGGCCGTCGTGATGATGTCGTGGATGTTTTGTATGGCTCTGTCGGACGAATGGAGTACCATGCCGAGGATCGACGTGCCGAGGAGGATGAGCGGGATGAGACAGAGGATCGCGTGGAAGGAGATCCCCGCCGCCAAGAGGAGCATCGGATGCCGGTGCCACTGCTCGTAGAGCCCCTTGACGTGCGACCAGAGCGCGCCCAAGCGCGTCGGGACCGGGGCCCGGCCGCTCATACGATCTTCAGACGGGCATACTTGAGCAGGAGGTTCTTGCGTCCCACCTGCGGAAAGTCGACGACGGCCTTGAGGGATTCCCCGGTGCCGACGACGTAAACGACCTTTCCCTTCCCGAAGATCTCATGCTCGACGAACTTGCCCGCTTTCAGATCATCCGCTGAGAGCGCCTCGGAATCGTAGTCGGGCTGCTCGTCGGGAACGAAGCGATCCCCCCTTGTAGCGGCCGGCTTCCTGCTCGGCCGCGGAGCCGCGGTCGTTGCGGCGGAGCGGTAGGGCGAACCGCGGTGCACCGACTCCGTCAGGACCGCCCCTCCCCCCATCTCCTCGAGGAAGCGTGAGGGGGACTGGTACGACATTTCGCCGAACCGGAAACGGATGCGCGCATGGGTGAGCGTCAGCTTGCGCATCGCCCGCGTCATGCCGACGTAGAGAAGTCGCCGCTCTTCCTCAAGCTCTTTGCGCTCGATCGACGAGGAATAGAACGGGAGAAGGCCCTCCTCGAGCCCGGCGACGAACACCAGGGGAAACTCCAGCCCCTTGGCGCTGTGGAGGGTCATGAGGGTCACGGCGTTGTGCTTGTCGTCCCATTCGTCCATGTTCGACAGGAGCGATACATCCTGGAGGAACTGCTCCAAGGTGGCATCCGGGCGCGATGCGGAGAATTCCGAGATCGCCGAAAGGAGCTCCTGGACGTTCTCCCACCGAGCCATGGCCTCCGGGTTCCCTTCATCCTTGAAGATCTTCAGGATCCCGATCTCGTCAACATACGCCCGGGAAAGTTCGCTCAGCGACATTTCGGCGCTCATCCTCCGGTACTTCTCGAAGAGCGCGCCGAGCGACGCGATGCCCGATTTCGCTTTCGGTGTCAGGAGCGCGATCTCGCCGGCGCGCAAGGCGGCCGACGGGAGATCGACGCCGGCGCTCCCGGCGAACGCGAGGAAATGCTCCAACGCCACGTCGCCGAGCCCGCGGACGGGATAGTTCACGATCCGGAGAAAACTCTCCTGGTCGCGGGGGTTCACCAGGACGCGCAGGTACGCCATGACGTCCTTCACTTCCTTTCGCTGGTAGAACTCCACGCCCCCGACGATGGCGTAGGGGAGATTCTGGCGCCGCAAGGCGTCTTCAAGGGACCGCGACTGGGCGTTCGTGCGGTACATGATCGCGACATCCTTCATGTCGAGCTTCAGGCGCCGGGACTCCTCGAAGATCCGGGAGACGATCGTCAAGCCTTCGTCCTTGTCGTCGTCGCAGGCAACGACACTGATCGGGTCCCCTTCGGTGTTCTCTGTCCAGAGGTCCTTCGGGATCTGGTCGACGTTGTGCTTGATGAGCGTATCGGCCGCTGCCAGGATCGAGCGAGTCGAGCGGTAGTTCTGTTCCAGCCGGATCGTCTTCGCTTCGGGATAATCGCGCTCAAAGTCGAGGATGTTGCGTATGTCGGCGCCCCGGAACGCATAGATGCTCTGGGCGTCGTCGCCCACGACGCAGATGTTCCGGTACCGATCGGCGAGCATCTTGATCAGGGTGTACTGGGCCCGGTTCGTGTCCTGGTACTCGTCGATGAGGATGAACCGGAAGCGGTCCTGGTACTTCGCAAGGGTCTTCGGATGAAGCGTGTAGAGTTCGATCGGTTTCAGGAGGAGGTCGTCGAAATCCATCGCGTTGAACTGCTTGAGCCTCCGCTGGTACTCCGCGTAGACCTGCGCGGCCTTTTCTTCGAAGATATCCGTCGCACGGCGGGCGGCTTCGTCGGGTCCGATGAGCTGGTTCTTCGCGCCGCTGATCCGGGACCGGATCGCTTGGGGATTGAACCGCTGCCAGGAGATCCCCTGGGCTTCCATGACCCCCTTGATGAGTCCGAGACTGTCCTGGGAATCGTAGATGGAGAAGTTCTTCTGGAATCCCACCTGCTCGCACTCCGTCCGGAGGATCCGGGCGAACACCGAGTGGAATGTCCCCATCCAGAGCTGCGTGCTTTTCTCCCCGACGAGCTTCACGACGCGGTCCTTCATCTCGGATGCGGCCCTGTTCGTAAAGGTGAGGGCGAGGATCTGATAGGCGGGCACGCCGATGGAAATGAGGTGGGCGATGCGGAAGGTGAGCACGCGGGTCTTCCCGCTTCCGGGGCCCGCGACGATCATGACCGGACCCTGGGCGGACTTCACCGCTTCCTGCTGCTTCTCGTTCAGACTTTCGAGGAATGACATGCTCGCGCTCATTGTGATGGAGAGAAAAGTAGACAATATTCAGGATTCATGCAAGACGGTGGAGAACGGGGTAAGGGCGGCCGGGAGGGGAGACGGAAAAAACAGAGCGCGTCAGACGCTTCCGCCCGTCGTGGGCGGCGTGAGCGCTGACGCGCAACAACGAAGAGGATCTACAGGATGATGGCGCCTTCAAGGCGCAGGAGGAACTCCTTGGTCTTCACGCCGCACGAGTAGCCGACGAGAGCGCCGTTCGAGCCGAGCACCCGGTGGCACGGGATGATGATCGGGAGCGGGTTCGCGCCGTTTGCACGGCCCACCGCCTGCGTGGCCTTCGGGACCCCGGCGCGCTTCGCCAGGTGCTTGTAGGTGATGGTGCTGCCGTAGGGTATCTTGGAGACCTCGTTCCAGACGCGGATCTGGAAGGGGGTGCCGAGGAGATCGATCGGACAGGTGAACTTGGCAAGCCTACCGTTGAAATACCGGGAAAGCTGGTCGATGACGTCTTTGTTCCGGGCGCGGTTATCGGACACCGTCTCCGGCTCGAAGTTCTCTTTCAGCCAGCCGAAGAAATCCTTCCGGGATTCCTTCGGGACGCTGATCTTGCAGACGCCCTTTTCCGTGGACGCGACGTAGATCCGGCCTATGCGCGAATCGAACGACGTGCAGTACACCTTCGTCGCCCGGCGCTGCACGCCGGCACCGCTGCCTCCATCTTTCTCTCCCTCCGACTTCCACTTTCTCCGAACGCTACTGGCAACTTTGGCTACTTCAAGTGTTGCAGTATCATCAATCATAGAATATCTTTAGGTACGACGCGTGAGTTTTTCGAATTCTTAAGTTAAGGACGGGCAAGGGCGGACGTTGAATCAATGTCTCCCCCATTGATAATCCTTCGATGTACAGATGATGACGTTGGCGAGCAGACTGGGATGTAGAACGGTCACATGCAGTGTGACGCGGAGGAAAAATAAGTATTCGGAAAAAGAAAAGCAAGACAAAAAATATCGCTCCCGCAAATTTTTTCCTTGCACTTGACCGAAGAGCGCTTCCGCCCTCGCCGCCGTTCCCTAACGACGTTTCCGTGGAACGTCGTGGAACGAATGCACTCTCGATGCCCTTGGTTACGACGGCATGGAAGCAGAGCCTTAGAAGAACGCTCTAACTTCCGCCCGAGCCGTATGCACCGGCGTCCCTCCCCCTTCGCTCCTCCCGTCGTACGACGCGAATGCCTGAATGAACTGCGTCAGGCGGTATTCCAGGCCGAAGCGCCAGAGCCATGTCCTGCCGCTGACGCGACCCGCGGTGAGTTCGTAGGGCAGCACGTCGGGGGCGCGCCGCAAGGTCACTTCTTCGCGCGTCAGCTCGGCTCTCACCTGTCCGCGCCCCTGGATGGAATAGACGCAACGAACCGCTTCGGCGTTGATATTCGCTTCCGTCGTCTCGGCGTTCGTCGCATATCCCGCATCGAGCCGGAATCCCGCCTCGACCTCCTGCACCGGACGGTACGACCAGTCTGAGGAGACCATGTTCGACCGCACCGTCCGTTCCCGGACGCTCGGTTGCGAAGAAGTGAGATTATCGATCTTTTCGACGAAGTCGATCTGATTTGCGATCTCACTCAGGAATTGCCACCGGAGCCGGACAGAGCGCTCCCGGGAAAAGGCCCGTTCGGAGAGCGCGGCGAACTGCGCAAGACCGTGCCGCTGGTTCAGCCGAAACCGGAGCGAAAACTCCCGATGGTTCTCCAGGACGTACATGTCCTGGGTCAGGAGATTGCTCCCGGCCAGCGTGGTCGCATCGCTTAAAAAACGGCTTAGATGGAGGAGGTAGATCTGACGGGTGTCGGGATCGCTGCTTCGCTCCTCTACTCGGGCGTAGGTCTCGGAGGTAAGGGCCGAAAGAGCCGATGCGGCCCACCCGCCGCCGGAGAGCATCCGGGAGGGCGTCAGCCGGATCCTGGAGCTCGCGTTGACGTTCACCACCGGCGTGAGCGCGTCGGTGGGAACCGTCACGGCGATAAAATCCCCGTCGAACCTCGTGAGCCGGAAATCCTGCTCGTCGACGGTGTTGTTCTTGTTGAGGTCGCCGGCGTAGACGTAATTCCCCGTCCCGCGCTGCACGCGCTGGAAGATCCGTTCCTGCTTCGCCGACTGCTCCGAGGCCCCTTCATAGAACCATTCCGTTTCGACCCCACGGTCGAGCGGAGTAAATCGGGTCATCCAGCGCATGAGGATGCTCTCGCGGTCGTCGGCGTTCCTCTTCCGGAAGGCGTCGGTGAAGGTTCGGTGCTGGACCGAGAGATCGAGCGAGGAGGACAGGTCGCGCCAGGAGTCGAGCCGGAGTCCGTACGACTGCGTCGTGGTCCGAGACACGCGCCGAAGCGTTCCCGTTTGCAGTGAGTCATCCCACCGCATCCCGAGGCCGGCTCGGCCCGAGACCGGGCCGAGACTGTCGAAGGCGATCCCCGGGGTGACCTCATTGAACTGAAAGCTGCCGAATGTAAGCGTGTCCGCCGAGAGGCTTCGCGAACGGAGGACCTCGCCGCGGTATTCGATCGACGGAACGAGAAATCCGGCCTTCATCTTCGCGGTCCCCCCGTGCCGGATCCAGAGCCCGCCGCCATCTCGGACGGGATCACGGCTGTCGATGAGTTCCCACTGGTAGCCGGCGGCGGGAAGTCCGGACGCGTGGAGGGCCGCCGACGCGTTGTACCGGTTCGACGAGAACGTGCCGGTCCGTTCGATGCGGCCCGCCCCCCCTTGGAATGTCACGGCAGCGCCCGGCGAGTACGCCAGATTAGCTTCGCGGATGGTCTCGTCCGCGCCGGAGGAATCGGCAAGGTTCCACTTCCGGGCGAACTCGACCTCGTTCACGCGGTCCAGGGGGGCAAAGCGGCTCCCGATCTGGCGCTCTCTGAGCGTCAGGTCGATGGAGCCGAGGTCCGCCTTCCCGAGCGTCATGTGCTCGGGGGCGTAGCGCAGGCCTACGTTCAGGGCCGTCCCGCCGTTGTCGTCATCCTGGAGGCTTGAGAAGCGGTTCTTGTCGAATGCGCTCGCGGCGAACTCGCCGGACAACGTGAGGTCCTCGGCGAGCCGTCCGGAGAGGCCGACGTCCGCGAGGGAATGCGACTGCGCCATCGGCAGGGTCCTCACCGGGGCGTACGATCCCCGGCGGATCCCGACGAACCGGTAGTTCCCGGAGGAGATCTTCTCGTAGTCTCCTATTCCGAACCCGACGGAGCTGAAGGTCACGGAGAAGCGCGCGTTCGCCGAATCGTACGGCGCGTAGACGTAGATTGTGCGGAGCACTATTTGGTTGCTTGCGGGATCCTGGACAAGGGTGTCGCGCTGGAGGTACTGCCCTTTTCCCGGCCCGACATCCACGGCGCCGACCCTCGTCGCCTTCGACGGGTCGTCCCCTGCAAGCCTCAGCGTGTCGCGGTCGGCGTCCGTGAGACTATTGTCGAGCGGCGAGTCCGGGTCGTCGCTCTCCCGGAAGTAACTCGTGTGCAGCGTGAGCGTCTTCCCGAGCATCGCGAATCCGGCCTGGGCCCCGACGAGCGTCCTATTGAACTGGCGGTCGGAATACTCGAAGTCCACGACGATCCTCGCCGCGTGCGAGATGAGCCGCCGGGGGGTGAACGTGAGCTCCCCGGTCGAATAATCGATCACGTACTCCTGGTTCTCTCCGCGGGTCACCCGCTCGCCGTTGAGGTAGACCCGCTCCGTGCCGGCGATGATGACGATGTTCCGTTCGTTGTCCCGGCCCGCAAGCCGGTACGGCCCTTGTACGCCGTCGAGGCCCCGGAATTCATTCGTTGTGAACTTCCCCCTCGTCACGGCCGCCGCGACCGCGACGTCGCCGCTTTCTGTGCCGGCGGAAAGATGCGCGCTCGCCTTGGCTCCCTGGAGCTTTCGGCTGAACCGAGAGAACTCGGTACCGGGCATGTCGAGGACAAAATCGCCGAACGTCGCCTGGAGGTTCGTCCCCCGGAGCTCGACGAAGACCTTGTCGAACTCCTGGAGCGTCTGCGTGGTGCCCTCGGGCTGGATCGGTGAGTTCTCGTCGGTGAGTGCGGCGGTGAGTTCAAGATCGTCGGACACTTTACCTGCCATCTGCATTCTGAACCCGGAATTGAGCGACAGGTCGCGGTTGGAGCCGATCGAGAAGCCCCGAACGATGCTTCCGCTCTTCTGGAGCTTCGAGCCGAAGATGTCATCGAACGCGAACGGCGTTTCCGGACGCACAGGCGCACGCGTTCCGTTCCCGCGGGCTAGGGTGTCCGCCAGGAAGACCGGCTCCCGGCGACGGTACTCCGGGAGGAATGAGAACGGGAGCGCATGGTACGTCCCCTCGACGCGGTGCGGGCGGCTCGAATCGGCCGCAAGCGTATCGAGGAGGGCGAGCGCGAGGCGGATCGTTCCACTGCGGCCGTCAAGCCGGTAGTCTCGTTCCGGGACGAGGATCCGTCCGTCGAGCCGGACGATCTCCGAGCCGGAGAGGATGAATTGGTGCCCGAGGCGGACGAGCGAGTCTGCGGGCCGGACGTCAAACGTAAAGCGGTAGACGGAGCCGGTGAAACGGGAGGGACCGACCTGCCTGCCCGCGGCGGCGCCCGCGGAAAGCGCGAGGCCGAGAAGGACGACGAGAGCCCGATATTGAAGGAAGAGGATCGACCGCATCAGCGGAACATAGGGAACTTGGCGACACATCGTACCGCTCGGGCATCATTCTCCGTCATGCTGAACGCGTTCACTACAACGATGGTAAGAATTTTTCCGGCGATATCCAAGGCGGACGTCACTTCGGAGTCCGCGCGTCCGGACGGTTGATTTTCAGAGGTATTGTTGGTATCTTTCACGCTGAAAAAATCACTGACCTGACGCTCTTTCATCTCCTCCGGATGCCCCTGGTTCCGCCATATATCGAGTCGCTTCGGCCGTACACTCCGGGAAAACCGATCCGGGAGGTGGAGAAGGAGTTCGGGCTCACGCACGTCGTGAAGCTCGCCTCGAATGAGAACCCCCTCGGATCGTCCCCGTGCGCGATCGCGGAGATGGAGAAACACATGGGCGAGCTCCAGTATTACACGAACGGCGGCTACGACCTCCGGGCGGTGCTCGCCAAGCGGTTCCGGCTCGACATCGGCAACGTCATCACCGGCAGCGGCTCCGAAGGGATCATCTCCAACATCATCCGGACGTTCCTCTGCGACGAGGACGAGGTCCTCACGACCGAGGCGGCCTTCATCGGGTTCCAGGTGCTCGCCAAATCGCGCGGCGTGGCGTACCGGACCGTGCCCTACAAGGCGTGGCGCTACGACCTTCCGGCCCTCGCGGCCGGGATCACCGACCGGACCAAGATCATCTACCTTGCCAACCCGAACAACCCCACCGGGACGATCTTCACGAAGAAAGAGTTCGACGCGTTCTACGCGCTCGTGCCGGAGCGGGTCCTCATCATCCTCGACGAAGCGTACTTCGAATATGCCACGGGCGACCCCGACTATCCCGATTCGATGAACTACCGGTACGACAACGTCATAACGCTCCGGACGTTCTCAAAGATCTACGGCCTCGCCGGCATCCGCATCGGCTACGGGTTCGCCCACGACCGGCTCATCGGCAATCTCCTGAAGGTAAAGCTCCCGTTCGAACCGAGCACGCTTGCGCAGGCGGCGGGGATCGGGGCGCTCGGCGATGAAGGGTTCCTCCGGCGCTCGCGCGAGGTGAACGACGAGGGGCTGGCGTTCGTCACGGCATCGTTGCGAAAGATGGGCGTGACGGTGGTCCCCTCGAGCGCGAACTTCGTCATGGTCGTCCGGGAAAATGAAGCGGACGTCGACCGCATCTTTCAGCGGCTCTTGCGCTCCGGCGTGATCGTGCGCCCGCTCGCCGCATTCGGCCTGACGCACTGCCTTCGGATCTCGATCGGCACCCGGACGGAGAACGAGACGATGCTCCGCGCCCTCGCACCGGCGGTCTGACGCGCGCGCGCCTCTGGCGGAGCGTCCACACGTGTTTCATGAATTTTGAAGGGCTACTCGCATGGCACCATCGACAGAACCACACACACCCGGCGACTTCCTGCCGATCAACGGCACGGACTACATCGAACTCTATGTCGGGAACGCAAAGCAGAGCGCCCATTTCTACCGGTCCGCGTTCGGATTCCGGCTCGTCGCCTACGCCGGACTCGAGACCGGCGTACGCGACCGCTCGTCCTATGTCCTCCAGCAGGACAAGATCAGGCTCGTCCTCACCTCCCCCCTCCAGCCCGACCATCCGATCAGCGACCACATTCGGCTCCACGGCGACGGCGTACGCGACCTCGCCCTCTGGGTCGACGATGCGGCATCGGCATACCATGAGACGACGAAGCGGGGCGCCCGGGGCGTCCAGGAGCCGACGGTCTTCCGGGACGAGTTCGGCGAGGTCAAAAAGTCCGCCATCGCGATCTACGGCGACACCATCCATACGTTCGTCGAACGCAAGGCGTACCGCGGCGCGTTCATGCCTGGCTATGCCGCCGTCACCGCGGAGGACAAGGTTTCCCGGCCGGTGGGTCTGAAGTACATCGACCACTGCGTCGGCAACGTCGAGCTCGGCAAGATGAACGAGTGGGTAGAATTCTACATGCACGTCATGGGGTTCCGGCTCTACCAGCATTTCGACGACAAGGACATCACGACGGAGTATTCCGCCCTCATGTCGAAGGTCATGGCGAACGGCAACGACCGGATCAAGTTCCCGATCAACGAGCCGGCCCCCGGCCGGCGAAAATCGCAGATCGAGGAATACCTCGAATACTACCGCGCCCCCGGCGTACAGCACATCGCCATGGCGACCGACAACATCATCGACACGGTCGCCAAACTCACGGCGCAGGGGCTAGAGTTCCTCCGCGTCCCGTCGACGTATTACGACGACCTCCAAAAGCGCGTCGGGACGATCGACGAGCCCATCGAGGAGCTGAAACGGCTCGGGATCCTCGTCGACCGGGACGACGAGGGATACATGCTTCAAATCTTCACCAAACCGGTGGAGGATCGTCCGACCCTCTTCTTCGAGTGCATCCAGCGCAAAGGGAGCAAGAGTTTCGGCAAAGGCAACTTCAAGGCCCTCTTCGAATCGATCGAACGGGAACAGCACCTCCGCGGCAACCTCTAGGACGGACGACCATGCGCCTCTGCACATTCGAAGTCACGACGGTCCTCGGGAGATTTCAGCGCCTCGGAGCCGTCACGCCCCGGGGGATCGTCGACCTGAACGCCGGTTGCGCCTGGCACCTCCACCAGCAAGGTGAGGCGCAGCCGGCGAGGCTCGCAAACGCCCTCATACCGCCGGACATGCTCGCCTTTCTCCAAGGAGGTGCGGCAGCCATGACGCTCGCCAGAAGAGTGCTGGCGCAGTTCGAAGAGGCGTCACTCTCCCGCGTGATCCCCACCGGGCTCAACGATGCGGCGCTCCTTTTTCCGATGGACGCCGTTCGGCTCAGAGCGCCTCTGCCTCGGCCCGCGTCGATGCGGGACTTTTACGCCTTCGAGCAGCACGTGAAGAAGGGGTTCGAGAAACGGGGAGAGCCGATGCCCGCCGAGTGGTACGAGATGCCTGTCTACTACAAGGGGGCGCACTGGAGCATCATCGGCACGGGCGACGAGGTCGCGTGGCCGTCATTCACGGAAAAATTCGACTACGAGCTCGAACTCGCCATCATCATCGGCAAGGCGGGACGGAACATCCCCGCGGAGAAGGCGGCCGAATACATCGCGGGATATACCGTGATGAACGACTTCAGCGCCCGAGACATCCAGCGCGCCGAGATGAAGGTTCGGCTTGGCCCCGCCAAGGGGAAGGACTTTGCCACCGCGATCGGCCCGGTGCTCGTGACCCCGGATGAGATCGGCGACCCCTATAACCTCGCGATGACCGCCCGGGTGAACGGCGAACTTTGGTCTTCGGGGAACTCCGGCTCTATCACGCACTCCTTCGAGAAGATGATCGCGTTCGCCTCCCTGGAGGAACTTCTGCAGCCGGGGGACCTCATTGGATCGGGGACGGTCGGGACGGGCTGCGGCCTCGAACTCGACCGCTGGGTGAAGCCCGGAGACATCATGGAACTCGAAATTGAAAAGATCGGCGTCCTCAAGAATACCGTTGTACGCCGCTCCCAAAAGTCGTAGTATTCACTCACACGCCACTTTCACAGGAACGAACCACTATGTATCCTCTCCAGAAAGGCAAGACCGCAAAACAGGCCCACGTCGGCCTCCCTGAAGGTTCGTACGAGGAAGAACATGGCCGCAAGGGCTTCTCCGGCAAATCGGCCCACCTGTACCACGCGAAGGTCCCCACCGGCTGGACCCGGTTCGAAGGAAAGCTGAGGCCGCACTGCATCGACACGAACAAGCTCGAGCCGACCGACCGGACGGATCCCAAAGGATCGCCGGTGGCGTTCCTGGGCAACAACGACGTACGGCTCTATGTCTCGCGCCGGACCGAGCCGATGCCGTTCTATTACCGCAACGCCGACGGCGACGAGCTGTACTTCGTCCACCGCGGCGAAGGGACGATCGAGACCGACTTCGGCCCGATGGCGTTCGAGAAGGGGGACTACATCAACATCCCGCGCGCCGTCACCTACAGGGTCATCCCGAAGACGAAGGACAATTTCTTCCTCATCATTCAGTCCAAATCGGAGTTCGAGCAGCCTGAGAAGGGGCTGATCGGCCAGCACGCTCTCTATGACCCGGCCGTCATCATCACGCCGGAACCGCAGCCCATCCTCGACGACAATCGTGAGTGGGAGATCCGGATCAAGGTGGACGAGGAGTTCTCGTCGGTCTTCTATCCGTACAACCCGATGGATGTCATCGGCTGGAAGGGCGATCTGACCGTCTGGAAGCTCAACATGCGGGATATCCGCCCCATCATGAGCCACCGCGCACACCTTCCGCCGAGCGCGCACACGACGTTCGTGACGCACGGTGCGATCGTCTGCAGCTTCCTCCCTCGGCCGCTCGAGGAGGACCCGGCGGCTCTCAAGGTCCCGTTCTTCCACCGTAACACGGATTACGATGAGTTCATTTTTTACCACGACGGCAGCTTCTTCAGCAAGGACAACATCGCTCCGGGCATGATCACCCTCCATCCGCGGGGGATCCACCACGGACCGCACCCCAAGGCGCTGAAGAATCAGGCGACGAAGACGCATACGGACGAGTACGCGGTCATGCTCGATGGCCTCAACCCCATCAACGTGCTCCCCGCAGGTGAGGCGGCGGAGTGGAAGGATTACTGGAAGAGCTGGATCGACAAATAGCGGCCGCCGCAAACCCGGAGTGCCCGGGTCGCGAAGCACACCACCGAGGACGGAGAGACGCGCACGTGATCATCAACCCGAAGGAACACGACCACAACAACATCTACAAGCTCATGATCGGTTCGATTGTGCCTCGGCCGATCGCGTTCGTCTCCACCTCTAGCCCGGAGGGCGTCCGCAACCTCGCTCCGTACAGCTTTTTCAACGGCGTCTGCTCCAATCCGCCCATCATCCTCTTTTCCACGGTGATCCGCAGGGACGGAACGTACAAGGACACCCTGAACAATGTCCGGGCGACGAAGGAGTTCGTCGTCAACATCGTCTCGGAGGAGTTCGCCGACCGGATGAACGTCACTTCGGCGGACGTCCCCCCCGACGTCGACGAGTTCGCGCTCTCCGGCCTCACGCCTGTGCCCGCGGACCTGGTGTCGTGTCCCCGGGTGAAGGAATCGAAGATCAGCATGGAGTGCTCGCTCGTCAACTTGGTCACGTTCGGAGAAGGGGCGGGCGGCGGCTGTACGGTCTTCGGAGAGATCCTGCGGTTCCATATCGCGGATGAACTCTTCGACAACTTCCGGATCGATCCGGACAAACTCCACGCCATCGGGAGGATGGGCGGCCCGACCTATGCCCGGACGCGCGACCGGTTCGAGCTCATCCGTCCGAAGTGAGGCTCCGGCACCCGCCGATGACGCTTTCTCCTGCAACGCTTGCACGCATTACCGAAGCCCGCACCGTCGGCGGACTCCCCCCCGACCGCCATCAGGTTCCCTACCGCTCTGTCGGCGACCTCCTCGCCCAGCAGGCCGCAACGTATGATCTCGCGCCGTGGCTCGATTTTTATCCCGACGACGGACCTCCCCTCCGGTATTCCTACCGGCAGTTTTACGCCGCCGTCTCTAGGACCGCCGACGATCTCGCTGGGCGGGGCATCTCACACGGCGACCGCATCGCGACGGTCTCCCACAATCACGCGGCCACGGTCATACAGTACTTCGCCGCCTGGATGATCGGCGCCGTCGTCGTTCCCGTCAATGTGGGTGAGGACGATAGGCGGATCGCCTATATCCTCGAGAACTCGGGGTGCAAGCTCGCATTCGTCAGGGACCGGTATGCGGACCGCATCGGAAAGATCCTCGCCTCCCTTCCGTCCGTCGCGCTCGTCCTCGTGGGAGACGCGTGGGGCGCCGGGGCCGAGGCACCTCCAGCTGCAATCGAGCGGCACGCGCGCGTGGCGATCGACGATGAGGCGCTCATCGTCTACACCTCCGGGACGACCGGGCTTCCCAAGGGCGTGGTCCTGACGCATTACAATCTCCTGGTCGACGCGAAGGAGATCGGGCTCTGGCACGCGATGAAGCCCGGGGACCGGATGATGTGCGTCCTCCCCATCCATCACGTGAACGGCACGGTCGTCACGCTCCTGACGCCGCTCTACTACGGCGGAAGCGTCGTCCTCCATCAGAAGTTCCATTCGAGCAGGTTCTTCCCCTCCATCGCCCGAGACGCGGTCCAGGTCGTCAGCGTCGTGCCGACCCTCCTGCAATTTTTGCTGCACGAGCGCTCCGATCTCTCGGCCCTCGACCTCTCGCACTTGCGGCACATCATCTGCGGCGCGGGCCCCCTCACCGTCGAACTCGCGCAGAATTTCGAATCGCATTTCCACATTCCGATCGTGCACGGCTACGGGCTCTCGGAGACGACGTGCTACTCCTGTTTTCTCCCTTTGGACCTCGCGCCCGAGGAGCACCGGCGCTGGCTCGGAGAGTTCGGCTTCCCTTCGATCGGCGTGCCGATACCATGCAACGAAATGGCGATCCACGACGACCAAGGCTGTGCGCTTCCCGAAGGAGCGAAGGGCGAGATCGTCATTCGGGGCCACAACGTCATGCGATGGTATTTCGGGGATCCGCAGGCGAATGAGAAGACGTTCGCCTACGGGTGGTTCCGGAGCGGGGACGAAGGATTCTGGAAGCAGGACGGCCGCGGACGACCCTTCTTCTTCATCACGGGACGGATCAAGGAGCTCATCATCCGCGGCGGGACGAACATCTCCCCCTTCGAGATCGACGAGGCGCTCATGCACATGCCGGGGGTGAAGGCGGGCCTTGCCGTGGGATTCGAGAACGACTGGTACGGGGAGGAAGTGGGCGCCTACATCCAGCGGGAGGAAGGCGCAGTAGTGTCAGAGAAGGATGTGATCGATTACTGCAGAAAGATCTTTTCGTATCAGAAATGCCCGAAGGTCGTCCTCTTCGGCGACGACATTCCGGTCACCTCGACCGGAAAGTACCAGCGCAACAGGCTCAAGCCGCTCTTTACGCCGTGGAAATCGACGCAGTTCACCGAGAGCGCCCGGCACTGAACCGTCAGAAGATGAACGTCCCGAGATAGATGCCCGTCGTGAAACGGAACCCCTTCGGATTGACGCCGTCGGGAACGCCGGTGATGTCGTAGCGGTCGTCGAGCTTCCAGCTGTTTCCTGCAGTGCCGAGATAGCTTACGCCGGCCCGCAGACCGAGCCACCGCATGACCGCCACTTCCACCCCGACAGAGGGTTCATAGAGAAAGAAGGAGCCTTCCAGCGTACGCGAAAATTCCGCGGTAGGCTGGGAACTCCCGTACTCGCTCCAGAGATCGCCCCAGACCTTGCCGGTCCCGTTGTCCCGGGTCATGTTGAACTTCATGTTGCCGCCCCCGAGCATCGTGCCGACGGTGAAGTCGAGCCGGGGAATGACGGGCACGACGTAGTCGAAGGTCACGCCCCCGAGCCCCACGGAGAGCTTCACGGTCCGGCGGGTGTTCGAGGAGAGTTCGAGGGAGGAGGACTCCATGCTTCCCCCGGCGCCGATGCCGCCCACGCGGAGGTTCGGAACGAAGAGAATGTAGGCGTAGCCCTGGATCCCCGACATGTAGAGGCCGTTCTTCGAGAACGTCGCTGCGTTCGAGGCCGCGAGGACGGCGTTCACGGGGTCGAGATCGAGAAAGAGCCACGAAGGGGTGACCCCGGCCGCGAACCCCAGCTTCACCTGGGAGGAGCGCTTCGGCGGAACCGGATCCGGATGGTCGTCGATCTGGGCAAGCGCGGGAGAAACGGCGAGGATGAATCCGGCGGCAAAACACATGAACCAACGACGCATGAAGTACTCTCCTAGGAAATGGTTGTTCGCAAAGTCCGATCAATGTACCAAAATATCGAAAGAGTTACAACAACGCGGCGTGCATTCCCGTTACCTGCATTCCCGTTACCTGACATTTCTATCGAGTCCAATACCTGACATTTCTATCGAGTCCAATACCTGACATTTCTATCGAGTCCAATACCTGACATTTCTATCGAGTTCAATACCTGACATTTCTATCGAGTTCTAACACTACCGAGTTTCTCCATGCATTTCCCGTTGCGTATCGCACCTCTGAGTGGTATATTCTTGCATGCATCCACTTCCACAGAACCGAGTTTGACCTCATGATCCGAGCGTTCCTCGTTCTCCTTTGCACCATGATCTGCGTACGCCCCTGCGCCTCTCAGTTCACGTTCCTCCCCGAAGGTTCTCACTTCGCGCCACTGAAGGCGAACATCCAGGAGGCGCGCATCGGGGTGTTCAAATTCTCGGAAGTAGGCGATATGAAGGTCGACATCGGCAACTCGATCGACCTCATCGGCTTTCGAGGGGGGGCTGATGCTCGCCTTGGGGTCACGGTGGGGATCGATTTCATGGCCTACGCGTTCACGACGGGCGCACAGGGCCTGCGCCTGCAGATCGACGCCATCGACGGCTTTTTCGGCGGCAACATGACGGCGTCACTCGGCGGCGACTCGGACCGCGTCACCGCGCGGCTGCGACTCCTCCATCACAGCGCGCATCTTGTCGACGGACATTATTCCGTCGCCGCCGGAGCGTGGCTCGACAACCGGCAGCCGGTCGCCTTTACGAGGGACTTTGGAGAGCTCGTCCTGGCCCGCGAAGGAGAGACCGGCGCGATGCGCGTGCGGTACTACGCAGGGACCTCATACGCGACGCTCGTCCGACCGTCTCCCATCGAGCGTTTCGCCTATCTCGCAGGCGTCGAGCTGTCGACGCCCGCGATCATCGGAGCGCTCTGGTCGCGCCCCGTGAACCTCTTCACCGCCTACCAGCTCACGCTGACCGGGGTCGAACGCTATGCGGCGTCGCACCAGGTGCAGGCGGGGGCGAAGTTCGGGGACTGGACCGGCAAGGGTCCGACGATCTACGTCGCCTACTATACCGGCCGGCACATGTTCGCGGAATACTACAACGAACGCATCTCGACCGTCGGCGTCGGCTTCACCGTCGACTTCTTTTAGGAGCGAAGACTAGACGAGCCCTAGAGGCGCGGCAGCTTCCCTCATCGCATCGATGACGAACCGGATATGCTCGTCCTGCGGGACACCGAGCTCGGCCGTGCCCTGTGCGATATCCTCTCTGCTGACATTCCTCGCGAACGCCTTATCCTTCAGCTTCTTCTTCACGGAAGAGACCTCGAGGTCCGCGATCTTGTTCGGACGGATGAGCGAGCAGGCCATGATGAAGCCGCAGAGTTCGTCGCAGGCGAAGAGGGCCTTCGCCATGCGCGACTCGCGCGGCACGCCGGTATACGACGCGTGGCCGAGGATGGCCTGGCGGAGATCCTCCGGGTACCCGCGCTCCCGGAGAATCTCCGACCCCTTGAGCGGGTGGTCGGGGGCGTTGGGATACATCTCGTAATCAAAATCGTGAAGGACGCCGGTCATCCCCCAGAGCTCCTCGTCCTCCCCGAACTTCTTCGCATAGGCGCGCATCGCCGCTTCAACGGCGAGCATATGCTTGAGAAGGGCGTCGCTCTTTGTATATTCGTTGACGAGCTGCACTGCGTCGGTGCGTGTCATGGATGGTCCCTGTGCGTCTGGAGGAGAATAATGCTGTGCTGAAAGATTGCATTTTTTCTTGAGACTTGCAACGGGCGAGCCCTCCACGTACCTTGAATCTTCATGTGAATCTTCCTATATTTCTTCCCCATGGACATCACCCATCCCCAGATCGCGCGCTACCTCGACCGCGTCACGCCGCGGCGCGACAGCGTCCTATGTTCGATGGAGACATACGCACACCGGCGCTCGTTTCCAATCGTCGGCCCTCAGGTCGGGCAGCTCCTCTGGATACTCGCGCGGACGTCCAAGGCGACCCGGGTCCTCGAGCTCGGCTCGGGGTTCGGGTATTCGGCCTACTGGTTCGCGAAGGGCATGGGCCCGAAAGGCAGGGTCTACTGCACGGAAGGCGATCCCGAAAACGTGCGCCGGGCCGAAGAGTATTTCCGCCGCGGAAGGATCGGCTCCCAGATTACGATCTTGACCGGAGATGCGCTCGACTCCATGGACGAGATCGACGGCACGTTCGACATCATCTTCAACGATATCGACAAGCACCAGTACCCGGCGGCGTTTCGGAAAGCGCTCCCTCGGCTGCGCAAAGGGGGCCTCCTCATCACCGACAACGTCCTGTGGAGCGGCAAGGTCACGCGCGGACCATTCGACGCGAAGACCGCGGGCATCGTGAGCTACAACCGGAGCATATTTTCTTCCAAGAAACTCTTCAGCACGATCGTCCCCGTCCGGGACGGCGTCGCGGTCAGCGTGCGAGTGTAGCCGATGATCGTGACGGTCCTTGCGGTCTCATTCCTCTGTCTCGTGGGATTTGTCGCCTATATCGGCTACAAGACCGTCATCAGGAGCGCCTCGCCGACAAAGGAAGAGCTCGCAACGGAACGGTGCACGATCTGCCGAGAACGCATGGCGAAGGAACTTCTCGTGGAGCGGCAGATCGGCGATTACAAGCTCCTCTACTTCTGCCGCACGTGCATTCTCGGGCTCAACGCCGACCTCGGCAGCAATCCCTGAGGCCGTTCCGCCCTCACCACTCTTCCTGTTCGAATGCGATTCCCATCTGTTGTGCAATGTGCCGGATATCGGACATGAGGTGCGGATTCCCGCAGGTCATGATGACCGTCGCGCCGGGAACCATACGTGCGCGGAGCGCCCCCAGATCATGATGGGCGGGAAGAACGGGTGCGAGCGCCTTCCGAAGAAGATCCTCTTCCTTCCGGCCGTCTCCCCCGGCCGCCACCGCTTGGCGCAGGTCCTCTTCTTCCTTCAACGGCATGTCAAAAACGGACCGGAGCACATTGTTCGCCCGGCCTCTGCCGGGGGCGTTCTCCGCCGGATCTGACGCCGTGGGCCGCGTGATCGTCGGTAGGTATGCAAAGTCGATCTTCTGCGCCCGTTCGATCGCGCAGAGCTCTTCGTGATAGCCGAGTTCGCCGGCTGTACGATTCGTATGAAGGAGCGTGAAGCGCTGGCTTCGGCCCCTGCCCTGGCGGGCGTCATGGTCCGCCTGCTTGATCATCGAGGCGAATGGCGCGAGTCCGGTCCCCGTCCCGACAAGGATGATGTTCTCAAACCCCACCGCTCTCCTCTCGAGCGTGAACTCCCCGACGATCTTGTTGACGTAGAGGAGCGAGCTGTCGGAGTCCGGGTCGATGGCAAAGATCGATTCCGAGAGTCGCCCCGGGGTCTCCGTCCGGATGAGTTCGAGCACGATGTAGAACTCAACATACCCGTCGCGTTCCGTCTCGAAGGGGGCGGATGCGATCGAGTAGGAATGCATGATGGAACCGCGGCGGATATTCCCCGCCTCGTCCTGGTCGTAGACGTACGTCACCGTGCCTCCCGGTCCAACCTGCTTCTTCGTCAGCTTGCAGTTGTCCCGGGAGAGGGCCATATACTGGCCGGAGCGATAGGGAGGAAATGTGCCCCCCGGTTCCGGCGCGACGCGAAAGATCTCGAGGATGGGCGAGAGCGGCCTCCGCTGGATCACCCGGCCCATTTTCTTTTCTGCCATGATCTCCTAAAGAAATATTCGTGGATATTGTACGGACTTTGCCGGAAAGGTGCAAACCGGCTGTGACGGCGGGATGGGGGTAGGGAGGTCAGGCTTTAGGGTTCGTGGGGCGGATGTCGATCTCGCTCACCATGGTGTTCCTCGGCAGCCGAAGCGCGTCGAGGGCGACACGTGCGATCGTGTCGGCGGACGGGATCGCCGACGAATGTTTCATCTGATGCGAGGGACCGGAGAACGCCGTATCGACGGAGCCGGGGCAGAGGGTGATGACGCGGATATTCTGGTCGCGCACTTCCAGGAGGAGGCAGCGGGAGAACCCTATGAGCGCCCATTTTGTTGCGGCGTACCCGGCGCCCCCGGTGAAGGCGTTCCTTCCGGCGAGCGACGAAATATTCACAATGTCTCCTGACTGGGCGCGCGTCATATACGGGAGGACGGCTCTGGTACAGAGGAACACGCCGCGCATGTTCACCGCCCACATGGCGTCAAAATCGGCCGTCGTGAGCTTCGCGACGGGAACGAACGAGCCGATGCCTGCGTTGTTGACGAGGCCGTCGACCGTTCCGAACCGGTCGGCGCACGCTTGAACCAAGCGCTCCACGCTAGACTCGTCGGAGACGTCGGCGACAACGGGGAGTGCGGCGCCCCCGAGGGCGGCGATCTCATCGCCAACCTTCGAGAGCTCCGAGGCGGTGCGGGCAGCAACAACGACGTTCGCGTGCTCGGCACCGAGGGCGAGCGCGATGGCGCGCCCGATGCCGCGGCCGGCGCCGGTGACGATCCATGTCTTTTGTGCAAGAATTGACGCGGTCATAGGATCCGATACAAGGTGGGTATGGCAGTGTCGAAACGGATGCGTGTGGGCACGTCGGGTACTAGCCGATATCCCCCTCTTGGGGCCGGACCACAAGCTCCTCCACGATGCAGTCGTCCGGCATGAGATACGCCGCGAGCACGGCTTCGGCGACGCTCCTGGGGGACATCATCCGCTTCCCGAACCGCTTCCGGTCCTCCGGGCTCCACATAGCGGTCTCGGTGGCCCCGGGGAGGACGTTCACGACCTTGATCTTGTAGGGCCGCATCTCTTCCCGGAGGACCTTCGTGAGGGCGTGCATGCCGGCTTTCGCTGCGGAATACGCAGACGAGCCGGTGAACGTGGCGACCGCTGCGGTCGAGTGGATGCTGATGACCCACCCCTTCTTCCGCCGGACCATGGAGGGAAGGACCGCCTTGATGCAGGTGATCTGGCCCGCGAGGTTCACCGCGAAGAGGTCGTGAAATTCCGAGAGCGAGGTATCGAGGAACGACTTGAAGACGGTCACGCCGGCGTTGTTCACGAGAACATCGATGGCGCCGACGCGGTTCTGGATCCGGACGACCGTCGCGAGGATCGAACGGGGAAACGAGATATTGCACGGGAAGGCGTGGGCCCTCCCACCGGCGAGCGTAATCTCCTTCACCGCCGACTCGAGCTCGCGAGCGCTGCGCCCCGACAGACAGACCTCCGCCCCGACCGACGCGAACTGTTTCGCGATCTCACGGCCGATGCCGCGTGATGCGCCCACGACCCAGACGACAGGCCGATCCATGCGGGTCTTTCCCTGACGTCGCTTCATGGCGTCAGGCGAGAGGGCGAATGATGAGTTTCAAGAACTCGTTCCGCGTGCGCTCGTCGTCGCGGAACGATCCGAGCATGGCGCTCGTCGTCGCGACCGAATTTTGCTTCTCGACGCCGCGCATCATCATGCAGAGATGCCTGCCCTCGATGACGACGGCGACGCCGTCCGGCTCCAGCGCATTGTAGAGCGTCTCTGCGATCTGCTGCGTCATCCGTTCCTGCACCTGGAGGCGCCTGCTGAACATCTCCACGATTCTGGGGATCTTGCTCAGGCCGATGATCTTCCCGTTCGGGATGTACGCGACATGGGCCTTCCCGTAGAACGGCAGCATGTGGTGTTCGCACATGCTAAAGAAGTCGATGCCCTTGACAATGACCATCTCGTCGTACTTTTCCGTGAAGACCGCGCCGTTGAGGAGGGCCCCGATGTTCTGGCCGTAGCCGCTCGTGAGGAACTCGTACGCCTTCGCGACGCGCCGGGGGGTCCTCACGAGGCCTTCGCGGGCGGGATCCTCGCCGATGAGCGTGAGGATGTTCTTGATCGACCCCTCGAGTGCGGACGGTCGTGCCGTTCGTTTTGCCATGGTCAGCCTCGGTATTCTGCAAAGTTGTTCGGCGTCTCGTACACGCGTACGCAGTAGAGCTTGCCGGCGGTGATCCGCGGCGCGAGGATGCCCCAGAAGATCGTCGCCAGGTTCTCCGCGGTCGGGATGACCCCCCGGAGGAACTCGACGTCGAAGTTGAGATGCCGGTGATCGACCTTCTCGAGGATCTCCGCGTCGATGATGTTCGCGAGTTTCTTCAGGTCCATGATCATACCGGTCTCCGGCGCCGGATCCCCGGCGACCGTCACCTCGATCTCATAGTTATGCCCGTGGCCGTTGGCGTAGGCGCATTTCCCGTAGAGAGCGAGATTCTCCTCCTCCGTGAATTTTGGGTTGAAGAGCCTGTGGGAGGAACAAAAATGTTCCTTTCGCGTCAGATAGACCATTGTGTTTTCCTCGTCATAATGCTTCCAGAACCTCGTCCGTGTGGCCTTCCACCTTCACGTTCGGGAAGATGCGGGCGATCTTTCCCTTCTCGTCGATGATGAAGGTCGTGCGGACGATCCCCATATACTTCCGGCCCATGAACGCCTTCTGCTGCCACACGCCGTAGGCCGAGATCGTCTCCTTCGATTCATCGCTCAGGAGCGGGAACGGGAGATCGAACTTGTCGACGAATTTCTTGTGCGAGGCCGCGGAGTCCGCGCTCATGCCGAGAACGACGGCCCCCTTCCTCTTCACGCGGGCCAGGTTGTCCCGGAACGAGCAGGCTTCTTTCGTGCATCCCGGCGTGTCGTCCTTCGGATAGAAGAAGAGCACGACCTTCTTTCCGCGGAGGTCTTTCAACGAGATCGTCGAACCGTCGGCCGTTGGGAGCGTGAACACCGGGGCCGTATCTCCGACGTTGGGCGCAGGCATGTTCGTATGAGAGTTTGTGGGCAAAAAAGAGGGGATCGCCGCCGAGCCGGCCGCCATCCCCTTCAGATGCGGAAGTGTGAACGGCCCGTCAGGCTGACTTCAACGCGGCGGTGACCTCATCATACGGCGGTTCGACGCCGGGGTTTGGGGCGACCCACGCGTAGCGGACAACGCCCTTCGCGTCAAGGATGAAGACGGCGCGGTTCGAAGCGGTGTATCCCTTCACGCCGGCAAAATTCTCAAACAGGCCGGCATACGATCTCGATACCGATTGCGTGACATCGCTCAGGAGAGGATAGGTGATGCCATTCGCCGCGGCGAACGCCTTATTGGCGAACGGGGAGTCGGTGCTGATGCCGACGACCTGGGCGTTGAGGCTGTTGAAGTTCGCCATCGCATCGCGGAAAGAGCACATCTCCTTCGTACAGACGCCGGTGAAGGCGCCGGGATAGAACGCCATGACGGTCTTCTTTCCGAAGAACTCCGCGAGGGTGTGTTCCTTCTTTTCCGTATCGACGAGCGTGAAATCCGGGGCTTTCTCTCCTACCTTCAATGGCATAGACAACTCCTTTGCAATGGGGACGCGTTTGGCGTGCGGTGATCGATTTGATGGTTCTAGATGCTGAATTCCGGATAAAAATTAGGAAATAACCCGATGAAAAGCAAGAAACGCGCAAGCTTGACTTTAAAGATACATTGTCGTACTTTTGACGCAAGTGAAGGAGGGAGGGTTCACCACTCTGTCAATGGTCCTATCAAGAAAGGCCCAGCCATGAAAACCCAAGCTCGCTATCGTTTCCTCACCCCGATCATCGCACTTCTCTGTGTTTTTCTTGCCGGCGTTCTCTCGCTGACGTTCGCCGCTTCGGCGGGCCAGCTCACGATAACCTCGTTCTCCATCCCTCTCGTCATCTCGGAACACGGCTATGAATCCTACGGCCTCAATTTCGGGGTCGACCCGGCCGCGACGACCGGGATCGACCTCGCTCTCGGCGAGATGGAGTATCCTCCGCTCCCGCCCGGCGGCGGGATGGCGATGTTTCAGACGCCCGGCGGAAATTGCATCCTCAATCTTCGACCGTTCACGAGCGCTCTCCAGACCGACACGTTCCGCGTGGGCATCATCTTCGAGGCCTCCGATACGTCGCTCTACCCGGTGACGTTCTCCTGGCCCAACCTCAGCAGCTACTTCAGCGGTGGAGCGAGGCTCCGGTCGGACCTCAGCGGCTCGGCCTTCGATGTTGACATGAAGGCGCAGACCTCGTACACCCTCAGCGGCCCTCCCGGCGGCACCCCGGGGTTTATCTCCGCCTACATCATCGTGAGCGGACCGTTGCCCGGCAATACTCCGCCGGTCGTTTCGACGTACGGATACGGAGCAGGCGGCTTCGTCGCGATCGTGAACGCGCCCGGGTCGGCGATGTCCCCCGACGCGGTCAGCGCCGTCGCTGCAACGAGCGCATGGTTCGAGTATGGACCGACCAGGCTCTACGGAAGCGCGACGGCTCCTCAAGCGGTTCCCAACGGGACGAGCGTCAATCTCTCCGAGTCGTTCGATCCCTCGAGCCTCCCCATGAATTCGCGCCTTCATTTCCGCGCGGTCGCCCAAACCGGCGCGGGGACCTACTACGGCGACGACCGCATCGTCTCGCACGGAACGCCTGCGGCCGAGGACACCTCCGGGTTGGTCCGGTACCGGACGGCGACCTACCGGGATTGGGCGGATGCGGTCGATCAGAAGGGAAAAAGGAAAGCGGTAAAAGCGAAGCCGGATAAGTTGACGTTCGAGTTCTACGTCGTCAACGACCTGGTGAACGCCGACGAGCTCGACTTCTACATTTCCGCGCCAGTCGTGCAGGAGTCGCTGAAAGTCGATCCGCCGACAGCAGGGGGGGCCTTTACGCCCAAGATCGTCGAGGTGCATTGGGCTGCGCCTCTCGCACTCGGCGAAACGGTGTTCGTCTCCGGTATAGCGCTCAAGACGAAGTTGAGCGTGCCGAAGTACTTTTGGGAAAGCCACCCCACTCCCACAACGAAGATCGACGGTCCGTTCAAGAAGGATGCAGTGTTCACCGAGAAGGACCTGAAACTTCCCATGCCGAACCTTCACAACGTCGGTGCGGATATCTACGGCGGCCTCGCGCAGACGACCGTCAACATCTTCGTCGGGATCACCGGCGACCCGAAGGGAGCGCACACCGTCTCCCACCCGAGCTACAAGGACGTCCAGAAATCCATGGTGAAGGAGAACAAGGCGGGGAACCTCTACCACACGCGCGCCTGGCACTGCATCGACGTATTTGATAAGAGCCAGAATCCGGTCACCAAGGCGCAGAAAGCTCTTCCGCCCGACAAGGAGAACAACCTCCTCTTCGCCGACCAGCTGACGCTGAAGCTCAATATCGCCGCGAGCGATTCGGGCATCTTTCCCCCCGGATTGGGCGAGCTCGTCTACTCCAACGGGACGTCGTTCGACGGCCTGAGCGTGCGGATGATCGCCCTGTATGCAGACTCCTTTCTTGCATGCCCCGCGCTGCCCCCGCACGGCGAATCCGATCCGGCCGTCTACCTGAAGGTCATCCAGGACATCGATACCGCGTTCACCGGACCAATGGACACAACCGAATGGAGCGGCGAAAAGGTCATCTGCACCGGCGCGAGGATGCTCATGGATGTGCCGTACCTCCATGCGGTCCCGGGCGCCGTCCCGCGGACATTCGTGCAATTGCCACCGTACCTCATGGATCGCCTGCCGGAGCGCTATGCGATCCGTCAGAACTACCCCAATCCCTTCAATCCGACGACGACGATTTCATTCGCGCTGGGAGGGACGGCAAATGTGACACTGACAGTGTACAATATGCTCGGCCAGCAGGTGGCGGAGCTGCTGCGCAACGAGCTGCTCGATGCCGGCGACCAAGAGGTGGCATTCGACGCGTCGCGTCTCGCCTCCGGGGTCTATTTTTATTCCGTCATCGCGCGCAATCCCGAAGGGTCGGCTCTCCTCTTCTCCCGCACGATGAAGATGCTCCTCGTGAAATAGTAGTTCAACACGCGACCGTGATCCGGAACGGATCTGGTCTGTATGTCAAAAGCCCGGGGGTCTCCCCCGGGCTTTTTGTATGGTATCGCGAAGACAGGATCAACGCTTCCGTGCGTCAGAAGTAAAGCCCGTACCAGATCGCCGAGGGGGAGAAGCGCACGGTGGGCGCGGGGAGGTGGATAAAATTCAAGGCGAGGCTCAGCGTCCTGAGAAATCCTGTCCGCTGCGGAATGATCTTTGTCATGTCGTAGTCAAAGGCGAGGAAGAAGACCCGGTAGGGCGCCGAGGTCGTCGACGCAATGTCGCGCGCGCCGTACCCGACGGCGAGCCCGAGGAATTCCGGCCAGTATTTCTTCGCCCCGTCCGGGAGGATGGATCTCGGAGAGGCGGTGATCCAGAACGTTTGGCCCTCGTAATCGTCCATCATGAGATGTTTCTGCCCATGGAACCCTGAGCCGCCCGGATGGTTGATGAGCGGCGAGGGTCGGTAGCTCATTTTGAGCTCCACTTCCTGAAGCGACGGGACGTAGTGCCGAAGGATCGGCCAGCCGGAGCCCCCTACGTCGGCGGCGAAATCAACGCGGTCAAACCCCCAGGTGGAGAACCCGTCCTCGACTTCGACGTACGTCTGAAAGAGCAGGGCGCCGGCCGAAGCAAGCCAGAGCGCATCATCATCCGGAACGTTTGCCCACCGGACCGCATTCCCGATGACGAACGCGAGCGCGGTTGCTCCGTAAAAATGACCGATCTTATCAACGCTCAGTCCGTACACCAGGTCTTCCTGAAAATGGAACGACGTGCGGTTATCCGCCCACCAGCCATGCTGCTGATAGATGTGGATACCCACCATTCCACCCGCCAGCACTCCCCCCACGAGCGCCAAGCGGCCGCGATCGACCGATGGGCGGAGCGTGGGATCGGGCGTATCGATGGAATCGGCAATCGTTGAGGTGAACAAAGCAGATCGGAGTCCCGACGAGAGCCGCGCAGCGAGTGGCGAGCGGTCCGTCTGCGCCCCGGCGTCGGAGGCGGCAAGGCAAACGAGAAGGAGAAGCAACAACGATCCGGGCAGGCGCATCGTGACGGTCACTTGAAAGGGTCAGGCGCCAGGACGGTGGGCGACGATCTTCTGGCGGAAGTACTCGAGGGTCTTTGTCAGTCCCTCGGCGCGGTCCACCTTGGGGGCCCACCCAAGGAGCTTCGTGGCGCGCGTGATGTCGGGCTGCCGGACCTTCGGGTCGTCCTCGGGAAGCGGCTTGAAGACGATCCTGCTCTTGCTCCCGGTGAGCGCCTGGATCTCTTTCGCGAGCTGGAGCATCGTCAGTTCGTCTGGGTTGCCGACGTTCACGGGCTCGCTCGTGTCGGACATGAGGAGCCGAAAGATGCCGTCAATGAGGTCGTCGACATAGCAGACGCTTCGCGTCTGGCTCCCGTCGCCGAACACCGTAAGGTCTTCACCGCGAAGCGCCTGGGACATGAATGCGGGGATCGCGCGACCGTCGTTCAGGCGCATCCTCGGGCCGTACGTGTTGAAAATCCGGATGATCCGCGTATCGACGCCGTGGAAGCGGTGGTACGCCATCGTCATCGCCTCCGCGAACCGTTTCGCCTCGTCGTAGACGCCGCGGGAACCGATCGGGTTGACGTTTCCCCAGTATGACTCCTCCTGCGGATGGATGAGAGGATCGCCGTACACCTCGGAGGTCGACGCGACGAGGAACCGCGCGCCCTTCGCCTTGGCGAGCCCGAGCGCCTTGTGCGTTCCGAGCGAGCCGACCTTGAGCGTCTGGATCGGCAGCTTTAAGTAGTCGATGGGACTCGCGGGAGAGGCAAAATGGAGGATGTAGTCGACGCTGCCCTCGATGAAGATGTAGTTCGTGACATCGTGATGAACGAACTGGAACCGGTCGTGGCCGAAGAGATGTGCAATGTTCGCGGTGTCGCCGGTAATGAGGTTGTCGATGCAGATGACGCGGTGCTTTTCCGCCAGGAGCCGGTCGCAGAGATGCGATCCGAGAAACCCCGCGCCTCCGGTGACGACGCTTGTCGGTGTCTTAGACGGCATGTGTCGCCCCCCGTCCGATGCCGTAATAGACGAATCCCTTTTCCCTCAGGACGGCCGGATTGTAGATGTTGCGGCAGTCGAAGATGACGTGGCCGCGCATCAGGGACTTCATCTTGTCGAAATCGGGCCGCCGGAACTCGTTCCATTCCGTGACGACGACGAGCGCGTCAGCGTTCTTCAAGGCCGCATAGTTCGCTTCATGGTAGGCGACCCGCTTGCCGAGATGATTCTTCGCCTCCACGATGGCGACAGGGTCGTGCACGGAGACCTTCGCCCCGCGCTTCAGGAGGTGCTCGATGATCGTCACCGACGGCGCCTCGCGCATGTCGTCGGTGTTCGGCTTGAACGAGAGCCCCCAGACGGCGATGTGCCTGCCTTTGAGCTTCCCCCCGAAATGATCGACGATCTTCCGGATCGTCCGTTCCCTCTGGTAGTCGTTGACGTACTGGACCGCTTCGAGGACCTTGAATTCATAGTTGTGCTCCGCGGCCGTCTTGCCGAGCGCCCGGACGTCCTTCGGGAAGCAGGATCCGCCGTAGCCGACGCCGGCGAAGAGGAACTGCGCGCCGATGCGAGCGTCAGTCCCTATCCCCTTCCGGATCATGTCGACATCCGCGCCGACCTGCTCGCAGATGTTCGCGATCTCGTTCATAAACGAGATCTTCGTCGCAAGGAACGCGTTCGCAGCGTACTTCGTGAGCTCCGAACTTCGTTCGTCCATGACGATGAACGGGTTGCCGGTCCGGATGAACGGGCCGTAGAGCTCGGCCATGACGGCGATCGCCCGGGGACTGGAGGACCCCACGACGATGCGGTCGGGCTTGAGAAAATCGTTGATGGCGGCGCCTTCCTTGAGGAACTCCGGATTGGAGACCACATCGAACTCGACATCGGTCCCTTTGCGGATCGCATTGCGGACCTTGTCGGCGGTCCCGACGGGAACGGTGCTTTTGTTCACGATGACCTTGTACCCGTTCATGTGTTTGGCGATGTCCCGTGCGACCTTGAGAACGAGGCTCAGGTCGGCGGATCCGTCCCCCGACGGCGGAGTGGGAAGGGCGAGGAACACGACCTCGCTTTCCTTCACGCCGCGGGAGAGATCGGTCGAGAAGGTCAGGCGTTTTTCACGCTGGTTCTTCTTGAGGAGTTCGACAAGCCCCGGTTCGAAGATCGGCGACCTTCCCTTCCGGAGCATCTCGATCTTCTTTTTGTCGACGTCGACGCAGACGACGTCATTCCCAGTTTCCGCAAAGCAGGTTCCGACGACAAGGCCGACGTAGCCTGTTCCTATGACACCTATTTTCATACGGTCCGATTGATAGTGTTGTCGTTCGTCAAAATTTCGGGAATAGTATAGAGATAATTTGCCCGAATTCCAATGCCGCGCCTTGCCGTACGCATACAATAGACTCGATTCGGCGATTCACGCCCCGAAGAAGGCGCGGACTCCTTCGATCACGAATTTCACCTGAATGTCGGAGAGATCCGCGTGCATCGGAAGCGCGAGGACCTCGTCCGCCGCCCGTTCGCTCACCGGGAAGTCCCCCGGGCCGTACCCGAGATGACGATAGGCTTCCTGGAGATGGAGCGGGATCGGGTACGCGACCGCCGTGGAAATCTCCCGGTCCGCCAGGAACGTCTGAAGGGCCGCGCGCCGCTTCGTCCGGACCACGAAGAGATGGTAGACGTGTTCACAGCCCGGGGCTTCCGTCGGCATGGCGAGGTCGCCCGCGCCTGCGAGTCCCGACCGGTATCTCCCCGCGATCTCCCGGCGGCGTTCGGTCCATGTCCGGAGCATCTTGAGTTTCACACCCAGGACAGCTCCCTGGATGCCGTCCATGCGGTAGTTATGCCCCCAGAACGCGTGCTTGTACTTTTCAACCTGCCCGTGGTCCCGCAGCTGACGCATACGGAGCGCAAGCGCGTCGTCATTCGTGAGGATCCCCCCCGCCTCGCCGTATGCGCCCAGGTTCTTTCCCGGATAGAAGCTGAATCCCGCCGCGGCCCCGAAGTTGCCCACGTACCTGCCTCCGTATCTGGCAAGATGGGCCTGACAGGCATCCTCGACGATCGGGATACCGTGCAACGCTGCGATAGCGGAGATCTCCTGCATCGCCGCCGTCTGGCCGTACAGATGGACGGGCATGATCGCCTTGACGGACTTCCCCTTCGGGGAACGCAGGAGCTCCGCGAGACGGTTGGGGTCCATCGTGAATGTCCCCGGATCGATATCGACGAGGAGCGGCGTCGCCCCCAGAAGCGAGACCGCTTCAAGCGTCGCGATGAACGTGAACGGCACCGTCGCGACCGCATCACCGCGGCCGACCCCGAGCGCCCAGAGCGGAACGTGCAGCGCGTCCGTGCCCGAGCCGACCCCGACGCAGTGTTTCACGCCGTGGGCGTCGGCGAACGACCGCTCGAAGTTCGCGACCGCTTTCCCGAGAATGAACTGGGAGGTGGAAACGACGTCCTGTATGGCGGCGTCGATATCAGGCTTGAGTGTGAGATACTGGGCGTGGAGATCTGCGAGTGGGACCTTCATGTCGGCAGGGCCAAATGAGTCAGAATAATGAGGTATGAAGTACGATTCTGAGTCAAAGATAATCAAAACGGGAGTGACTATCAACCTCCCCGCGGCGAGCGTTGCCGGTCCCGGGCCATTTCCGTTCGGAGCGCTCGGGAGCGGGAGGACGGAAAGGAGCTATTCCTTGAGCACCAGCCGATAGCCGATGCCGGACTCCGTGACGAGGAGTTTTGGGTGGGCGGGGTCGTCTTCTATTTTTTTCCGGAGTTGACCGACATAGACCCTCGAGTATTGCGTCTCCCCTTCGAAGGTGGGGCCCCAGATCGTCTGGAGGATGAACCGGTGCGTCAGGACCTTGCCGGCGTTCCGGACGAACAAGGACAACAACGAATATTCCGTGGGCGTAAGTTTTACCGCCTCGTCATGGATCTTCACCGTACGGTTCGTGAGATCGACGGTGAGGCTTCCGCTGACGAACGTCGAGCCCTGGTCCGTCCGCTGATGATGCCGGAGCGCGGTGCGGATCCGGGCGATGAGCTCTCGACCGCGGAACGGCTTTGCGAGATAATCGTCCGCACCTGCATCGAGGGCCGCGACGATATCCTGTTCGCTCGACCGGACGGAAAGGATGACGATCGGAATCGCCGTCCACTCGCGCAATTGCTTCAGAACTTCTATGCCGTCCATGTCGGGGAGGCCAAGGTCCAGAATGATGATTTCAGGCCTGACCATGGCCGCCTGTTGCAGGCCTTCCTTGCCCGAGACGGCGAGGTGGACAGTAAATCCGGCCGTCTCGAGTGTGATCTGCAGAAGACGGCGGATCTGCGCCTCGTCATCGATGACCAAGACCGGGGGCTGAGTGCTCATGCGCCAGCCTGGCTCGTTGTGTGTACCGGCAGCCGCATGGTGAACTTCGCGCCGCCTTGCGCCCCGTTCTCGACCTGCAGCGATCCCTTGTGCGCCTCCACAAACCCGCGGGCGATCGACAGCCCCAGGCCGGTCCCGCCCGCCTTCGTTCCCGGCACCCGGTAGAATTTCTCGAAGACCTTTTGGAGCGCTTCTTTCGGAAAGCCCGGGCCGGTATCGGAGATGACAAGGACGCAGTCCCCCTGTTCGATGAAGGCTCGGACAGTGATGCTCGATCCTGCGGGGGTGTAGATCGATGCGTTATGGAGAAGGTTGATGACGGCCTGCTCGATCAGGGCGAAGTCGAGTTTCACCAGGGGCATATCGAGCTGAACGTCGATCGTGAGCACATGCTGCGCGAGTTCCTGATGAAGCTGTTCCGCGCCGGCATTGATGAGGTCGCGGATATCGCACCAGTCTAGGATCGGCGTGATCCTCCCGGACTCGAGCCGGGTCATATTGAGGAGGTTCTCGACGAGACGGTTGAGACGTTCGGCGGCGGTGTGGATCTCGGAACTGAGATCGCGCCGAACCGAGTTCTCTGGCGTGGCGGCCTGATCGAGCAAGCTCTCCGAAGCGCTCACGATCGCCGCGATCGGGGTCCGCAGCTCATGCGAGATCGAGTTGAACAACGTCTTGTAGAGACGTTCCGACTCCGCCAGAGCGATCGACCTCTTCGCCATCTCGTTCAACTGTTCCCGTTCAAGGGTCGATGCGATCTGGCTGATGAAATTTATCAGGAGCGTTTCATGATCGCTCCCGAGCTGCTTGCCCTGCAAGAGCTTGACGCCGATGACGCCGAGCGGGTACCGCGGACCCGTCATGGGATAGTACGTCGCCGATGCGAAGGGAAGCGTGTCGGTGAACTTCCCCGCTTTCTTCTCATTCCAATAGACCCAGGCGGGGACGGTGAATTCCTTCGCATCGGCCTCATACGTGCTTGCTTCATGCGCCCGTGTAAAGATGTCTCCGTCCTGTTCGCTGAGGAACACCGCGACATCCGCGTCGAAAAATCTCTTGATGTTGACGACGGCCGCCCGGGCGACGTCGTCCTGCGTTCTGGCGATCGAAAGGTCCTTCGTCAGCGTATAGAGCGCCACGGCCTTCTCTTCTCGTTGCCGCACAGCCCTTTCACGCGACCGGATACGCGCCGTGAGCGTCCCCGTCACGGATGCTATCGCGAAATACATCGCGAGCATGAGGATGTCCTGGCCCTCCGCGACGATGAAGGTGAATCTCGGAGGAATGAACAGAAAATCCCATGCAAGGGCGCTCAATGCTGCGGAGAGCAGGACAGGCCCCGGACCGAGCTTTAAGGGCAACAGGGCGACCGAAAGGAGCATGATGAGCGCGACGGTCTGGTACCCGAGGAGGGAGGTGAACGGAAAACATGCCAGCGCAACGAGGCAGACGGTCGCCGCGGCGATCGCGTACTGGGCCAGGCCCGATTGGGTCTTGGGGAAGCGGAGCAGCTTTGAGCGGGTCTCGAGTTCCGGGTCGCCTCCGATGACGTAGACGTCGAGGTCGCCGCTGCGTTCGATCACCTTATCGAGAAGGCTCTTCCGGAACGAGAAGGAATGAAACGTCTTACCGACGAGGATCTGCGTGGCGTTCTGTTGGCGCGCGACGCGGACAAGCGCATCGGCGACGTCCTCATCGGAGGTCGTGATGATCTCGGCGCCAAGCTCCTCAGAAAGTTTGATGTTCTTCGCGAGTTGTGCCCGGGCGGATTCGGAAAGCTGGGCCGAACCCTCGACGTAGACGGCGATCCACGACGCATCCATCGTGTACGCCATACGCCGCGCCCACCGGATGAGCGAGACGCTGTGCGGGCTTGCGCTTATCGCCACGAGCAGCCGCTGGCCCGACTTCCAAGGACCGGCGATCTGCCTGGTCTGCATGTAGTCGCGCAATTGGTGGTCGACGCGCTCTGCCGTCAGCCGGAGCGACATCTCCCGGAGCGCCGTGAGGTTCCCTTTCCGGAAGAAATTCTCGATCGCCTTCTGCGAACGTTCCGGCGGATAGACCTTTCCCTCGGACAGCCTCTTCAGAAGTTCATCGGGCGGGATATCGATGATCTCCACTTCATCGGCTTGTTCAAAAATGGAGTCGGGGACGGTCTCCCTGATGGTTGAGCCGGTGATCTGCGTTACCGTGTCGGCCCGGCTCTCGAGATGCTGGACGTTCAGCGTCGTAAAGACGTCAATGCCGTTGTCAAGCAACTCCTGGACGTCCTGATAGCGTTTCGCGTGGCGGCTTCCGGGGATGTTCGTATGGGCAAGTTCGTCGACGAGGATAAGTTGCGGCTTTCGCGCGATGATGCCGTCCAGGTCCATCTCTTCGAGCAGGTTGCCCTTGTACTCTGCCTGCCTCCGCGCGACCGACGGCAATCCGGCGACGAGCGCCTCCGTTTCCGCGCGCTTATGCGTCTCGATATAACCGATGAGGACGTCGATCCCTTTCGACTTCGCCTCGTGCGCTGCTTTGAGCATGTCGTAAGTCTTGCCGACGCCGGCACACATGCCGAAGAAGATCTTCAGCTTCGCCTTTGTTGCATGCTCCTCTTCCTTCTGCAGGACGTGAAGAAGTGCGTCGGGATCGGGCCGCAGTTCGCCTGGGTCCGTCATGGCCTCATGCATCCTTCAACGGCCAGGAAAGGGGAGACGGCAACGTGGGATGGCCCCATTATCGCTCGGACGGGGATGCCCGGCAATGCGCTTTCCGTCATCTGGTGTGTAGGCGCAGGATTCATTCAATTCGATCGTTCGTCAACGGATCTCTTGAACGGCAATATAGCGATTCATCCTGCAACTTTCACCTGCGTCCGCCGGCTTCGATTCGGCGCATGTGCATGACCGCGGCGGTTTCTTAAAAACGGACAATGAGTGATCCGATGATCCGGTTCTCGCTTGTCCGAAGATCGGCGACAAATCCTGCGGGATCGCCGATCGGCGCGTTCCAGCCATTGGGAGAGGTGAGGCCGCCGTGGCCGGCAAAGTACGGAACCGATGCCTGGCGATGGACGAATTCGATCCCCCAGGTGGTGTGCTCGTTCGGCATGAATTGAATGCCGCTCGAGCAGTCCCAGGAATCGAACTGGTCGCCCGGATTCTGCGTGAGGATCCCCGCGCCGGTCGGCAGAAGCGCCAGGTAGCGTCCCGGATTATGGAGCTGGCCTCCGCCGATCGTCCAGGCGAAATGCTCCTCCTGTCCGAGCCAGAGCCTGTGATAGAACATCCAACTCAGGAAATTCTGCGCCGGAGTGCTGGCGTCGCCGCCGAAGGGGACGACCCCCCCTCCATTTTCGAACCCGACATCCCCCGTGATGGAGAAGGCCGCTTTCGGGATCGAGCTCCCGGAGCGCTGACGGTAGCGGATGAGCAGGCTATTGTCGCTATGGAACCGAAATCTCCCGGGCGTATTCGGCGTGTCCCACCCCCCGTAAACGCTACCGAGGATGGAGATCCATTCCTCCGGACGATAGATCGTTTGAAACCCAACGCCGGGCTGCTCGTTGAACATTCCGTACGTCTGCCACCCGTTGATGATCCAATATTCCAATTTCAGCCGGTCGGTAGGAAATGTCTGTATCCGCATGCCGGTGAAGAACCACGGCGTGTTGTCCGACGTGAACGAGTTCTGATAGTTCCAATTCTCGAAGTTGTTGTACCCCATGAGCCCCACGTAGGACTTGAAGATGCCGACATCGATGTTGACCCCGTGCATCGTGTTCAGATGCATGCCGACATACCCCTCGGTCACGTACCGGAGAGCGGTGTACAGATCATACTGCCCGCGCAACGGCGTGTTGTCATTGCGGGGAACGCCGGTCGACCGGGTGCCGAATTGCAGCATAAGCCGCGCGCGGGCCCCGCTCTCCGGATCATGAAAGTCACCGCCGACCTCGATGTACGAGACGTTGAACTCATCGGATCGGAACGTGGCCGTCGATCCTGAGTTCGTATGGTCGATGGGATGGTTGAAGTTGAAGTTGTAGTTCATATCCATCGTCATATCGCCGGTGAAATACTTGGAATCAAGCACCTGCTTGTGAAGACGGCTGTTCCCCTGGAGCCAGGTGAAATCCCCCCATGCAAACGGCTCGCCGGTGGAACCGTTCGTGGAGTCCGGCTGCGCGAAGCAGCACGCTGTTGCGAAGATGAGGCCGAGAATATAGATTTTCATGAGATGTTGCTCTTTCGTGTGTTGGTCAGTGAATTTTATGCGATTGAATTGCCTCCACGAGCGCCTCCGGTTGGTCTGTTCCGATCCGGAATCTCGTGCCGTTCTTGAGATCGATCTCCACCGCCTGAGTGCCGGACACATTCCACAAGAGATATTCTCCCGGCAGCCACCGGATCCCCCACCCGGCATACCACGGATTGCGGACACTCCGGACAGCCATGATGTCCGCAAGCGGGATCTTTCTACGGATAAGCCCCAGTCCGAAGCCGCACGATAGAATTCCGTCCTTGACCTGCACCGTGAGCGAATAGAACAGGAGGAGTGAGACGGCCAAGACCGCCGCGGCGATCTCCCGGTTGGGGCGCGATAACGCGCCGTTGCCACCGAAGATCAGCAACGCGACCGCGCCTCCTGCGATCAATGCGATGATGAGCCAGCCGATCTGAGTATGACGATAATCCATATCCGCTCCTTGCTCGTTGTCGTACGGTATTCGGCGGGTCGCTCGCCGATCACCGCGCGGGCGTCCTGGGCTGGATATGTGCGGTATCCACACGGGTTGTATCCGGCGCCATGAAATTTTTCCAAATCGGCGTATCGGCGTTATAGCCATTATACAGCAAGATCCCTACGAGGATCAAGACGACCACGAGCAGTATCCCGCAGGCAATTTGATAGAATTCACGTCGCATGTTTCCCCCTGCTCTCGGCGAGGATCTTACACGAGCCCGATCGCATGAATGAATAGATCGATCAACTTGATGCCGACGAACGGCGCAATCAACCCGCCGACGCCGTAAATGAGGAGATGACGACGCAGGAGCTCCACCGCGCTCACCGGCCGGTATTTGACTCCCTTCAGCGCCAGCGGGATCAACGCGACAATGATAAGCGCGTTGAAGATGACCGCTGAGAGGATCGCGCTTTGGGGCGTGGCAAGGCCCATGATATTCAGCGCGTTCAGGGCCGGATATGTCGTGGCGAAGGCCGCTGGAATGATGGCGAAGTATTTTGCGACGTCGTTCGCGATGCTGAACGTGGTGAGCGTTCCCCGGGTCATGAGCAGCTGTTTGCCGATCTCGACGATCTCCAATAATTTCGTCGGATTGCTGTCGAGGTCGATCATATTCGCCGCCTCGCGCGCGGACTGCGTTCCCGTGTTCATGGCGACGGCGACGTCCGCTTGGGCGAGCGCCGGTGCATCGTTGGTCCCGTCTCCCGTCATGGCGACGAGCCGTCCCCCCCGTTGATACTCGCGGATGAGCTTCAGCTTGTCCTCGGGCGTCGCTTCAGCCAGAAAATCGTCCACGCCGGATTCCGCGGCGATCGCCGTCGCGGTGAGAGGATTATCGCCCGTGATCATCACGGTCTTGATCCCCATCCGCCGCAGGTGGGCGAACCGCTCTTTGATCCCACCCTTGACGATGTCCTTCAGATGAATCACGCCGAGCACCTCCTTGTTCTCCACGACCACGAGCGGCGTTGCCCCCGCCCGTCCGACGTCCTGCACCGTTTGCTGCACAGCAGCCGGGTAGACGCCCCCGAGTCGTTCGACGTATGCCCTCATTGAATCAGCCGCCCCCTTGCGGATGATCCGCTGCGCGCTCGTCCCATCGCTCTGAATATCGACCCCGCTCATGCGGGTCTGCGCGCTGAACGCGACGAATTGGGCCGAGATCTCATGGATCTCGCGGCCGCGAAGTCCGTATTTTTCCTTTGCGAGGACGACGATCGAGCGGCCCTCGGGAGTTTCATCCGCAAGGGAGGCGAGCTGCGACCCATCGGCGAGCCGCTCCTTTGAGATTCCCGGCGCGGGGGTGAACTCAGTCGCCATCCGATTCCCCAGCGTGATCGTTCCCGTCTTGTCGAGAAGCAGGACGTCGACGTCGCCGGCCGCTTCGATGGCACGGCCGGAGGTCGCGATGACGTTGTGACGGATCATGCGGTCCATGCCCGCGATGCCGATCGCGGAGAGCAGGCCGCCGATCGTCGTCGGGATGAGACACACCAGGAGCGCAACCAGGACCGTCATCGTGATGGGCGTTCCCTGGCCGGCTGCCGCCACGCTGAAGATCGAGAATGGCAGCAACGTTGCGCACACAACGAGAAAGATGATCGTGAACGCGGCGAGCAGGATGTTGAGCGCGATCTCATTCGGCGTCTTTTGGCGTTTGGCGCCTTCGATGAGCTTGATCATCCGATCGAGGAACCCGCCGCCAGGCTCAGCGGTGAGCCTGATGACAAGCCAGTCGGACAGGACGCGCGTGCCACCGGTGACGGCGCTCCGGTCGCCTCCCGATTCGCGGATCACCGGGGCGCTTTCGCCGGTGATGGCGCTTTCGTCGACGGATGCGACCCCTTCGATCACCTCCCCGTCCGCCGATATGACCTCTCCCACCTCGACGAGAAAGACATCGCCCTTGCGCAAAGCCGATGAGGCGACGATCTCAAAGGGGGACCCGTGGCGCGGTGCGTTCAGTCGTTTTGCCACGATGTCCTTCCGCGCGCGTCTGAGGGCGTCCGCCTGCGCCTTTCCTCTCCCTTCGGCGAGCGCCTCAGAGAAATTCGCGAACAGGACGGTGAACCAAAGCCAGAGCGAGACGCCCCCGATGTACCACGCGGGGGCCTCCCCCGTGCCCCAGAGCGCCTGTATCCACAACGCCGTGGTCAACGCGCTCCCGACCTCCACGACGAACATCACCGGATTGCGCGCCATCGACCGCGGGTTCAGTTTCACGAACGCATCGCCCACTGCGCGACGCACCATCTCGCCGGTCAGCGCGATCGGCCGGTTCTTGAGCTGGTCTGACGTCGAACCGACGACCTGCTTCCCCGCCTGTAGTTCGTTGACCATGTTAGTGCACCATCATAAAATGCTCTGCGATCGGCCCGAGCGCAAGGGCCGGAAGGAAGTTCAGCGCTCCGACGATGAGAACGACGGCGATAAGCCAGAAGACGAAGAGCGGCGTGTGAGTCGGAAGCGTACCCTCGCTCACCGGGACGAGCTTCTTCTTCACCACTGATCCCGCGAGCGCGAGCGTGGGGACGACAAGCCAATACCGGCTGATGAGCATCGCGATGCTTCCGGTAAGATTGTAGAAGGGCGTATTCGCCCCGATCCCGCCGAACGCGCTGCCATTGTTGTTCCCCTGCGATGTGAACGCATAGAGCACTTCGGTGAAGCCGTGGGGGCCCGGATTCGCGATGCCCGCCTTGCCGGCATCCAGGATGACCCCCAACGCGGTCAGGCCAAGTACGGTGAGGGGCATGATCAAGATGAGGATCGACGCCATCTTCATCTCGTACGCTTCGATCTTGTGTCCGAGATACTCGGGCGTTCTTCCGACAAGGAGGCCGGCGACGAACACCGCAACAATGACGAAGACGAGCATGCCGTAGAGCCCGGATCCGACGCCGCCGAAGATCACCTCCCCGAGCTGCATCATCACGAGGGTTACCAGTCCGCCCATGGGCGTAAAGGAATCGTGCATGGCGTTCACCGATCCGTTCGAGGCGGCGGTCGTCGCGACGGCCCACGCCGCGGAGTTGACGATGCCGAACCGGACCTCCTTCCCTTCCATGTTGCCGCCGGGATTCAGTGACGTCGTCGTCTGATCGACCGCTGGCGAGGGGAATTTCGGGTTGCCGTTGGATTCGGCCTCATACGCCCAGCAGGTAAAGACAAGAAGCACGATCATCATCGCGGCCAGCACGGACCAGCCCTGCCGCGTGTCACCGACCATCTTGCCGAACGTATAACAGAGTGCAGCGGCAATGAGAAGGATGGAGAGCATTTCGAGGACATCCGTCAGCGGCGTCGGGTTTTCGAACGGATGCGCGGAGTTCACATTGAAGAACCCCCCACCATTCGTGCCGAGCTGCTTGATGGCGATCTGGGAGGCGGCCGGGCCGACGGCAATGACCTGTTGCGTCACGTTCGCTCCGCTCGCATCGGTCGTCTGTTCCAGGAGCGGAACGCTGACCGACGGCGAGAACGTCTGCACGACGCCCTGCGAAACGAGGACGAGCGAGAGCACGATGGAAAGCGGCAGGAGGATGTAGAGCACGCTCCGCGTCATGTCGACCCAGAAGTTGCCGAGCGTCTCCGCCGAGTGGCGGGCAAGTCCGCGGATGAACAGCGTCAGCACGGCCATGCCCGATGCTGCGGAAACAAAATTCTGCACGGTCAGCCCGGCCATTTGCGTAAGATAGCTCATCGTCGTCTCTCCGCCGTACGCCTGCCAGTTCGTGTTCGACGCAAAGCTCACTGCGGTGTTGAACGACGTGTCGGACGCGACGGCGCCGAGCCCTACCGGGTTCAGCGGAAGCAGCTGCTGGACGCGCTCGAGCGCGTAGACGACGATCAGTCCGAGAAAGTTGAACAGCAGCATCGATGCGGCATTTGCCTTCCAATCCATCTCCTCGGCTGGGTTGACGCCCGAGAGCCGGTAGATCAGCCGCTCCAGCCATCCGACGACCGGATCCATGAATGTCCGCTCGCCTTGGTACACCCGGGCCATGTACGCGCCAAGCGGCTTCGTCAGGAGGATGATCGCGCCGAGAAAAAAGGCGAGCTGAAGCAATCCATTCGCGGTCATCCGAAGATCTCCGGCTTCAGGAGCGCGACGACGAGGTAGATCAAGAGCCCGACGGCGATGATCCCGGTGACGATATAGATCCAGTTCATGATCTGTCTCCCGGGGAATCGTCCCTGAGGACGTCGCACGCCTTCATGAGCCCGAAGGTCAGGAGAAAGAACGCGACGGCAATGCCTAGATACAGGATGTCCATCATCTTCCCTCCGATCGTCCGATGTCGTCCAAGGCGAGATTCAGTTTGAGCACATTCACGCGCGGTTCGCCCAGGAACCCAAGTTGCCTGCCCTCCGTGCACTCCCCCACCACCTGGCGGACCTGGTCCTCGGAGAGATTACGAATGCGAGCGACGCGTGGAACCTGGTAGAGGGCGGCAAGAACGCTGATATGGGGATCGAGTCCGCTCCCCGACGCGGTCACGAGATCGACCGGGATCGGGCCCTCATTCTGGGGATCGGCCTGCTTCAAGGCCTTGATGCGCTGCGCTACCGCTTCAAGCAAGGCAGGATTGAGCGGCCCGTAGTTCGACCCTGACGACGACGACGCATTGTACGGCACGTTCGGCGTCGCCGAAAGCCGGCTCCAAAAATACTTGGGCTGGGAGAAGGGCTGCCCGATGAGTCCGGAGCCAAGGATCTTTCCGTCCTTCTCCAGGAGGCTTCCATTCGCCTGATGAGGAAACACGAGTTGGGCGATGCCGGTCACCAGGACCGGATAGATCAGCCCCGTCAGGATCGTGAAAAGGAAAAGTGCCACGCTCGCCGTGCGAACTTGTCGCCATATCATATCGTAACCTCGTGCTCGCTTCTTAGAGTACACAAACGTCCGAGAACGATCTCAGACTCTCGGGATGGGGGGAGGATGGACACCCCCATGGATCGCGTCACCGGCATCAATATCGCACTCTTGACACCATAGAATCAATCCACGGACCGTAAAGAGGTGATGGGGAGATATAAGTTTTCTGTAAAGATAAGCGGTTGGCAGGGTCGCCCGGCGCAATCGAGGACCGTTAGATCTCTCAAGGGGGGAGTGTTGCTGCGAGGCGGGGAAAGAAAGAGATGGGAACGTGGCGGTGAGAGTGCGCTCACACACGGCGAACCGTCAGGGAGAGATCATCTGCAATGACGCCTCCCGGAACAGCCTTCAGAATTTGAAGAAACAACGAGCGGAGGGGGAGAGATTCGAACTCTCGGTACCCTTAAAGAGTACAACGGTTTTCGAGACCGTCCCGTTCAACCACTTTGGTACCCCTCCGAGTGCAGAGCCTTTGGTGCGCTAAAAGATACGGAAAGATGGGGAAAAAATCAATCCTTGCGGCGGAGACGACCAGTGGTATGACGGGAGCAGCGCGCCGGCACAAACGTTCAGGAATAGATGACGAGCTCCTGACCGATGTGGATCTTCGACCCGCGGATCTTGTTCCAAGACTGAAGCTTCGCGATCGAGACGCCGAACGAGGAGGCGATGCTGTGGAGAGTATCGCCTTTCTTCACTTTATAGGAGATCGCGCTTTTCTTCGGATCGGCCTTCGCCGTCTCCTTTTCAAGCTTCAACGGCAACAAGGATGCCTGGGCGACCGCCGTTTTGCGGCTCACCGAGGACTGGTCCTCGATGAGGATATCGAGCTTCTGCCCCCTCGAGATCGCGTTCGATCGCATCCCGTTCCAGCGGCGAACGTCATCCACGGATACGCTATAGCGCGACGAGATCGATCCGAGATTGTCACCCTTGCGGACCTCATACCTCGTCCAGTAGGTTCCCGCCTTCGTTGCGCGGCGCCCGGGGGCCGCGTCGTCGTTCCGGGATTTCAGCGAGGCGGCACGCTCTTCGTCCGACATGTTGTCGATGCGCGCATACTCCTTCGCGAGATCCTTCGACACGTAGATGTTGAGCGATGTCCCCACCCGGATCGACGTACCGAACGGGATCTCGTTCCACAATCTCAAGTCGCTCACGCGCGCGTTGAACAGATCCGCGATCTCGCCGAGCGTGTCCCCCTTCTTGATCCGGTAGGCCACTTTGGTCTTGCCGCGGGTCGACTGCGCGATGGTCTTCGCGTGTTTCTTCGAATGTGCGGAACTCTTCGGCGCCGGCTCGTCGGCGAAGCTGGAGGCGTACGCCTGCGACGAGGCGGCGACCGGGATCCTCAGAACGCGCCCGACGGCGATCCGCTGCCCGAGAGAGAGCATGTTGGATTCGGCGAGAAGCGATTTCGGAATGCCGTACTTCTTCGCGATCGTCCCGAGCGTTTCGCGCTTCTTGACGGTATGGGCGATCCAGTCCTGCTTCTGATCCACCGGCAGCGCCGCGTAGGCGGCGTTGAAGACGGTCGACTTGCCTTTCGGAATGCGGAACACGAGTCCCTTCGTCCCCGGGGGCGTGCACCACTGGACGAGCGCGGGATTGAGTTCCCTGAGCGATTCGATGTCCGTCCCCGCGCACTTCGCGAGGACCGACAGGTCGACGCAATCGTTGACAATCACCGTGTCGAACACCAGCGGGTCGCTCGGCACGATGTCGAACCCGTAGTTTTGCGGGTTCATGCCCATGACCGCGGCGGCGATGTACTGCGGAACGTAGTTCCTCGTCTCGCGGGGGAGGTTCGGACGCATCTTCCAGAAGTCCCTCGAGCCGCTCCTGCGGATGGCGCGGTAGACCCTTCCTCCGCCGGAATTGTACGCGGCCAAGGCGAGGTACCAGTCGCCGAACTCCTGGTGGAGATCGCTCAAATGGCGCGCAGCCGCGCGCGTGGCCTTTTCGAAGTCGCGCCGATCGTCATACCAGAAATTGCCCGTCAGGCCGTAGAGCGAACCGGTCCCCTTGATGAACTGCCAGAGGCCGACAGCCTTCGCCCACGAATGCGCTGCCGGATTGAGGCCGCTCTCGATCATGGAAAGATAGATCAGTTCCTCGGGAGCTCCTTCTTGGCGGAAGATCTCGCGCATTCTCGGGAAATACTTCCCCGAGAGGTAAAGCCAGCGATCGAAATGGGGCTTCCCCTTCCCCTGGAAGAAGGAGATGTTCTGCTCGACGTGCCCGTTGATCACGAGCGGGATCGACGTCGTCGTGATGATCGAGCGAGGCTGGTCCTGGCCCACCGAATCGGCCATCTCGGTCATGTCGGTGAGTTTCTGCCGCAGGGCAAAAATGGAGGTCTGCGGCCCGAGGTCATCGATGCTCGCGATATACTTCTCGTAGTCCTCGATGACGCTGTGGCTCAGATCATTGAAATCCTTGTTGTTCTCGATGCTCGGGTAATAGCTCAGTTCGTTGAGTATCCCGATCGCATACTCGAATTCAGAGGCGGAACGGCTTGAATCGCCTGATTCTTCGGCTTCCAGGGCGGAAAGGTAGTGCTGGCGCGCGCGTTCGAGGAGCTGCCCGGTGACCTCGTCGTACGTGGAATCGACGATGAGCGCCCCGGTGTCGGCCATGGCGGTGGCCATCTCAGCTTTTGAGAGGGTATCGGGAGACAGGAGGGTAGATGCCTGGACGCGCGGCTTGTCGGCATGAGCGACCGAATGCCGGACGCCATCCGAGGAGCACCCCCATAAACAGGCAAGAAACAACAAAATCCCGTAGAAACGATTCAAATAGCTACCCTATCTCTTTGGTGGCTGATGTACCAATTATTAAAAATATAGAGAAATAGGGCTAAAGTGTCAAGGAGTATTTATGAAAAAGTGATATGCAGCAACATTATAGGGGAATATTTCCATGCTTCTTCTTAGGATTGCTGTCTACCTTGTTATAAAGCAGTGATAAAGCTCGAATTAGCTTCGGACGCGTCATGCTCGGCTCGATGACGTCATCGATGTACCCCCTGCCGGCCGCAATGAACGGGTTGGCAAACTTCTCCCGGTAATCCTCGACCTTGTCGGCGAGCGCTTTCTCCTTATCCGCCTCCTTTTCGATCTCTTTCCGAAAAATGATCTCCACCGCCCCCTTCGGTCCCATGACGGCGATCTCGGCCGTGGGCCATGCGAAGTTAAAATCGCCTCGAATATGCTTCGAATTCATGACATCGTACGCACCCCCGTACGCTTTTCGCGTGATCAGCGTGATCTTGGGGACGGTCGCCTCGCAGAACGCATAGAGGAGCTTGGCCCCGTGCTTGATGATCCCGCGCCATTCCTGGTCCGTTCCCGGGAGGAAGCCCGGCACGTCCTCGAGGACGATCAGGGGAATGTTGAACGCGTCGCAGAACCGGATGAACCTGGCCCCTTTGACCGAGGAATCGATGTCGAGCACGCCCGCCAAGACCGCCGGCTGGTTGGCGACGATGCCGATGGACTTGCCGTCGAGGCGCGCGAAACCGACGATGATGTTCCGCGCGTAGAGATCGTGCACCTCAAAGAAGTCTCCCGCGTCCACGATTGCATGGATGACGTCCTTCATGTCGTACGGCTTGTTCGGGTTCTCCGGGACGATAGTGTTGAGCTTCGCCTCGGTCCGGTTCGGATCGTCCTTTCCGGCGAGCACCGGCGGATCGTCCACGTTGTTCGACGGAAGAAAGCTGAAGAGCTTCCGGACGGCATTGAGGCATTCGACCTCGTTCTCGCAGGCGAGGTGCGCCACGCCCGACTTTGTCGCATGGGTGACCGCGCCGCCGAGGTCCTCGAAGGAGACGTCCTCGTGCGTCACCGTCTTCACGACGTTCGGCCCCGTGACGAACATGTAGCTCGTATGCTTCACCATGAACGTGAAGTCGGTGATCGCGGGGGAATAGACCGCGCCGCCGGCGCACGGTCCCATGACCGCGGAGATCTGCGGGATAACGCCGGATGCGAGCGTGTTCCGGAGAAAGATGTCGGCGTACCCGCCGAGGCTCACGACCCCCTCCTGGATCCGGGCCCCGCCCGAGTCATTCAGTCCGATGACCGGAGCGCCCACTTTCATCGCCATATCCATGATCTTGCAGATCTTCTCCGCGTGCGCCTCCGAGAGCGATCCGCCGAATACCGTGAAGTCCTGACTGAAAACGAAGACCGTCCTGCCGTCGATCGTTCCCGTCCCGGTGACGACGCCGTCGCCGAGGTAGCGCTGCTTCTCCAGCCCGAAATCCGTCGAGCGGTGGATGACGAACGCGTCGATCTCCTCGAAGCTGTCCGGGTCGAGCAGGACATCGAGGCGTTCGCGCGCCGTCAACTTCCCCTTCTTATGCTGGTCATCGATGCGCTGCTGCCCGCCGCCGAGGAGGGATTGCGCCTTCAGGTCCCGGAGATGCCGGAGTCTTTCAGAGTCGTCTGCTGTCGACATGGTCATAACCGATCAATTGTGTGAATGTATGCGACGTAAGATAGCCACTGGTCTGGCGCTTGTCAAGGGGCGCCCGCGCGGATCTACTTCCGGTCCCGTTCGCGTGCGACCGTCGGGACGAACGGCACGGGAGATTCCACCGCCGCGACGCCCACGATGACGCGGGCACGGTTGAGTGCGTCGTCGATATTGCCGAAGATATTCTCCGCTCCAATGATATCGACGAGCCCCGACTGGTCAAGGGCCATGAGCGGCTGAGTGTGAATGTCCGATATGAGGAACGCGATCGCGTGCTTTGCGCAGTCTGCCCTTACCTTCTTCAAGGTATTGAGACCGGTGGAGTCGATCGCCGGAACGTTGCGCATGCGGATGATCCGAACGCGGGGGCGCTTTTCGATGATGTTCATCGCCTCCTCGAACTTATAGGCCGCACCGAAGAAGAACGGTCCGTTCACCTCGTACACCTCGACCCCAACCGGCACTGCCCTTTTTTCAATGCCGTTCGGGTCGTCGCTATCGTCCTCGTCCCGGAACTCGTTCGTCACGACGTCGACGTTCGTCACCATCGCCATCCTGCGCATGAAGAGGAAGACGGAGAGGAGCATCCCCACCTCGATGGCGACGGTGAGGTCGATGATCACCGTCAGGCCGAACGTGATGAGGAGGACGATGACGTCGCTCCGGGGGCTCCGGAGGAGCGCCTTGAACGAACGCCATTCGCTCATATGGTACGCCACCACGACGAGGATCGCCGCGAGGCACGAGAGCGGAATGAGCGTTGCCCACTTGCCGAGAAAGAGCATGATGACGAGAAGGACGAGCGCGTGGATGATGCCCGCGACGGGCGTGCGGCCGCCGTTTCGGATGTTCGTCGCGGTTCGTGCGATGGCTCCCGTCGCCGGCAACCCGCCAAAGAGCGGCGAAGCGATGTTTGCGACGCCGACGGCGATGAGTTCCATGTTGGAACGGTGCTTGCCTCCGATCATGCCGTCGGCGACGACGGCGGAGAGGAGCGATTCGATGCCCGCCAGGAGGGCGATCGTGATGGCCGGCTGCGTCAGCTGCCGCAAGGTGGCGATCGAGACGGGGGTGAGATGCGGCGCGGGCAGCATTGACGGGATCTCCCCAAACCGGCTCCCGATCGTCTCGACCGGAAGGTGGAAGAGCTGCACGGCCGCCGTCGACAGGAGGAGCGCCACGAGGGATCCCGGGATCTTATGGAAGAACCTCTGCCACACAATGATGAGCGCGATCGATCCGGCGGCGATCGCAAGGGCATAGACGTTCACCGACGATGAATGTTCGGCGAAGCTCCCCCACTTTTCGACGAAATCGGCCGGAACGGCCCCCATCTGGAGCCCAAAGAAGTCCTTCACCTGCGACGAGAAGATGATGAGCGCGATGCCGCTCGTGAAGCCGACGATGACCGGATAGGGGATGAACTTGATCGCGGAGCCGAACCGGGCGAGCCCCATGACGATGAGCATCACCCCCGCCATCATGGTCGCGATGAGGAGACCGTTCTCGCCGAAATTCTGGATGACGCCGTAGACGATGACGACGAACGCGCCGGTCGGCCCCCCGATCTGGACCTTGCTCCCGCCGAGCGCGGAGATGATGAAGCCGGCGATAATGGCCGTGAAGAGCCCTTTTTCAGGGGAGACGCCGGACGCGATGGCAAACGCGATGGCAAGAGGGAGCGCGACGATCCCCACGATGAGCCCGGCGGACATATCGCCGAAGAACTGCTCCTTCGTGTAGTGTTCGAGCGTCGTGAAAAGCTTTGGTTTCAGCACAGATCCCTCATGCCGTCATGATCAGTGAAAAAGTAACCAAAGATACACTAAGACGGGGGAAAAGTCAAAACGGGGGAAGTGAAACGGGTAAAGGAGGGACCGAGGCCTTGACAGAACGGTTCTTTCTCTGTATCATTCATCGTAACATACTCGTCCACCGCTAATCCACAAACGGGCAGGTTCGTTTTGAACCTGCCCGTTGTTTTTCCCGGCATTCCGTCGTACTTTTTACGATTTGCGCCGCACAAGATTCTGCCACTTGCGCTTCCAGGGCCGCGTGCTCGTGCTCTCGCGGTCCTTCGACGGGCGATCCGAGCTTTCCCGCGCGATGACCGGCAGCGAGCTGCCGTCGACGGTCTTCAGCGTGATGCTTCCCTTGTGCGTGAAGAGGATCTGCTTGAAGAACTTCCGTTCCTCCTCCGTCGCGACGAGCGAGATCGCTTCGCCGCGCTTCCCGGCGCGGGCAGTGCGGCCGACGCGGTGCGTGTAGGATTCCGTGTCCTTCGGGATCTCGTAATTGTACACGTGCGTGATATTGTCGATGTGAAGGCCGCGCGCGGCGACGTCGGTCGCGACGAGCACGCTGAACTTCTTCAGACGGAAGTCCGCGGTGACGCGCTCGCGCTGCGGCTGCGACATGTCGCCGTTCAAGCAGCGCGCGTGGACGCCCTGGGCGGAGAGTTTCTTCGCGAGCTTCGCGGTGATGTGCTTTCTGTTGCAGAAGACGAGCGCGAGGTCGCGGTCGTGCTTCAGGAGCTCGATGAGAAGGGGCATCTTCTGATCCGGGTTCGTCTGATAGTACGTCTGACGGAGGAACTCCGGCTTCACCTCGGAGGCAAGCGCAACGTTCTTCGGGTTGCGCAAGTACTTTTGGCTGAGCTTGGAGATCTCGGCCGATACCGTCGCACTGCACAGGATGGTCTGCCGGGTCGCCGGCACGTGCTTCAGGATGCGTTCGATGTCCTTGATGAACCCCATGTCGAGCATCCGGTCCGCTTCGTCGAAGACGAGATACTGGATCTCGCCGAGGGAGACCGCCCGGCGTTCCAACAGGTCGAGGAGGCGTCCCGGGGTGGCGATGATGATGTTCGTCATCTTCATCTTTTTGATCTGGTTGCTGATCGAGACCCCGCCGTAGACCGACGTGATGCCGAGGCTCTTTCCTTGCGAGAACTTGATGAACTCGGTCGAGATCTGCGTGCACAATTCCCGCGTGGGCACCAGGACGAGTGCCTTCAGGCCGTCCCTTCGCTGCATCTTTTCGATGATCGGGATCGCAAAGCTCAGCGTCTTCCCGGATCCGGTCTCCGACTGTGCGAGTACGTCCCGGCCGGCCATGATCGCCGGGATAAGTTCCAGCTGGATGGGCGTGGGGGTGGTGATGCCGTTCTTTTCCAAGAGCGAGATCATCGGTTTGCTGAGTGCTAATGCTTCTGATTTCATGAAACTTCCTTTATAAGAAGAACTGTGAGTAGAAAACCCTTGGCGTACCGTCAGAGCTCGAGCGCGGAGCGCACGGGCAGCGTACAAAGACGCGAAGAGACCATTACAACAGGTCTTCGATAACGCCGCCGCCGACAAGGCGGTCGCCGTCATAGAGGACCACGGACTGGCCCGGGGTGATCGCGCGCTTTGGCTCGTCGAAGACGACGCGGAGCATCCCATCCTGTCCCACGGAAACCGTTGCGGGGGCAGCGGTATCCTTATAACGCACCTGCGCGTGAAGCGCGCACTCCCCTTCGATGCCGGCGAGGCTGACAAAGTTCGTCCTCCCTGCCACGAGGCCGCTCCGGAAGAGTTCGGCGTCCCTTCCGATGTGGACCGTATTCGCCTCAGGATCGATCCCCTTCACGTAGACCCGCTCCCCGTGCGACCCGATGCCGCTGCGCTGACCGATGGTATAGTGGGGGTAGCCCTGGTGCTTGCCGACCACCTTGCCGTCGAAGACGATGTCCCCGCCGGCGAGTTTCTCACTGAGCCCGGGATCGCGTTCCCGCAGGAACCTCCGGTAGTCATTGTCCGCCACGAAACAGATCTCAAAACTCTCCTCCTTGAAGGCGGTCTTGAGGCCGTGACGCGCGGCGATCGAGCGTACCTCCGGCTTCGTCAGGTCCCCCAGCGGGAAGATCGTCTTTGCGAGCGCCTCCTGCGGGAGGGCCCAGAGCGCGTAGGTCTGATCCTTCCGCGCGTCGCGGGGACGCGCGACCGTGTAGCGACCGCTCGCCTCGTCGAACGCGACCCGAGCGTAGTGCCCGGTCGCGATGTGGCTTGCGCCGAGCGAGGCGGCCTTCCGAAGAAGCGCCCCCCACTTGATCTCGCGGTTGCAGATGATGCACGGGTTTGGGGTCCGGCCGCGCAGGTATTCGTCGACGAAATTGTCGATGACCTCGCGTCCGAACTCCTTTGTGAAATCGACGACGTAGTGCGGAATGCCGAGGGTGACGGCCACCTGCCGGGCGTCGTTGAACGCATCGAGGCCGCAGCAGCTCGTTTCGTTGCCGATGTTCCCACCGACTTCATCAAAGCTGTAGGTCTTCATGGTGACACCGATGACGGTGTACCCTTGTTCGAGAAGAAGTGCCGCAGCAACAGAGGAGTCGACACCGCCGCTCATACCGACGACGACTGTCGTATTTTGCCGATTTTGCGCCATGAGGTGACACATAACATACGAAAAATTGAGCCAAGAACCAAGGCATCTCCCCCGGGGGTTCCGGGCGGGCCTCCGGTCACCGTCCGGCGGCGTGCGTGTCAGTCGGGCTCATATTTCCATGGGGCCGCCGGGCGGATCCGCATGTTGCGGGTCCCTCGCGAGATGCCGTCCTTGCCCTTCGTCAGCGTCACGACCGGAGAGAAGCCGCCGAGCTTGGAGAGTGCAATCCTGTCCTTCGCCGTGATGCGCTTATCTCCCTGGAACCAAAACTCATGGATGAAGTGTTCCTTCATTCCGCCGCCGAAGACCTGCACGTGGATGTGCGCCGGTTCGCCGGGGGCGAGGATCTCCGGCGCAGGAACGATGGTATGGATCTCGTAGCGGCCGTCTCTCCCTGTGGCAAGCCACCCATAGAGCCTGGGATGGAACACATTCTCTTCGGGCCGGTGATAGTATCCTCCCGCGTCGGTCTGATACAGGAAGAGAGTGACGCCGGAGTCGGGTGTGACGCCGTCCTCCTGGTAGATCGTGCCCGACAGAATGACCGGCTCGCCGGGCTCGCCGCTTGAGGCGAGCCATGCCGTTGCCGTGATCGTATCGGGGAGCGAACAGGAGCCGCACAAAGCGTACCCCGTACCCGTCGATCTCGACTCGATGGTGATCTGCTTCGTGGTTTGAGCATCCACGCTCGACGCAGCAGGACCGCATTGGAGCAGAAGGGCTAGGATGGTGAGCGTACTCTGGAATCTCATATTGATGTGCCTCCTATTGACTGATCCGATGGACTAAGCGTGGCCCCCATGGCCGCACGATCTCTCCACACGATAAATGTACCGAACGGCCGTTCAGTTGTCAAATCGACCCTCAGACGGAGCCTACAGCGCGAGATCGATCTGGACGCCGGCGGTTCCCAGTTCGTTCCCCGGAAGCCGGTCCGGCCCCGTACCGATGCGTTTCACGTCGTCGCGGACTTCTTCGGTGTACTTCACCGAGCAGACGAACGCCTTGCTGAACGCGTACCGAATAACGCACGACCACCGAAGTCCTTCGCCGTAGAGCACGGGCATCGAGGTGGCCCCTTCAAGGTCGCGTTCGTAGGCGGACAGACGCGCCTCGTAGGAGGTTGTGCGGAAGATCGTGATCCGGGCATTCCACCAGAACTGCGCCGCCGAGGGGGCAGTGAGTTCCGCAAGAACGAGCATTCCGTGTCCGGCGCTCCCAGACGAATCCGCCGACAGCATCGTCCGCTCCCACCGCCCCCGCACGTGCACGCCGCCGAAGGTCCGGTAGTCGATGTTGAGCCGGAGCGACCGCCGGGAGGAGGACGCCTGTTGCGTGGCGAAGAGTCCCGCGCCGTCGCGCACGAGGAGGTCCTGGAGCGTCACCTTGCTGGCATAGCGAAGCGCGACGGCGCACCGGGCTGCCGGCTGGAACTCGAGCTGAAGGAACCGGTCGCTTCCCCCCCCGGCGAAGCGCTGCGACGGAACACCGCCGGGGAAGCGGAAGAGATCGACGTAGCCGGCGACCGACCATCGTCGCGCGGAGGCGAGCCGGATCCCGGTATAGACCCCTTTCTCGTCCGACATTCCCGCATGCTCTCCGAACCCGTTCCCGTGGAGCGAGACAAAGCGGTAGGGGTAGTACCGGAGCGCCGCGACGAGATCCACCCCTTGCGCCGCCTTGAGCCGGGCGCACGAGTTCCCGCCAGGCGAGCCGTTCGCGATCCCCCACTCGCCGAAGAGGTCCCACGGGCCCGACCGCCAGTGATAATCGCAGCTCGCGGCCGCCGCCCTCTTCCCGGAGAATCGTGCGCCGGCGTCGAGTGAAAGTTCCCGTGCGTACAGAGAGCGGTAGAGGCAGGCGCCGAACGTGTTTCCGCGCGGGTCCTGAACATGCGCCGTGGCGCCGTAGAGCCGCTCCCCGAGCGCGCCGCGCTTCGCCTCTTCGCCCGATGTCCGGAAATACCCCGCCGCGTAGATGCCCGTGGCCTCTCCGAGGGCATTCACGCTGGCGTCGACGCCGCGACGCGAGGTGAAGAGATTGACCGACCAGCCGCCGAACTGCATCCCGAGGGCGGCCCCGCGAAAGTACGTGTTCTCGTCGGAGCTGAAGTGGGGCACGATGCCCCTCTCCTTCCGCACCACGGCACCGGCGATATCTTCCCCCTTGCCGACGTCCGCCCCTCTCCACAGTGCAAGACCGAGTGCCGACTCGACGATGTAATCGCCGAGAAGGACCGTCCGGAAAGGGCCGATGCGGCGCAGCGCGAGATACCCGGTCGCGAAATCGTCGAACTTCCTCTCGCCCGGATCCTTCTCGAGAAGCAGTCCGGCGGAGAGATGATCCGACGGCGTGAAGCGGACGCGTTGATAGGACTTCATCCGCGATCCGGCGTACGTCCCATTCCGGTAGCCGTCCGACGCTTCCAGATGTTCGGTGAGCCTCGAACGAAGCTCGATGACCGGGGCCGACGGCGCGGGCTCCGTCGCCAGGAGCTCGGCCAGTGGAGAGTCCTCAATCCCGGCGGACAGCCCGAACCGAACCTCTTCGTCGACGGTATCGGCTTCGGCCGGGCGATCATGCTGGGCCGGTGACGCCCGGAACACGAGGACGAGAAGCACGCAGACGGCCAGAAGCCTATTCATGTCCGCCTCCTCCCCACCGGATGGAGAGCGAACATTCATGGGTGGGCCCGAGATCCTCGTGGAGGGAGAACGCGTAGTCGAATGAGGCGAACCCTGCCCGCACGCCGATGCCGGCATGGAACTCGGACGGCTGGTCGGTGACGCCGAGCCGGACCAGGAATGCAGAAGCCACGACGATCTCGGCGCCGGCGCGGAGCGACGGATCGAACCCCGGCTCCTTCAGGAGATCGGCGGTGACGAGGAACTCGCCGGCCGGCTGGAACGCCAACCCCATCGCGGCCGACTCCCGCAGCCGCTCTCCACCCGCGCCAAGTGCGGGTGCGTTGAGATTGCGGATGCGAAATCCCATGCGGAACGCGCTCTCGAGTTCGACAGAGTAGCCCGCATTCACGCCGTACGCCGAGGCCGAGCCGTAATTGCTGACGGACACCGCGTAGCGCACGAGCGTGGCCCCCACGTCGCCCAGCGACGTCTGCACCCCAAACGAGAGGCTCACCGACTCCTCCCGGTATAGCGAGAATCCATACCTGCTTCCCGCGATGCCTATGACGCCGAACGGCACCGGCACCGCCGCCGTCGCTGCCGAAAAGGAGAGCTCACTGAATCCGAAGGGCCGGGGCGAAAGAAAGAACCCCGCCTCGGCCGATCCGAGCCGCGCCAGGCCCGCCGGGTTGAAGAACATCCCCCAGGCGTCGCCGGAGAGGGCCGTATAGGCACCCGCAAGGCCTTGGGCCCGCCCCCCGGCTTCGGTGCGTTCGAAGCCGCCGCGGGCGACGGACGCGGAAATGAACATGAGAATGATGAGTTTTCGCATAATGCCTCCCGATCTGATTATGGAAACTTGTGCCTATAGGCGCAATTGCCTATATTATTTTTAAGAACCCTTACGAGCGCATGAAAACCCTACTCCTTACTGCTGCGGCAGTCCTCTTCTTCCTTCAATGCTCCATCGCCCAGGAGATCAACTGCACGGTGACGGCGAACCTCGATCTCCTCAACAGCGAGTCACGCGAGAACCTCGTTGACTTCGTCTCGAACGTGGAGCAGTACATCAACTCGTACCGCTGGACGTCGGAGGACCTCGGGGGCGAGAAGATCGCCTGCGCGCTCAACATCCAGTTCCAGGCGTCGCCGACGAGCAACACCTACACGGTGCAGGCGTTCATCGGAAGCCGGCGGCGGATCTACAAGTCCGACAAGAGCACGGCCCTCCTCCGGATCCTCGACGATAAGTGGCAGTTCAACTACCTCCGGAGCCAGCCCCTGACGCATACCGAGGGTCGCTTCGATCCCCTGACGAGTTTCATCGACTACTACATCAACATCATCATCGGATACGATTTCGACTCGTACCGGGCCGGCGACGGCACGCCGTACTTCCAGCGCGCTGCGGACATCGTGAGCAAAGGGAGAAACGGCGGCACGGGATGGGATGTCGCGACGGGCACCGCGTTCAGCCGTGCGCAGTTCTCCGACGAACTAATGAATCCGCAATTTAGAGAGTTTCGGGAGGCGGTTGAAGCGTACCACTATCACGGGCTCGACCTGATGTACAAGGACGACGGGAAGGCGAAGAAGAACATCCTTGCTGCTCTGGAAAAAATAGACAAAGTCCAGAAAAGAATCAACCAGAAAAGCCTGCTACTGAAAATATTTTTCGACACAAAATACCTGGAGATCGCCGAGACGTATATCGGGTACCCCGATCTCGAGGTGTTCACGCGTCTCGCGCAGATCGATGCCAATCATCAGCAGACGTACGACGAATACAGCAGAAAGACAGGGATAGAAAAGCCCTGACGCGGACGGTCCGCGCCCCCCGTTAGCGGACGACGACGATGTCGAACATGTGGTCACCGACAAGGATCTTGTTGACGACCTCCATCCCCCGCGTGACCTTCCCAAAGATCGTATAACGGCCTTCGAGATGTGGCTGCGGCGACTGGGTGATGAAGAACTGCGATCCCTCCGTATCTTTCCCCGCGCTTGCAATACCCATCGTCCCCACCTCGTACCGGAGAGGTGAGAATTCCGACCGTATCGCATATCCCGCTCCTCCCCATCCGTCCCCCCGGGGATCTCCCCCTTGCACGACGAAGTTCGGTACGACACGATGGAACGACAGGCCGCGGTAAAAGCCGCGCTGCGTCGCGAGCTTGAGGAAGCTCATCACCGTGAACGGCGCCACATTCTTGTACAACTCCATAAAAACATCTCCGCGGATCGTCTCGAGCTTCACCTTGACCGTTTCCGGCAGCGCGCGCAGGTACTCAAAATCGAGGTCGACATAGGGAGGCTCGTACTCCCTGTTGATCTCCCGGGCGTAGCTTCGTCCGGTGATCGCGGCGAGCGCTGTCGCGGCCGCGGAGGCGACCGACTGGTCCCGGACAGAAAGTTGATCCCTTAAGACCTTCACTGCCCGGTCATCGCCGATCTTCCCGAGGGTGGCGATGATCTCCTGCATCGCCTCGACGTCATCCGGTACCCGCATGGCCGCAATCGCGGACAGGAGGGGTGCGACGGCGGACTTGCGGAGAAAGAGCGAGTCGCCGAGAATGGATGCGGCGGTCGTGGCGAGCGCAACGTCCTTCTTCTGGAGAGACGCCACAGCGGCGCCGTATGTCGCAGCGACAAGGGCCGAATCGGCATGCCTATGGCGGCTGAGTTCCTGGAGTCCCTCGAGCGCCGAGCGCGCGAGGAGTGGGTCCTGATCGTTCACGAACGGCAGCAGGACGTCGGCCGCTCCAGCCGCGCCGGTCGAACCGACCGCGGTGATGAGCCGCGCCTTCAGCGGGATATTCGATGCGGCACCGGGCCTGATAGAAGCAAGCGCCTTCGGCCCGAGGAGCTTCGCGAGCGAGAGCGCCGCCTCCGCCTGGAGCTGCCAAAGATATCCGTCGTCCGGATTCTCGGAGATCCTTGTCAATTCGGCCATCGCCTCGCCCATCCCGGCGTGGTCCGCTCGGACGGTCATAGCGCCGAACGTGGAAAGAGCGGTCACGGCGATATGCGTGTTCTCGCTCAGGAAGGCGCGGCGGAAGAGGTCGGGAAGGTCCGGATTGTCCTCCAGTGTGAAATTGCCGAGCGCCTTCAGCGCATTGACCCTCACCCGCCAGTCGCCGTCATGTTCGGCGAGCTTGACAAGGGCGTCCATCGAACGCTTCGCGTCCTTGAGCTTGCCGAGGAGCGTGGCGAGGTTCATCCGCACGCGAGGATCGTGGTGGAGGAAAAGCGGGACGATCCACTCGATCTGCGCGCGCGTCTCATCGTGGTCGCCGATCCGCTGGAGCGCGTAGACAGCCTGCCACGGGGCGGCATCCGCCGGCTTCATGAACTTCATGAGGTACCGTACGGCGTCGGTAGAGGAGATCCCGCGTATGCCGAACCGGGCAATGCTCATGATGACCGCATTCGAGTGCTCCGATGTGCCCCCGAAGCGTGACAGGATGTCGCTCAGGCCAAGCTCCGTGCCGAACTTGCCGATCTCTTCGATGAGCCGGTCCGCGTCCTTCATCTGATCGAGACGCGCCCAGATGAGGTCGTGTTCCAGGACCTGACGGCTCGCCAGGCTCAGAGCAGGAGCGGTCTGACCGATCGCCCAAGCGGCGGTCGTCTCGAGCGATGCTGGGCCGTCCGTCAGGTTCGCGATGAGGGGCGTGAGCGCCGTCGTATCCTGGATGCTTCCGTATGCGAACGTCGCCCGCTCCCGCACGACGGGATCGTGATCGGAGAGATACTGCAGGAGCACGCCGTCGTGGAGCGTCCGCAGGTCCTGGATCCGGAGGATCGTTTCCAGCTTGTCGCGCCGCTCCGCGGCCACATCGGAGGCGGTTCCTTGGCCGGCGGCGAGGACTGGAAATGCGAGGAGGAGGAAGAGCGATCTCATAGGCCTATCTCACGATTTGGTTTCAGATGTGCGTTCCTCCCAATGGAACACTCGGCGGACGGCGGCGGACGTCGCCGCGCCCACCTCTTCCAGAGGGACATTCTTGATCTCCGCGATCTTCGCGGCGATGATCGGTATGTGTGACGGTTCATTGCGTTTCCCGCGGTGCGGGACCGGGGTGAGGTACGGGCTGTCCGTTTCCAAGAGCATGTACTCCAGCGGCGTCGCCGCGACGACCGCGGCCATGACGTTCGGCCGGTTCGGTTTCGCGGGGAACGTGACGGGTCCCGGAATGGAGATGTAGAACCCCCAGTCGATCACCTTCTGCGCCATCGCCGGATCGCCGGGAAAACAGTGGAACACTCCCCGCACTCCCCTTCCGTCGCCGCCGGTCCTCCATGTGGGGTGGGACCGTACGAACTCTCCGACGATCCTCAGTGTATCCTCTTCCGCCTCGCGGGAATGGATGATGATCGGGAGGTCGCGCCGCACCGCGATCGCGATCTGCGCCGCAAATGCGTCTCGCTGCACTTCGGGAGGCGAGAAGTTGTAATGGTAGTCGAGGCCGATCTCGCCGATGGCCACGACGGACGGATCGAGGGACAGTTCTTCGATCTGGGCGAGCGACCCCCGGTCGGCCTTCGACGCGTCGTGCGGATGGAACCCGACGGCCGGGTGGATCATGCCGTTCGCCCGCGCCAAAGTGAGCGCTTCCCTGCTCGTCTCAAGGTCGGTCCCCGGGTTGACGATCTCGGTCACTCGGGCATCGCGTGCCCGCGTGAGCACCACGCTCACATCGTCGGCGAAATCCTTGGAAAAAAGGTGCGCGTGCGAGTCAATGAACATGATGCGGCACAGCTGCGGGTGTGGATGGGGTGGTCGTTGGGACGCGCATGTCAGGCCAGTGCGCTGTGGAGAGCGTCGATCACGTAGGCGACATCCTCATCGGCAAGCTGGGGATAGATCGGGAGCCGGAGAAGCCCGCCGGCCACGCTGTCGGTGACGGGAAGCGCAAGCCCTTCGGTGCCGAGGTGCGAGACTGCGTACGGCGACGAGTGGAGCGGGATGTAATGGAATGTCGCTCCGATTCCGCGGGTCTTCATCTCCCGCATGACGCGGTTCCGTTCGCCCTCCGAGGGAAGAAGGATGGCGAAGATGTGGTAGTTCGATCGGCTGTAGGCGGGAATGATCGGCAGCCGCAGCTTCTCACGCCGCTCCAGGTCCCTGAGCCCTTCCATGTAGATCCCATGAATGCGCTCGCGCCGGGTTTGAATGACGTCGATATCCTTGAGCTGGGCACGGAGCACCCCGGCAAGGATCTCCGACAGGATGTAACTGCTGCCGACGTCGACCCAGGTATACTTATCGACCTCCCCGCGCAGGAAGTTCTCTCGGTTCGTTCCTTTTTCGCGGATGATCTCGGCGCGCCGGGCCAAAGCCTCGGTGTTGGTGATGAATGCCCCACCCTCCCCGCTCACATAGTTCTTCGTGTCGTGAAAACTGTACGCACCGGCGTCCCCTATCCCCCCGAGGAACTTTCCCTTGTACAGCGCGTTCATGCCTTGGGCCGCGTCTTCGATCACCGGAAGCTTGTGCTTTCGCGCGATCTCGAGGACCGCGTCCATGTCCGCGGCGACGCCGGCGTAGTGGACGGGGGCGATGGCCTTGGTCCTCGGCGAGATGCAGCGTTCAAGGTCGCGGACGTCCATCGTGAAGGTGTCGCCGGTGATCTCGCAGAACACGGGCTTCCCCCCTCCCCGGAGGATCGCATTCGCCCCCGACACGAACGTGAAACTCGGCGTGATCACCTCGTCACCCGGCTGGAGATCGAGCATCATCATCGCCATCTCGAGGGCGTGCGTGCACGAGGTGGTCAGGAGCACATGCTTCAGGGAGAAGAGGCCGGAGATCTGCCGCTCGACGCTCCGGCAAACGGAACCGTCGCCGCTGAGCTTGCCCGCGGCCAGGACGCTGCGCACTTCGTCGATGATGCGTTCATCGACAAATGGCTTGTTGAGCGAAATGTTCTTCGCCGCCGGCGCGCTGGAGTTCTTCGTATGATTCTTCTCGTTCGTCACGCATCTCTCACGTATGGGTTCACAGTGCGCACTGCACTCAGGCGCTAAGGCAAGATACGAAAATGTACTTGGAAATCCACGCCGGTCGGCCAGGTAGGACTGAGGCTGAGCCGCTCTTCGCCGCCCGAGTTGCATCTTTTCCTCCCATGAAGTATACTACCGCAGAATTCTCCCACTTCTATGGAAGCGCTTGATGACAGCAGGAACATTCATGCGGGTTGCTCGCGCGGCGGCGGCCTCCGCAGCCCTCCTCATCGCCGGATGCAACGCCCCGCAGACGGGGACGGCGGTCCGTCACTCCGCTCCGGTCGTCTCAAATGCGGAGATACTCCGGAGTCTGAGCGTGGACGGCCGGACGGTGGCGTGCGTCGATACGACGAACTGGCAGTCCGAATTGAAGTACGTCGCGGTGATGGACATCCCGATGCACTGCATCATGACCCCCGGAAAGATGTTGTTGTTCGGACTGGGAGGCGGCTCGGTCGCGCGCAATTACCGCCGCATGGCTTGGAGCGTAAATGTGGTCGAGCCCGATTCGACGCGGCTCAGTTTCGCCAGGAAGGCGTTCGACTTCACTGACCGGACCGTACAGGTCATCACCGGCGACGGCCGTGCGTACCTCGCCGACACGAGCCGCCGGTACGACATCATCCTCCTCGACTGCGTGAGCAGCAATGACTACCCCAGGGAGATGATGACAAAGGAATTCTTCACGCTCGCCGCGGCCCGGATGCCGGAAACGGGCATCTTCGCGATCGCAGTGGAATCGGTCGGATGGAAGGATGAGATCGTACAGACGCTCTCGGCGACGCTCGGGGCCGCCTTCCGGCAGGTCATCGTGCTGCCGATCTCCGAACCGCCGGACAAGTTTGGCAGCATCGTACTCATGGCGTCGAACACGGTGAGGAGCGACCTCCTCCGCGATCCGGAACGGAACCTCGACTACAGTCCGGAATGGCGCTACGGCCCGGAATACCAGAAGGCGCACGCTTGGGACAATCACTTCACTCTTGTGCCGGGCGCAGCGCGCATCCAGACCGACACCGACAATTCGTGGGACCGGATCCTGGCGGCGATCATCGCCGCAGAGAAGCAGCAGCCCCGGGAATACCTCCCCTAGCCGTTCATCGGTGGGAGATCGGCCGCATCTTCGAACTCCACAGGAAATCCCTCGACCGACCACGCCAGGCTGCTTGATCCAGGCGGCGCACGACACTGTCACTTCCTCGATCGACCTGCCGACATCAGCTATGACTTCCCCGTCATAGAACACCCGTCCGCGAGACGATCACGGACGGGTGCGAAGAGCGGTACTGCGATTTGAATACCTTACTGGCCCACCATCGTTGCCCCCAGGAAGCTCAGGACCTGTCCGATGGGATTGGCGATCGCCGACGTAGAGCTGCCTGCGAAGAGGAGCCCGACGGCTTTTGCGTTTGTCGTGACGTCCTGGACCATGAGCGAGCCGGAGTCGCCGGAATTCAGGAACCTGCTCCCCCTGTTCTTGATCACGATCTGGCCGGTGAAGGTCTTCGTAAAGGAGGTGCCGCCGGCGCATTCGTTCTCATACGTGATGTTGACCGTCGCATTGAGCGCGCTGACGCTGCTGCGGCTGAGACCGGTCGTGCGGCCGCTCTTCTTCACCGCCTGGCCGATCGAAGCTCCGATGGTCGTTGCGCTGATCGTACCGACGTCAAGGATCGCGCCGTCGGTGCGGACCATCCCAGAGATGACCTGGGCGATCGCGCAGTCGACGTTCGAACTCGGAAGGCTCTTGATGCCTGAGAGCGTCGCGACATTCTGTGCGTTTGCCGCCGTGCAGTTGACGTCGATGAGGCCCGGCTGGACGACGGGGTCGCCAGCCGTTGCGACGCGGCCGTTGCCGCCGGAGACGATGTCCGCTTCGAAGACATGGTAATTGCTCAACACATACTGCGCGCCGCCTTTTGATACGAGCGATCCGAGCGTGCCGCCGCAGCAATAGCCGTTGGCGAGGTCGTATCGCCAGCCGCCGGAAGTTCCCATCTGGATCGGGGGAGCCTGGATGGCCTTATGATCGGCCATCGCGCGAAACCTTCCCGTGACCTCTTGGACAACGGGGTATCCGGAGATCTCGCTCGGGATGCCCCTGGCGGCGATGCCTCTCCCTTTGATGGGCGTGCTTGGTTGGGATTCGAGATAGACCATGACGGCGAGTCTGCCGTCATCCGTGAGGCCGGTTGCTGTGCCCACGACCCCCGGCACCGACATAAGGTCGGACGTCGACTGGTCCTGAACCGCCATGATGCTCTGCACTGCCGGATTTTCCTTGGTGAGAAGAATAGATTCCTGACCGGTGACCGGCGAGTTCGACATATCCTGCATCTTCTCGCAACCCGTCCAGTAGACGAGTGAGAGCGCAAAGATTGTCGCCATCAGCACGAACGTCAGCCAAGAGGACGCGCGAAACGATTTATGCATATGGACCTCCTTCTTGAGGTGTAAGGAACATGTGGATTGTGTGGATTTGAATGTAGTGCATTGCTCTTTTCACGGGAATGTGAACCATCCCTCGCACTCCGGGTTATCAGCTGGCTTTTTAAGAAAAAGAGACTCTCGGCCGGCTCGCGAGGGACACGGTAAATGGGACTCCATAGTCTGGGATCACGATAGGGAATTCCGGCGAGGTTGTCAAGAGTTTCGGCCATTTTCTTCATTCTTCTTCTGGCCGATCCCCCTCCGGACGGAGGCAGAGTGGCGTAATAATCTGCGGAGGCGGGGAGGCAAAACGCTATTTAACGATGCTCCCTTCGGTGATATCTTCGAAAACGGTGAGGATCGTAAGTTTTCCCGCATCATCCGAGGCCGCCAGGAGCATCCCCTGGGATTCCTCGCCCATGAGTTTCGCGGGCGCGAGATTTGAAACAAGGACGACCTTCTTTCCGACGAGGGCCTCCGGTTGGTAATGCTGCCCGATCCCGGCGATCACCTGGCGCTCTTCGGTTCCGATCGAGACCTTGAGCTTCAAGAGCTTCGTTGATTTGGCAACGCGTTCGGCGGCAAGGACCTTCGCGACGCGCAGGTCCACGGATTTGAACTGTTCTATGTCGATCATCGGTTTTATCGGATGTGTCGGTGGCTGGGCAACGGTGAGCGCGGGGAGCTGCTTCAAATGACGGTCGATCGCCTCGTCTTCAACCTTCGTGAAGAGGATCGCACTCTGGCCGAGCGGGTGCCCGTCGGCGAGCGCGGTCTCTGCAGCCGATTCCCACCCGGAAGCCGCGGGTGATCCGGGAAGGTTCAGCATCTTCCAAATGGCTGCGGAGGTGAACGGCAGCACAGGCTCGAGGAGGATCGCGAGCGATCGGAGCGTCTGGAGGCAGATGTTCACCGTCAGGGCGCAGCGCTCAGGATCGGACATGGCGGTCTTCCACGGCTCCTGGTCGTTGAAATACTTGTTGGCGAACCGGGAGAGGTTGATGAGGGCGAGCGTCCCGTCGCGGAACTTGTATCGCTCGAAACATTCCGCGGCCTCGCGCGCCGCCCGGGCGATCTCGCGGCCGACGCCCTCGTCGGTCGACCCGTCGCCGGACGTGCGCCGGCGTTGGAGCGTGGCGACCGAAGGCACACTGCCGCCGAAGTTGCGGTGCGCGAACGTCATCGTGCGGTTCACGAGATTGCCGAGATTGTCGGCGAGTTCGTTATTCGTGCGCGCCTGGAAGTCCTTCCAGGTGAAATCGGCGTCCCGGGACTCCGGCAAGTTCATCGTCAGCGTATACCGGAGCGTATCGGCCGGGAACTCGTCGAGGAAATCGTCGACGTCGATCCCCCATCCCCTGCTCTTGGAGAACTTCTGCCCTTCGAAGTTCAGGAACTCGTTCGCAGGCACGTTCTCGGGAAGGATATAGCGGTCCGGAGAGGTCCGGTTCCAGGCCATGATCATCGCCGGGAAGACGATGCAGTGGAACACGACGTTGTCCTTGCCGATGAACGCGACGTATTTCGTCGAGGGGTCGTGCCAGTAGTCGCGCCACCGTTCCGCCGATCCGATAGATGCGGCCCACTCCTTCGTCGCGGAGATGTATCCAAGGACGGCGTCAAACCATACGTAGAGGACCTTTCGTTCGAACCCCGGAAGAGGCACTTGCACCCCCCATTGGAGATCTCGCGTGACGGCACGGTCCTCGAGCCCCGTCTTGAACCATCCCCGGCAGTACTGCAGGACGTTCTCCTTCCAGCCGTCGCGCGCGTCGGCCGAACGGATGTATTCTTCGAGTTCCGGCTGGAACAGCCCGAGCGGAAAATACCAGTGCACCGTCTCGCGCACCGTCGGGACGGCCCCGGTGATCTTGCTCTTCGGATTGATGAGTTCGGTGGGACTGAGGAACGTGCCGCATTTCTCACACTGGTCGCCGCGCGCCTCCGGGTTCTGGCAAACGGGACAGGTGCCCTCGACATACCGGTCAGGGAGAAACATTCCCGCCTGTTCGTCGTAGAGCTGCTGCTCCTTCTTCTCCTTCAGGAGGCCGGCGGCGTGGAGCCGGAGAAAGAATTCCTTTGCGGTCGCGTGGTGCACCGGGAGGGATGTCCGGGAGTAGTTGTCGAAGCTCATCCCGAACCTCGCGAACGCGGCTTTGTTGAGGCCGTGGTACCGGTCGACGACCTCCTGGGGGGTGATCTTCTGCTGTTCGGCGGTGATCGTGATCGGCACCCCGTGCTCGTCCGAGCCGCAGATGAATACGACGTCGCGTTTCATCGAGCGCTGGAAGCGGACGTAGATGTCGGCCGGCAGATAGGCGCCGGAGAGGTGGCCCAGGTGGATCTTGCCGTTGGCGTACGGCAGCGCCGCTGTTACGAGGAGCCGCTTGGGGGCGTTTTTCACGTCAGGAGATTCGTTCAGTGTCAGAATCCGGGATGCTCCGGCTATCCACGCTGCCGTTCTCCGTTCTGCGGAAGGATCGTCCTGCGCAGATCGGCGGCGAGTGTCAAAAATATGAGTGGAATATACACATTTTTGTAAAGAAGTGAAATGGAACGCTCGATCGCATCGAACGCGCCGGCATACTCCACCCCCGGATGCGCCGCGGAGAACCGCTCGAGCGCCGTCCGGTCGTCGGCGTGCGCGACCACGCGCTGGTCTTCTCTGAGGAGCAAGCTGTCCCGGAGCCATGTCTGGAGCATCGCCAGGAGCTCCTCGATGCCCTCCTTCTCGTAGTCGACGGCGAGCCGGTCGATCATCTCGCAGAGTTCCTGCCTGGGCCTGTAGAGCGCCGTGCGGAGAAAATCAACGGCCGCCGCCCGACGGGCATCCATGTCGGCGTCGAGCATCCGGAGCGCCCGTGAATAGCTCCCGAACGCGAGCTGGGCAACCATGGCCGCTTTCTGTTCCGGCACGCCTTCCCTCTCCCGGAGGGCGGCCGCGATCTCGGCCTCCTCCACGGGGCCGAACCGCACGTGCTGGCATCGGGAGAGGATCGTGGGGAGTAGCTGGTCCACCGACGGAACGGTCAGGATGAGGAGCGTGTCGTCGTGCGGCTCCTCGAGGGTCTTGAGGATCGCATTCGAGGCCTCGTCGTTGAGGTTCTCCGCATCGATGATGAGGAAGACCTTCTTCCCTTCGGAGAACGCCGACAGCGCAGATTCCTTCCGGAGCTCTCGGATGCTGCTAATCTTGATCGTCGTGGCGCGGGGCAGCGCGAGGATATGATAGGGGTTCTTCGCCTTGAGGCCCACCTGTTCCTGATACGCTGCGACGTCCTCCTCGGTAAGCTTGGAGAGCGGCCCGTCGCCGACCTTCTCCCCCTTGCCGACCGGGAGCGCGAACACGAGGTGGAGGTTCGGGTGCTGGAGGGAACGGAACTTGTGGCAGCTCGGGCACGCGTCGCACGCTTGCGTCCCGCGTGCCTCGCAGTTGAGGACCTTGGCAAGTTCGATCGCGGCGGCATCCTTGCCGACGCCTTCCGGCCCCGAAAAGACGTATGCATGGGCGAGCCTCTTCCGCTCGATCGTCGAGACGAGGAGTTCCTTCACCCGGTGCTGTCCGATGACGCTCGACCAGCTCATCGCGAGCCCTTAGAACGCATGGCCGATGCCGAAGTGGATGACGCCGGTGGCGAGGGTCTCGCCGAGGAACCGCTTGTGGAACATCGTCTGGCCGGCCCCATCGCCTTTCGGATCGTAGACACGGAACCCGTAATCGATCCGAAACGGGCCGAAGAACGTCTCATACCGGAACCCCACCCCGGCAGCCACGGCGATGTCGCGCGGCCGGAAGCTTCCGATCTCGCTCCAGACGTTGCCGATATCGACGAAGTAGACGCCCCAGATGTTGTCGAGCTTGAGGCCGAGGAACTTCCCGAATCCACGGAAGTAATTCATCCGGAGTTCCGCGCTCCCCTCGAGCATGAAATTGCCTCCGAGTTCGAGAAGGTCGTCGCTCATGACGCCGAGCTGCCGCGCCTTCCATCCCCGGACGCTGCCGCTGCCGCCGGAGAAGAACCGGCGGTTGAGCGGGATCCGGACATCCATCGAGCGGCTCTCGCCGTACTTGTCCTGGTAGCCGGTCTTCGCCTTGAAGGCGAGGATGTTGGAGCGGTTCCCCGACACGTCGTGGTACCAGCGGCCGAGGAGCGTCGTCTTGTAGTACTGTGTGAACGGGAGTCCGACCGTGACGAGCTTCGGGAGAATGCCCGATTCCTCGAGCGTGATGCTCCGAAAGTACCCTTCGGTCGGCGAGAACGGGTCGTTCGTGTGGTCGCTCTGGAGCGTAAACGTCAGGATGGAGTTGAACTGTTCCTGGTCCTCCGCGCGGAACTGCGCGATGACGAGCTTTTGGATGGCGGTGTCGACGAGGAGTTCCGGGCGGACACGTTCAAGGGTCCATTCGAGAGTGCCGGTCGTGTACTGTGTGACCTGCTTGTTGAGGGCCGCCTTCAGCCGGAGGATCGAGAGGATGAAGAACTGCTGCTTGTCCGCGCGAACCTCGGAGGTGAGGGCCCCGCTCAGGGTCCGGTTGAAGAGGTACGGCTGGAGGATCTGCATCTGAAAGTTGGCGCTTCCAACGACCGACGTGTCACGCACGCTCTTGCCGGAGAAGAGCTCCCGGATCGACTGCGTCTTCACACGGGCGCTCACATTGAAGCTCCTGCCGTCGCCGAGGAAGTTCCGGTTCGTGTACCCCAGGCCGAGACCGAGGTTGAAGGCGTTGTTCTCGTTCGAAACGATGACCTCCGGCGAGAGCTCGTTCCGGGGCCGGGGCCGGACGAGGACCTCCATCGGGATGGAACGGCTGGAGGAGGTGTCCGGGATCGTCACATGGTCGACGCGCGCCGCCTCGAACAGGCCGAGTCGGTTGAGATTGCGCTCACTGGTGAGCTTCTTCTCCTTGCTGTAGAGCTCCCCCGTGTGAAAATCGAGATGCCGAAGTGAGAGGTTGTCTGTGATGTCGTCGCGGGGCGGGTCGACCTTGACGGTGATCTCGCCGAAGGTGAACTGCTTCCCGGGGACAAAGACGAACGTGAGCCGGAAGTTGTTCGTCGAAAGATAGAGTTGGGCCAGGTATTGGTCGTAGTCGAACCGCGCGGTCGGGTAGCCGTTGTTTGCCAGGATCATGAGAACGCGGGAGATCTCGCCGTTCGCCACGGCCGTTTCGTAGGGGATGCCCTTCTTGGCGAGGGGTTCGGCGAGGATCTTCGAGCGCAGGTCCCTTGGAATGCTGTCGAGCCCCGCGTACGAGACCGTGTCGACGAACGACCTCTTCCCCTCCCGAATGAGGAAGAACATGTCGACGCGGTACGCCGACGTGTCGACGGCGATGGAATCGCGGATCTCGGCGCCGTACCATCCGCGATCCCGGTAGATGTCCTTCAGGAGCTTCAAGTCGCCCTCCAGGACGTCGGGTTGGAAGTACTCCGCCTTCGAGCCGAACTTCTCGCCGAACGTGCCGTGAAGGAACTTCGAGAATCCGCTCGGGGTCTCCTGGGACTGGACGGTGTTGGCAAGGACGCCGCGGTCGAGCGCCTCGTTGCCGATGAACGAGATGCGGTTGATCTCGAGCTCGCGCGCTTCGCCTTCGGTCGATTGCGCCGAGAGCCGGCCGGCGGCCAAGAGCGCGGCGGCCAAGAGCGCGAGGAGGCGTAGCCGGAGGAGAAAGAAAAGACCCATCCGCAGCGAGGCGAAATGGGTCGTCAATGGTTCATGCGGGGATCGGGAATGCGCAGGGGTCACGCCGGGCCATGTTCACAATGCGGGGACGGGGCGGTCAATATTCGTTTTCGTCCTCGAAAAAGAAATCTCCGTCCGTGGGGTAATCGGGCCAAATGTCTTCCATGCTTTCATACGGCTCTTCGGCATCCTCCAGTTCCTGAAGGTTCTCGATCACTTCATTCGGTGCACCGGATCGGATCGCGTAATCAATCAACTCTTCTTTGGTAGCTGGCCAGGGCGCTTCATCGAGATGTGAAGCAAGTTCCATTGTCCAAATCATTCTCCACTCCTGAATCTTCTCTACGAATCAACTCATGTACATCACATACGAATCGGGCCTGAGGCAGAACACGGTACGAACCGACGGGGCTCGCACCTCCGAACGGGGATCAACTGAAGGGGCAGCGGGCTAGCGGGAGGCTACCTGCCGGCGATACTCACTGGGCGATACGTCATCGAAGAAAAAGTTCATGGGGTTCTGAGCGACGCCGTTGAACCGCACTTCGTAATGGAGGTGCGGACCGCTCACGAGCCCCGTTCTGCCACTCTTACCGATGAGGTCGCCGCGATGGACGTGTTGTCCTTCGCGGACGAGCGTCTTGGAAAGGTGGGCGTAGAGCGTCTGATAGCCGTATCCATGCTTGATGACGACCACCGTGCCGTATCCGCCTCCGCTCTGGCCGGCCATCTCGACGATGCCGTCGGCGGCGGCCGAGACGGGCGTCCCGACGTCGTTGACGATGTCGAGCCCGGTGTGCGTCTTGAAGATCCCGAGCACGGGATGCATCCGGAGGCCGAACTCCTTCGTGGAGTAATAACCGTCCATCGGCTTGAGCGCGGGAAGAGCGGCAAAGAATCCTTTATTGTACTCGTACTTCTTGATGATCTGATCGTAGCTCTGCTGCTGGACGCGGATCTCGCTCGAGAGCTTCTGCAGAGTCGTTGAAGCGGAACTCATCACCTGGAGGTTCTGGTTGTTGTTCGGCATCTCAGCGCTCATCGCCGCGCCGCCCGTTCCGGCGGCACCGGTCTCGTCGTCCATGGGGGGAAGGTCCACGAGCAGCCGGAGGCGGTTCCCCTCATGGTCGATCTTCGCGAGGGTCCCCTCGAGTTTCTTCATGTGGTCGGTGAGGACGGCGAGCTGCTGGTGGAGGGCCTGATTCTCCTCCTTGAGGCTCTGGATGGTCGTGTACCCCATCCCGAGAAAATCGTAGACATAGTAGTTCAGGACGAGTAGCGTCAGGACGAGGAGCGCCGTCGAAGCGATGAACCACGCGGCCGCCTTCGCACGAAACCATTTGATCTCGTGAAGCTGCAGATTTCTATCCGCGCGGTATATTTTACTCTCCTGCCACATCATCGGTAATGACTATGTAGACGTCTGCCTTTCCTCTAAATGTAAACGAGTAAATCGAACGTGATTGGGCGTAATACGCCCCCCTTTCACCAACTTCTTGGCTCTAAAGTAAAGAAATCCCCCCAGTTTGTCAAGAATATTCTCAAAAAATGTGACGCAGGCCCTATTCGAAGTCGTGTTCGAAGTAATCTATCGCGCGTTCGCCGATATGCTTGCTCTTTTCCGTAATCACCGCCTCGAGGCGCTTGGTGAACTCCTTCGCGGCATCGTACCCGTAGTGCTTCAGGAGGTAGTTCAGGGCGATGACCTCGCAGATGACGGTGACGTTCTTTCCAGGGAAAATGGGCAATTCCACGCGTGTCAGAGGCACATCCAGGATGGCGATCCCTTCGTCGTCCAGTCCCGTACGGGTGTACTCCTGGTCGGGCCGCCATTCCATGAGCTCGATGACGAGCTCGACGCGCTTCTGGAATCGAATGGCCCGGATCCCAAACATGCTCCGGACGTCGATGAGCCCCAGGCCCCGGATCTCCATAAAATGCTTCACCAGGTCGGTCCCCGAGCCCATGAGGATCCCCTCTCCCTTTCGGGTGATCATGACGACGTCGTCCGCCACGAGCCGGTGGCCGCGCTCCACGAGGTCGAGAGCGATCTCGCTCTTGCCGATCCCCGAGCGCCCGATGAGGAGGAGCCCGACGCCGTAGACGTCGACGAACGAGCCGTGGACGACACTCTGCGGGGAGAACTGGTCGTCAAGAAAATCGCTCAGGAAGTAGATGCACTTTGTCGTTTCGAACGGGGTCTGCAGGACGGGGACGCCCCGTTCCGTGGCGATCCGAACGAACATCTCGTCGACGGGGTTGTTGTTCGTCACGACGACGCAGGGGACGTCGAACTGGAAGATCGTCCGCAAGGCGTTTTCCCGGTATTCCGGCGTGCACTGTTCGAGGTACCGCATCTCGGTGTTCCCGAAGATCTGGACGCGGTCGAACCGGAAGAGCTGCACGTAGCCCGCCAGTACGAGCTGCGGTCGGTGGACGTTCTTGTCCCTGAGCTCCTTGTTGTACCCGATCTCGCCGGTGAGCGATGTGAGGTGGAGCCGCGTCTTGTTCGACTCCACGAAAAATCCGACGGAGATGCTCTGCTTCGTCGTCTCCTTGCTCTTCTTAAAGGTCATTCGTCGTCTCCCGTATCTGAGGATGTGCGCGATCCTTCCTTGACGAGGCGCAGCGTCCCCTTCTTCTTCGTCCGGAGCTTCGTCTTGTACTTCGCAAGCTGGCGTTCGAGCTTGACCACGGCGAGATCGATGGACTTCATGAACTCCTCCGACGAATCGGTCGCGGAAAGGGTCGCCCCGTGCACGTGGATGTTGATCTCTGCGGTCTTGACGCTGTTCGTCTTGCGCTCATAGCTGAGGATGATGTCGCAGCGAACGATGCCGTCGTAGTACTTGTCGAGGCGCTGGACCGCGGCGAGCGCCTGGTCCTTGACGTCCTTGTGCGCCCTGAATTTCCGAGCAGTAAAATGAGTTTCCATGAGAGCTCCTTTTCGTGGGGTGTTCAAGCCTTGGGATGCGCCTGACTGTAGACGCGCTTGAGCCGGTCCACAGTGACGTGTGTGTAGAGCTGGGTCGTCGAGAGACTTTCGTGGCCCAGGAGTTCCTTCACCGCGCGGATGTCGGCGCCGCGATTGAGGAGATGCGTGGCAAATGTGTGCCGGAGGACGTGCGGGCTCTTCTTCTCGAGCTCCGAGACGCCGCCGATGTACTTCGTCACGACGATGTAGACGCCCTTCGGGTACATTCGCTTGCCGTGCGACGTGAGGAAGAGCGCGCTGCGGTCGCCGGCGCCCTTGGACGCGCCGAGGAGCGACGGCCTCGCCTCGCCGTAACGCTCGACCGCTTCCCGGGCCATCTTCCCCACCGGGACGACGCGGACCTTGCTCCCCTTGCCGAGGACCCGGAGCGTCCCCTGCCTGAGGTCCATCTGGTCGACATTGAGGCCGATGAGTTCACCCAAGCGGATCCCCGTACCGTAGAGGAGTTCCAGGATCGCCCGGTCGCGCTTACCGAGCGCGGTCGAGACGTCGGGGAGCGTCATCATCTTGGTCACTGCGGGCTCGTCGAGGAACGACGGGAGGATCCGAGGGATCTTCGGCGTCGCGATGCCGGCGGCCGGGTTCGCCGACACGACGGCGCGGCGGACGAGGAACTTAAAGAACGACCGGATCGAGGCGAGCTTCCGCGCGGTGCTCTTCTTGCTCAGGCCTCGGTCGAAGAGGTGCCCAAGAAACGCGCGGACGTCGCCTTGAGAGACGTCTGCGAGGGCGCGCTTCTTCCGGGCGGATGCCCCGCGCTCGAGGAACTCCCCGAACTGGCCGAGATCGTCCTGGTATGCGAGCACCGTGTGAGGGGAGTAGTTCCTCTCCTTGGCGAGGTACGTGAGAAAGTCCCGAACCTGTTCCACGATCCCGAGGTCCTCCTTATCCGGCGACGGCAGCTTCTTCTTTCACGACCTCCGCCTTGCACGCCGGGCACTTGAGGTACTCGCCGCGCTTTTGGGAGTATTTGATGACCATGAACGGCGCGCCGCACGTCTCGCACGGCTGGCCGGACGGCTTGTCCCACGAGGCGAAGTCGCACTCGGGATACCGCGAGCAGCCGTAGAACACGCGCTTCTTCTTCGTCTTGCGCTCGATGAGGTCGCCGTCCTTGCATTTCGGGCACTTGATCCCCATGGAGATGGGCTTCGTATTCTTGCACTTGGGATAGTTCGAGCATCCGAGGAACGTCCCGAACTTGCTCGACCGCACGAGCATGTCCCCGCCGCAGAGGTCGCACTTCATGCCGATAAGATGCTGGTGCTTCTCCGCGTCCTCGGGGAGGGGCTTGGTGTTCTTGCAGGCGGGGTAGCCGCTGCACGCCATGAACCGGCCGTTGCGGCCCCACTTGATGATCATCTGCTTGCCGCAGAGCTCGCACTTCTCCTCTGTGACCTCCTGCATCGACTTCTTGATCGCCGCGGTGTTCTTCGAGACCTTTTCGAGCGATTCGCTGAACGGGATGTAGAAATCGTCGAGCACGCTCTTGTAGTCGTTCTTGCCGGAGGCGATCGTATCGAGCTCCTCCTCCATCTTCGCGGTGAAGCGCACGTTGAAGATGTGCGGAAAATTCTTCGTCAGGAGCTTGTTCACCTCCATGCCGAGCTCCTGGGCGTAGAGCTTGCGTTCGCGCTGTTCGACGTACTTCCGGTTGATGATCGTGCCGACGATCATCGCGTAGGTGCTTGGCCGCCCGATGCCGAGGGCTTCGAGCGTCTTGACGAGGCTGCTCTCGGTATAGCGCGGCGGGGGGCTCGTCTCGTGGCGGTGGTGCGCAAGCCCGAGGACGTCGAGCGGATGGCCCACGACGAGGTTCGCGGGGAGTTTTTCGTCCGCGACCTCGGGGTCCTCCTCTTCCACGCTTTCGGCGTCGCTGTCGATGTTCTCCTCATACGCCTGGAGGAACCCCCGAAACGTGTAGCGTGAGGAGGCCGCCTTGAAGAGATACTCCCCCCCTTCGACGAACACGGTCGTCGTCTCCATGATCGCTGATTCCATCTGGCACGCGATGAAGCGGTTCCAGATGAGCTCGTAGAGCCGGAACAGGTCCTTGTCGAGGTACTTCCTGACGGCACTCGGCGTGTACTTAATAGAGGTGGGCCGGATCGCCTCGTGCGCGTCCTGGGACGTCTTTTTCTTCTTATAGACGTTCGGCTTCTCAGGGACGTATTCCTTGCCGTACGTCGTGTAGATGAACTCGCGCGCCGCTTCGACGGCGTCGTCGTTCAGGCGCGTCGAGTCGGTACGCATGTACGTGATGAGCCCGACGAGGCCGTCGGCGCCGACCTCCTGGCCTTCATAGAGCTTTTGGGCGAGCGTCATCGTCCGAGAGGCCGAGAACCGGAGCTTCCGGGACGCCTCCTGCTGCATCGTGCTCGTGATGAACGGCGGCAGGGGGTTCCGCTTCGACTCTCGCTTCTGGAGATCGGAGATCGTGAACGACTGCTTCTTGATGGCCTCGACGTGGCCGAGGGCGTCCTCTTCCGACGCGATATAGGTGTACTTGTCCTGCGTCTTCTTCTGCTCGATCTCCTCCAGGGTCTCCTTCGCCGGGACGATGAGCTCTTTGCCCTTGATCTTGAAGAGCTTAACGAAGAACGAATCGCTCGATTTCGACCGGAACTCTCCGATGATGGACCAGTATGCGGTCGGGAGGAACGCGCGGATAAGATGCTCGCGCTCGGCGATGAGCCTGAGGGCGACGGACTGCACGCGGCCGGCGGAGAGGCCGTAGAAGATGGTCTTCCAGAGGAACGGGCTCACTTTGTAGCCGACGATCCGGTCCATGACCCGGCGCGCCCGCTGGCTCGAGACGAGATCCTGGTTGATCTGCTGCGGGGCCTTCATCGCCTCCATGACGCCGCGCTCTGTGATCTCGTGGAAGAGGACGCGGTAGATCTTGCCGGTGTGCCCGGCGATCTCTTCGGCGATGTCCGCCGCGATGGCCTCCCCTTCGCGGTCCGGATCGGTCGCGATGTAGACGTCCGCTGATTCGTTGGCGGCGGCCTTCAGCTTCTCGATGACCGGCTCTTTCCCGGCGATCGTCTCGAGCGTCGTGGCGTACCCGTTCTCCACGTCCACGCCGATCTTGCTCTTCGGCAGGTTCTTGATGTGGCCGACCGACGCGTGTACGATGAAGTCCTTGCCGAGATACTTGTTGATGGTCTTTGCTTTTGCGGGAGATTCTACGATGAGCAGTGATTTTGCCATTCTGTCCGATTCAATAGGTGCCGCTCGTTCCGTGCGCGCACGTCAGACGATCTGACGGCGCCGATCTTTGCCTGGCCTACCGCGCTCGGGCGAACCGCGCAAGGTAGGAGTCTTCCCGGGAGGCCATCGCGCGCCTCCGCGCCGCCGTACCGTCGTCGTGCCCCGCGAGGTGGAGGACGCCGTGGATGACGAGCCGCCTCTTTTCCTCCGCGAACGTCGCACGGTACTCGCGCGACTGCCTCAGGGCCTGATCGAGGTTGACGTAGACCTCGCCCTCAAGGGGGCCCGGGGATCGTTCCCCCAGGGGGAAACTCAGCACGTCGGTCGCATACCAGTGTCGAAGATATGTGCCGTTGAGGTCCTTCATCTTCGCATCGTCGACGAACACGACGTTCACCGCTGCGCTGCGGATGCGCTCGTGCCGCAGGACGAGCCGGACGAGCTTCCGAACTTCGGCGTGCCGCACGCGACGACGCCGGTGAACATTGAAGCTCCGGACGTCCATCATTTGCTCTTGCGCCGGGTCCGGCGTGCCGTTTCCGGCAGTATGGATTCGGTCAGCGAGAGTGCGACGCCGGAAAGCATGACCTCGGGGCCGAGCCGCGTGAAGTCGCCTGAAAGGAGCTCGCGGTCCACGTTCGCGTAGAGCGAGCAGCCGCCCTCCTTCTCTATAATAAGGCCTGCGAGCTTCCCCGCATCCTCCCCCACAAAGGTCACTTCGTTGAGCATCGAGCTCACGACGAATCCTGAGCAAAAGTGGAGCTGGAGGTGCGCGCTGGGCGTGTAGACGGAGACGAGGTTGCCCGTGCGCTTGCCGATGCGGATGTTCGGGTAGATCTCGAGGGTAAGCTTGCGCTGGGGGTCCGTTCCCTGGAGCTCGAAGCGCACGTTGTTTCCCTTGTGCTTCGGCGAAGCCTTGAGGATCTTTCCCAGCTTCTTGAAATCGGTTTCTTTAAATGAGAAGGGCATTCGTTCCTTGCAATTCTTGGGTCATGACCGTAATAAAAAACCCCGGTGGCGGACTTTTCTCAAGCCGGGCACGGGGAGCGTTGCATGGTGTCTCGAAGGGGATTCTCCTTATGACCGCACGACAGCATCGTGTTTCTCCGCCCCGCCGGCACACACAACCATTCGCGGAGCAGCTCTACCGTCTCACCGCCAAACCTGCGCAATTCCATTCCATCCGGCGGATTCACCCCACATGAGGCCCTCTCAGACGCGCTCGTTTTCAAAATCGCTAGGCAAATATACAACCTGACCCCTATCAATGTCAAGTGGCGGCCCGGACGCCCAGGCGTTCAGATCTCGAGCTCCATCCCTTCCATGGCGGCCGAGCACTCGAATTTGTAGGGATGGTGCCGGATCTCCTTCTTGCAGGTCTTGACGATCTCATCCATCTTCTCGTCGTTGTGGGAGGGGTCGTGATGGAACAGGACCAGGCGCTTCACTCTCCCTTCGGCGGCGACCTTGAGCGCGAAGAGGTAGTGGGAATGCCCCCAGCCGACGCGGTCCACGTACTCTTCCGGCGTGTACGTCGCGTCGTGGATGAGGACGTCGGCGTCCTTCACAAAATCGAAGATCCTCTTGTTCGGATCGCCGACGATCCGCGCGTACTTGTCGATGATGGACTTTTCGACGTTCCGCATCGACTTTGCGACGCGCCGGTCGAACGGCTCGTTGTCGCTGATGTAGACGATGGATTTGCCCCGGTGCGTGATCCTGTACCCGAGGGCGAACGAGGGGTGGTTCACAAAGATGGTCTTCACGTGCGCGTCGAAGACGGTGAACTCCTCTTCGCCGATCCTCCGGAACTTGATGGAGGCTTTGAGCTCGTTGAGCTGGACCGGAAAGTAGACCTTGTTCATCTGGTCGCTGATCATCTTCTGGAGGGTCACCTTGTCCGTCTCGCCGCCGATGATCGTGAGGTCGTTGCCGGAGATGAACGCGGGCTTGAAGAACGGGAACCCCTGGATGTGGTCCCAGTGCGGATGGGAGATGAGGATGTAGGCCTTGATGGACTCGCCGTTCTCGATCAATGCCTCGCCGAGGTTCCGGATGCCGGTCCCCGCGTCGAGGATGATGAGTTGGTCCTTGGAAAGCCGGACCTCGATGCAGGGCGTATTGCCGCCGTACCGAACGGTGTGCTTCCCCGGCGTCGAGATGGAACCGCGAGTACCCCAGAACTTCAGCCTCATGCGATCATCCTGTCGTCATTGACCCTTGTACGTCCGGGCATAGGCGACGTACGAGCGGGCGGATTCTTCGATCATCGTTCGTTCTTCCGGCGTGAGATCGCGGACGATCTTCGCGGGGACGCCGGCGACGAGCACGCCCCCGGGGAAACGCGCGCTTGTCCGTACCACCGCGCCGGCAGCCACGAGAGTATAGGGATTAATTTCAGCATTATCAAGGACGATCGCGCCCATGCCGATGAGGCAGTGGTCGCCGACGGTACAGGCGTGGACGATCGCGCCGTGTCCGAGCGTCACGTCCGACCCGATGACGAGCGGACCCGTTTCCCCGCGAACGTGGAGGACGCACCCGTCCTGGACGTTCGTCCGCTGGCCGATCCGGATCGTGTTGACGTCACCCCGGACGACCGTGTGGAACCAGACGCTCGATTCGGCCCCGATGGCGACGTCGCCGATGATCTCGGCGCTCTCAGCGGCATAGACCGACGCATGGAGGACCGGAGAGACCCCCTGGTACGGACGGATCATTTGCCCCCCTGCGCCCGGGGCGGGCTCCACCCTTCGCGCTTCCAGCTCAGGAGTTCGATGCGCACGCTCCCGAGGATGACCTTCATCTTCGCAATGATCGGCACCCGGGCGGCATCGTTGCTGAACCAGCCTTCGAACCCGCCGGTCAGACCCAGGATCCCGACGAACCCCGCCTCGCCGGTGAAATGAACGACGTCGACGGGGTAGTCGACGGCATCGATCTCCTCAGCGGTGTGTTCCACGGTAAAATCGATGGTCGTGTTCCCTTTCCGCTCGTTCACGACGACGGGTATCATCGCATGCTGATGGTCCATGACGAGCGTCCGGGCAAGGTAGAAGAGCGAGAGGCCGTCCTGGTACAGGGTGTCGAGCCGCAGCGAGTCCCGGCTGATGAGGGTCTCGGCGCCCCACATGCGCTGTTCGATGGACATCACGTGGCGGCCGTAATCGAACTGGTAGACGAAACTCCTCCACGCTTGGTCCTCCTTCAGCCGGCTCCGGAACCAGACGGAATAGACCGAGGCGTCGAAGGCGTCCTCGTAGATGGAGTGGAGATCGACGAACGGCAGGCCCTTGTATGAATCGATGTACGCCATCGCCTTGTACGAGGTGCGGCCGTTCGCGGAAGTCTTGTCGACGAGCTTGATCCGGACCTGACCGATGTCGATGTGGGAGTAGCTGACGTTGTAGGTGAGCTCTTCGCCGATCTGGAAGAGGGAATCGGACCCGGAGAACGCCACCGGCCGGGAGGCCGGGAGTTCGCCCAAGGAAGCGGCAGCCGGGATGAACACCGTCGCGAGGACGGCCGCCGCTCCGAAGAGCATGCAGAGGCGTCGGAACGGGCCGGGTCGGTCACCAGCGCTGCAGGAGCGGGTCATATGCTCTCAGTTCAGATGGGCGATCTTTTCCGCTTCCGGAAAGAGTGTCAGGGCTTTCTGAAACTGATTGTCCTCGACGCGCATGACGGAGTACCAGCCCTCGTTCCCCCAGAGGCCGCGAGCGATCTGGGCGATGATGCGCGTCTGGATATACGGCGTGTCCTTCTTGAGCTGTTCCTGGTTCAGCGCGATCCCCTTCTTCACGGAGAGGGTGTCGAACTCCGCCATCATCTCACTGGTGACGATGAATTCCTTCTGGAACCGCGCGAGATCGGTCTTATACCGCTCACGGAGGCCCTTGCCGTACTGGTCCATGTACTTCACGTTGAACTCCTGGAAGACGCCCTTTCCGAGGATCTGGACGGAGAGGTCGGTGAGCTTGTCCGCCTTGATGATGAAATCGGGAGTGATGCCGCCGCCGCCGTAGACCTTGCGTCCGCCCGCGGTCTTGAAGACGGGCCGGGTGGAGTCGCCCTCCTCGGTGTGATCGATGTTCTCCCCTTCGGTCTCGACACGGTCGAACGCCGCCTTGCGGTATTCGTCCTTGTCCTTGCCGTAGGGCCGCTGGATGAGCCGTCCCGTCGGCGTATAGTACCGCGCGGTCGTCAGCCGAAAGGCCGACTTGTCGGAGAGCTCGTACTGCCGCTGCACGAGGCCCTTGCCGAACGTCGTCTCGCCGACGATGAGGCCGCGGTCCCAGTCCTGCATCGCCCCGGAAACGATCTCGCTCGCCGATGCCGTTCCGTTGTTCACCAGGATGATGAGCGAGAGGTCGGTGTTGTTCCCCCCCTGGCTGATGTATTCCTCGTTGAACTCGGCGCGGCGCCCTTTCGTATAGACGATCTTCTTCCCCTTCGGAAGGAGCTCGTCCGCCATCTTGTAGGCCTGTTCGAGATACCCGCCGCCGTTGTTCCGCAGGTCCATGATGAGGCGCTTCATTCCTTGGGCCCGGAGCTTGTTCACCCCCTCGATGAACTCCGCGTAGGTCGTCGAGGCGAAGCGGTTGACGCTGATGTAGCCGATGTCCTTGCTCACCATGTACGCCACGTCGACCGTGTAGAGGGGGATCTTGTCGCGGACGATGTCAAAATCGATGAGGTCCTTCATCCCGGGCCGATGGATGGTCACCTTCACGTGCGTCCCCTTGGGCCCCCGGAGTTTCTTCGGGACGTCGTCGCGCTTGATCCCGACGGCGGACGTGTCGTTGATCTTGAGGATCTTGTCCCCCGAGAGGATGCCCAAGGCCTCGCTCGGGCCGCCGGCGACCGTCAGCTGGACCTGGAGCGTGTCGTTGATGACGTCGTACTCCACCCCGATCCCCTCGAAGCTCCCCTGGAACTCCTCGGTGATCTTCGGAAGTTGGGACGCGGGGATGTAGACCGAATGGGGGTCGAGGTCGTCGAGCATGCCGTTGATGGCGGACTCCACGAGCTTCTGACTGTCGATGTCGTCGACGTAATACTTTTCAGCCAGGCTCAGGACGTCCTTGAACTTCGTGAGCTGTTCGAAGATATTGTCCCCGGAAATCACGTTATTCAGCTGCATTCCAAGGAAAAGGGCGAGAATGACGCTGATCGCGACGGTCATCAGGGAGAAACGCTTTTTCATAAAGCACGGTCCGGAAAAATGATTGCAAGAACAGCTACAAAAAAAGAATAGAGAAAAATGGGCTGAAAGTCAAATAGGGTGTGCGGCGGGGCTCTACCGAACGGGCTTCCATTCGTGGACCATGGAGCGCTTGAACAGAAGCACGCCGAGTCCGTTGAGGAGCCAGAGGAGGGTGATGCGCAAGTACCCGTACCGGCGGTACCGGCGCGGGGATTCGAAGACGGTGAGGGACCGGACGAACGCGATCATGCCCACGCGGTGGAGCCGGAGGAAGAGTTCGTAGTCCTCGCCGGCCGCGATCGCCTCGTTGTAGCCTCCCGCCGTCCGGAACGTTACGGCACGCATGACGTGGCATTCTCCCCTCCCCATCCCCATCCCGACGAGGTTGAGCATGCGGAAGTACCAGTTGAAGAACCCGTGGTAGAACCTGTCTTGGAGGGTCTCCTGGTCCGGCGGCACCAGGACGTTGCAGGTCGCTGCGGCCACGCGGGGGTCCCGCACCGCCTCGCGCATGAGGCGGAAGAACGCATCGGGTTCGGCGATCATGACGTCCGCGTTGATGAACACGAAGATCTCCCCGCTTGCCGCTTCCGCGCCGCGGTTCCTGCCCATGGAGATCGTCTGCGCATAGGGCTCGCGGTGGCAGACGACGAGGTCCGCGAGCGCGCCGGCGAGCGCGACCGTCCGGTCCGCGCTTCCGCCGTCGCTCACAACGACTTCAAGGCAGTGGTCCGCTCGGAGCTCGGGAGTGAACTGACGCAAGGTCTGCTCGATGAGCTTTTCCTCCTGCAGCGTCGGAATGATGACGCTGATCCGCGGCGGCCGGGCGCCGGCGGAGGGAACGTCCGAGGGTCTCACGGCATGCGCCGGGAGATCGGACGATCGGGACGTGCGCTCCACGCTCGCGCCCCTCCCGCTAGCATCCGCCTCCGGCGGAGCACGGGGGGAACGCGCCGCAAATGCAGGTTCGGCCGGTGAACATGAACGACGTCGGAGGCGCCTGGATGAACCCGAGGCGATCGTAGATCTTCAGCGACGCCTCGAGGACGAATTCTTCCGGGTCGGCGCACGCCACGTTAAAGTCGCAGATCCGGCGCCGGAGGAACGCGAAGTTCATCTCGTGCGGGAGGTAGATGCCGTCGTCGCTCCGCAGGTTCCAGTAGAGATCGAGGCTGATCTTCTGGCCCGGGAGAAGCATGATCTTGCCGTTCGCGATGAGATCGCGGTTCTGCAAGTTGCTTTGACTCAGGACGATCGTCTTGAAGCGCACCGGGCGCCGCTTCCACCAGATCCGGACGGCGCCGCTGACGTTGACGCTGTCGTAGAAGACCTCGTCGAACACGTTCTCCGCCTCGAGGACGGCGTGGACGGCCTGCCGCCCCGGCGGGGCGAGCCGGTCGTTGAGCTGCTCGATGAGCGTCACCTTGAGCGCAAGGACGTTCTTCGGGTCCTGGTAGGTCGGGAGGGTCTCCTTGCATCGCAGGGAAGCGAGCGCCAAGAGGGCGACGAGGGTCGAGACCAACACATGTCTAGAGTTCATATCGGAGTCCTACGGAGAATCTTCTCGGTTCAGAAAATGCTGAGGGGTCCTGGAGCTGTCCGCCGATCCGGCCGTTCGCATCGGCCCACTTCGCCCCGGTGGAATTGAGTGCGTTTCGCAAGTCCCCGTAGAGCGTGAAGGACGAGTACGTTCCGAGGGGGAACTTCCGGGAGAACTTGAAGTTCATGATGCTCGATCCGGGAAGCCGCGCGTTGTTCGGGAGGAAGGCCCTCCCCGGCTCGTCCGGGGTGAAGCCGTCCTTCGTCGGGAAGTACGTGTACGGTCTGCCGGTGCTGTACGACCAGAGGAGGTTGCCGGTGAAGTCGAACGGGAGCTCGGCGTCGAGGGCGAGCTTCACGCTGTGCGTCTGGTCCCAGCTGAGCGGGTAGGGCTGGTTCGCCACCGGGAACCCCCACTGCTGGAGGTTGATCCCCTGGCTCGCGTAGTCGCTCACTCCCTCGGTACGCATGAGGGAATACGAAATGGACCCGGAGATCCGGTCGTCGTGCACTCGGGAGAGGACAAACTCGAGGCCCTCGGCGTTCGCAAAGGCGTTGTTCACGTATTCCGCGAACCCGTAGTCGCCGGCGAGGCGCGCCTTCGACGGGAGGAACGTCTTGGAGTCGATCTGGTCGATGAACTCCTTTCGGAAGTATGTCATGCTGAAGAGCGTCTTTTCATCGATGCCGTACTTGATGCCGATCTCCCAGGCGTGCGTCCGCTCCGGCTTCAGGTCGGGGTTCCCCACCAGGACGTTCACGCCGCTCCGAAGCTGCTGCGGGTTGATGCCGGAGTAGAGGTAGTCAAAGAGCGGAAACTGGAAATAGTGGCCGTAGTTCATCACGAGGATCATGTTCCACATCATCGGGAACGAGAGGCCCATACGCGGGCTCACCTGCTGTTTCATCGAAGCTTTGACGAAGCGCGTCACCTGAGACGTGTACTGGCCCGACGCGCTGTCAGGCGTCGTATATTCCACGACCGGGCGCTCGCTCCGGGGGTCCAGGAAGTCCCACCGAAAGCCGAGGTTCACCACCGCCCCGTCCTTCTTCACTTCGAGCTTGTCCTGGAGGTAGACGCTTCCCGACCGGGGCTTGTAGTTATACATCGTGCTGTAATTGAGCTGCGGGGAATCGACGAGGATCTTCCCGAAATAGGTCCTCTGGGGCTCGTACTTCACGAGGTCCGAGAAGATGTCGTATTGATTGTACTCGAACCCCGCCTTGAGGATGTTCTCCGGGTTCGGCTGCACGACGAGGTCGTACTTCGCGGTGTTGATCTTCTGCCTGGTGTCGGACCACCAGGCGCGGTTCCCCTTGACGACGTAGGCGAGGAAGAAGTCGTACTCGTACGGGGTGAGGTCGATGCTCGACTTGTCGTCCTCGCCCATGTGCGAATGGAGGTCGTAGTGCGTCAGGTTGAACGTATAGTGGACGATGTCGGAGAGCGAATGGGAGATCGTCGCTGTGGTCCGGATCGACGTCCGGCTCCGTTTCGGCAATCCGGCGAGGTTGAAGCGCCAGCTGTACTCGTAATCCCGCCACGCCTTGTCCGAGAAGACGGTCTGGGCCGTGAGCCTCATCCGCGAAGAGGCCGTCAGGTCGAGCTTGCCGATGCCCGAGAGCTCCTTCGAGACCGGAGAGTTGAAAAACTTGTCGAAGTCCTGCCACCACCGGGTGTCGTTCATCTGGAACGTCGCCGCCGCGAAATAATGGAGGCGTTCCCGGATGACCGGCCCCGAAAAGGTAAGCTCGGTCTCCGTGAGACGGTTGACCTCGCGGTTCCAGCCGCCCGAGAGCCAGTCGTCCTTCTCGAGGCGCACAACAGCCGAATGGCGGTCGTCTCCGCGGCGCGTGATGATGTTTACGACCCCCGAAAGGGCGTTGCCGTACTCCGCCTCGAACCCGCCCGACTGCATCGAAAACTCCGTGATCGCGCTCTTCGGCAATGAGCTCCCCATGCCGCCGCCGACGACGTCCTGCATCGGGAGCCCGTCGACGAGATAGACCACTTCCGACGACTTGCCGCCCCGGACGTTCCCTTCGGCGGTGACGCTCGGGAAGAGCGCCACGAGCTCCTGGATGTTCCGGACGGAGAGCCTCTCCACCTCCTTCGCGTTCACCGTGAAGTTGGTGCTCGTAACGTCGCGTTCGATCAACGGGCGCTCCGCGGTGATCTCAACCTCGGAAAGTTCGACCGCGGAGGGGACGAGCTCGATCGTGATCCGCGTGCGCAGGTCCGCGCGGATGACGACGCCTTTGTAGACCATCGGCTGGTAGCCGATGATCGAGAAGCGCACATCGTACGTGCCGGACTCAAGATTGCTGATCTGGAAGTTCCCCTCAATGTCCGAGGCGGCGCCTTGGGAGGAGCCGACGATGACGACGGAGACCCCGACGAGGGCTTCCTTCGTCTCCTTGTCGGCGACCTTGCCCTCGAGGATGCCGGTGGTCCCGGCCCATACGCAGGAGATCCCTGCCACCAGGAGCGTCAGGAGGAGGAGCGAGCGGCGGAGTGCGTCCATCACTGTTCGGGCTTCATCTGGGGAAAGAGCAGGACGTCGCGGATCGACTCCTGGTTCGTCAAGAGCATCGTAAGCCGGTCGATGCCGATGCCGAGCCCCGCCGTCGGGGGCATGCCGTACTCGAGCGCCCGGAGGAAGTCCTCGTCGAGGACCTGCGCCTCCTGGTCGCCGCGGGCGCGGAGCTTCATCTGGTCCTCGAAACGCTGGCGCTGGTCGAGGGGGTCGTTGAGTTCGCTGAAGGCGTTGCAAAGCTCTTGGCCGTTGACGATGACCTCGAACCGTTCCACGAGGCCCGGCTTGGAGCGGTGCTTCTTCGCGAGCGGGGACATTTCCAGGGGGTAATCGGTGATGAACGTCGGCTGAATGAGCGTCGGCTCCACCGTTTCGCTGAAGATCTCGTCGATCATCGCGCCGATGCCCGCCCCCGGCTCCACCTCGAGGTGGAGTTCCTTGAGGATCGCGCGAACCTCGGGTTCGCTCTTGCCGTGAAGATCCTTCCCGGTGCGGTCCTTGATCGCGTCGAACATGGTGATGCGCTTCCAGGGGGGCGCGACGTCGATCTCGTTCTTTCCGACGGTGAGCTTCGTCGTACCGTTCACCGCCACGGCGCTCGCGCTGACGAGCTCCTCGACCAAGTCCATCATCCAGAGGTAGTCCCGGTACGCGACGTAGAGCTCGAGCATCGTGAACTCGGGGTTGTGCGACCGGTCCATCCCCTCGTTCCGGAAATCCTTCGCGAACTCATAGACGGCGTCAAAGCCGCCGACGATGAGGCGCTTGAGATAGAGCTCGTCCGCGATGCGCAGGTAGAGGTCGATATCAAGAGCGTTATGATGCGTGAGGAAGGGGCGCGCGGACGCGCCGCCGTAGATGGGCTGGAGGATCGGCGTCTCGACCTCGAGGTAGCCGCGGGCGTCGAAAAACGACCGGATGGACTTCATGAGCGCCGAGCGCTTCAAAAAGACCTCCCGGACCCCGGGGTTCACGACGAGGTCGACGTAGCGTTGGCGGTAGCGGAGCTCCTTGTCGGCGAACGGGTCGAACGTCACGGTATTGCCCTTCTCGTCGGTCTTTTCCTTGACGATCGGCAGGGGCCGCAGGGACTTCGACAGGAGCGCGAAGCGGCGCGCATGCACCGAGACCTCCCCCATCTTCGTTCGGAACACGAACCCCTCCACTCCGATGATGTCGCCGATATCGAGGAGCTTGAACGCGTCGTACTGTTCTCCAAGGTCGTCCCGCTTGAGATAGACCTGGATCCTCCCCTGCGCGTCCTGGAGATGGCAGAATGACGCCTTGCCCATCCTCCGGATCGACATGATCCTCCCCGCGACGGCGACGTCGGAGGCCGGAGCCTCGTCGTCGTCCCGGAACGCGTCGATCGTCGCGCGGGAGTACGCGCTGCGTTCGAAGACGGCCGGATAGGGATCGATGCCGCGTGAACGGAGCTCTGCGAGCTCTTCACGCCTGCGCTGCATCAACGAATTAAGATCTTCGCCATGCGCTGCGTCAGGAGACGACTGGGGATTCACTTCCACTGGTGCACTTTCAAAGGAGGAAAAAAATCGTCTAGAAACATACCAAAAATGAGCAAAAGAAGCAAGGATTTAACGAAGGAGGAGCATCTTCTTCGTCTCGGAGTACGTGCCGGCCTGCATCCGGTAGAAATACACGCCGGCCGGAAGCGCCGACGCGTCCCACGCAATGCGGTACACGCCGGGCGCCTTCGGCCCGTCGGCGAGCGACGCCACTTGGCGTCCGAGGAGGTCGAATACGCGGAGCGTGACGGCCGCGCGGTCCCCGGCGGGCACGGAGAATTCGATCACCGTCGCAGGGTTGAACGGGTTGGGATAATTTTGTGCGAGCAGGAATGCCGTGGGAACGGCCACGGCCGCCTCCACGCCCAAGAGCGTCTGCGCCGTCCGGAACACTCCGCCGTTGTACGTGCCGGCGAAGAGAAGGCCGTGCGCATCGAAGCCCAGGGAGAGCACATGGGGAAACCCGAGACCCGACGCCGGGACGGCATTCCAGCTGTCGCCGTCGTCGCTCGAGACGAACACGCCCTGCTGCGCCGCCGCGTAGACCGACTGGAACCCGAGCGAGGCGATCGATGAGACATAGCCGTTCGTGAACTGACGCGGCGTCCAGGAAAGACCGCTGTCCGTCGACCGGAAGACGCCGCCGTAGGCGCCGACGAAGAGCGTCCCGGCCTCATCCGCGTGGACCGAGAGCAGGTCGTTCCGGACCAAGCCGCGCTCGAGCCAGCTCGAACCGCCGTCATCCGACTCGTACACGCCCGATTGGTCCGTCACGGCGAACAGCTGGCCGAGCGGGCCCGAGCAGAGCGAGACGATCCCGTTCGAGGCGAGTCCCACGGTCTTCCAGGTCGATCCGCCGTCCGTTGACCGGGCGACGCCGAAGAGTGTACCCGCATAGACGTCCCCCCCCGGCAGCACCGCGAGCGCTGCCACCGGCCCGGTCGGGAGCCCCGACCCGGGATGGTCCCAGTCAGCGCCGTCATCGGTCGACCGATAGATCCCGCATTCCGTCCCGGCGTAGAGCGACCCGCCGTGTTCGGCGAGCGCATAGATGTTGTCGCAGATCGAGCCCGCGGGGGCCTGCGTCCAGTTCACGCCGTCGTCGGAGGAACGGAAGGTCCGCGCCCCGAGCGTTCCGGCGATCGTCGTCCCGGACGAGGTCTCGATGATGGAGAAGACGTCGCGCTTCCGGGGACCGCTCTGCATCCAGGACGCACCCCCGTCCACGGACCGGAACAATCCCCACGTGCCGCTTGACCCCAGGACAGTGTCCGCGCCGGCAGATTTCATGACGTCGAACGATTCCGAGATCGGACCAGAGTACTCCCATGCGTCGGGGTTGCCGGTGTAGCGGTAGCTCCCGTCCGATGTCGAAACAACGATCGTCCCCGATACGTCCGCCGAGAGCGCAGTGACGGTCTTGTCGGAGAAGCCGAGGTACGTCCAGCTCTGTGCGCCGTCCGCGGAGACGTAGACGCCGCCGTCGGAGATCGCGGGATTCGCGGCGAGGTAGATATGATTGTCGGCAGTGAGCGCCAGCGCGGAGATGCCGCGGCCGCCGAATGACGCTTCCCAGGTCTGGCCCTGATCGCGCGTGAGAAACAATCCCGCCTTCGTCGTCCCGACGAGGATGACGCCGTGGTGGTCGATAAGGGTTCCGCTGACGAAATCCGTCCCCGCGGTCACCTGGTTCGGAAGCGGGTTCCCGATCGTGGGCCACGAACTCACGCCGTCGTACGTAACGAGCCAGTACGGGCCGAATGCCTGGCCAAAGAACGAATCGCGGAACAATCCGTATGCCGACCCGTCATCCGCCAGGCTGAACGGCTGGCTCTTCTGGTTGCCCGCCGCCGAAATGCGGTTCCAGCTGTCGCCGTTGTCCGTCGTGCGGTAGATCTGGTAGTAGCTCGACACGCCCGAGAGGATCCGTGCGGCGATCGCGTTGTTCCCCCGGGCAGAGAGCATCAGGAACTGGCCGCCGATGTTCGCCGAGATCTGCCAGCTGGTCCCGCGGTCCGTGGAGGTATAGATCACGCCGTTCCCGAGCAACGCAAAGAGGCGGCCGCCGGTCCCTTCCTGGATCTCGAAGAACCCCGCGACGCCGTTGAGCTCTTGCCAGAACGGCGGCGGAGCCTGGGAGAGGCCCGCGGAGATCCCCGCCAGGAGAAGGACGAGGAACAAAAAGGTGCGAATGAGTCTGTTCATGAAGATCGTCGTGCTCCGTTCGGATGAGGTCAATGGAACCGCTCTCGGCCTGCCTGCGGGGGCTTCGAGAAGATCGCCGCCGGGAACTCCTTCTGGAAGAGGTACGTGTAGTAGAACCGCATCGATTCCATCCGCAAGTGGTCCGACTTGGGCGGCCCCCAGCCGTGGCGCTCATTCGGGTAGATCATGAATTCAAAGTGCGCATTGAGATTCTCAAGCGTGTCGACGAGCTGGAGCGAGTTCTGGGTGTGGACGTTGTCGTCGGTGGAGCCGTGATTGATCCTGAGCATCCCCTTGTAGCGCGAGGCGTACGTCACGGGCGAGCCGGCGAGGTAGCCTTCCGGGTTCTCCGCGGGCGTGTCCATGTAGCGCTCGGTGTAGTGCGAATCGTAGAGCTTCCAGTCGGTCACCGAATAATTGGCGATCCCGTGCGTGAACCAGCCTGCGGCTTCGGTGAGCGCGAGGCAGGTGACGTACCCGCCGTAGCTACCTCCCGTGATGCAGATCTTCGTCGAATCGACGTACGGCTGGGCCCGGAGCCATTTCACCGTCTCGATGTAGTCGTTCATCTCCCACTTCCCGAGGTTCCGGTAGAGGAGCGCGACCCCCTTCTTGCCGAAGTGGCCGGAGCCGCGGTGGTCCACAGAGATCTGGACGAGGCCTTCGGTGGCGAGCCCCTGGTTCTGCATGGAGAGGCGCCAGCCGTCGGCGACCCCCATCGAATTCGGACCGCCGTAGACGCTCACGAGGACGGGATACTTCTTCCCCGGTTCGAGATGCGCCGGCACCGTCAGGACGGCCGGAAGCTTGTAGCCGTCGGCGGTAGGGATCGTGATCATGGTGATCGGCGCGAGGTCATACCCGTCGAGGTCCTTCTGGTAGCTGTCGCCGATCTCCCGGATGAGCTTGCCGTCCCCGGAGCACAACGCCATCTTCGAGGGAGTCGCGACATTCGAATAGGTCGTGATGAAGTACGAGCCCCCGGGCGAGAGCCGGACAGCGTGCGTGAACGCGCCGAAGGTGAGGCGCTTGAGGCTCTTGCCATCGAGACCGACGGAGTAGAGGTCCGTCCTCGTGGACGCCTCCTTCCGCGCACTAAAATAGACGAGCCCGCGAGCCTCGTCGATGAGTTCCACGCCAGCGACGCTCCAGTCCCCCTTCGTGATCTGGTTCCTCAGACTACCGTCCATCGCGTACCGGTAGAGATGCGTCCAGCCGTCGATGTCCGACTTGATGACGAATCCGGACCCGTCCTTGAGGAAGCGGATCTCGTCGAGCCAGTCGACCCAGGTCGGCTGCGTCTCGCGGTAGACGGTCTTCTTCGACCCCGTCGCAGGGTCGACGCTTTGCACCAGGAGCGTATCCTGGCCGCGGTTCATCCACTGCACCCAGAGCGAGCCGCCGTCGGGGGTCCAGAACGGGGTGCCGAAATACTGATCGTCCTCATCGCGGTACGCCGCCCAGACGGTCTGCTTCGATCCCAGATCAACGATGCCGACGCGCACTTTGGGGTTCGGGTCGCCCGCCTTCGGATACCGAGTCCGTTCAAGCGTGCCGTGCTGCCCTCTCGAATTATAGATCGGGAACATCGGCACGTCGGTCTCGTCGAACCGGTAGAAGGCGATCCGTTTGCTGTCGGGCGACCACCAGTAGGCCTGGTAGCGTGTCGGACGGCCGAAGATCTCCTCGTAGTAGAGCCACGCCGCTCGGCCGTTGTAGACGACGTCGCTGCCGTCGCGGGTGTACTGCACTTCGGCGCCGCCGTCAAGGTCGATCGAAAACAGGTTGTTGTCTCGGGTGAAGGCGACATACCGTCCGTCCGGGGAGAAGGTCGGGTTCTTCTCCTCCGATGCGGAACGGGTCAGACGGCGGAACTCCTTCTTCTGCGTGTCGAGGAGGAAGAGGTCGTTGTCCTTGCTGTAGAGATGGCGGATGTTCGCCTTGTCGGAGACGGTCGGCTTGGCGACGGCGAGGCTTTCGGTCACGATGCTTTTGAAGTCGTCCCATCGGACAACGGGCTCCTTCTCGCCGAGCTCCTTGCCCGTCCTAGCGTCGACGATCATCGTCGAGGGAGCTCCTCCCCCCTCCTTCTTCTTCGAGAGGAGATAGCTCTTGTCGTCCTGCCACCCAGCGACCGTCGGCAGGGGCTTCGTGAGGGTGAGCGGCGGGGTCGCGAACGCGGCCTCCATCGTCACCTTCTTCTGCTGCCGGGCGTCGAGCCCGGGGGAGAGCGTTGCGAGAGCAAGGACGAGGAGAAGACAGATACGTCCGAAACGGCGGAAAGCCATCATGGTCAGTTCCTTTCTGGTCTCAGGTGGTTGCACTTCAGTGTGGGCGGCTTGGCCGCATCTTACGGCGCTCATCGTGCCGGCTCGGCCGGCCACGCGGCCGGCTGCAAGATGCGGGCGACGGGGTAGAGCATGACATGGTCATCCCAGTAGGGGGACCGTTCGTAAAAGAAATTGAGCTTCGCCCCCGGGCTGTGCGCGAACGCCGTGTCAGCGGCGATCTTCGCGTCGAACTCGCGCCGCAAGGCCGGGTCGGCGGCGAGCATCTTTTCCGCCATGGGCTCCAAGACGTAGTCCTCGCCGTATTCCTTCTGCTCGAAGGCCGCGTCGAAGAACCCCCACGAGGCGAACGAATCGGGCGCCTTCGGTTCGAGGGCGTGGAGGAGGACGCGCGCCGCCTTCTGGTTGAGCCGCGCCACGATCGTCCCCTTGGGGAACGAGCGCTTCGCCCGAAACGCCGTGGCGGTGAAGGTGACGGGATGGCGCCCTTCAAAGGGTTCCTTCTGCCACGCTGCGTTCGAGAACCGGTAGAACTCCGCTTCGGTCTCGACCGGCGCGGTGAGGCGTTCGAGCCGCACGCCGTGGAGCTTGAGCCGGGCGACGACCGCTTCCCACGCCGGCGGGATGAAATAAGCGGCCGGCGGGGTCACTGTCACGGTCGCGGCGATGGAGTCGTAGCGCGGGACGTCGGCCTCGAACGGCTCCTTCGTGTAGGTGATCCGGGTCTTGCCGGAGATCGGGCTGTCGTCGTTCTTCTGACGGAACCCCTGGAAATGCATCGTCTGGTTCGCCACCGGGACCGAAGCGAACTGGAGCGGGAACGTCGGGCCGAGCCCGGCCGCTGTTTCGGCGTCCGCTTGGCGCACGGCGCTCCGCAGAGCTTCGGCATCCTTCTGGAGAAACCGCAAGGTTCCGTCGATGAGCCGGTAGGTCGCCTCGACGCGCTTCTTGTAGTCCTTCAGCATATGCGTCTCGATGAGGAGCCCCGGGCGGTTGTGGAGCGACGCGTACGCGGTCGAGAAGCGCGGCGCGGCCGCCCCTCCTATGACCCCCTTCGTCGGGTCCGTGTCGTCCTTCAGAAAGATGTAGGGCACGACCGCCACGCCGTTCTTGGTCTGTCCCGGCATCACGCCGGGGAGGTACCGGTCGAGGATCCAAGACCGCACGGGCGCTGCGACGTTGTCGTGGGACTCGATGGAATATGTCGCCACGTGCTGGAAGTCCGCTCCGTCGGTCACGTGGGCGTCGATGAAGAAATCAGGCATCCAGGCGTTGAAGAGTTTGAGCCAGGCCTGGGTCTCTGGCGCGTCGGCCTTCATGTAGTCCCGGTTGAGGTTGAGATTTTGCGCCGTCACGCGCCATCCCATCTCCTCCGGGCCGGTCTGGTTGATCCGGTTGAACTTGCCGAAGCGTTCATGGCCGTCGACGTTGTAGATCGGGATGATGAGGAGGATGACGTGGTCGAGGAGCGAGGCCTTCGTCTTGGTGACCGCGATGTCCCTCAGGAGCATGAGGCATGCGTCCTTGCCGTCGATCTCGCCGGCATGGATGCCGTTTTGGACGAGGACGACCGCCTTGTCGCTCTTCGCCGCCGCGCTGGGCGTGAACGCCCGTTCCTTCGAGGCGATGATGAGCGGGAGATCGCGCCCCTCGGGGCTGCGGCCGAAGCTCTCCACGTGGATCCACGGCGACGCCTTCTCGAGCCGACGCGCGTACGCCATCGTCTCGGCGTAGCGCGGCGTGCGCTTGTAGCCGCTGAGTTCATAGTCCGTGAGCCATTTCTTCGCCGAGGGCTGCGCACTCCCCGCCACCATGCACAGGAGCAGCGCGAGCGCCGCGGCGCAGGCGCGCCGGAACAAAGGCATGCCGCGGAAGCGGCCTGGAGAATGTACCAGCGTCATTTGGAATAGAAGTCGATGACGCGGCGGATCGCGGCCGAGCAGACCGGATCGAAGTCCACGAGGCTCAGGGAGAACATTCGGCAATCGATCGCCGGGCGGTAGATGCCCGCCGACACGTAGCCGGCTCCTTCGAACGCGCCGACCTTGCCGGCGTAGGCGTTGGTCTTCAGGAGGTTCTGTTCCGCCTGGTAGAGGGGTTCGCGCTTCGCATAGTAGTCCGCTGCGAGGCGGTCGAGCTTGCCGCGCTCGCGGCCGAGGCTGTCGTACGCCGTCTTCTCCCACGGCGTCGGAAGCGGGGTCGCGGGATCGACGAAGCTCTTCCATTTCAGATGGGCCTTGTCGGTGAGCGCCGTCAAATTCGGCTCCCAGGGCTCCACCCCCTTCTGGTAAAAGTCGTTGTAGGATACCTGCGAACTGTAGTACTCGTCCCCGAGCCCGCCGAACGAATGGCCGAACTCGTGGACGTAGACGTAATCCATCTGCCACTCCTTCCCTTTCGCGTCGGAGATGGCGAAGCAGGTCGTGTAGAGGTTGTAGATCCCGCCGCCGCCGTACCGGTTGTCGTTGATGAGGATGAGCATGAAGTCGTACGGCGCGGCCGACGCGATGTCGCGCAGGGTGCGGTTCTCCTCCGTCAGGACGTAGCGAGCGGAGCCGAACGTGTTGTACGTAAAGCCGAGCGCGGAGTTCTTCCAGACGTTCTTGTCGGGCTTGTCGATGCCGGAATCCCGAGAGGCCACCTCGATCGTCCAGACGTTGAAGTCGTCCTTGCGCTCCTTGAAGGGACTCGTGGAGAACATGACCTCGTTGAAGTGCCGGGCGTCCTTGCGGAACTTCTCCATGTCTTCCGCGCGGTACCCGTCGCCGAGGATGAGGATGTCCACCTTGTCGTGCGGCGAGCCGCGCTTGACGATCGGCACGACCGGAAAGAGCGCTTCGCGCTTCTCGCGGCGGATCTCGACGGAGTTCCTCGGGTCGATGACGGTCGAGAAGACCTCGTGGAAGTCCATCTTCTTGTCCCGGCGGCTGATCGTCACCTGAACGGGGTTCACGGGCATCGGCATCCGGACCGATTCGTGGAACGTGCGGTAGACGCCCGCGAGCGCCTCGTCGGTGCTCTGCCACTCGTTGAAGTAGGAGGAGAACCCGCGTGAAAAGATGAGTTCGGCGGTGCCGCGGTCGTAGACCCGGACGATGTACTCTCCGAGATTGAGCGTGTCGATGAGCTGCCGGAGGCTGCCCGCCCACGGGCCGTCGTCGATGGCCTTCTCCAGGCTGATGGTCTCGGTCCCCTTCGTTCCGGTGTGGTAGTAATCCACGCGCAGGGTGGCGTCGGTGAAATACCGATCGAAGACCGAGGACCGCCCGAACGCGAAGGCGGCGGCGAGGAACGTCAGGAGAATGAGGGAACGCGGTCGAAGTGATATCATAGGGAAATCCCTTTTGCGTGAGTGCGGTCAAGGAACATGGGAGCGATCAGCGCACGATGAAGAACAGGACGAGCGCGATGATCGTACAGAGTACAAGGAACGCGAGCAGCTTCGAGAAGAACCAGAGGACCTTCAAGGGGAACCAGATCGGGAAGAACAGGATCTTCAGGAAGGTCTTCATATGGGGTTCTTTTTGGGCACCGCCGTCGGATCTACCGTTCCGGGATCACCCACCAGCAGATGAGGTAGGCGATGAAGAACGGAATGATCCCCGTGATGATCCCCACGATGAGCACGACGAGACGGATGACCGTCGGATCGACGTCCATCGCGTCGCCAATTCCGCCGCAGACGCCGGCAATTTTTCGGTTTTCTTTCGATCGGAAGAGACGCGTCATGGTCGCACAGTCGTAGGGGATGCCTGTGCCAAATATACGAACATTCCCGCGATATTCAAATCGCACGGAATCGTTTTTTTTCCTATCTTTTGGTGCGTGAGGGCCGGAATCGGCTCCGCGGCGCGCGACGTTTGCACCACTGATGAAGGAAGCATCCCCATGAACATACTCGTCCTGAATTGCGGCTCATCCAGCGTCAAGTTCCAGCTCATCCAGACCGACATGGACAGGATCGAACACAACAGCGACCGGACGCTCGCCGGCGGCATCATCGAGCGGGTGGGCAGCCAGTCCCTCATCACGTTCCAGTCTACCGGACAGCAGAAGGTGCGCCAGGCGCTCCCCCTGCGCGACCACCGTAGCGCGCTCGACTACCTCCTTCGGTGGGTGATCTCCCCCGAGTCGAAGATCAAGGACATCAACTCCCTCGCCGACATCCACGCCGTGGGACACCGCGTCGTCCACGGCGGCGAGAAGTTCACGATGTCCGTCCGGGTCGATGACGCCGTCATCGAACAGATCGAGGACAGCATCGACCTCGCGCCGCTGCACAACCCGGCGAACCTCAAGGGGATCATGGCCGCCCGGGAGCTCCTCGGACCCGGCGTGCCCCAAGTTGCGGTCTTTGACACGGCGTTCCATTCGACGATGCCCGAGGAGTCGTACCTCTACGCCATCCCGTACCAGTTCTACCGCCGGCATCGCATCCGCCGGTACGGATTCCACGGCACGTCGCACCGATACGTCGCGTACCGGTACCGCACGCTCCTCGGGATCGACCGCGAGAAGGTGAACGTCATCACCCTCCATCTCGGCAACGGCTGCTCCGCGTGCGCGATTCGCGGCGGCGAGTCGATGGACACCTCGATGGGGCTCACCCCCCTCGAAGGGCTCGTCATGGGGACGCGCGGCGGCGACATCGACCCGTCGATCATCGACTTCATCCACCACAAGGAGGGGATGACCCTCTCGGAGATCGACACCGTCCTCAACAAGCAGTCGGGCCTCCTCGGCATCTCGGGGCTCACGAACGACATGCGCGAACTCCTCGACGAGGAACGGGAGAAGCAGGACCGCCGCGCGAAGCTTGCCATCACGATATTCTGCACGCGCGTGAAGAAGTACATCGGGGCGTATCTCGCGGAGATGGGAGGAGCGGACGCGGTCATTTTCACCGGAGGGATCGGGGAGAACAGCGCTGTCATCCGGGACCGTATCTGCGAGGGACTCGCGTGGATGGGGCTCGCGCTCGACAAGGAGAAGAACGCGGCGCTCGTCAGCGGTAAAGAAGGAGAGATCAGCGCCCAAGGCTCGAAGCTCCGGGCGTTCGTCATACCGACGAACGAGGAACTTCTCATCGCCCGAGATACGCTCAGGACGATCACGAACGCGCCTCGGCGCTGGTAGGGGCGGCTAGAGCCCCGCGAGCGTCTTGAGCTTCCGGACCTCGTTCGTGGAGAGATGCCGCCAGGCGCTCCGCTTGAGACCCTCGTACGTGAGCCCGGCGTAGGCGACCCGGTCGAGCTTCGCGACGTGGTACCCGAGCGCCTCAAACATCCTATGAACCTGGCGGTTGCGCCCCTCGTGGATGACGACGCCCACCACTTTGTTCTTCCCTCCCTGCAGCAGAAGGATCTCGGCGGGTTTCGTCTTGCCGTCGGAGAGCCGTATCCCAGCCGAGAGCTTCGCGACGTGTTCGGCCGTCAAGGGCTGGTCGAGCGTCACCTGGTAGGCCTTCTTCACCTCGTGGCTCGGATGCATGAGCCGGTTCGCGAACTCGCCGTCGTTCGTCAGGAGGAGGACACCCGTCGTATGCCGGTCGAGCCTGCCGACCGGAAAGACCCTCTCTCTCACCTTTACGTAGTCCATGACCGTCGCCCTGCCGCGCTCGTCGCTCGCGGTCGTGATGCAGTCGTGCGGCTTGTTGAAGAGAATGTAGACCATGTCGTCAAGGATCACGACCTGCTTTCCGTCGACGAACACTTTGTCCTTCGCCGGATCGACCCGGACGCCGAGGCTTGCCACGACGACGCCGTTGACCTTCACCCTCCCCTCTTCCATGAGCTCGTCCGCCTTGCGCCGGGAGGTCAGGCCTGCCGTCGCGAGGAACTTGTTGAGGCGCATGCCTGTGGCGCCGGCGCCGGAGGAAACGGTTGGAGGTGGTCGTCGATGGGTCGGGGACATACGATTATCGCCTTACGGAAAGGAGTGGAGAGAGAAAACGGCGTCTCAATGGAATGGGAGCAATCAGGAGATCGCGCCCGCATCTGCGGGGGGCGGAGGGACGGCGGGCTCTTCCGGCACGGCAGGAAGTTCCTGAAGGATGCCGGACTCGCTCACGACCGTCTTCCCGAGCGTCTCTTCGATCTCCTCGTCGGTCTTGCCCATGCGCTTGAGGAGCTCTTTTTCCATCTCGAAGCCCTGGTCCGCCATGATCTCCTCGATCTCGCGCGGTTTCGGGAGCTCCGAGAGGTCGTTGAGACCGAAATGCTTCAGGAACTCCGATGTCGTCCCGTAGAGAAGCGGACGGCCGGCGGTGGCGGACCGGCCGACGATGGTGACGAGTCCGCGTTCCATGAGTTTTGAGATGGCGTAGTCCGCGTTGACGCCGCGGATCGCCTCGACCTCAGGTTTCGTGACGGGCTGCTTATACGCGATGACCGAGAGGGTCTCGATGGTGGCCTGGGTGAGCTTCCGTTTCGCCTTCTCCTTCACCATGCGGCCGAGCCAGTCGGCGAATTCGGGCATGGTGGCGAACTGGAACCCGCCCGCGACCTGGATGATCCGGAACGAACGGCCCTGCTGCACGTACGTGCCGTTGAGCTCCCGGATGACGCCGAGGACCTCGTCCTCCTTCATCCGGATGCGCGGTCCTGCGTGCTCCGAGGAGCCAAGGATGTCCATGATCTGGCGGATCGTCAGGGGCTCATCCGAACCGAAGATGAGCGCTTCGACGATGTGGCGCTTGCTTTCGACGAGCGGGGTGAGGTCGCTCATGCGGGGATCCCTGTCACCTTGTAGATGATGAAATCGTCCTCGTGGTCTGCGACCCGGAGGGCGATGATCTTATTTTTGACCATTTCGAGCATGGCGATGATGGTGACAATGATACGGATTTTCTCGGTCATATGCGAGACCAGCTCGAAAAAAGTCACGGAACTCTTGAACCGGAAGACGTCGGCGATGTAGCTCATCTGCTCGTCGATCGTCACGTTGAGAAGCTCGACGTCGTGGTAGATCTTCTTCGGGGCGCTGTCGAGGACCTTCTTGAACGAAGCGATGAGGTTGAATATCGTGACGCTCTTGAGGCTCTCTTCCCGGTCCTCGAGGGTCACCGTACGCGCGTCCGACCCGAACCCCTGGCGGTAGAAGAGCTTCACCGACTCGTCCTCGAGCCGGGAGAGCACGGCGCTCGCCTCCTTGTACCGCTTGTATTCCAGAAGCCGCCGGACGAGTTCCGCGCGCGGGTCCGCTTCCTCCTCCTCGGTTCCTTCCTGGGGGAGGAGCATCCGCACCTTGATGTGCATGAGCTCGGCGGCCATGACGATGAAGTCGCCGGCCACCTCGAGGTCGAGTTCCGTCATGTAATGGAGGTATTCCAGGAACTCCTTCGTGATCCGCGAGATGGGGATATCGTAGATATCAAGCTCATCGCGCTTGATGAAGAAGAGGAGGAGATCGAGGGGGCCCTCGAATTCCGAGAGTTTTACGCGGTACATGCCGTCCGCGAGGTTTGTGGCGTGGTTCTCATTCGAGGGTAAAATAACGCAATTCGGAGAAAGATACAAGCCCCGCTCCGCACGACACCGGTCACCCCAAGCCCATCGAGGCGTGGACCTCGCGCATCGTTTCGGTGGCAACGAGCTTGGCCTTCGCCTCGCCGGCGTGGAGGACCTGCTTCACCTCTTCCGGGTGCGCCTCGAAATGCGCGCGCCGCAGCCGGATCGGGGCGAGGTGGGCGGCGATGCGCTCCGCCACCCGGAGCTTGCAGTCGACGCATCCAAGGGCGCCCGTCCGACAATCCGCGTCGATCGAGGGGGTTTCGGCGGCGTTGAACTTCTGATGGTAAGTGAAAATAAGGCAGATCTCGGGCCGGCCCGGGTCCCCGCGCCGCTTCTTCTCCGGGTCGGTCACGGCCGTCTTCACCCGTTTGGCGATCTCCTCCGGGGAGTCCGAGAGGAGGATCGTGTTCCCGGCGGATTTGCTCATCTTCATGCTGCCGTCCAGGCCGGGGAGCCGGGCGAACTTCGTCAGTTTCGCTTCGGGCTCGGGAAAGACCCGACCGTACTGCGTGTTGAACCGCCGCGCGATCTCGCGCGTGATCTCGACATGGGGGACCTGGTCCTCCCCGACGGGTACGACCTCGCCTTTATATAAAAGAATGTCGGCGGCCTGGAGGACCGGGTATCCCAAGTGGCCGTAGGAGATGTTCTCGATGTGGAGGTCCCTGACCTGGTCCTTCACGGTCGGGTTGCGTTCGAGCCGGGCGCTCGTGATGAGCATGGAAAACAGGAGATGGAGTTCGGTGTGCTCCTTGATCTGGCTTTGCCGAAACACCGGGCTCTTCGCCGGGTCGATGCCGGCCGCGAGCCAGTCGACGAGCATGTCCAAGGAATGCTCCTCGATGCCCCTCGAATCGGGGTTCGTCGTCAGGGCGTGGTAGTCCGCGATGAGGTGGTAGTTCTCGTAGGTGTCCTGGAGCGCGACCCAGTTCTCCAGCGCGCCGACCAAATGGCCGATATGGAGCCTGCCGGTCGGCCGCATACCGCTCAGGATTCGTTTCTTGGTCATGAGAGTGGAATGTGTGGAGAGTGGATGTAAGGGAACGCCCGGATCGACCGCACGCCGTGGGACGGCACGGTCAGTTCATGAAGAGGTACGGCTTCCATCGTTCGTCGATGTTGCCCACGAAGTGCCGGATAAAGGTGACGTGGTTCGGCTTGATCGGCGTCCGGTGAAGCTTCATGTGGGCGTCCTCCGGTGTGCGGCTCCCTTTGCGGTTGTTGCACTGCACGCAGGCCGTGACGAGGTTCTCCCAGGTGTCCTCCCCGCCGCGCATCTTCGGCATGATGTGGTCGACCGTGAGGGTGACGTCCCCCCTCCCGCAATACTGGCACCGGTGCCCGTCGCGCCGCAGGATGTTCTTCCGGGAAAGGATGATCTTCTTGTAGGGGATGTGGATGTAGACACTCAGGCGGACAATGCTCGGGAACGGCATGGACATCGAGACTGAGTGGACCTTTCTTCCTCGGTATTCCTCAATCAATTCCGCCTTTCCTAAGTAGAGAAGGACGATCGCTTTCTTGACGTTGCAAACGCTCATCGGCTCGTAGTTCTGGCTCAGGATGAGCACCTTGCTGTTGAGCTTTCCGTTTACACCGGGGTGATAGAACGAACTGAAGACGTAGATCCTTTCTGCTTTTTAGGCCGTTAAGACGCATTCACAACGCGTGAGTATTCTAAAAAAATATAAAGCAATTTTCTCCGTTTGTCAAGAGGGACACCGAAAAGCCCCTATTTGTCCGAATTCTTGATGAACGGGAGCGGCTTGCCGTCAGTGTCGCAGAGAATGACGTCCCCGAAATGCATCTGCTCGATCCCGGCCTGGATCTTGGAAAGATCGCCGACGACGACCATGGCCATCTTCGAGGAATTGAGGTACTTCTTGGCCACCCCGTTCACCTCGCTCAAACTCACCGCGTCGATGTTCTTCAGGTAGTTCTTATAATAGTCTTCGGGCAGCCCGTAGAGGATGATGTTCTGGAGCGCGCCGGCGATCTGACCCGGCGTCTCGAAGGTGAGGGCGAAGTTCCCGATGAGGCCGTTCTTGACGAACTTCAACTCCGTCTCATCCATCCCCTTCTCGCGCATGAGGTCGATCTCGTTCTTCATCTCCCGCATGGCGCTGTCGGTCTTCTCGGTGACGATCCCCCCCTGCGCGGTGAACGGTCCGGCACCCTTGTTGAATCGGAACCCGGAGTTCGCGCCGTAGGTATAGCCGTGCTTCTCGCGCAAGTTGAGGTTGATGCGGCTCGAGAACTGCCCGCCGAGGAGGCGGTTCATGACGACGACGGGAAAGTAGTCCGGGGTGTTCCGCGCGAGCGCGGGATACCCGACGCGAACCTCCGACTGCGGAGCGCCCGGCTTGTCGACAAGAAAGACCTGCGTCTTCTCGACCGGCTTCGGAGCCTGGAGCGTGAACGGCGGGATCGTGCCCGGCTGCCACGTGCTCAGTGCGCTTTCAAGGGTCCCGAGGATCTCGGACATGGTGACGTCGCCGACGACCACGAGGGTCGCATTGTTCGGGTGATAGTAGGTCTTGTAGAACGTGACGAGCTCGTCGCGCGTCATCTTGTCGAGCGACGCCTGGGTGCCGGACGGGTTGTTCCCGTACGGATGGTCGCCGCCGTAGAGGATGTAGGCGTAGGCGTTGTTGGCGATCGTCGTCGGCTGGTCCTTTTGCTGCATGAGCGCCGTCATCCGCTGCTTCTTCAAGCGGTCGAACTCTTTCTGCGCGAACGTCGGATTGGTCAGAACGTCGGCGAAGATCTCCAGTCCCTTCGCAAGGTGCTTCGTCATGAGGTTCAAGGTCATGGACGAGCCGTCGAAGGAGGAGTTGATCCCCATCGACGCGCCGATGCGTTCGAGCTCTTCGGCGATCTGGAGCGAGCTGCGCGTCGTCGTTCCTTCGTCGATGACGTCCGCGGTCATCGACGCGATCCCCGGCTCGCTCACCGGGTCGTGGTCGGAGCCCGCCTGGATGACGAGGTTCAATGCGACCGTCGGGAGCTCATGGTGCTCCACGAGCCAGACCTGGAGGCCGTTCTTGAGGGTCGCTTTCTGGATGTCGGGGAGATGCACCGTCGGCGCGGGTTTGGCGACGGGACGCTTCGTCCGGTCGATGTCGCCGGCCGAGGCGGCCGCCGTGGCAAGAAGGATTCCAAGCATGAGAATTCCACAAAGTGTTTTCATCGTTTTATCGCTCCTCAATGACTGTTCTGAACGGCGAGTTCGGTCTTGCCTTGCGGCACCATGCTCAAGACGACGCACGGCTTCTGGAGATATTTCTTCGCGACGGTCTGCACTTCCTGCGGAGTGATCCCCTTGTACAGGTCCATCTGCTTGTTGATCCCATCCGCGTCGCCGGTGAAGTCGTAGAAGCTGGCGAGCGAGATGGCTTTTCCGAGAACCGTCTGAAGGCTGTTGACGATCCCCGTCTCGGTGTTCACGAGGGATTTCTCGACCTCCGTCTCCGTCACGCCGTTCGTCAGTGCGTCGTTGACGAGCGAATCGACGACCGTTTGGAGCTCCGTCAAGGTCTTCCCCGGCTTCGCCGTCACGGTGATCTGGAAGGTCCCGCCGATCTCCGAACCGCCCTGGCCCGCGTTCGCGGACTGTGCGATCTGCCTGTCGTAGACGAGCGTCTTGTAGAGCCGGGAGTTCTTGCCCGAGCCGAGGATGTCTCCGAACACCGAGAGGACGGCATCCTCGCGGGTGTTGGAGGACGGACTGTGCCACGTCTTATAGAGACGCGGGAGCTGCACCTTGTCCTCGGCGACGAGGACCTTCGTCTCGGGAAGCGTCACTTCCTGCGGCTTCGGCCGATCGAAGGCCAAACCGGAGGGAATGCCGCCGAAATACTTCTCCACGAGTTCCTTCGCCTCCGCGGGCTGAAAGTCCCCTGCGATGGCGAGGCAGGCGTTGTTCGGCGCGTAGTAGGTCTGGAAGAAGCCCTTGACGTCCTCCAGGGACGCCGCCGTGAGGTCCTCCATGTAGCCGATGACCGGCCAGCTGTAGGGGTGGGTCGGCGGGTAGAGCGCCTTTGCGATCCGCTCGTCGGCTGTCCCATAGGGGACGTTGTCGACCCGCTGCCGGCGTTCGTTCTTCACGACGTCGCGCTGGTTGTCGAGCTTGTCTTGGGTCATCGCCGGCAGGAGGAAGCCCATGCGGTCGGACTCGAGATAGAGGCCCAGCTCAAGATTGTTGCTCGGCACGACCTCGTAATAGGTCGTGCGGTCCTCGTTCGTCGTCCCGTTGATGTTCGCGCCGATCTCCTGGAGGAGCTTGAAGTGGTCCCCGTACGCGACGTGCGCGGAGCCCTGGAACATCATGTGCTCGAAGAGGTGGGCGAACCCGGTCCGCTTCGGGAGCTCGTTCTTCGAGCCGACGTGATACATCACGTTGACGGCAGCGACGGGGGCCGAGTGGTCCTCGTGGAGGATGACGGTGAGGCCGTTCTTCAGCTTGTAGGTCTCAAAATTGATCTTCACCTGCGACCACGACATTGCGCTCATGAGCATCACCGCCGAGAATAGACAGAGGATTCTTTTCATGGGAATTTGTTCCCTCGTCGAATTGTGGAAACCAAGAGGATTAGGTTTGGCAAAATCTACATATTTGGCTCTTGAGAAGCAATACAAATCCCGATTTCCGGCCTGAACGAACGCAGGCCCCGTTCGATGAAAACGGGGCCTGCGTTCAGTGAAATCTGCTGGAATGCGTCCGATCTACGGGATCTGGATCGCCACGTATGCGGACCCGTTGCTCCGTTTTATCCGGAGCATGAGCGCGTCGCCCGACTTGCGCTTCGTGATGGCCGACTGAAGCTCCTTCGGCGAGGAGACCGGAGACTTGTCCGCATCCACGATGACGTCGCCCTGGCGGATGCCCCGGTTGAACGCCTCGCTGTAGCGCTTCACGTCGGTGACGACGATGCCGCGGTCGACTTCGGCCTCTTTCTTCTCCTCCGCCGTGAGCGCCTTGACGGTCATGCCGACGGCGTCCAAGACGAGTTCCTTCGACGCGCCCGATTCGTTCTCGATGTCCGGCCGCTTTTCCACCTTCGTGGTCACGACCTGCGCGTCTTCCTTCCGGGACCGCAAGGTCACGCGGCGGTCCGAGGTCTTTCCGTCGCGGAAGACGCTCAGGACCACTTCGTCGCCCGGATGCTTCCGGGCGATGTAGCTCTGGAGCTCGTTCGCCGCGTTCACTTCCTTGCCGTCGATCGTGAGGATGACGTCGCCTTCCTTGAGGCCGGCCGATTCGGCCGCGCCGCCGTCGACGAGGCTCTGGACGAAGACGCCGTGCGCCCGGTCGAGCCCAAGGGCCTTCGCGGTGGTCTCGTCGATCGCCTGGATGCTGACGCCGATGTAGCCCCGGAGCACTTTGCCGTGCTTGATGAGGTCCTCCGCAACGCCGCGGGCGAGGTTGATGGGGATGGCGAAGCCGTACCCCTGGTAGCGCTGGTTCGTCGTCGCGATGGCCGCGTTGATGCCGACGACCTCGCCCGACAGGTTTACGAGCGGCCCGCCGCTATTGCCCGGGTTGATCGCCGCGTCGGTCTGAATGAAGTTCTCGATCCCGTAGTTGTCGCGGATGACGCCGATGTTGCCCCGGCCGATAGCGCTGATGATGCCGGCGGTGACGGTCGACTGGAGTCCGAGGGGATTGCCGACGGCGACGACCCACTCACCCACTTCGAGCGCGTCGGAATTGCCGAACGCCGCGGTCGGGAAGTCCTTCCCGTCCACCTTGATGATGGCGAGGTCCGTCGTGGGATCGGTGCCGATGATCTTGGCGTGCATCGTCCGGTTGTCGCTGAACGTGACGTCGATATGCTTCTCGTCGGCGTCCTCGACGACGTGGTTGTTCGTGAGGATGTATCCGTCGGGGCTGATCATGACGCCGGAGCCCGAGCCCTGCTGCGGTTCCGGCTGCTGGGACTTCGAGTCGGGTCCGAAGAAGTGGAAGAACTCGTTCATGTCGCCGGAGGATTCCTTGCCCTTCGTCGTCACGGTGATCGTGACGACGGTCGGCTTCACCGCCTTGCTCACGTCGATGAACGCCCGGCTCAAGCCCTTGGCGTCAACCGAGGAGGTCTTCACCTGGCTCGGCGCGCCGAGCTGCACGTTCTGGTCGCCGGCGAATCCGTTTTCGACGCCGCCACGGAAACTCGACACCAGCACGACGCCAAAGACGATGCCGACAACGATCAGAAAGATTGCTGCAAAAACAGATTTCTTGGACATTGCTTTCTCCTACATTGTGGAAAGTATGGTTCGAAGGTCACTTCTTGTATACTGCCGAGCCTGTGCGTTTGTTGCACGAACTGCAGCGGAAAACCTCCGCAAATCGCCAAATTCGCATTAAAAGAATTTAAGAATCGGGCAGGATCTTCGCAAAGACCTTCTCCGACTTGAGGGGCCGGATCCCGGCCACGTGCTGCCGAAGGTAGGCCCAGAGGAGCATGTCCATTTCCGCGCGTTCCTCCCGGGAGGCCGCCAGCGCCAGGATGAGCTCCGGGTCGGAGGCCTGCGCGATCCGGTCGAGGAGGTCGATGATGCTCCTGCGGACGTTGAGCGCGGGTCCGGTTGTTCCCGCGCACTCATCGCAGAGGACCCCGCCGCGCTCGAGATGGAACCGGAGCCGGGATGCCGGAGGACCGCTCGGCGATTTCTTCCTTCCGCACGAGACGCACTCGTGGAAGGTCGGTTCGAACCCAAGGAGGAAGCAGAGCGAGACGACGAACCACGGGAAGAGGAGCGTGAAGTCGCCCTCGGCGACGTCAAGCGCGGCGAGCGCCGAGACGAGGAGGTCGAAGAGGTTCGCATTCGCCTCTTCGTGCGAGATCATCTGGACGAGCTCGATGAGCTTCATGCCGAGGGCCATTTTCGGGAGCTCGTCATGGATATGCCGGAAATCATTCACGACGTCGCACTGACCGATCGTCTGGAGATCGCGCCCCTCCTTGCGGTAGATCATCGCCCGAAGCTGCGCCATGGGCTGGAACGACGACCCGAACCTCCCCTTCGTCTGCCGGGCACCCTTGACGATCCCGGAGACCTTGCCGAACTCCTTCGTGTAGAGCGTGACGATGACGCTCGTCTCGCCGTACTTCATCGTGCGAAGGACGACCGCTTCGGTCCGGACGGCTTCGCTCATCGTTCCGCCGCCGGGAAAGAAAACGGCGGCCGGTGGATCCCCCCGTCGGTGACGATGGCGGTGATGAGCTTCGCCGGGGTGACGTCGAACGAGGGAGACCGCACGGACACCCCTTCCGGGACGATGCGAAACCCGAACGGGGAGGTGACCTCCTCCGCCGAGCGGTCCTCGATCGGGATCTCCGCCCCTGATGCCATCGACGTGTCGATCGTCGAGGCCGGCGCGGCGACGATGAACGCTATGCCGTGATGCTTCGCCAGGACGGCGAGCCCGTAGGTGCCGATTTTGTTCGCGGTATCGCCGTTCCTGGCGATGCGGTCTGCGCCGACGATGACGACGTTGATGAGGCCCTTCAACATGAGCGAGGCCGCCGTGCTGTCGGTCAGGACGGTCACGTCGACGCCCGCTTTTTGGAGCTCCCACGCCGTGAGCCGCGCGCCCTGGAAGAGCGGCCGCGTCTCGTCGGCGAAGACCCGGATCCCCTTTCCCTGGCGGTGGGCGTGCGTGATGATGCTCTGCGCTGTGCCCTCCCCCCCGGTCGCGAGAGCGCCCGTATTGCAGTGCGTGAGGATCCCGGCGCCCTTCACAATGAGCGCGGAGCCGAACTCGCCGATACGCCGGCACATCTCCGCGTCCTCGCGGTGGATCGCGAGTGCTTCGGCCATGAGAGAAGTGCGCGCGTCCTCGACGCTCGACGCCCGTCCGAGGACGGCCGCCATGCGCCGGAGCGACCAGGAAAGGTTGACCGCCGTGGGGCGCGTGCGGCCGAGCATCGAGATGTCGCTGCGAATATGCGCCTGCAGCGTGGCCAGATCGGGTGCCGGGTGCCGGGAGGAGAGGGCGACGCCGTAGGCGGCGGCGATGCCGATCGCGGGCGCGCCGCGGACCTTCAACGTGCGGATCGCCTCTGCGATGACCGCCGGGTCGTCGGTGTCAATGTGGGATTCCGTCAGAGGGAGCTGCGTCTGGTCGAGGAGCCGGACCAGAGAGCCGAGCCATTCGATCGCGTGGACATGCGTCGTCATGGGGTGCTACCGGACCGCGGCGGCCTCTTCGTCGAATTTCGAGAGCTCGCGGAAGGACCGAAACCGGTCCTGGATCTCAAGATACGTGAGTTCCTTGAGCCGGTCGAGGCTGAAGCGTTCGACGCAGAAGGATGCCAGGGCGCTGCCGTAGATGACGGCGCGCTTGATGTTGTCGTCGGAAAGATCGTCCGTGCGGGCGATCCAGCCGATGAAGCCGCCGGCGAACGCGTCTCCGGCGCCCGTCGGGTCGTTGATATTTTCAAGGGGGTATGCCGGCGCGGAGAAGATCGTCCTCTCCGTCACCATGAGGGCGCCGTGCTCGCCTTTTTTCACGACGACCGTCTTTGGGCCCATGCGGATGATCAACTTCGCCGCCTTGATGAGGTTCGGCTCGCCGGTGAGCTCCCGGACCTCCGACTCGTTCACCACGAGCACGTCCATGAGCTTTAGCGTTGCGAGAAGTTCCTTGTTCTTGCCCTTGATCCAGAAGTTCATCGTGTCGCCGATGACGAGCCGGGGCTTCGCGATCTGCTCGAGGACGCGGCGCTGGAGGTCGGGGTCGATATTGCCGAGACAGACGTAGGTCGTCTTGCGGTACGATTCGGGGATGATCGGGTTGAAATGTTCGAAACAGTTGAGTTCCGTGAAGAGCGTGTCGCGCGTGTTGAGGTCGTAATGGTAGCGGCCGCCCCACCGGAACGTCTTGCCGCCTTCCATGATCTGGAGGCCCTCGAGGTCGATATCGCGGCTTTCCAGGAAGTCGATGTATTCCTTCTTGAAATCCCCCCCCACCACCCCCACAAGCCGGATCGGGGTCACGAAATAGCTCGCTGCCGTGGCGATGTACGTCGCGGAGCCTCCGAGCACATCTTCGACGCGCCCGAAGGGGGTCTCAATCGTATCGATCCCGAGCGATCCAACAACGAGCAGACTCATGAAGGTACCTTACTAGATGACGAACGGTGAGAAACGTGAGGATAATGTACGAAAAGGGGGACTGAAGTGCAACGCGTAGCACGCGCGCGGCGGGTCCCGCACGGGCCCCTCCCCCCCTCAAGCGGAATGCTCAAGGGGGGGAGGGCCGGCGGAAAAGAATTAGTTGCTGCCGGGAGCCCGCGTGGGCTGCGGGAGCGGCTTGCGCGGGAACTTCTCATCCCGCATGGCTGCCTGGTAGGCGAATGCCGCCATGATGACGGAGGCCTGTTTCAGGTCGTCCTCCTGGACGCGTTCGTAGACGTCCATCGTCGAATGGTGCGTGCGCGTGTCGTACTCGAGCGGATCTTGGATGAACTGGAAGCCCGGGATCCCGACCGCATCGAACGAGAGGTGGTCCGTCCCGCCGGTGTTCGACAGCGAGAGGGTCGACGCGTCCATGTCCTTGAACGGCTTGAGCCACGACCGAAAGATCGGCCGGACCTGGTCGTTCCCCTGCATGTAGACGCCGCGGACCTTGCCGGAACCGTTGTCGTTGTTGAAGTATACCGCGAGCTTCTCGTTTTCAGGCTTCTGCGTCACCTTGCCGTCAACCGTCTCGCCGAAGTGCTGCTTGACGTAGCCGGCCGAGCCCAAGAGCCCCTGTTCCTCGCCGCCCCAGAGTCCGATGCGGATCGTGCGGCGCGGGGAAAACTTCAGGGTCTTGAGGATGCGCATGGCCTCCATACAGACGGCGCTTCCCGTGCCGTCGTCGGTCGCCCCGGTCCCTCCGTGCCACGAGTCAAAGTGGCCGCCGATCATGACGACCTCATCCTTGAGGTCGGTGCCGGGCAGCTCCGCGAAGATGTTCGCGACGGAATCGGCCTTGTTGAAGCTCACTTCGAGGTTCATCTCGATCTTCGGAGACTCCCCCTTCTTGATCATCCGGATGAGTCGGTTGTAGTGCTCGGCCGCCACCGCTATCTGGGGAAGGATCTTCGGGGCGTTCGGATCCCACGCCGAGACGCGCTTCGTGAAGGGCGTATCGGGATGCGCCGGCACGCTCGCCTGCTGGACGAAGATGTTGCCGCCGTCGCCGCGGGAGATCGTCAGGAGCGCAAGCGCCCCTTCCTTCTGGCACATCTCGAGCTTTTCAAAGTCGACGATCGCGCGGGCTTTCGCGGCTGGGTCCATCTGCCGCCGTCCCCCGCCGCCCCCGCCACCGCCGCCGCGCCGCGCCTGGGGCATGTCCGCGTTCGCCATGTCGAGGAGGGTCGAGTCGGCATCGCGGGTCGCCTCTGGGAGGAAGTGCGCCTTGATATCACGCGGATCGCTCAGGAGGACGAACTTTCCTTTGAGTTTTCCCTTGTAGGTCGCCAGGGCGCTGTCGGTCGTCGCATCGAAGTAGATGACCTCGCCGGTCTGAGTTCCGCCCGTGCCGGGCGACCAGGCCTTCGGATAGGAGAACAGGGGGAAGTTCTGGTGGCCGATGACGTTTGCCGAGTAACGCTTGAGATCCCAACCGCGGCCGAACGGGCCCCATTTCTCGGTGTGCGCATTGGCCAGTCCGAGCGAGGCGAGCTTCGAGACGGCCCAGTCGGCGGCGCGTACGTACCCGGGGGAGCCGGTGAGCCGCGGGCCGTAGACGTCGGCGAGGTAGCTCTCGATCTCCATCACCCCGGAGCGGTTCATGCCCTCATCCCGGATCTGCGCGAACGCGGCAGAGTCGATCTTCTCACCGCTGGTCTGCGCTGACGCAGCAAGGGCGAGGAAGATCGTGCAGCATAACAGCGGAAGCAAGTATTTCATGGTGACCTCATGCATGTGTGAATGTGAGTGGACGCTTTCTGTCTGCCGTCACTCCCCGCGCGTCAGAGACCTTCCTGCGCGAGGACGTACGACAGGATCGCCACCGAGGCCGCGCCGAGCTCAAGTTCACGCTCGTTCACTTTGTCGATGGTGTCGCTCGTGGAATGGTGATAATCAAAGTAGCGGTGGCTGTCGACCCGGAGCCCGATCGTCGCGGCGCCCTGCTTGGCGAGCTCGCCGATGTCCGCGCCGCCGCCTCCGGGCTTGATCCGGTCCGCCTCGATCGGTTCGAAGAGGTAGGCCCACCGGGCGACGTGTTCGAAGATCGAGGGGTTGCGCGCAGTCGTCGCGCTGTCCGCCGAGACGCCGAACCCGCGGGGGGTGAACCCGCCGGCATCCGATTCGATGGCGGCGATGGGGTGCTCGCCTTCGCGCAGCTTCGCGGCGTAGGCCTTCCCGCCGCGCGTGCCGTTCTCTTCGTTCATAAAGAGCACCACGCGGATGGTCCGCTTCGGCCGTAAGCCGAGTTCCTTCAGGAGCCGCAAGGCTTCGAGCGAATGGACGCAGCCCGCGCCGTCGTCATGCGCGCCCGAGCCCTTGTCCCAGCTGTCGAGGTGTCCGCCGATGACGATCACCTCATCGGGCTTTTCGGTCCCGCGGAGTTCGCCGACGACGTTCGCCGACTCCACGTCGGGAAGCGTCTGGCAGGAAAGCTTCAAACGGACCGTCACCGACTGCCTCGCGGAGAGGAGGCTGTCAAGCCAGTTCGCGTCGAGCGCGCTCAGGGCCGCGGCCGGGACCTTCGGGACCGTGTCGTTGTAGTTCATCGCGCCGGTATGGGGAACGTCGTCGATCCGCATCGTCATCGAACGAACGATGGCCGCCACGCCGCCCGCCTTCGCCGCTTCGACGGCACCCTGTCCGCGCTGGCCCACCGCTCCGCCGTAGGCTTCGAAGGTGGTCAGCTTCGTCCGGTCCATCGGACGATTGAAAAAGATGATCTTGCCCTTCGCTTTCGCGCCGAGCGCCTTGAGTTCGTCGAAGGACTTCACTTCGACGACCTCGCCCGCGATGCCGTCGGCGGGGGTCCCGATGCTGCCCCCGAGCGCGCAGATCGTCAGGGGGACGTCGCCGAGCTTCGGGTCGCCGATGACGGAGGCTTCCTCCACCGGCCCGCGGACCCACCGCGGCACCATCACCGGTTCGGTCCTGACGCGGTCGAACCCGAGCCGCTCCATCTCGGCCTTCGCCCATTCGACGGCGCGGGCCGCCTGGGGCGAGCCGCTCACCCGGTTCCCGACGTTCGTCGTCAGGTCCGTGAGCATGGCATATGCCTGACCCGTCCCGAGAGCGGCGGCGAAGATCCGCTTCGCGTCGTCTTGGTACGGTTTTGCAAGGGTGTCTGCCTTTTGGGCGAGGAGAGAGGAAGAAACGAGCACGGAACAGGCGATCAGGAACAGTTTCATACGGCGCAATACCTCATGGGTGCGTGGAAGATGCGTCTTCGAGGAGATGACCCTTCATCGAAGTGTGCTGCGGGGAAGAGTCGTCGGTGGAGACCAGCGACGATAGCACAACGATGTTGAATATAGCAAAATCCGTCTGAAGTGCAAGGTTGTTGCCGCTTTTCTACGGGGAAGGTGCGGGGGGCGTTCACCCCGAGCGGGGCGGCATCCTGAAGAATCCACACGATTCGGGCGGAATCTCCGGGCTATGGGACGGACAGGCGGAGCGGAGAAGGCCCCCCAAAAAAACGGGGAGCAGGCATCCTCGTGATAGCCTGCTCCCCGACCTTGATCGTGCGGTGGGATTGGAGGAGGATCTTGGTTACATGTTGAGCACTTTGTCCGTGATGCGCTGCTGAAGCCGCTGCATCTTCTCGCGGATCCGGGCCTGCATCTGGGAAAGTGTTTCGTGAAGGTCGCGCAAGAAATCCCTGTTCGCCTCTGAGAGCGAATGCCGGGTCGAAGAATGATCGATGTACGGGAGGAACGGCGCGTTCATCTCGAGGGAGGTGTCATCGTCGTCCTCCTCCATCTCCTTGTCGTTGTCGCGGTCCTCCACCTTGAGGGAAAGGCTCTGCGCCTTGCCGTGGCGGAGTATGTCGATCTGGGCGGTGGTCTTGTCGCCGTCGAAGAGCTCCTCGCGCAGGGCCTCGACGTCCTTGACGGAGGACGAGTTCACTTTCACGATGACGTCTCCGGCCTTCAATCCGGCGTCGGCCGACGCGCTCCGCTTTTCGACGGAGGTCACCAGGAGCCCTCGGCCCTCGGGCACTTCAAAGTATTCAGCGAGCTGTTTTGACAACTTCTGCAGTTCCATGCCCTCGACCGACTGCGACATCATCATGTTGAAATGGAACGGACGAACGCGCGGGATCGGCGGCACGACGACCGGCCGACGACCGCCATACGAGTACGAATCGGGAGCGACGCCGTACCAGTACGAATTCGACTTCGTGCGCGATTGCTTGCGGAGCTTCACGTTCACGCTCTTTTTCTCCGCGCCGCGAGTGATCGCGATGGCGACGGGCGTGTCGGAGGAGGCGTGCTTCACCGCGAGGGTGAGGTCCTGCGCGTCCTTGATCGCCTTCCCGTCGAAGGACGTGATGACGTCCCCCTCCTGGATACCGGCCTTCTCGGCGGGGCTCTCTTCGACGACGTCGCTCACGTAGGCGCCTTCGTCCACGGAGAGCTTTTCGCGCGACTTCAGCCGCGACGTGACGTCCTCGAGCATGACCCCCAACCTTGTGCCGTTCCCCCCCGATCCGGAGAACGTGTAGGAGCGCGAGCGCGCCTGCGCGCCGGCCTCGGGCGCCACTAAGGCGCATACGGCGATGACAACAGCGGTGATCCACAATATTCGTTTCATGGTTCCTTCTCCTTGATACCTGGAAGCTCGTTTCCCGTTAGACTCACCGAACCGGAAAAAGGTTGACATGCCCTTAGAGGATCTTCGTGATCTCCGCTGCTTTTTCGCCCCGGACGATGTATTCGTGGACGATCCGGAGACCTTCGCGCTGGCCCGGCCAGACGAGCCGGGATCGGGCCTTCTCCTCGTCGCACCATTCAAAGGCATCATGCTCGTTCGAGAGCGTCGGCTGGTCCCCCACTCTGACCTGCGCCGCGAACATGGGACAGAGGTGGACACTGTCCGACCGATGCTCGTAGAACGTGCTGAGATATGGTACGACCCAGAAGGAAGAAGGTTTCAGCCCGGTCTCTTCGAGAAGCTCCCTGATGGCGGCTTCGACGGCCCGCTCCCCCTGTTCGATCGAGCCGGTGACGAACTGCCAGGTACCGGGATAGACCGTTTCGCGCAAGGTGCGCTTCAGGAGAAGGTATTGAGGCCTGTCGTCTTCGAACTTGAAGATGCAGACCTCGACGATGGACGAGACGACGTGCGGCATGTGCGGATCCTCCGAATTATCAACGGTTTATGGCGGGGAGAGCAGTTCCAAAGCGTCGGGGGGAAGGTAGTTCCATTCCCCCGGCTTCAACGAGCCGGCTCTGAGACGGCCGATCGCAATCCTCTCCAGGGCAAGGACGCGGTAGCCGAGCGAGTCGAACATTTTGCGGATCTGACGGTTCTTCCCCTCGACGATGGTGATCTCCGCCCTGCCTCCTCCCTTGGGCGTCAGGAGCGCCGGCAGGAGTTCGACGCCGCCGACCGTAAGCCCGGCGCGGATCGCCCGAGCGTCTTCGGGCGAGACGTCTTTGTCGAGGGTCACGATGTACGTCTTCGGAGACCCGGAATCCGGGTTTGTGAGCGATTCGCCGAGGCGGTTGTCGTTCGTGAAGAGCAGGAGTCCCGAGGTCTCCTTGTCGAGCCTGCCGACGGGGAAGACCCACCGGCCGACGTCGCCGAGTAGACCGTACACTGTCGGCCTCCCCCTCTCATCCGAGCGCGTCGTCACGAGCCCCGCGGGCTTGTTCATGAGGATATAGACGAGGGTCTTCGTCCCGACCCGGACGCCGTCGACGGCGATCGCGTCAACAGAAAGAGCGACCCGCCGGGAGACGCTCCGGACGACGGCGCCGTTGACGCTGACGCGTCCGGCGGCGATGAGCCCTTCCGCCTCCTTCCGCGAAGAGTAGCCGAGCTTCGACAAGGCCCGCGCGAGGCTCACGTCGGCCTTCGGGCCGTGCTTCATAGGAACCACCGGACACTGAAGTACGAAAGGACGAGGATCGCGCTCAGGACGGCCGCGAGCACGAGACGGTGGGAGGTGAGGTACCGCTTCACCGGTTCGCCGAACGCCATGAGGAGGCCGCCGAGGAGGCCGAACCGGATCACCCGGCCGAGGAGGGAACCGAGGAAAAGAGTCCCCAGCGGAAGCGTTCGATTGAACCCCGCCGCCATCGTGAACACGGCATACGGCACCGGGGTGAGCCCCGCCAGGATGAGGGTGAGAATGCCGTGCTCCCGGTACTGGAGGAGGACCCCCATGAACGCGTTCTCGACCCCGAGGCCGGACAGGAGCGGCCGGCCGAACGATTCGAAGAAGTAACTCCCGATGGCGTAGCCGATGAGGGAGCCTGCGACGGAACCGAGGGTGCAGATGGCCGCGAACAGGAACGACTTCCGCGGGCTACCGAGGCAGAGCGTAAAGAAGAGAGGATCGGGCGGGAGAGGGAACACTGAACCTTCGATGACCGCGATGCCGAAAAGGATCCAGCGCGCGTGCGCCTTCGTCGAGAGTTCCTCGACCCACGCGGTGAGGCGCGCAGGGAGAGCGCTCCGTTCGTTCGTCCGGTTCTGTGACATGGTCTATTGGGACCTTCTCTCGGGTATTCTGAATCGTGAATATAGAAAAGCGCGCGCGAAGTGTCAAACCTGCTCCCCCCTTCCGAACGCGGCGAAGCCCGGCGCGAGGTTCTCGCCGCCGGGCTTCGTGCCACACAGAGTTGGGCCGCTGAACGTCAGGCCTGGATCGCGTCTTTCTGCATGAAGAGCAGGTGGTCGTGGTAATAATGCATCAGGAGGAACGACAGGACGACCACGTAGTAGCACTGGTCGAACGAAAATCCGAGCGCATCCTTGTTGATAAGGAGGAGCGCGATCATGCTCACCGCGCCCAGGGCGCACCCGACGTTGAAGAAGTAGAACTTCCAGCCCTTGCCGGCGAGCGACATGTTCCGGATGAGGGGAGTGGCGATACCCTCCTTCTGCTGCCGGAGCCGGTTGATGTAGAGCGTCAACCCGAGATACTGGAATGAATGCCAGGTATTAAACCCCTGGAAGGCGACGTCGAGCTCGTGATACGAGGGGATGAAGAACGAGACGACGATCGTGAGTCCCATGAGGAGCGTCTTGGGAACGTGGAGCTCGCCCCGGGTGTACTCGCGGTAGGTCCGGCCGATCCAGAGGGTCAGGGCCACCGCGAAGACGAGCGTCACCGTAAGGAAGAGCCCCCACCCGACGACGGGGTTGTTCTCGATCATCATGAAATCGGGGAACAGCAGCCGGATCTTGCCGATCTTGAAATCGTTGTTCACCATCCGCCAAACGCCGATAGGATAGAGCGACGAAAAGACGACGACGTAGTCGAGCATCCGGGCGGGGAACGAGATCTTCCGCTCCAGCCTGCCGTTGTAGCAGTCGATGATGTAGGCGATCTGGTGGAGGATGTGCACCGAGGCCCAGAAGAAGAAGAACGTCACCAGGAGCGGGAAATTCACCACGCCGAGGTAGACCACGAGCATCGGCAGGAGGAGCGAGCCCAGGAGGAACCCGACGTGCTGTTTCCGGAACTCTCCGTCGAGGAAGGTCCTCGTGTAGGTCGCGTACATGTGCGGTCCGCCGATGAGGAGCGCGATCATCCCGTTGACGGTGTTGCGGCTGAAATCGAGGACGTCCGCGGGCGCGACGCCGAGGACCGTGCGCACCGAAGAGATCCCCAGGAGGTACTGAAAGATCTCATAGGCGGCGAACGGGAGAATGACCAAGGCCGCGCTCAAACTGATGAACGTCAGGTCCCAGGTCCGGTTGTTGAGCCAGAGATTCTGCGAGACCTCATGCGGTCGCGAGTCTACGGCAACCGAATAGGTGTTGTTCATCGACGGCACAGGCTGTTCGTGGTCATGAGAAGGTCGAATTCAGGTAATGGCGACAAAAAGACCCCTTAACATAGCCAATTCCCACAATAGAGTCAAGAACCTTGTTTACAGGGTGATTTGGCTCAGGAGAGGCCTTCATACATCTTGTCGATGAGGGCCTTGAACTTCTCCTCGACCACTTTGCGCTTCACCTTCCCGATGAGGGTAGTTTCTCCCCCTTCGACAGTCAAGGGCGCATCAAGGAGCGTGAATTTCCGGACCCGTTCGAAGCTCGCGAGGTCCTTCTGCACCCGGGCGATCTCGCCGTCGAACAGGGCATGCACATCGGGTGCGTTGAGGAGCTCGGGGAGGCTAGCGGCTGAAAGCCCCTTCGCCCGGGCATAGTCTCGGACCAGGTCGTAGTCGGGCACGACCAGGGCGGTGAGATACATCCTCCCGTCGCCGATCAAGACGAACTGGTCGATGTACCGACTTCCGAGGAAGAGCGACTCGATCGGCTGCGGCGCGATGTTCTTGCCGCCGGAGGTGACGAAGAGGTGCTTCTTCCTGTCCGTGATCCGCAGGTAGCCGTCCGGGTCGAACATGCCGATGTCGCCCGTATGGAGCCAGCCGTCGCCGTCGACCACCTCGCGCGTGGCCTCGGGGTTGTTCCAATATCCCTTCATGACGTTCGGCCCCCGGGCCAGGATCTCCCCATCGTGTGCGATGCGGACCTCGACGCCCGGTATGGGAAATCCGACCGTGCCGAAGCGGTGACGGTCGAGGCGGTTGACGCTGATGACGGGGGAAGATTCCGTCATCCCGTATCCTTCGAGGATCCGGATGCCGATCGCCTCGAAGAACTCGCCGAGCTCGCGCGGGAGCGCGGCGCCGCCGGAGACAAAGAAGCGTATCCTCCCCCCCGTTCTCGCCCTAATCTTGTCGAAGACGAGCGCCTGCGCGACCCGGTGGAGGAGCGCCGTCCTGAGCCGAACGCCGCCCGCGGCGCGCTCACGCACGGCGCGCCTGCCGATCTCCACCGCCCAAAAGAAGATCCGCCGGCGCACAGGCGGAGCGAGGGCGACCTGCTTCATGAGCCGGTTGTACATCCGTTCGAAGAGCCGCGGCACGGTCGTCACGACCGTCGGCCGGACCTCCGCGAGGTTGTCCTGGACCGTCTCGATGCTCTCAGCGTAGGCGATCGTCACGCCGCAGGCCATCGCCGTGTAATACCCCGCCATGCGCTCGTACGAGTGGCACAGCGGAAGGAACGACAGGATGAGATCCTCGTGGTTGAACGGGATGCAATCGGCGGACGATTTGATGTTGCTCACGAGGTTCTCGTGCGTGAGCATGACGCCCTTCGGGTTGCCCGTCGTGCCGGAGGTGTAGATGAGCGTGAGGAGGTCCTCGGGCCGGACGGCGGCGGCTTCACGCTCGACGTGGTCGGGACGCTCGGTGCGGAAGCGCACGCCGCGGTCCATCACCGTCGCGTAGAAGAGGATGTTCTCCGATTGCGAGAGGCCTTTGTCGGAAAAGACGATGACCGTCCTGAGGGTGGGGACCTCGGGAAGCACCTTCAGGAGTTTTGCGAGCTGCATCTGGTTCGAGACGATGGCGTAGGAGGCGCCGGCGTCGTTGAGCGTGTACTCGATCTGCTTCGCCGTAAGCGTCGGATAGATGGACACGTTCACCGCGCCGAGCCGAATCATGCCGCTGTCGGCGACGACCCACTCCGGCCGGTTCTCCGAGATGAGCGCGACGCGGTCGCCGCGCTTGACGCCGAGCGACGCGAGGCCGTTCGCAAAACAGACCGCGCGGTCCTGGAACTCTTGGTACGAGATGTCGCGGTACGCGCCGCCGGACTTGTACATGAGCATCGGCCGCCCTTCCGCGGCGAATGCCGCGCTCAGGCGTTCGAACATTTCCGCAAGCGTCGTGAACGTTACGGGCGTCGACACAGTATCGGCGTGTGAGGATGGATGATCATATGTGAAGGCGTGCGCATTTTATAGGACGCGCGTAAAATAACCGCCGCCACGGTGAAATGCAACCGGCGATCAGGCCGTTCGTAAAGCATGGAAATCCGTCTGGAACGGGCATGTCGCAGCGCGCACAACCGGTGCCCTATCCATAAGGATTTCCACGATTTGGTCAAGGGAAAATTGTGGTTCAGTCAATTGCTACCGGCTCCAATGAAATTTTAATAATTTTTTACTTGACTTCTTATACCCAACTGTATATATTTCGTCCCAATGTCACTGATTTACCTGTTTCGAGGATGGTGACATCGAATACCCCTTCCGCTGACCGAACATGCTAGAGTGAGTCGCTCGAGTTTCACAGGTTGAGGCAGATGTAAGAGACTCCTCCAGAGATGTTCACAAATCAGCAAAATTATATCAATTGAGAGATCACCGGCAGCTCGTCCGGCGGTCATGTCGTTTAATTCACGATTTGTGTTTTCACCCCGTTATACAAGAGGAGACATCACCCATGGCCAACCCCGAGATGGCTGTGCTGGGAGGAGCCGAGTCGCCTGCGACCGGCAAGCCAGCAAAATCCGAAGGAGTCCAGCAGCGCCGCGGCCTCGCATTCCGCCGATACTATTCGAAGCTCGGCGTCCATCCGTTCGATGAGATCGAATGGGAGTTCCGCACGGCCGCGATCAGCAACGAAAAGGGCGAGACGATCTTCGAGCAGAAGAACGTCGAAGTGCCCAAGAGCTGGTCGATGACCGCGACGAACGTCGTCGTGTCGAAATACTTTCACGGCAAGCTCGGAACGCCGCAGCGTGAGATGAGCGTGCGTCAGCTGGTAAACCGCGTTTCCCGCACCATGACCGAGTGGGGCAAGAAAGGCGGTTACTTCGCGTCCGATGAAGATGCAGAGACCTTCTACTCCGAGCTGACGTTCCTGCTCGTCAACCAGTACATGTCGTTCAACAGCCCCGTCTGGTTCAACTGCGGCATTGAAGAGAAGCCGCAGTGCTCCGCCTGCTTCATCAATTCCGTCGAGGACACCATGGAGTCGATCCTCGACCTCGCCAAGACGGAAGGGCGGCTCTTCAAGTGGGGATCCGGCACGGGCTCCAACCTCTCCACGCTGCGCTCCTCACGCGAAGGCCTCACGAGCGGCGGCACGGCATCCGGCCCCGTCTCGTTCATGAAGGGCTACGACGCGTTCGCCGGCGTCATCAAATCGGGCGGCAAGACGCGCCGCGCCGCGAAGATGGTCATCCTCAACGCCGACCATCCCGACATCATGGATTTCATCCGCTGCAAGGCCGACGAGGAGAAGAAGGCATGGGCCCTCATCGACGCCGGCTATGACGGCGGCTTCAACGTGCCGGGCGGAGCGTACGATTCCGTGTTTTACCAGAATGCCAACCATTCCGTCCGCGTGACCGACGAGTTCATGAAAGCCTCGGTCGACGACAAGGAGTGGCTCACGAAGGCCGTCCGGGACGGCAAGACGATGGAACACCTGCGCGCCCGCGACGTCATGAAGGAGATGGCCGAAACCGCATGGATCTGCGGCGATCCCGGCATGCAGTTCCACACGACGATCAACAACTGGCACACCTGCTCGAACACTGCGCAGATCAACTCGTCGAATCCGTGCAGCGAATACATGTTCCTCGACGACACCGCGTGTAATCTCGCGTCCTTGAACCTCATGAAGTTCCGTAACCCCGACGGCGAGTTCGACGTCGAGTCGTTCTGCCACGCCGTGTCGATCACCATCACGGCGCAGGAAATGGAAGTGGAGAACGCGAGCTACCCGACGCCGAAGATCGCCGCGAACAGCCACGAATACCGTCCGCTCGGCCTGGGCTACGCCAACCTCGGCGCGCTCCTCATGGCCCGCGGCCTCGCCTACGACAGCGATGAAGGCCGTTCGTACTCGGCCGCCATCACCGCGCTCATGTGCGGCCAGGCCTACAAGCAGTCTGCGGTCGTCTCAAAGGAAATGGGACCGTTCCGCGGGTTCCAGAAGAACCGCGAACCGATGCTCAAGGTCATGAAGATGCACGGCCTCGCCGCGGACAGGATCGAAGACAAACACGTTCCGAGCGACCTCCTCACCTCCGCCCGGAAAGTCTGGGACGACGCCTACGCCATCGGCCGGGAGTACGGCTTCCGGAACTCCCAGGCGACCGTTCTGGCGCCCACCGGCACCATCGGCTTCATGATGGACTGCGACACGACGGGCGTGGAGCCCGACATCGCGCTCGTGAAGTACAAGAAGCTCGTCGGCGGCGGCATGCTCAAGATCGTGAACCAGACCGTCCCGCTCTCCCTGAAGAAGCTCGGCTACATCGACGAGCAGATCGAGCACATCCTCGCCTACATCGACAAGAACGACACGATCGAAGGCGCTCCGCACATGAAGGAAGAGCACCTCTCGGTGTTCGACTGCGCGTTCAAGCCCGCCAAGGGCGTCCGGACGATCCAGTATATGGGTCATGTCAAGATGATGTCCGCCGTGCAGCCCTACATCTCGGGCGCCATCTCGAAGACGGTGAACATGCCTTCGGACGTGACCGTCGAGGACATCGCACGGACGTACGTCGAAGCCTGGAGGATGGGCCTCAAAGCCATCGCGATCTACCGCGACGGCTGCAAGAGGACCCAGCCTCTCAATACGAGCCTCGACGCCCTCGTCGGCGAAACGGCGAAGCGGAAAGCGGTCCGCCGCCGGCTTCCGGACGAGCGCCAAGCCGTCACCCATAAGTTCTCCATCGCGGGACACGAGGGATACGTCACCGTCGGCCTCTACGAGGACGGCACTCCCGGCGAGATCTTCATCACGATGTCGAAGGAAGGGTCGACCATCTCCGGCCTCATGGACGCCTTCGCGACGTCAGTCTCCATGGCGCTCCAGTACGGCGTCCCCTTGCGCGTCTTGGTCGAGAAGTTCCAGCACATGCGCTTCGAGCCGAGCGGGTTCACGGGCAACCGCGACATCCCCATCGCGAAATCGGTGCTCGACTACATGTTCCGGTGGCTCGGAAAGAAGTTTCTCCCTCCGGACGAGCTCCCGAAGAACATCGAAGAGCATGTCGAGATGGCGGTCGCCGGCGCGCTCAAAGAAAGCAATGTCTCCTCGAACCCCGCGCGGGAACGTCATGAAAAGGAAGTGTACCAGGCCCAGGCCGACGCACCTCCGTGCCACTCCTGCGGCAGCATCATGGTTCGGTCGGGTACCTGCTACAAATGCGTGAACTGCGGGGAGACCTCGGGCTGCTCCTAGGCCCCCCCCCGAGCGACCCTCGTCGATACGCAAACGTCTGATCTGCAAAGGGCGCGCCGGATGACCGGCGCGCCCTTTGTCATTCTGTACCTCAGCCCCGGCGCAGCAGTGGACGCGCGCCCTCGATCACTCCCCCGTCACGCTAAACACCGCACTGAGCCCGAACTGCAGGTTGAACCGCGATGTCTGCTGAATGCCGTGGACGTCCTGGTAGACCGGAAGCTGGAGGTTCGCAAAACCGGAGAACCCGTCGCCGAAGCGCACGTCGAGTCCCGGGGTGAGGAAGAGCCATGATCCGCCGGTATTTTCGCGCGGTTCGCCGGTGCTCCCGACGTCGGCGTAGTCCACGAACTTGCCATTGAGCTGAAGGAGGAAACTTACGTGCCGGCTCATTTCGTACGCTGTGCCGAGATGCGCCTGGAAAACGGATCCGAACCGCCAGCCTCCAGGGCCACGGCCGTTCCACTGGACATGCACTTCCGCGATGAGAGGCAGCGCACTGTACTCGCCGGAGAGCGTCGGAACAGGCGCGACGTCCTGGCGGAACTGCAGTCCGGCGAAAGCGTCGGTGGATCCTGACCCGGGCTGGAGCGCGATCTCCGCCGTCTCACCCTCCGCATTGGCGAAATCGGTCACGCCGGTCGGCAGCTTCACCCCTCCCAAGACGCTGAGTTCCGCATCTTCCGGGGCTCCCGGCGAGAGAAGCGAGATCCTGCACGACGCCCGCACGTCCCCAAGCCCGCTGAAGTTCCACTGCTCCAACTGGTCCCCGCCCGCATCGTGGTGGATATGGCTGTGTTGTCTCCGGACGAAAGGGAGATCGATGCTCAGCCCAATCCGCTCGCTCAATCCCGCCGCCAGATGAAATGTTTCACGCTCGTTGATCGTCCGCACTTCGTCGTGGTCGTACCGGATCGCACCGACGTACGATCTCGATGAACCGACGTAGATCCTGTCCTGATCGATGTATTCGCGGAAGTACGAGAGCTGAAGTGTCCCCGCGCGGAGACCCCGCTGCGACGCCAGTGGGCACGATGCGGATCCGCAGCTCGCACAAAGAGGTGTCCGGGCCAGGACGGCTGCAAGAAGGAGATACAGTATGGTGCTTGAAGACGTTTTCATAGAGCAGCGATCCTTGTCAAGGTACAGGGATGGGCGTTCGTTTCCCTGCAAGGGGGAACACTGCCGCCGCAGGGAAACGCGTCACGTGAAATGGTGGACCGGGGTCGGGATCAGCTCAGGGGGGGGTGAAACACGCGGAATGAAACGCCGGCAAGGGCCTGAGCGCCCGCACACAGATGAAAGGCAACGAGCCGGGGTGAGGGGCCGATCAACGGTGCAACCAGCAGAGTGGTACATTCCTTCTGAAGGGCGATGCCGGAGCGGAGCCCACCCGCGGCGCACCCCATCTGTCCGAGCGTGCAGCCGCTTCCCTGATCCGATGAGCCGCTTCTGCCGCAGGAGGCAGACCCTCCGCCGGAACAATTGCATACCGAACCAGAACAGCGTTCGCAGCACTGCGCGGCTCCTCCGCCCCGGAGCTGTCCGACGCCCACGAAAACGTCCGTGAGGGGAATGCAGAACGCCGGAAACAGCAGAAGGATGGCGATGATATGGGGTATGCGACGGGTCAATCGGATTGAAAATACGAATTTTGGCGAGCCATTCCAAATTCCGATAGTCCCTTTGAAGTCCCACGTCACGCCGTTCCCCAGGCCCTCCTGTGGACCGTCCGCCACAGGAATGGACGGTCGGAGCTTCCTCCAAGACGGCATTTCTCGGTTTTTTGCTCATGGGAGCGGTCGATCGCTTCCCGGGCAAGTTGGTACGCTCCTTGCAGGAGAAGGATGAAAGAACGAACCCGATCTTCTCTCAACCGGACCAATGACAACGCGATGTTTCTCTCTCAGTCCCATGATCATCTCCGCCGCCTCGCTCCCGGGTTGCATCCATTCTCCCAACTCCCCGGGGGCGGGAGGCGGAACCAATTGCTTCGCGTGTGCGACCATTCTCCACTGAACGCACGATTGATATGAACCACTGAAACGAAAAAGGATAACTGACCTCATGAACAACTCTCTCGACACCACGTCAGGCGGCGCGACCGCCAAACAGGCGCTTCTCATCTTCTGCTGCGCGTTCATTCTGCTCGGCCTTGCTTCGTGCAAGGACGCCGGCGTGGATCCCCCAGCGACTGGCGGTAGCACGACGCCGCCGCCGCCCGGAGGGGTCTCCTTCGTGCATCAGATCCTACCGATATTTTCGAATCACGGTTGTACAGGCTGTCATGGCGGGACGTCGGGGTTGTCTGTGGGGACGGTAAGTGCGTTGATGACTGGGGGCAACCACGGTCCCGCCATTACGCCTGGCAATGCGGACGGCAGCGTAATCGTCCAGAAGATCTCGCCGACACCGCCCTTCGGCAGTCGCATGCCGCTCGGAGGACCGTACCTCGACGACGCGACGATCGCCCTCATCAAGCAATGGATCAACGAAGGCGCGAAGAACAACTGACGGTCCGGGGAGAGCATAGGGACGCGCGTTGATTCTCTCCCCGCAAACCGCTACATTGCGGTGGTCTGTACCAGTCGAACATTCATGAGATCCCGTCAGCCGTGAGACACGCCTCGTTCCGACGCGTTTATGCGTATTGTATCTGTTCGCTCATCCTTCTGGCCGCGGCGTGCCACATCGTCCGCGCCCAGCAGAACGGCGCGACGGGCACGATACAGGGTTCGATCCTCGCCCCAGCAGAGGACATCTCCGGGAGCTTCATGCGGGAGAAGAAACTCCTGCACTACGACAGCCACAACCATGCCGGCGAGCCGATCCAGTCGTACCGGCTCGCGGAACTCGCCGTTGTCTACATCGAAGACGCCGGCGTCCGCGCGCCGACCCCCCCACCGGCGGAGCACCCCCGTCTCAACCAGTTCCAGATGGTCTTCCGGCCGCTCGTTCTCGCGGTCTCGGCGGGGACGACGGTGGATTTTCCGAACAACGACAACCTGTTCCATAACGTCTTTTCCTATTCGCAGCCGAAGGAGTTCGATCTCGGCCGCTACCCCCGCGGCGACATGCGGTCGGTCCGATTCGACAAGCCCGGCACGGTCAACGTCTTTTGCGACATTCATTCGTACATGTACGCGACGATCCTCGTCTTCGACCACCCGTATTTCGCCGTCTGCGACGATGACGACAACTTTGCGATCCCGGCCGTTCCGGAAGGGCACTACACCCTTGCATACTGGTACGGCCGGAAGAAGATGGAAAGCAAGCGCATCACTGTGAAAGCCGGAGAAACTACGACCGTGATGTTCCAATGAACCGCAACCCTCGCATATCCGTGCGAACGCTCCTTGCCGCGCTCGTCCTCCTGTTCCTCTTAGGAGGCGTAACGCGCACTTTCGGCCAGGTGCACATCGCCGGTCAGGCCTCTGCCGCCTGGACCGCGTCCCAGCCCGGGCCTTCCCAGTACTCCTTCAACGACGGGAGAAGTACGTTCGGATGGCGGGGGGATCTGTTCGTCGATGCGGAGCTCTCCGACAACGTGCTCTTCCTCTCGAGCTTCCGGATGGATCAAGACCGGACGCTCAATGTCGACCTCTTCGTCCTGCGCGTGACCGATGTCCTCTCCCTTCCGCTCAATGTCGAGGCGGGCGAGACCGAGATCCCCTTCGGCAACCTCGGCGAGCGGCGGTATCCGAAAACGAATCCGTTCCTCACTCTTCCGCTCGGACGCGAACATGCCACGACGCTCAGGAGATCGGATTACGAGATCTACTCGACCGATCCGCAATATTCCGCCGCGACGAACAACTTCCGGCTTCTCGACAGGGGGCTCTATGATCTTGGGTTCAAGGCGTTCGGCAGTGTCGGCGTCGTGGATTACGCGTTCGCCCTCACCAACGGGATGCTGAGCTCGACGAGCACGTACGCCACCAACGGGCTCAACGGAAGCAAGGGGATCGGGAAGATCGCCCGGCTCTCCGTCACGCCCGTCATCGGCCTGACCATCGGCGCCTCGTGGGCCAAAGGACCGTTCCTGAAGGACAGCTGGAATTCCCCCCAGGGATACCCGTATCCCGCAACGTACGATCCGCTGACGCACCAGCAGCGGACATTCGGCGGCGACATCGATTTCAGCTTCGAGCATTTTTCGTTCTACGGCGAGACCTTCTTCAACTCCTGGGATTTTGCCGATGAGTACGGCGCTTCGCTCGACGCATTCGGATACTCCGCCGAAGCGCGCTATACCATCGTACCGCGATTTACCGTCGGGGCCCGCGTCGGCGAGCTCCGGTTCAACAAGATGTCGCGCAACATCTACGGCGTTCTCTCCTCACCGGAACGATGGGACCATAACGTGATGAGGGTGGAGACCGCGCTCGGGTACCGCGTGAGCCGCGAGATGCTTCTGAAGGCGGTCTATGTCTGGAACCGGACGTTCGGCCTTCCGAGCGATCCGCGCGACAATTCCTTCGGCGTGCAGTCGGTGGTGAGCTTCTGAGGCTGCTCCCATGAAATTCCGCAACATCATCCTCCTGTCGATCTCCGGCATCGTCTCTGGTCTCCTCATCGCGAGCTACCTCGTCGTCAATTACTGGACGAGTCAGCAGGTCGAGGCGAGGACCGCCGGGAACTTGCGGAGCCAGTACTCCACCCTGCGCGAACTCAACGCCTTGCGTCTCGAGGAGGTCGCGAAGTCGTGCCAGATCATCGCCGAGACACCGCGGCTGAAAGCGGTCGCGGAACTCGGGGACCGGAACACCATCCGCCAGCTTGCGGAGGAGCTCCAGCAGAGTACCCGCGCAGACCTGTTCATGCTGACGAACGTCCGGAACGAACCCCTCGTCCAGCTCGTCCACGGAGCACCTCGAATATTTTCACTCAATGCGATGCCGTCCCTCCGTCCGCCCGGACGCCCTGTCTCCACCGACGTCTTGAACCTCGACTCGATGGCGCTCCGGCTCGCCTCCGCGCCCGTCATCGTCGGCCCCGATACCGTCGGAACCGTCACCATCGGCTTCGAGATCAGCGCTGCGGAGATGCAGACGCTTCGATCGATGACGGGAAGCGACATCCTCCTAGTTCCCTCGCCTGAATCCGGCGACTCCCCTCTCTCCCTCTCCCTCCGGCGCGAGATCCTCGCCCGGGTCGCTCTAGCGCTCCCCGGCGCCGACAGCGCCGTCATCGTCGCGATTCCGACCTCCGGCGACGCCTACGAAGGGACGAGGCTCCGGCTCGGCGCAAATCGGTCCACCGAGGCCATAGACTCGGCGCAGGTCTCCCTGGTCATCCTCATCTCGGTGAGCCGCGAGGTCCGGGCCGCATTGGAGCCCGTGCGGAACGCGTTCCTTATCCTCTCCGTCGCTGTCCTCCTGATGACGATCGGCATCGGATACCTCATCGCGCGGAGCATCACGCGTCCCATCGCCGAACTCGTGCGCGGCACGGCCGAGGTCGCCAAGGGCAATTACGACGTCCGCATCGACGTTCCGAGCGGCGTCGAGTTGAAGTTCCTCGCCCAGAACTTCCAGTCGATGAGCGCCTCCCTCAAGGAGAAGATCCAGCAGCTTGCCGACCGTAACGAGGACCTCGAAGAGGCTCTGCAAAAGCTCCGTGAGACGCAGCAGGAACTCGTAAAGTCCGAGCGCCTCGCGGCGACCGGGCGGCTCACCGCGCAGCTTTCTCATGAGATCAACAACCCGGTCCATAATATCCTCAGCTCCCTTCAGACCGTTCTCAAGAGGACGCCCGCGAGCGCTCCGGAGCGGGAACTTCTCGACGTGGCGTACGAGGAGGTCGAACGGCTCGCCCGGCTCACGCAGCAGCTCCTCCAGGTCTACCGTACGTCCATGGCCGTGCAGGAACCGACGGTCGCCGTAAGCATGAACGAGATCATCCGCGACGTGGCCGCGTCGTACGCCGAGACGCTCAACCAGAACCGGATCCGCGTCGTGACCTCGCTGCGCGATCCCCTCCCGGCCGTCCAGGCCGCGCCGGACAAGCTCAAACAGGTCTTCGTGAACCTCATCCTCAATGCCCGGGATGCCATGCCGCAGGGCGGGACCATTTCAATCACCACCTGCGCCCAAAACGGAAGCGTCCTCACGACCGTCGCCGACACGGGCGTCGGCATCCCTCCGGAGAACATCCACCGGATCTTCGACGCCTTCTTCACCACGAAGAGCAAGGTGAGCGGCGTCGGCCTCGGCCTGAGCGTCACGTACGGCATCGTGCAGCAGTACAAGGGCCTCATCACCGTGAAGAGCTCCGTCGGCGGCGGTACGACCTTCACTCTCACGTTTCCAGCAACTTCAGCCGGATCGCTCTAGCAAAGGATCATTATGGCAGCCCCGACCACACAGATCCTCATCGTTGACGACGACCGCGCGTTCAGGGTCGCGACCACCGCGCTCCTTCAGGATGCGGGGTACGCGACCCAAGCGGCCCCGAGCGCCGCGGAAGCGCTCGAACTCCTCCGGAAGAAGGACTTCGACCTCGTGCTCTCGGACCTCGTCATGGAGGAGATGAACGGCATCGAACTGCTCCGCCGGATCAAGCAGGAGTATCCCGGCACGACCGTCATCATGGTGACCGGGTTCGGATCGATCCAGACCGCCGTGGACGCGATGCGTCTCGGGGCGTACGATTATGTCACGAAGCCCGCGAACAACGATGAACTGCTCATCAAGATCCAGCGTGCCGTCGAAGAGCGCAGGAGATCAAGAGAACTCGAGCACTTGCGGAATGTCATCCGCATCGAGACGAACTTCACCAATATCGTCAGCCAGAACGACGCGATGCGCAAGGTGTTCAAGCAGGTCCGCCAAGTCGCGGACACGGACGTCACCGTCCTCATCACCGGCGAAACGGGCACGGGGAAGGAGCTCCTCGCGAAGGCCATCCACTTCAACAGCTCCCGCCGGGCCGCGCCCTTCATCACCGTCCAGTGCTCCGCGATCCCTGAGTCCCTCTTGGAGAGCGAACTCTTCGGCCACGAGGCCGGATCGTTCACCGGGGCCGCTCGGAGGCGCATCGGCAAGTTCGAAGAGGCGGTCGGCGGGACGGTGTTTCTCGACGAGATCGGCGACGTGCCCCTCCTCCTCCAGACGAAACTCCTGCGCGTCCTCCAAGAGAAGCAGATATCGCGGCTCGGGAGCAACGGGATCATTTCGGTGGACGTCCGCATCATCGCCGCGACGAACAGGAGTCTCGATGCGATGACCGCCGACGGGACGTTTCGGGAGGACCTCTTCTACCGCCTCAATGTCTTCCCCCTCTCGTTCCCCCCGCTCAGAGAACGCCTGGACGACATCCCGCTCCTCGCCCAGCATTTTCTGGAGAGGCATAAGACCCTTGGCAGAACGAACGTTTCGGGGTTCAGCGCGGAGTGCATCCACGATATGATGAACTACTCCTGGAAGGGGAACGTCCGGGAGCTCGAGAACCTCATCAAGCGTGCGATCATCAAGGCGGAAGGTGAGGTCATCACCTCCTTGGAACTTCTCCCGAGTCCCGGCCAGCCGCCTGTCGAAGGCGTTGCGGCCGCGGCCACCTCCCTTCCGTACAAGAAGTACCTCGACCAGGTCGTCCAAGACGCCGAGCGGAAATTTCTCGTGCGAATCCTCCAGGAGTGCGGGGGAAATCTCAATCAGGCGGCCCGGAAGATGGACGTGGACCGCAAGACGATCTACCGTAAGATCGCCGAGTTCGCGATCGACGTGCAACAGTTCAAGGAGTAGATCCCCGGCCGTCCTCCGACCGTTTCACCGAGGGCGTGTCCAGAGCGAGTCCCATTGCCCCTCGCGACGCCTCTCACCGGTGGGGTACCTGCGCCACACGCGCCCCCACGCCAAGCTCTGTTGTGGTTCATAAATGTCGATTTTTGCGCCTGTTCGATGTCGAACAGGATCCGAACGTCGTGGCACACTAGTTGAGACATTCCAGACCATATGCGCCACCCAGGGTGATCCCCGTGGGGCACTCGTCCACCATCTCAGAAAGGGTCATTTCATGAAGCAGGTCTCGTCGTTTCTCCGATTTCTCGTCGCACTCACGGCGCTCTGCGCCGCCGCTGCGCTCGCGCAGGCACCGCCGACGGAGCTTGAAGGCTCCTATTCCGCATCGGACCGCGTCGTCGAACTCCGATGGCATGCACCCGAGTCGATGCAACAGCCCCTCCTCTACCGCGTCTACCGCAACGGCGGCGGAGACTCCGCTTTTTCGGTGATCGGCACTGCGCATGACCGGGGATTCAACGACAGCTCGGCCGCTCCGGACCTTCACTTCGGCTATTACGTGACGGCAATGTACGCAGGCAGCGTCGAGAGCATGCCGAGTCATACGATCGGCGTTTCCACCGGATCGTCCCACGATTCCTCGGACGGCGGGGACCACGGCAACATCGCCTTCAACTCGACGCCGGCCAAAATGACGGCCGTCAATCTACCCTACTCCTACCAGCCCATTGTGGTGACGCAGCCTTCGGGACTGACCGTCTGCTTCGAACTGCACGACGCGCCTCACGGCATGACAATGGATCCCTCCACCGGCGCCATCAGCTGGACGCCGGGATCGATCGGTATCTTCGAGGTGGAGCTCCGCGCGAGGATCTGCTCATCCTCCTCCGACAGGAAAGCGGAACAGAAATTCAGCATCATGGTCCTCGGCGGCCCTCCCGGCGCCATCAGCGGCCATGTCACCGACCCGTCGAGCAACCCGATCGGTCATGTCCGCATCAAGATCTTCGACGCGACGCATGGCATCTTCGTCCTCAAGACCCGCACCGACAGCACGGGATCCTATGATTTTCCGATGGTGAACGCGGGGACGTACTTCATCCGGGCAGACGCCGACAGCGGGCGGTTCCAGGGTGAATGGTACAACGGCGTCACCCGACTCTCCGACGCGACCGGGGTCGTCGTCGCAGAAGGTGCGAACGTCAGCGCCGACTTCGTCCTCCACGCGGCGGCGGACAGCGCACATACGCATGTGATGCTCTCCGGCGTCGTCCGGGATTCATCGGGCGCACCGCTTGGCGGCGCGCACGTCACCGCATTTCGGTCCCGCCACCATTCGGATGGAGGCGACGACGTCTTCAACGACGACCATCATGGCGGATCGGGCAGCGACGATGGCTTCAACAACGACCATCATGACGGATCCGGCAGCGACGACGGCTCGAGCACCGCGACGGACAGCCTGGGAGCGTATCACCTCGCCCTCAGTGCAGGCTCCTACTTCGTCCGGGCGAAGGCCGAAGGGTTCTTCGAACAGTTCTGGGACGGAAAGAGCTCCGTTCTCGAGGCGGACCTGCTGACGCTCACCGGGGACACGACGGGCATCGACTTTGCCCTTCTTCCCGGGCACCATAGGATCTCGGGAACAGGCGTCATCTCGGGCACGATCCGCGCGGCGGCGGACAGCACTCCCTTGCGGAGCCATGTCCTGGGCCTGCAGAAGAACTTCATGGGTCAGTTCACCGGATTTATCACTTCCACGCACAGCGATTCGGGCGGCGCATACTCCCTTGACGGCCTCCCGACCGGCTTCTACATCGTCCTGGCCAAGGACGACGACGAATTCATCCCGACGTTCTACACTCCCTCGGGCGGAACGGCCTTCCTTGACAGCGCGGCAGTGATCTTCGTCGACGGCTCGAGCGTCGCCGGCGCAGACATCTACCTCGCGAGCGACACCGCGGACGGATTGAACAGGATCGAAGGAGAGGTCGAGTCCGAGAACGGGCTCCCGGGCAAGGCCGCGGCGCACGTCACGACCGCAGTCTCACCGCTTCCGGGCGCCATCGTCGTCATCTCGACATCCGGAGGCGCGGTCGCCGGCTCGACGATCAGCGATAACGCCGGCGCCTACAGCATTCCGGGTCTCGCCGCGGGCAACTACACGCTCACGTTCCAGAAGCCGGGAAGCGCCACGTTCCGCGTTGGTGCGACGCTCGCCTACGTGAACAACGTGCCGACCATCGCGGCGGTCAACGCGGTGCTTTCCTCCCAGCCTGTGACCCAGACCGGCCTTATGAGCGTCCATCCCGACTGGAACCTCGTCTCGGTTCCCGTCGGAGCTGCGGACCTTCATACGAGCGCCGTGTTCCCGGCCGCGACCTCCGAAGCGTTCGGATTCACCGGCGGATACCAGCCGTCCGACACACTGGCATACGGCGCCGGCTACTGGATGAAATTCGCCGGCAGCCAGGTGCTTTCCCTCCCCGGAGCGGAACGGCTCACGCAGACCATCCACCTCGTACAGGGGTGGAATCTCATCGGCTCGCTCTCGTACCCGGTCGCCGTCTCTGCGCTCCAATCGATCCCCGCGAGCATCGTCGCGACGGACTACTTCTCCTACGGCGGGGGCTATGCATCCGCGAGCGTCATCGAACCGGGGAGAGGATACTGGGTCAAGGCCTCCGGCACCGGCACGCTCACGATGCTGGCCTCTGCCGGCACCGTCTCTTCGGGCACCTCGCCCCGGCCTGTTGCGTCCGAGGAGGTCTCTCTCACGATCCGTGATGACGCTGGCAATGCCCAGACGCTCTCGCTCGCCTCTGGGACCAACAGCGTGACGCGTGAACTTCCTCCCGTTCCCCCGGCCGGCGCGTTCGACGTTCGGTTCGCCTCGGGCAATATGACCGAGCTGCTCCCGACGGATCTCCGGTTGCCGCATTCATATCCGCTCTCGCTCCAGCTGCCGAGCCGCAGTGTGACGGTCGATTGGTCGACCCCGACCGATCGACGCTTCCGCCTCGTCAATGAGCGCGGGACGACGATCGCGTCGTCCGACAAGGGCTCTTCGACGATCACGCTCGGGGCGACCGCGCGCCTGACGTTGATCGCCGAAGCGAGCGCTGTGCCGAAGGACTTCTCTCTGCAGCAGAACTACCCGAATCCGTTCAACCCCTCGACGTCCATCCGGTTCGAACTCCCGGCGGCGAGTAGGACGACCATCAGGATCTTCAACCTCATCGGACAGGAGGTCTCGGTCCTCCTCGACAACCATGAGCTCGAAGCGGGCGCCCACAGCGTCGTGTTCGACGCGTCACGCCTCGCGAGCGGCGTCTATCTCTACCGCATGGACGCAGCAAAGAGCGGCGATCCGACAGCGAGGTTCTCCGAGGTCCGGAAAATGGTCCTCGTGAAGTAGCGAGCACGACACGTTCCTCCAACGAAAAGCCCGGCACATTGTTCGTGTGCCGGGCTTTCTATTGCATTCGATGGGACGTTTTCTTATGTTGAGGGCGAATCGTTCCCCCTACAGTTCAGCTCCCGGAAATGAAGCGTTTCATCCCATTTTGTGCGTTGGCTACTGCCCTCGCGTTCGCCGGCTGCTCGTCATCCGTTCCGGAAGTGCACGCAACACCTCTCCCCGCGGCCATCTCCGCGATTACGCAAGCTGACACGCTCTTCGACCTTTCCGCGTCCCTCCCGGGACAGCCCGCGAGCGAGGACCTGCCGGACCAGACGCTCCTCGAGACGGCTTCCCCCTGGACGCCGCGCTTCGTCCAGACGGGCCTCGCCTCCGGGGTCATGCTGGAGTTCACGGGTATCAAGAAGGGCAAGACGCTCAATGCGAAGAGTGCGAACATCGAACTTCGACGCTACCTCCACGACACGCTCTCCGGACACCCTGGATCGCTCGCCGCGCAGCTTTCCAGCCCGATGAAGGCCCAGGCGGCGCTCAACAACCTCCACCAGGCGTTCTTCAAGGTCCAGCCGGGGACGTACTTCCTCCGCGTGACCAATCCGTGGGCCGACCGTAAAATGATCCGCGATGTCGTGGTCCGAGATGGGGAGTATTCCGTGCTGTCGAACGATGTGTATGCCGCCTGGGTCAAACGGGCGAAGCAGCTGTCGGATTCTACGGGGGCGAAGGTACAGGAGTAGCGCGGACGCGCGCTACTCCCATTCGATCGTTGAGGGGGGTTTGGAGCTGATGTCGTAGACGACGCGGTTCACGCCTCGCACCTCGTTCACGATACGGCTCGACACTTTCCCGAGCAGCTCGAACGGAAGGTGGACCCAGTCCGCCGTCATGCCGTCGAGGCTGTGGACAGCCCGGAGTGCGATGACGTTGTCATAGGTCCGCTGGTCGCCCATGACGCCGACCGTCTGCACCGGGAGGAGCACCGCAAACGCCTGCCACATCGATTCATAGAGACCCGCGCGCCGTATCTCCTCGATAAAGATCTCATCCGCCTCCTGCACGATCCTGATCTTCTCCGGCGTCACATCGCTGATGATCCGCACCGCCAGTCCGGGTCCCGGGAACGCATGCCGGGTGATGAGCTGTTCGGGGAGTCCGAGGACCCTGCCGACCGCCCGCACCTCGTCCTTGAACAGCTCCCGAAACGGCTCGATGAGCTTGAGCTTCATCCGGTCCGGCAAGCCCCCGACGTTGTGGTGCGTCTTGATCTTGTGCGAGGGCCCCCGAAACGAGACAGATTCGATGACGTCGGGGTAGAGCGTCCCTTGGGCGAGAAACCCGACGTTGCCGATCGACTTCGCCTCCCGGTCAAAGAACTCGATGAACGTCAGTCCGATGATCTTCCGCTTCTGCTCCGGGTCGACGACCCCGGCGAGTTTGCCGAGAAAGATGTCGGACGCGTCGACGGCGTCGAGGTTGAACTTGTACGTGTCGCGGTAGAGCCGGGTCACCTGCTCGCTCTCGCTCTTCCGCATGAGGCCGTTATTGATGTGGATGCAGTACAGTTGGTCGCCGATCGCCTTGTGGAGGAGGACCGCAAGCACCGAGGAATCCACCCCGCCGCTTAAGGCGCAGATGACGTTCTGCGTCCCGACCTTCGCGCGGATCTCGTCGACCGCGCGGTCGACAATGGAGCCCGCATCCCAGCCGCCCTTGCATCCCGCGATCGTGAAGAGAAAGTTCCGCAGGATCACCTTCCCTTTGGGCGTATGGACGACCTCGGGATGGAACTGGACCGCGTAGATCTTCTTCGCGGCGTTGCGGATCGCGCAGATGGGGGAGTTCGCGGTGTGCGCGAGGACTTGGAACCCCGGAGGGATCTTCGTGAGCGCGTCGCCGTGGCTCATCCAGACGGGCGTGGAGATCTCCGAGCTGCCGTTCGCCGGCACGAACCCCGCAAAGAGGTCCGAGGTGTCGTCGACGATGACGTTCGCTGGGCCGTACTCCTTCCGGGCGAACGTGTCGACCTGGCCTCCGAGCTGGTACGAAATGAGCTGAAAGCCGTAGCAGATCCCGAGGATGGGAATGCCGAGATCGTAGAGCTCTGGCGTGGAGTGCGGTGCGTCCTGCTCATAGACGCTCGCAGGGCCTCCCGACAGGATGATCCCGCTCGGCCGGAACTTCCGTATCTCCTCGATGGGGAAGTTGAACGGATGGAGCTCCGAATAGACGCCGAGTTCCCGGACCCTGCGCGTGATGAGCTGCGTATACTGGGATCCGAAATCGAGGATGAGGATGCGCTCGGGATGCTCCATGGGCAGTTACTCCCGTTTCCCTTCCGCCGAAGCATCCTTCGGCTCGTACTCCTCGATGGGCGGACAGGCGCAGATGAGGTTCCTGTCCCCGTACACGCTGTTGATCCGGGCGACGGTCGGCCAGAACTTCCGCGTGCGGAGCCAGGGAACGGGATACGCGGCCTTCTCTCTGGGATACGAGAACTTCCACGTGTCCGCCACGACCATATCGGCGGTATGCGGAGCGTTCTTCAGCACATTGTCCTCGCGGTCGGCCTTCCCGTCCTCGATCTCCTTGACCTCTGCGCGGATCGAGACGAGCGCGTCGCAGTAGCGGTCAAGCTCCTCCTTCGACTCGCTCTCGGTCGGCTCGATCATGAGCGTGCCCACGACCGGGAACGACGTCGTCGGTGCGTGAAAACCGTAGTCCATGAGGCGCTTCGCGACGTCTTCGACCTCGATGCCGGCGCTCGCCTTGATGGGGCGCAGGTCGATGATGAACTCGTGAGCGACGCGTCCCTGGGCCCCCTTGTAGACGATCGGATAGGACCGTTCGAGCTTCTTTGCCATGTAGTTCGCGTTGAGGATGGCGATCTTTGTCGCACGGGTCAGCCCCTGCGGCCCCATCATGACGATGTACGCCCAGGAGATGGCGAGGATCCCCGCGCTTCCCCACGGGGCCGATGAGACGGGTCCGATGGCTTTGGGTCCGCCGATCGGCACGATCGGATGGGACGGCAGGAACGGCACGAGCGCGGGGACAACGCCGATCGGGCCGACGCCGGGACCGCCCCCGCCGTGCGGGATGCAGAACGTCTTGTGGAGGTTGAGATGGCACACGTCGGCCCCGAGCTCCGCCGGACGGCAGAGCCCGACCTGGGCGTTCATATTCGCGCCGTCCATATACACCATTCCGCCGTTCGCGTGCACGATGTCGCAGATCCGTTGTATCCCCTCCTCGAACACGCCGTGCGTGGACGGATAGGTCACCATGAGCGCGGCGAGGGAGTCTTTGTGGAGCCGCGCCTTCTCCTCGAGGTCGTCGATGTCGATCGTGCCGTCGCTCTTCGCGCGCACGATGACGACCTCCATCCCCGCCATAACGGCGCTCGCAGGGTTCGTGCCGTGCGCCGATGACGGGATGAGGCAGACGGTGCGGTGCCCCTGTCCGCGGTCCTCGTGATACGCCCGGATGACGAGCATGCCGGCGTATTCCCCCTGGGCGCCGGAGTTCGGCTGGAGGGAGATGCCGGCGAACCCGGTGATCTCCCTGAGCATCCCCTCGAGTTCCTCGAAGAGGATCTGGTATCCGCGCGCTTGGTCCGTCGGGGCGAAGGGGTGGATGCCGTTGAACTCCCGCCACGTGATGGGGATGAGCTCCGTCGTCGCGTTGAGCTTCATCGTGCACGATCCCAGGGGGATCATGCTTCGGGTGAGGGAAAGGTCCTTCTCCTCGAGCGACCGGATGTAGCGAAGCATCTCCGTCTCGGAATGGTGCGCGTTGAAGACGGGGTGCGCGAGATAGGCCGAGGCGCGCTTCATCTGTCCGCGGTAGCCGTGCTCTTCCGTGCGGGCGATCTCGGCGGCCGACACCTTCGTCGAGGTGTGCGCGAAGATGTCCAGGAGCGTCTCGATCTCCCCGGCGGTGGAGCATTCGTCAAGAGCGATCACGAGGGAGCCGTCCTCCATCCATCGGACATTGATCTTTTCGGAGTGGAGCGTCGAGTCGAGATACTGCCGCTTGGCAGGTCCCGCCGCGATGTGGATCGTATCGAAGAAGTCGTCGTGGAGGAGCGTGTAGCCGAGCCGCGCGATGCCGCGCGCCAAGACCTTCGTCAGATCGTGGATCCCTTCGGCGATCGCCCGAAGCCCCTCGGGGCCGTGGTAGACGGCGTACATGCTCGCCATGACCGCGAGGAGGACCTGTGCGGTGCAGATGTTCGACGTGGCTTTTTCCCGGCGGATGTGCTGTTCGCGCGTCTGGAGCGCCATCCGGAGGGCGCGCGCGCCGCGGGCGTCGATCGAAACGCCGATGATGCGGCCGGAGAGATGCCGTTTGAACTCCTCGCGTGTCGCGAAGAACGCGGCATGCGGTCCGCCGTACCCCAAGGGGACGCCGAAGCGCTGTGAATTGCCGACGGCGGCGTCGGCGCCGAACTCGCCGGGAGGGACAAGCAGCGTGAGGCTTAAAAGGTCGGTCGCAGCGCAGACGAACGCTCCTTGGGCGTGCGCCCGTTCGCACACGCCGCGGTAATCGTGCACCGCGCCGTCGGACGCAGGATACTGGACGAGCGCACCAAAGACCTCAGGCGTGAACTGCCATGATCCGTGGTCCCCCGCGACGACGGTGATGCCGAGATGCTTCGCCCGAGTCCGGATAAGGGCGATGGTCTGAGGATGGCAGGAGGAGGAGACGAGAAAGACCCCCCCTTTTGGGTGGTCCTTGACCGCGAAGAACATCGCCATCGCTTCGGCCGCCGCGGTCGCCTCGTCGAGGAGCGACGCGTTGGCGATCGGCAGCCCCGTCAGGTCGATGACCATCGTTTGGAAATTCAGCAGCGCTTCGAGGCGCCCCTGGGCGATCTCCGCCTGGTACGGCGTATACTGCGTGTACCACCCCGGGTTCTCGAGGACGTTCCGCTGGATCACCTTGGGGGTCACCGTGTCGGAATAGCCGAGGCCGATGAGCGAGCGGTAGAGATGGTTCTGCGATGCGATCGCCTTCAGCCTGGCGAGGGTGTCCTCCTCTCCGAGGGGCGGGTCGAGTGCGAGCGGCTTCCGGGCTCGAATGCCCGCGGGGACGACGCTTGCGATGAACGAATCAAGGTCTGCGGCGCCGAGTTCGGCGAGCATGGAGGCGGTTTCGGCGGCGTCGGGACCGATGTGACGCCGTGAGAAATCTTCAGTGCGGGATAATTCTATGGGCATAGTCGTTGGTGGAATGAGAGAACCATGAACGGAACCTGTGTCGTGCGAACGCAACATCACGTGCGCCTTGGGGGGGGGAAGGGGTGACGACCGTCCCCGGGTGCCCGGCGGACAAGGGAGACGCCGGAACCGACCGGAGATGAATCAGACGTATGAATGAGTTCCCTTCCGCCGGCCGGGCGGACGGAACCGGCGGCGCTGTCGCGCGCGCTAGTTACTTTCCGATGAGAGCCCGGTACTGCTTCGCATCGAGCAGACCGGCCACTTCCTGCGGGCTTCCAAGCTTGATCTTGATCATCCAGCCGCCGCCGTACGGCTCACTGTTGACGAGCTCGGACGCCTTTTCCAGAGCGCCGTTGACCTCGGTGACCTCGCCGGAGACGGGGGCGTAGAGGTCCGAGACGGCCTTCACCGCCTCGATCGTGCCGAACGTCTCGCCCTGCTTCACCGTGCGGCCCTTCGCGGGGAGCTCAACGAACACGATGTCCCCGAGCTCGCCCTGGGCGTACTCCGTGATGCCGATGACGCCGGCGGCGCCCTCCACCCTGACCCATTCGTGCTCTTTGGTGTACTTCAGTCCTTCAGGAAATTCCATTGTCTGCCTTCACGTGATGTGTGCTCATGACTTGTGGTAATGCCGTTCGATGAAACCCGTGTCGTATTTCCCGTCGCGGAAGACGTCGTTCTTCATCACACGGCGGTGGAACGGTATCGTCGTGTGGATGCCCTCGACGGTGAACTCTTCAAGCGCGCTCGACATCTTGCGGATCGCCTCGTCGCGGGTCGCTCCGTGGACGACGAGCTTGGCGATGAGCGAATCGTAATGGGACGGGACGGCGTAGCCGGCGTAGCACTGCGTGTCGCAGCGGACGCCGAACCCGCCGGGGAGATGGAAGCTCGTGATGAGTCCGGGAGACGGCCGGAAGTCGTGCTCGGGATCCTCCGCGTTGATCCGGCACTCTATCGCGTGCCCGTGCGGCTTGTACTGCTTCTTCCGGAGGCGCTCCCCCGCCGCCATCTGGAGCTGCAGCTTGATGAGGTCGATCCCGGTGACGAGCTCCGTGACCGGATGCTCGACCTGGATGCGCGTGTTCATCTCCATGAAATAGAAGTTCTTGTCCTTGTCGACGAGGAACTCGATGGTGCCCGCTCCCTCGTAGTGCACGCTCGTCGCTCCCTTGATCGCCGCGGCGCCCATCTTCTCGCGCAGGGCGTCGTCGACGATGGGAGACGGCGACTCTTCGATGAGCTTCTGGTGGCGGCGCTGGACGGTGCAGTCGCGCTCGTTGAGATGAATGACGTTGCCGAACCGGTCGCCGAAGACCTGGATCTCGATGTGGCGGGGCTGGTCCACGAATTTCTCGATGTACACCTCGGGGTTGCCGAACGCTGCACCCGCTTCGTTGCTCGCCATCTGGAACGCCTTCTCGAAATCCGAGGCCTCATTGACGATGCGCATGCCTTTTCCGCCGCCGCCGGCGGAGGCCTTGATCATCACCGGATACCCGATGCCTTCGGCGATCTCCTGGCCTTCCTTGATGTCCTTGACGACGCCGTCGCTCCCCGGGACGACCGGGACGCCGGCCTTGCGCATGGTATCTTTCGCAAGCGATTTGTCGCCCATCGCGGTGATCGCCTCGGGCGACGGCCCGATGAACTTGAGACCCGAGGAGCCGCAGATCTCGGCAAACTGTGCACGTTCGGAGAGGAACCCGTAGCCGGGGTGGATGGCATCCGCGTTCGTGATCTCCGCCGCGGCGATGATCCGGGGGATGTGGAGGTAGCTTTCCTTGCTCGACGCGGGCCCGATGCAGACGGCCTCATCGGCGAACTTCACGTGGAGGGAGAGGCGGTCCGCCTCCGAATAGACGGCAACCGACTTGATCCCCATCTCGCGGCAGACGCGGATGATGCGGAGGGCGATCTCGCCCCTGTTGGCAATGAGTATCTTCTTAAACACGACGGGCGGGCGCGTAAAATGGAGGAATCATGAGGGCGGAACAGCTCTGGTCGACATCGCGGATCACACCGTGTCGATGAGAAAGAGGGGCTGATTGTATTCCACCGGCTGGCCGTTCTCGACGAGGATCTTCACGACCCTGCCGGCGACGTCGGATTCGATCTCGTTCATGAGCTTCATCGCTTCGATGATGCACAGGACGCTCTTCGCCTGGACCTCGTGTCCGACCTCGACGTAGGAATCGGCGTCGGGGGCCGGGGCGCGGTAGAATGTGCCGACGATTGGGGACTTGATCTCGTGGTACTTCTTTTCGGGGACAGCCGGGGGAGCCGGCGCCGCGGCGGAGGACGCGGGGGCGGCCGGGGCCGCCTGGTGCTGCGCCGTCATGTCGTGGGTCAGCGGGGCGCTCCCGTGCTGACCCCGCGAGATCCGAACACGCAGTCCTTCTTCTTCCACCTCAATCTCGTTCACACCGCTCTGTTCGACAATGCGCACCAACTTCTTCAAGAGGGCTAGATCCATGGTCTCTCCGATGTATGATCGATGGTAAGAACTGGCGCGAACGCTCGTGCACGGTCCCGCCGTGCCGCCCCGCGAGCCCGGGGGACCGCTCCCTTACGCAGCCTTCACCCGCTCCACGTAGTGGCCGGTACGCGTGTCCACCTTGATCATGTCCCCTTCGTTGATGAAGAGGGGGACGTTGACGGAAGCGCCGGTCTCCACTTTCGCGGGTTTCTGAGCGCCTGTCGCGGTGTCACCGCGGACGCCGGGGACCGTCTCAACGATCCGCAGCTCGACCGTGACCGGGATCTGCACGGAGATGATGTCGTCGCCGTTGAACATGATCTCGACCGTCTCGGTCTCCTTGAGGAACTTCGAGCCGTCGCCGACGACCGACTCTTCGACGCTGATCTGGTCGAACGTCTCCTTGTCCATGAAGACGTATCCGGAGCCGTCGTGATAGAGGTACTGGAATTCCTTGGTATCGATCCGAACGATGTCGACCGCTTCACCCGCGCGAAACCTGATCTCGACGACCTTCCCCGAGCGAAGGCTCTTGAGTTTGGCCCGGACGAACGCGCGCCAATTTCCTGGGTTCACATGCTGGAACTCTACAATGGTCCATAGCTCCCCATCCATGCGTATAGCCATGCCAGGACGAAATTCAGCGGTCGTAGCCATAAAACTCCTTAGGGTTGAAAAAAAAGCAGAAAGTGCGTACTTGTTGGCGGAAAAAGATACGAAGAACTCGGCTGAAAGTCAAGGAATCGGAGGGCCGCAGGTCCTGAAAATCCCCCGAATCGACCGAAAACGTCGATCCGGACGGACCTCCGTCACAGGAAGAGCGAGACGGTGAGGTAGGTGACGGCGCCGACGAACGCGGAGGCGGGGATCGTCAGGATCCATGCGATGATGATGTTGCCGGCAAGACCCCAGCGTACCGCCGAGAGCCGCTTTGTCGCTCCGACGCCCATGATGGCTCCGGTGATCGTGTGCGTGGTGCTCACCGGGATGCCCGCCCACGCCGTCAAGAGGAGCGTGATGCCGCCCGCGGTCTCGGCGCAGAAGCCCTGGGCGGGCTTCAGCTTCGTGATCTTCTGGCCCATCGTCTTGACGATCCGCCAGCCGCCGAAGAGCGTGCCGAGCGCGATCGCGAGGTGGGACATGAGGATGACCCAGAAGGGTACTTCGAACGTCTTGAGGACTCCCGCGGTCACCAGGAGCCCCGTGATGACCCCCATGGTCTTCTGCGCGTCGTTCGTGCCGTGGCCGAGACTGTAGACGGCCGCCGAGGCCAGCTGGAGTTTCCGGAACGAGCGGTTGACCTTCGTCGAGGAGCGTTCGTGGAAGATCCAGATGAGCGCGAGCATGAGGCCGAATCCCATGACGAGGCCCATGAACGGCGCGAGGAAGATGAAGATGATCGTCTTGACCCAGCCGCCGAGGAGGATCGCGCCGAAGCCCGCTTTCGCCATCGCGGCGCCGGCGTACCCCCCCATGAGCGCGTGGGAGGAACTTGTCGGGAGGCCGTAATACCAGGTGATGATGTTCCAGACGATCGCGCCGATGAGGCCCGCCATGATGACGTACTCGGTCACGGCATGGAGGTCGACGAGTCCCTGTCCAAGGGTCTTGGCGACCTTGACGTCGAAGACGAACGCTGCGACGAGGTTGAAGAACGCGGCCCACATGACCGCCTTGCGCGGCGTGAGGACCCGCGTGGAGACGATCGTTGCGATGGAGTTCGCGGAATCGTGAAATCCGTTGAGGAAGTCAAAGACGAGCGCGATGAAGATGATGACAATGACGAGCGTGATCATAGGGCGTTGCCGCGGTCACTCAGGCATGTTTGATGAGGAGGGACTCCATGACATTCGCGGCATCCTCGCATTTGTCGGTGGCGGTCTCCAGGCCGACGTAGATCTCCTTGAGCTTGATGATCTGGACGGCGTCCTTTTCGTGCTCGAAGAGATCAGCGATCGCACCCTGGAATACCGTATCCGCCTCGTTCTCGTACTCGTTCACGCGCTCGAGGACTTTCTGCAGCTCGGCCGACTTCCGGAAATCGCGCAGGAGCGAGACGCCCTTCTGGAGTTCGTTCACCGAACGCTGGAGGATCTCGATGAGTTGCGCCATCTCCGGCGGGCAGTTCTTGAGCTTGTAGAGGACGAAGCGCTGGGCGCTCCCGTCGATGTAGTCCATGACGTCGTCGAGCGCGGAGGCGAGGATGTGGATGTCCTCCCGGTCGAACGGCGTGACGAAGGTCGCGTTGAGTTCGGCGAAGATCTTGTGCGTGACGTTGTCCCCTTTGTGCTCGAGCTCGTGGATCTGGCGGACGGTCTCCTCATGGTCTTGGGCGGAACCGGAACGAAGTTCGTAGAGGATCTTTGACGCATCGACCAGATTTTGAGCGGACTCTTCGAAGTACGCATAGAACTTCTCGTCATGGGGCAACAGGATCTGGATGAGATGGTCGAGTTTCATACGGGATACCTAGATGATTCGGGGGAAGAGATGACGTTAAGCGACCAAATGTACTTAATATTCAGGATATATTCAATGAACATTGAGGAAATATTCGACCCCCGCACCCTGCATATCGTGGCCGGATATGACACGATCACCGGAGGCATCTCTTCCGGCCGCCCAGATTCACCGGCGGCCGCAGGATGGCCTTTTTATTGCATTTTGGGAGGGAGATTCGTATTTTGACGCACCGACTACAGCGTACGACATCATGCGTTCCCGAAATCTGCTCCTCCTCGTCTCGGCCTTCGTCCTGATCTCCTGTTCGGGCCGAAGCGCCGACGCGCGGCTGGTCCCGGAGGAGACGTTCGTCCGGCTCTACGCCGACGTCCTCGTCGTCCGGGAAGAGTCGTTGCTCCGCGGCGCCGGTGCGGTCGGCCCATCCCTCCCCGATTCGCTCTCACGGGTGTACGGCATCGAAGGCGCGGACTTCGACTACACGTTGAAAGCGTACCAGGCAGACCTCACGAAGTGGAAGCACCTTCATGAGAAGGTCGTGCAGCGCCTCGAGCTGCTGCAGCAGGAAATGGCATCCAAACGCGTCCACCGATAGGGCCCCATGAAGACCATACTCATCGTCGATGACGAACGGGACATCCTCGATTTTCTGAAGTATAATCTCCAGAAGGAGGGCTACACCGTCCTCACCGCGAAGAACGGCAAGGAGGCGCTCCTCCAAGCAGCCACGAAGCCGCATCTCATCCTCCTTGACGTCATGATGCCCGAATACGACGGATGGGAGGTCCTCAAACGGCTGAAGAAGAACCCGGCGACGGCCGATATCCCAGCCATCTTTCTGACGGCGAAGAAGACGGACGTCGACGAAGTGCTCGGGCTGGAGCTCGGCGCCGATGATTTCATCATCAAGCCCGTCAGCATCCCGAAGCTCCTCGCCCGGATCAAAGCGACGCTCCGGAGCCACGAGCCGACGGAGTCGTCTCGGACGGCGACCTCGCCCGTGGCCGTCGGCGCGGTCGAGATCCAGCCCTCCCGCCACATCGTCCTGGTCGACGGGAAGGAAGTGTTCTTCCCGAAGAAGGAGTTCGAGGTCCTCCTCCACCTCGCGACCCACGCCGGTCACCTCGTGAACCGCGAGAGCCTTCTCAACGCCGTCTGGGGAAGCGACGTGCGCGTGGTGGACCGCACGGTGGACGTTCACATCCGAAAGATCCGGGAAAAGCTCGGCCCGCATGCCGACTACATCGAGACCGTCAAGGGCGTTGGATACCGCATGCGGGACCGAGCGTGAAGATCCAGACGCGGCTCACGCTGCTCTTGATCGCGGTCTCGGCCGTCGTCATCACAGCCGCGGGCATCTTCACCGCTCTCTCGCTCGACGCCTACTTCACCTCCCGGATCGCGCTCGAGCTCTCGACGCAGACCCGCCAGGTCGACTACCTCCTGCGCACCGCCGTGCCGGAAGGCGGCTCCTACAGCATGCTCACCCAGCTCGCCGGCGCCGGCGGGTTCCGTCTCACGCTCATCGACCGGACGGGCATCGTCCTGTTCGACTCGGAGGTCGCATCCGACCGGCTCGCGACCCTCGAAAATCATCTGAACCGTCCAGAGGTCTTGATGGCCGCTCGCGAAGGTGCCGGCTCCGACACGAGGCACAGCGCGACGATCGGCAAGGACCTCTTCTACCTCGCCACGCGCATCGATGCGCCCCTGCCGTCGTCGAGCGGGTTCCAACAGGCGGCATATCTCCGGCTTGCGATCCCGCTGACGGCCGTCCAGGAGGTGCAGAAGGAGATCTCCTCCAAGATCCTCATCACGAGCTTCCTTATCCTCCTCCTCGTCACCGCGCTCGCATTCTTTTTGTCGCGGAGACTCGCCCAACCCATCGAAGACATGGCCGCCACGGCGCAACGGATTCAGGCGGGGCAGCTCGACCAGCGCATCGCCGTACGGTCGAATGACGAACTTGGGCGCCTCGCCGCCAGCCTCAACAGCATGGTCGACACCCTGAACGCCGACATCACGAAGCTGCGGAAGCTCGAACAGGTCCGCAGCGAGTTCCTCGGGAACGTCTCCCACGAGCTCCGCACGCCTATCTTCGCCATCCAGGGGATGCTCGAGACGCTCCTCGGCGGGGCGATCGACGACAAGGAGGTCAATGCGTCGTTCGTGGAGAGCGCACTGCGGAACACGGAGCGACTCAACAGCTTACTCGCGGACCTCATCGAGATATCCTCCATCGAGTCGGGCGAGATGAAGATGAGCTTCCGGTATTTTCCCGTCAAGGCGTTCCTGGAGAGCGTCGTCACGGAGATGCTTCCGGGGGCGGCGCGGAAGGATATCGCTCTTACATTGAACGAGATCCCGCCGGACCTTGAGGTCCTTGGGGACAAGGAACGGCTTCGGCAGGTCATGGTGAACCTCATCGACAATGCAGTGAAGTATTCGGAGCCGCGCCGAAGCGTCTCGGTGCGCGCGGAGCGAGCAGGCACGGGCGTCACGATCAGCGTTGCAGACACCGGGTTCGGCATTCCCGCAGAGGACATTCCGAGGATCTTCGAGCGCTTTTACCGGGTCGACCGGGAACGCTCCCGCGAGGCGGGCGGAACGGGGCTCGGACTGGCGATCGTAAAGCATATCGTCGAGGCGCACGGCGGACGCGTCGCCGTCGAGAGCGCGGCGGGCAAAGGCAGCACGTTCAGCTTTAGTCTCCCCGCCGCCTGATGAGCGAAGCGGCGTACGACGTCATCGTCCTCGGAGCGGGCGCCGCCGGCCTCATGTGCGCGGTGGAGGCCGGCAAGCGCGGCCGCCGCGTCGTCGTCCTCGAACAGAACGAAAAGATCGGCGAGAAGATCCGGATCTCCGGCGGGGGACGCTGCAACTTCACGAACCTCAGCGTCGAGCCGGGGCACTATCTTTCCGCAAACAGGCACTTCTGCACTTCCGCTCTCGCCCGGTTCACACCGCGCGACTTCCTCGCGCTCGTCGAGCGCTACAAGATCCCCTATCACGAGAAGCACTCCGGCCAGCTCTTCTGCGACACGTCGTCCCGGGAGATCCTCTCGATGCTCCGCGCGGAGTGCGACCGAACCGGGGTCGCGGTCCGAACCGGCTGCCGCATCGCATCGGCCGCACTGGAGGCGGAGTTCCTCGTCCGGACATCCGGAGGGGATCTGTACGCGGCGTCCCTCGTGGTCGCCACCGGCGGCCTTTCCATCCCCACGCTCGGAGCGACAGACCTCGGCTACCGCCTCGCCCGGCAGTTCGACCTCGTCGTCACCGATGTGCGCCCGGGCCTCGTGCCCCTCACCTTCTCCGGACGCGATGGGGAAATGATGAAACGCCTCAGCGGAATCTCCGCCGCCGCGGTCGTCTCCTGCGGCGAGCACTCCTTCCGCGAACAGCTTCTGTTCACGCACAAGGGCTTGAGCGGCCCCGCGATCCTCCAGATCTCCTCATATTGGAAACCCGGCGCCGCGATCAGCATCGACCTTCTTCCCGGCGTCGAGCTCGCGCAGGAGGTGCGCACGAAATCTTCGGGAGCGAAGGAAATGGCCGCGCTCCTCGCGCACTACCTCCCTCGACGGCTCGCGCAGGAATGGTGCGCCGGGAGACCGTGGTCGAAATCGCTTTCGCAGACGTCGCAACAGGAACTTGTCGCGTACGAAGATGCGCTGCATCATTGGGAAGTGACGCCGGACGGGACAGAGGGGTTCGCGAAAGCGGAAGTGACGTGCGGGGGTGTCGACACCGCCGGGCTCTCTTCCAAGACGATGGAATCCCGGCAGGTGAAGGGTCTCTACTTCGTCGGCGAGGTGGTCGACGTCACCGGACACCTCGGCGGCTACAACTTCCAGTGGGCGTGGGCCTCCGGATTTGCTGCGGGCCAGGTCGCCTGACTCTGGCCCGCCGCTCGGATTACTTCAGGACCGGAAACACCGGGGCGATGTCCACCGGAATGTCGCTGAGCTTGTCGAGGGCGCGCTGCATGTCGGGCCCGACGCTCGCGTAGCGGTTAAACATGTTGTTCGCCATTTCGAAATCGCCTTCCGCCTGCATCGTCATGATCTCGCCGGTGAGGGCCTCCACCATCTCCTTGACCTTGTCAAAGTTCACCCGGAACGTCTGCGACGTGCTGTCGTAGAGGAACGCCTTTCGTTCGTAGAGGTAGTTGAACTGGACGGTCATGCCCCTTCCGTGCGACTCCGTCGCGCCGAAGCGCACGGACCTGAAGATCCCGGCGAGGTACGTGACATAGAGCTGCTTCTCCATCGATCGCGGGAGGACGCCTTTGTCGATGAGATACTGCAGCGCCCACAGCCCCGAAATATCCGCTTTCGACTCTTCGAGGGTCGAACTCAGCGCCTTCATCTGCTCGCGGACGGTCGTTTGCTTTCCGTTGATCGTGATGACATTCGGCCCGAGGCCGTGGAGAAGCTCGTGGGCAAGGATATGGGTGAAGAACGGCTCGAAGGCGACGAGGGACTGCTGCGACGGGTCGATCACCTTCGCGACGATCGGCATGAGGACCGATTTGAACTTCGCTTCCTGGACATTCTTCAGCATGACGCGCTTGCTCCCTTTCGCTTGGGTCACCCGCTCGTCGTTCGGAAGATTGAACGCGGCCGTCTGGATGCCGGGGAGCGCCTCGCCGCCGATGGCCACCTCATCGACGACCCGGATCGGCGACATGGCCCCGAGCTTGGGACTTCGGTACTTGGGATCGATCGGGAGATGGTCCTCGATGTCCTGGAGGTAGGTCGAGAACTGCTTTAATTTCTTCGTTTCTTTCTCATCGCGCAGTGTGACGTACGCCTCGAATGCCGCCTTGTAATTGAAGAGCTCGTCGAGATACACTTCGTACGGGCCGATCGTGACATCGATCGGGCTGTCAAGGTCCATCCATGCGACGTCGCTGTCGTAATAGTTGTCCGTGAGGAACGCGTCGGCGCGGAGCTTCAGGTATTTCTTCAGGCTTGCGTTCGTCGTGAGCGCCGCCGCCTCACGAAGGAGCTTCGCGGCGGGGACGAGGAACTGCTTGTACTCCTCGCTGTACGGCCGGAGGGCGAGCTTGCCGTCCGCGCCGCGGCGGATGACGGAGAAGAAGCCGATCGCCTTCTTTTGCGCATCGTCCGGCTGCGCGATGAGCCACGCGCCCCACTCGTCGCGGCTCATGTTCTCGGGGTAGTAGTTCGCCCCCACCGGCTTGCGGTCGGGTACGCCGGGAATGTAGGTCTTCTCGTTGTCGATCTTCGGCCAGGCCGTCAGTTGGATGTTGAAATAGCGGAGCCGCTCGCGACCCTCGGGGGTCTTGTCCGCGATGAGCCGGTTCATCAGAGCGGGATTTCCGGCCCACACCTGACGCAGGTAGATACTGTCAAGAAGTTTCGCGGCTTCCACGAGCTTTTTCAACGCTTTGCGGTCGCCGGACGAGAGACCGGAGAGGTCCACGTTGAGCTTCGTCGGCACGAACCGCGCGATCTTCTTGGCGAGGCTGGGTTCACCGTCATTTTGGCGGGCAAACGCCTGTGTCAGGGCAACGGCGGATAAGAGGAGGAGGATCATGGGCATGCGCATAAGAGACCTCATGGTGGCAGATCGTAGGGAATCAATTCAGAGACAAGATATCTCTCTTGCAAACGAAAATCAAGCGCGGGGTGCGCTCGTCGCACATCACCGAAGTGTCAGCGCGAATTCCTCTTTGACGGCGGATTGCGGAGGAACGACGACGCTCTTGCGAACCACGTACGGCTCCTCGTAGATGTACTTCTTCACTTTCTCCCCCTCGAGCTCCTTCTTGACGATCCTCACCCCTTCATGCCATAGGACGACGGTATATGTTCCCGGAGGGACGTCTTCGAACCTGAACGCGCCGTTCGTGTCGGTGATGGCATAGTAGGGGTGCGAAGCGACGACGATCGTGGCGTCCATCCAGGGATGGCCGGCGTCGCAGGCCGCGCTGACGAACCCGGGCTGCGAGAGCTGCTTCGTCTTGATGACCGTCCGCTGGCCGCGGACCGGCTGTGCGATGTTGAAGATGGATCGCGGAGCTTCCGCAGCCTCGTACGCGTGCACGTTGTGGAGAATGGGGTCGTTATTGACGATCGCCAGTTCGGATCCGAGCGGCACGATCATGATGTGCGGCGAATACTCACACCGAGTCTGTGCGAGCGTCTGACAGGAGGGTTTCGCCATGGGCTTGCCGGCGGCGACGTCCTCGAGGTAGACGACCGCCCCGGCCACGCCACCCGATCTTCCGACGCGCCACCGAGGACATGTCTTGCGGGATCCGCAGACCTTCGGGTCCTTCGTCGTCTGGAACACGTCCGGGGCCGTTTTGTCGCCCGAAGCGCGTACGACGCCGGTAAGGATGCTGCCGTTGCGTACCTCCCCTTCGCGGTACGGCACTTGCGCTCGGGCCGTGACCGACAGAACCACGCAGCAAAGGAGACACCTGAGCGGTATGATCAACCGAGCGGCACGCATGGGCTCAAGCGCGGAGAGCCGGCGAACAAAACGCCGGCTCGGTCCGCTTGCTTCCTGCATCACTTCTTCATGTGAGGGGTCGGAATCGACTCGCCTGTCGGCGAGATAGGATCGGGCACAGCATTCTCGACGGGCGGAAGCGACTGGAGATAGGCGAAGATCGCCTTGAGGTCCACGTTCGTTGCCTGGCGGAAATTCGGCCACGGCATCGGCGGAAGGATGTTCCTGCCCTCGCCCATGTGCTTCCCGGTCCGGATCGCCTTTATGAACATGTCGACCGTCCAGCTGCCGAGTCCGGTCGTCTGGTCGGGAGTGAGGTTCGCGGTGAAGGAGGTCCCCCAAGGACCGACCCACGCCGTGAAGTCGCCCGACGTGACGGCTCCCCACTGATCGGGCGCGATGAGGCCCTTCGCAAGGACCGGCAGTTTGGCCTGCGCGGGATGGCCCGACAAGAGACGGGTCGTATCATTCATGGGACCCATCGGGGTCATCACTTTGGGAGAATGGCAATCATTGCAACCGCCGATCGTGACGAGGTACTTTCCCCGGGCCACGAGCGAGGCTCCCTTCGCTTGGGCGGAGGCTCCCGACGAAACGACGAGGAGGCAGACCAACAGGCAGACACTACAGAGCATCGCCGAACGAGCGTTCATACTGTTCCTTTCAAAAGGCAGAGGTGGAAGAAGTGTGGACTAACGAGATGTAAATGAAAATATAGCATTTTTTCAGCCTCTGTCAAGAGGTGAGCGCGCCGCCCGGAAGGCGTATTTCATCCTACAACTTGGCGAGGTTCTCTTCGAGCTTGTGGAGATTGGCGGTGAAGCTTTCCAGCTTCTCTCGTTCCTTCCCCACGACCTCCGGCGACGCCTTGCTCACGAAGCTCTCATTGCCGAGCTTCTTTCGGATGGACTCGAGCATGCCGCGAACCCGCGCGATCTCTTTTTCGATGCGGGCGCGTTCTGCGCCGAGGTCGATGATGCCGCCGAGCGGGACGAAGATCTCCCCGCCGTCCACGACCGCGCTCGCGGACTGGGGGGGCTTCGTGCCTCCGTCGAGATGCGAGATCTCCGTCACGCGCGCGAGGCGCTGGAAATATGTACGGTATTTCTCGAGGATGTTGCCCCGGCGCAGGTCCGTGAAGTTCAAGATGAGCGAGATCTCGCGTGACGGCGGCACCGAAAGCTCGCCCCGGATGTTCCGGACGCTGTTGATGACGAGCTGGACGAACGCCATCTCTTCCTCCGTCGTCCGGTCGATCCATTGGGGATCGCTCGACGGGAACGGCGCGATCATGACCGACTCCTCCGGCGACCGCTCCGCAAGGTGCTGCCAGATCTCCTCCGACACGAACGGCATGAAGGGATGCACCAGCCGGAGGGCCTGGTCGAACACGTGGAGCGCGCGTCCGAGGACGATCTGCTTCGTCGCCTCAGGTTCCTCGCCGTAGAGCCTCCCCTTCACCATCTCGATATACCAGTCGCAGAAGTCGTGCCAGACGAACTCATAGAGGAGCTTCGAGGCCTGGTTGATCTCGAAGCGGCCGAGCGCGTCGTTCACCTCGCCCGCGGTCGAGTGGAGCCGTGAGAGGATCCAGCGGTCCGCGAGATCGGCGTGAAGCGCGAGGTCCGCTCCCTCCAAGGCCGTGGCGCCGATCTGGTCCCTGTTCATGAGAAGAAACCGGCCGGCGTTCCAGATCTTGTTCGCGAAGTTCCTGCCGAGCTCGCATTTCTCGTTCGCATAGAGCACGTCCTGGCCCAGCGGGGCGAGGAAGATGACCGTAAACCGCAAGGCGTCCGCGCCGTATTCGGCGATGACGTCGAGCGGGTCGGGCGAGTTGCCGAGCGACTTGCTCATCTTGCGGCCCTTCTCGTCGCGGATGATGCTGGTGAAGTAGACATCCTTGAAGGGCACGCGGTCCGCAATCTTCGTCCGGGCAGAGCCGTCTGGAAGCGGGATCCCGCCACTGACGTCGAGGCCCGCCATGATCATCCGCGCCACCCAGAAGAAGATGATGTCGGGAGCGGTGACGAGCGTGTCGGTCGAGTAGAAATACCGCACGTCCGGATTGTCGTGCGGCCAGCCGAACGTCGAGAACGGCCAGAGCCATGACGAGAACCAGGTGTCGAGAACGTCCTCGTCCTGGCGCAGGTTCGCCGATCCGCAGTGCGCACAGGCGGCGGGCCTCGATTTCGAGACGATCGGCTCCTTGCACTTGAGCGTGCAAGCGCCGTCGCCGACGCAGTACCAGACGGGGATCCGGTGTCCCCACCAGAGTTGACGCGAGATGCACCAGTCGCGGATGTTCGTCATCCAATGCTCGTAGACCTTCACCCAGCGCTCGGGATGGAATCGGATCTCGCCGTCGAGGACGACTCTCAGGGCCTCTTCGGCAAGTGGCTTCATCCGGACGAACCATTGGTCAGAGAGGTAGGGTTCGATGACGGTGTCGCAACGGTAGCAATGCCCGACATTATGGACATGTGGCTCCGTCTTGACGAGCAGGCCGAGCTCCTCGAGGTCCTTGAGGATGACCTTTCGCGCTTCGTACCGGTCCATTCCCTGGTATTTCGCGGGCGTGTTCTCGTTCATCTTCGCCGAGATGTCCAGGATGATGATCGGCTTCATCTGGTGCCGGACGCCGACGTTCGCATTGTGCCGCTCGCCGATCCAGTAGTCGTTCGCATCGTGCGCGGGGGTCACCTTGACCATTCCCGTGCCGAACGCGGGATCGATGACGTCGTCGGTGATGATCGGGATCTCCCTGCCGGCGATGGGCAGCACGGCGAGCTTGCCGACAAGGTGGGAGTAGCGCTCGTCGCGGGGATTGACGGCGACCCCTGAACTGCACAGGTACCTTTCCGCGCGGATTGCGCAAAGAGGTAATGGATTGGGTTATGGAAAACCGTAATG
>JANYJZ010000029.1 GCA_025358305.1 Ignavibacteriota bacterium
CCCCCCCCCCCCCCCCCCCGCATGCCGACATTGGGGGTCTCTTGACATTTGAGCGGGGAATTGATACAATAAGCAGGACATTGTCATCCGATTGTCCCCTTTATGCCTCATTTGCGCGGGTTCCTTGCGACTTGACTGCCATCGCGCAAGTTTCTCACCCTGTTCCTTCATAGGAGCTCCTTGTATGCATCTTCGTTCAGCGTTCTGGCTCTTCCTCTGCGGTCTCGTCCTTGTCGCGTTGTGTCCCGAGAAGGGCCAAGCACAGGTGTGGCGCAAGCTCCACACGGCGGTCGGCTTCAACGTCGGGATCAACCCCCTGAACTCGAACACGTTCTACTGCGAGGGAACCTCCGGACAGGTGTGGATCTCCCGCGACAGGGGGCTCAACTGGTCGACGATGGGCACGACCGTGCCCACATCCGGGATGCGCCATATCTTCGTCGCTCCGCGGGACACGATGACGGTCTTCGTTGTCGCTTTCTCCGGCGGGCTCTGGAGGACGACGAACGAAGGGGCAACGTGGACGCAGGTCATCGGCGGCGCCTACGGCATCGACGGCGAGAGCATGGACTACGACAAGGTCCACCCCGACACGATGTTCGCGGGCAATTACAGCGACGGGTCCGTGTACCGAAGCCTGGACCGCGGCGTGACGTGGACTTTTCGGGGCATCTCCGGCCCCAGGCTCTGTGCGTTGACGGTCCGTCCCGACAGTTCAAATATCATTTTTGCCGGGACAAGCGCCAGCACCATTTCGAAAAGCATCGACTACGGCGCGACCTGGAAGGTCGTGAACAACGGCGGTGTGCAGGAGGTCCCCAAGCTCGTGGTGAACCCGAACAACCCGCTCATCGCCTATGCGACGACGAACAGCAACGGAGACCCTGCGCTCGATTCCCTCTGCTCTTTCTGGAAGACGACCGACGGAGGGGAGACGTGGTTCAAGACGGCACTGCAGAAGCTCGCAAACTGGTCCGCGGCCATGGACGTCCAGCATCCGGAGACCCTGTGGGTCGGAAAGTTCGGCGCAGGCGTGACACTGAGCGGCATGACGCGTACGACCGACGGCGGAGCGTCCTTCAAGGATTATAACCGCGGGATCCCCGCGAACTTCGATTCCTGGAACCTCCGCGTCCACCCGCTCGATCCGACGGTCGTCCTGCAGGCCGGGACGATCAATGCATTCGGCCCCGGCGGCGTCTACCGCTTCATGGATACCTCGGCGACGAGGGTGCAAGGAACGGTACGGGACTCCGTCACGCACGCGCTCGTCAAGGCGACCCTGACCCTCATCAATGTCCCCGACTCGATCTATCAGCGGAGCACGTACGAGTTCGGCTATTATCCGGGCGATCCCACGCTCACACCGACCGTCCATATAGAGGCCCCGGGATACTACCCGAAGGACACCGTCCTGGTGTTCGTCAACGGCACTGTCCAGACGCATGACATCCTTCTCACTCCTCTGCCGTTCAACTCGATCAACGGCTCCGTCTATTGGGATGCGACTGACAATGGAGTGAAAGATCCGGGAGATCCGCTCCTCTCCGGCTGGCAGATCAATCTCAGCGGCCCGGTGAGCGGTTCCACTCTCTCCGACGCGCAGGGGAGATTCTTCTTCGACTCGCTCTCCACGGGAACGTACACGATAACCGAGACCGTGCCGGCAGGCTGGGTCCAGGGCGCCACACCGTGCGGATTCTCCTATACGATTACCTTTGTCGCGGGTACGAGCGTCGAGGGTGAGGACTTTGGGAATATCGAAATGGACCCCGGCGCCCAGCTCCTCTTTGAGGATTTCACGACGCCGACCTTCCCCCCGCCATGCTGGTCCATCCAGGATATCAACGGCGGCTTGACATGGCATCGGATCACATCCAATAATCATTCGGAGCCGGCTTCCGCCCGCGTCGGAGTCGGCAACCTCGGCGAAGGGAAGCACGACGATTGGCTCTTCACCCGGCCCATGCAATTGAAGGCGGGAAACACATATACGCTGAGCTGGTGGGAGCGGACATTTGTAAACGGGGCAGCGACCGGAATCGACAGCCTCGCGGTCGCGGTGGGGACAGCGCAGAATGCCGCCGGCATGACACACGTACTGAGTTCCCGCGGAATCAATACGAGTCTCGCCTACGCGTTCGTCACTCAATCATTGACAGTGAGCTCCGACGGCGTGTACTACATCGGATTTCATGACTTCTCCGCTGACGGCAACACCTTGCGTATCGACGACGTGACACTGACGTTTGGGAGCAGTTTTGCCACCGGGTCCATCAGCGGTACGAAGTTCAATGACATGAACGATAACGGCATCATCGACGGTCTCGACGTCGGCATCCAGAGCTGGAAGATCAGGCTCTCCGGCGATGCGGTTGATTCGACGCTCACTGACATCAACGGCAATTACACCTTCTTTGCACTTGCTCCCGGAAACTACACCGTGAGCGAGGCGGCCCAGCCCGGCTGGACGCAGACGTTCCCGCTGTCCGGGTCCTATTCGATCGTCCTTGGCGCCGGTCAGAACCTGCCGGGGAGGAGTTTTGGGAATTTCCACCCGAACACCATCATCGTGCGAAATTTTGAGGATGCCGACGGCAACCTCGCAACGACGGGCGACCGCACGCCGAAGCCGTGGCACCTCGAAGTGCAGTTTTCGACGGCGACGGGGCCGGTGGTCGTCATTACGTCGGGGGAGACCGGCAATCTCAGCGTAGGAAACCTCCCGTTGGACGATTACGCCGCGGCCGCGGCCGATAGCGCCGGATGGATCCGGCTCGGATACGCGATCGACGGCGTGGATTACGCGAGCAATGATTCACTCGTCGAGGTGGACGTCGTCAGCGGCGAGACGCACACAATCGACTTCATCAGCGCATCGCCCGCCTACAGCCGGCGCATGCGCACCGCTTCAGCAAAAGGTTGGGCCACGGCGGTCGACAAGGCATTGAAGCCGAAGTCGGTGAAGCGAAAGGCGGACAAGGTGGACTTCAAGATGAGCCTGTCGGTCTCCACGACGGCGATGCCGGTGCTCGAACTCAAGTTCAATATGGCGATCGAGCATCTGACGGTGTACTCGTCGGTCGCCAAGAGCGATACCCTCCCGTATTCCGCGCTCACGATCGATCCAAAACGGAAGCTGTGGACCTATACGTTCAGTCCGGCCCCCGTAGCGAGTACGACCATCCAGGTCGACGGGCGGGGATTGACGGGAAAACTCGTCAAGGCCAGTTACGTATGGTCGGATCCCGTGGCCGCGACGAAGCGCAAGGGGACGGTACCCGACCTCGCGAGCAGCTTCATCCTCAACGTACCGGGCCTGCCGAAACCGAACCTCAACAACGTCGGCGAAGAGCTCTTCCCGAGCGGGTTTGGCCAGGCGTCGCCGTACTTCGGCGCCGGCATGCTCGTCGGGGTTCCCCAGGGCGCGAAGCTCGCCCAGTCGGTGCGTCTGACGAAATATACAAACCTCCATAAGTCGCTCATCGTCGACAAGACGGGGCAGATGCATGCGAGTCTGAGCCTCACCTGCCTCGATTCCACCGACGACGGCAAGCCGATCACAAAGCAGATGAGCGTCCTTCCGCCGACGAAGCAGGACAACCTCCTCTTCGCCGAACTCGTCGCGCTGAAGCTCAATGTCGCATCGAGCGTCATGGAGAAGTTCCCCGGCGGGCTGGGGGAACTGACGTTCGTCGACACCGCGCTCGGGGGGAACCCGTTCAACGGTCAGATGGTGAGCGACATCGTCACGAAGGCGGATTCCATGCTCTCCTGCCTCACGCTGACCTCGAAGGTCCCGGTGCCGACGCTCTCGGATCTCTACGACGTCCTCCACAAGCTCAACGCGGCGTTCTCCGATTCAGTGAACGACAAGGATACGATCAGTTTCGCGGCGAAGACGAAGCTCACGGGCGTCCGCCGTCTCATCGACGTGCCGTATCTCCGGACGACCCCCGGGATCGCGCCGGTCATCATGGCGTCCCCGCCGGTCGTCGAAGGGCTGGTCCCGTCGACGCTCCTACTGTCGCAGAACTATCCTAATCCCTTCAACCCGACGACGACGATCAGGTTTGCACTCCCGTCGATGTCCGTCGTCTCGCTGAAGATCTACAACATGCTCGGTCAGGAGGTCGCGGTCTTGATCAACAGGGAAGTAGTGGATGAAGGAGAGAGCGAGATCGAGTTCGACGCCGGCCGGCTTCCCTCGGGCGTCTATTTCTACCGTCTCGTCGCGAACGAACTCTCTGAGGATGGCGAGGCCACGGTCGGTCAGCCGATGACGAACGTGAAGAAGATGATTCTCGTGAAGTAGGCAGAGGAAGAAATGCCGCAGTAACACAAAGGGAGAGCCGAGGCTCTCCCTTTGTCGTATGCGGACCGGTCGGTCAGCTCCGAAGCTGCCGCCACCAGTTGTTGACGACGTCTGCGACGTCGGTCACCGTCGTCTTATTGTTCCACTTGTCGTAGAACTTCACGTCGCTGCTCGCGGGTCCGGGATCGGGCATGTCGATGATGACGCGGGACGGCAGCGGCACGGAATCCCCAATGATGAACGCCTCGCCCTGCTGCAGCGTCGGGAGAATATCGATGAGGTTGGCCATCGCGTCGGGAACGAGCTTGCGGACGTACTCCTGGTCGTGGGGGTTCAGGAGCCGCATGGAGATGAAGTTATTGCACTGCGCGGTGATCGTCTCGGAGATTTCCGACGGTCGCTGGCTGACGATCATGCAGCTCACGCCGTACTTCCTGCCTTCCTTCGCGATCCGTTCCACGGTCTTCCGCGCCGCCTGGCTGCGGCCCGTCGGCGACAAGTACGTGTGGGCCTCCTCGAAGACGATGAGGATCGGAAAATCCTGCCGCGCCGTGTTCCAGAGGTTGAAGTCGTAAATGATCCTCCCGACGAGGGAGACGAGCACGTTCGACACGTCGGAGGGAACACGGCTCAAGTCGATGACGGTGACGTGCCTCCCGGTATCGAAGGCGAAGAGCTGCGAGAGGAGGTCGGCGAACGTCTCCGAAGATCGGAAGACCTTCGGCCGGAACAGGAACTCGTACCGCTTGTCGGTGAGCTTGCTCTCCAGCCGCACAAGAAACCTCGTGAACTGCCCATAGAACGGGCCTTCCTTGCCGCTCAGTGTCCTCTCCGTGTCGAGCGAGCGCATGCGCGCGCTCACGTCGAGGAAATCGAAATAGACGGGCGTGTCGATGGTGATGTAGTCCTTCATGAGGAGGTTCTTCCCACGCTTGGAATCGAGGATCGCCTCCTTCATGACCATCATCTGATTCATCGCGGAGGGTTCCGTCTCGTCGATGAGCGTCTCAACAAGTTCGTCGAAGTTCATCAGCCAGTAGGGAAGCTCGAGTTCGGTGATCTTGATGTGGTTTCCCGTGTCTGCGAACGCGGCGTGGTATTCGCCGTGAAGGTCCAGGAGGACGATATGCGTGTTCTCGAACGCGGCGACCTTTTGGAGGACCGATGCCGTCGTGCACGATTTGCCGGAGCCGGTGGAGCCGAAGAGCGCGATATGCTTCGAGAAGAACTTGTTCGGATTGAGGTAGAGCCGCTCTTCGCTGTTCGTTGAAAGGGTCCCGAGGGAGAAGTTCTCGTTCCGGTAGAAGGAGAAGATGAGCGAGAGGTCGTCCGGGCTTGCCGTATAGACCGACGAGCCGACCGCGGGATACGTCGAAATGCCGCGCTCGAACCGTCCGTTGAGAAGCGTCCCGATGAGCTGGATCTCGATCGAGTGGGACATGGTGGAACCGGGGGTGTCGGGCCTGACGCAGCTGACGCTGCCGATGATCGAGAGCCCGTCGTCGTAGATCATGACGTACGTACCGAGTCTGCCCGCCTTGAGGGGCGAAAATTCCTCGGCCGACCCGTCCGTCGAAGCGCTGACGAGAGATGCTGTGACCGACGTGCTGGTCACCGTCGTGATTGTTCCCAGGAGCTGAAATTGGTCCATAGCGTCGTTGATGTCCTTTCCTTGCCGTTAACCGGTGCGTTTTACCGTCACGATCGTTTTGTCGTCGGTCTGCGTCCCGAGCGTGTTGAAGCGCTGTACATCCTCGAGGATGATCTGGGTGATGATCTTGGAGCTCTCCTTGGCGTGTTTCTGGACGAGTTTCAGGATGCGCTGCTCGCCGTAGAATTCATTGCGTTGGTTCGTCGCCTCCGACACGCCGTCGGTGTAGAGGAGGAGGACGTCCCCCTTCCCCATGAGGATGTTCCCGGTCTTGAACGTCTCGGTGGGAAAGGGCCCCAGGAACGGCCCGGTCGCCTCGAGCATCTCGGATTTGCGCGAGGAGGGGCGGTAGAGGATGGGGGAGTTGTGACCGCAGTTGGCGAACAGCACAAGGCCGTTCTTGTCGTCGCTCAGTTCGCCGTAAAAGAGGGAGACGAACTGCTCCTCCGAGAAGGTCTTGTTCAAGAGCTTGTTCACGCGCGAGAGGAGCGAGCTGATCTTCGTCTGGAACTCGAAGCCCATGCGGATGGCCCCGGAGGTGTAGAGGGCCTGCGCCGCCGCCGAGAGCCCCTTGCTCGCGGCGTCGCCGATGACGAACCCCAGCCGTTCGGTATCGCCGTCGACCTGGAGGTAATCGAAGAAGTCGCCGCCGACGATCCGGTCCGGCAGCGAGATCCCGTAAAGCTCATACGCGTGAAAGTGCATCTCGTGCTCAGGGAGGATGCTCTTTTGGATCTCCCGCGCTTTGTCGAGATCCTGCTCGAGCACGAGCGCCTTCCGCTCGATCTTCTTCGTGCGGAGCGCGGAACTGAGCGACGAGCTGATGATGTTAAGGGTTGCGGTGAGGTTCTCGTTCATGTGCTCGGCGTTGAAGGCGAGGACGTACCGGTACAGCGCGTGGCCGCGCCATTGGAGCTTGTCGCCGATCCCGGTGGCCGAATAGTTCAGGATCCCCCGTTTCCGCAGGTACTGGTCCTGCTCGTTGCCGAGGACGGTGCGGAGCTTCGGGAGCTCATAGAAGAGCGGGTAGTCCTTGACCTTGATCCGGTAATGGGGCTTGATGTGCTCCATATCGCCGACTTGATGGAGCAGTTCGTAGCTGCCGCTCCGTGCGTCGAACCGCCAGGTGCGGCCCCCCCGGATATGGATCTCTTCGTTATGGACGATCTCGTGCAGGACGTTCTTGAGAAGGTCCTCCTCCTTCTCGAAGCTCTTTGACGCGATGGATTCGATAGTGCGGTACAGTTTTCTCAGCTGCATTCGTCTTCAGTTCTTGGATGAAAATTTCATCCAAATGTAGCCTGAAAATCGCTCAAACGCAACTTAGGGATGGTATCTCCGCTCGCCGGCCCGCACTGCGACGTTCAGGTGGTCCTCCTTCGTCGGGATCGCGCAGGAATACCGCTCGCTGTAGGAACAGTAGGGGTTGTACGCGTTGTTGAAATTCAGCGTGTAGAGCGCGTCCGGATCAGGCAGCTCCTCGCCGATCTCGAGATACCTTCCCACCTCGTAGGTCTCTTTCCCCGTCGTCTCGTCGGTAAACCAGACGGAGAGGAGCTGGCGGTACTGCTCGGGGATCCCGGGGTCTGACGGATCGTTCTTATAGACGTTGAGCCGAACCTCCGTTCCGGCGGCGGTGAACTGGAAGTAGCCGTAACGAAGCTCTTTGCGCGGTTCTCCCTTCGTCCCGTACACCGTCACGGGCGTGGGGGACGCGTAGCGGCGAAGCGGGAGCTGGAAGTACCAGCCGGCGTCGGGAGGGAACCATTTGATGCCGTCATAGTGCGCCGAAGTGTCGTTCAGGAACGGGCTTTCGGGGTTGGACCGAAAGAACGAATCAGCTTCCGCCCGGTGCATCATGGTCTCCGCGAGGATCCTCGTGCTATCGGCTCCTGTGAGGAGCGCCACGGCGGGGGGCGTTTTTGCGCAGCCACCGAAAAGGAGGCCCAGGGCCAACAGCGAGGAGGCCACCCGGCAGATCGCCGGCGATGTCTTTGGCGTCATGTTCTAAGAATTTAGAGATGAAATCTAAGGGAAAAGTAAGGATTCGTGGCACAAATTGCAACGTGCCGCGGCGGCGGCGGCGGAATATGCCGGCCCGTACGGCGAAAGGCGTTGGTCTGACGACGGAGCGGCTCCCCAGGGCGGGGGGCCTCCGCATCACTTCCTGTATCTCTCCACCATGAACGAGACGCCGAGTGCAAGGAGCGTCCCGAGAGCGAAGAAGAGAAGAGGAACGACGTTTGTGAGAATATCTTTGAACATGACTCTGTCGCCTGTGTAAATCTTTCGTGGATAGAACCGGCCTCACCTTCAACATATTGCCGGGCGGGCGTAAATACAACGGGTGCTGTGACCTGGAGCAACGATTGGCCGCAGCGCACACGGGGGATCCTTCCGCCGCTCCGGCGATGAGCGCCATAATGCCCGATTTCATTGCATTTCTCCGGGGTATTTGATACTTTAGGGACTCAGGCGACGCCCCCAACTGTCGCCTGTGCCGTTTGTCCGGCGTTCCTTCAAACGATCCTAAAAAAGGCGTGGAAAACGATACTCTGACAGTCAAGGGCGCCCGCGTCCATAATCTCAAGAACATCGACGTGGAGATGCCTCGGGAACGCCTGATCGTCATTACGGGCCTTTCGGGGTCGGGGAAGTCGAGCCTCGCCTTCGACACGATCTACGCGGAAGGCCAACGCCGGTACGTGGAGAGCCTTTCAGCGTACGCGCGGCAGTTCCTCGGGCTCATGGAACGGCCCGACGTGGACAAGATCGAGGGCCTCAGCCCGGCGATCTCGATCGAGCAGAAGACTGTTTCCAATAATCCGCGATCGACCGTCGGCACGGTCACCGAGATCTACGACTACCTCCGGCTCCTGTTCGCGCGCGTCGGCATCCAGCATTGCTACAACTGCGGGAGGCCCGTCCAGAAGCAGGCCCTCGACCAGATCATCGAAGCGGTCATGTCGTACCCCAAGGACGCGAAGCTTCTCATCCTCGCGCCCGTCATACGGGGACGCAAGGGCCATTACCGGGAACTCTTCGAGGAGATCGTCAAAGACGGGTTCCTGCGTGTGCGCGTCGACGGCGAAGTGAAGGAAGTCCACAAGGGTATGCAGGCGGACCGGTACAAGGTCCACGACATCGAGATCGTCATCGACCGCATCGCGGTGAAGGCGGACATGCGCTCGCGCATCGCAGAATCGATCGAAACGGGGCTGCGCATGGGCTCCGGTCTCGTCATCATCCAGGACACGGTCGAGGGCCGGGACCAGCTCTTCAGCCGGCACCTCGCATGCCTCTACTGCGGCATCAGCTATGACGAGCCGGCCCCGAACTCCTTCTCGTTCAACTCCCCCTACGGCTCCTGCACCTCCTGCAACGGCCTCGGCGAGACGCGCGAGTTCGACCTCGGCCTCATCATCCCCGACGACAGCCTCTCCCTCAACGATGAGGGGCTCGCGCCTCTCGGAAAGCCCCGCGAGACCTGGCTGTGGAGCCAGGTCCGGGCCGTCGCGAAACGGTTCGCGTTCGAGCTCGATACCCCCTTGAGGAAGCTGCCGAAGGAGATTCGGGACATCCTCCTCTACGGCTCGGGCACCGAGAAGATCCCGATGCCGTATACCTACTCCAGCGGCCGAACGGTCATCTATAAGCACCGCTTCGACGGCATCATCGCGATGCTGAAGCATTATTTTGACGAGACGTCGTCGGATGCCATCCGCCGCTGGGTGGAGTCCTTCATGAACACGACGCAGTGCAAGGAATGCAAGGGCGGCAGGCTCCGGAAAGAGAGTCTCGCGGTGAAGCTCGTCGATGCCACGTCGGGGAAGCACGCCACCATCCGGGACGTCGTGCATCTCTCGATCCGCGACGCCGCGGACTACTTCGAGGCGCTCCGGCTCACGGACCGGCAGCGCGAGATCGCCGGACAGGTCCTGAAAGAGATCACCCAACGCCTCGCCTTTCTGCGCAACGTCGGACTGGACTATCTCACGATGGACCGCGCCGCCCGGACCCTTTCCGGCGGCGAGGCGCAGCGCATCCGGCTCGCGACGCAGATCGGTTCGCAGCTTGTCGGCGTGCTCTATATCCTCGATGAGCCGAGCATCGGACTGCATCAGCGCGACAACCTCAAATTGATCGAAAGCCTCAAGGAACTGCGCGATCTCGGGAACACGGTGATCGTCGTCGAGCACGACAAGGAGATGATCCAGAGCGCCGACTATGTCATCGACCTCGGACCAGGCGCGGGCGAACACGGCGGGTACGTCGTGACGCAGGGCAGCCCCGCCGAGCTTCTCCGGCGGAAGCCCAAGGCGCAGACGGACGGCGTGGCCGCCGAATCCCTGACGGCGCTCTATCTCGGGGGCAAGCGGAGCATCGCGACCCCGCGGACTCGGCGGACGGGGAACGGGCAGTTCCTGCGGCTCACCGGCGCGTCCGGGAACAACCTCCAGGCCGTCCAGCTCAACATCCCGCTCGGCATGTTCGTCTGCATCACCGGCGTGAGCGGTTCCGGGAAGTCGAGCCTCATCACCGAGACGCTCTACCGTATCCTCGCGCGGAAGTTCTACCAGTCGAAGGACGTGCCGCTCGCCCACGGATCGCTTCAGGGGATCGAGCACATCGACAAGGTCATCGATATCGATCAGTCGGCCATCGGCCGAACGCCGCGCTCGAACCCCGCGACCTACACCGGGCTTTTCACGTTCATCCGGGACCTCTATACGCAGCTGCCGGAAGCGAAAATCCGCGGGTATAAGGCTGGCCGGTTCAGCTTCAACGTGAAGGGGGGCCGCTGCGAGGAGTGCGAGGGGGACGGAGTGCGGAAGATCGAGATGAACTTCCTGCCGGACGTCTACGTCCTGTGCGAGGTGTGCAAGGGCAAGCGCTACAACCGCGAGACGCTCGAGATCCTCTACAAGGGGAGGTCGATCGCGGACGTTCTCCAGATGACCGTGTCGGAAGCCGTGACATTCTTCAAGGACATCCCGCGCATCCACCGGAAGCTCGAGACGCTCCACGACGTCGGCCTCGGGTACATCCGGGTCGGACAGCAGGCGACGACGCTCTCGGGCGGCGAGGCCCAGCGTGTCAAGCTCTCGACCGAGCTCTCAAAAATCGGGACTGGGAACACCCTCTACATCCTCGACGAGCCCACGACGGGGCTCCACTTCGAGGACATCCGCATGCTCCTCACTGTCCTGAACAAGCTCGTGGAAAAGGGGAACACCGTCATGGTCATCGAGCACAACCTCGACGTGATCAAAACGGCGGACTGGGTCGTAGATCTGGGGCCTGAAGGGGGGAAGGGCGGCGGGAGGATCGTCGCCGAAGGGACGCCCGAAGATGTCGCCAAGAACAAAGCGTCGTTCACCGGGGAGTTCCTCCGCGCGGCGCTCTAGCGTGAGAGCCGTGAGACGAACGCATTGCCCTTGATGTAGTACCGCCACCGTTTGTCCGCGGCGAGCCGGATCCCGATGCGCGTCGCCGACACGATCAGCGATGGACGCACCGGCTCCCCGGCAGCGATCCTGATCGTGTTCCCGAGCAGGTCCGTTCCGTTCTCCTTCCGCGCGATACCGAACGCCTGGCAGAACTTCGCCGGCCCGTTCGTGAGGTCCTCCGCCTTGTGTCCGCCGTTCCTTCTCCGCTTCATGCCTGCAATGCCGCTCACCGGCTCCACCGCCCGAATGAGCACGGCATGGCCGACGCCGGCCTCTCCGGTGACGACGTTCGCGCAAAAGTGCATCCCGTAGGTGAAGTAGACGTAGAGGTGTCCTCCGCGCCAGAACATGACGGCGTTCCGTTCCGTGCGGCCGTGAAACGCGTGGCTCGCAGGGTCGCGGTCCCCAAGATAGGCCTCCACCTCGACGATCTTACCGATGATTGTCGTGCGGGGGAGGGTGCGGATGATGTACGAGCCGAGGAGGTCCCTCGCGACGGTGCGTGCGGGCCGGAGGTAGAAACTGCGGGGAAGAGGCCGCATGGAGATCGGCGGCGCGCGTCAGCGCTTAGTGAACTCTTTCATGATCCGGTCGATCTCCGCCTCGCTGATGCCGGTGCCGAGGGCCTCGTGCGCCTGAGGAGGTGCCGCCGCCTTCTGTTCCTTGGCCGCGGGTGCCGGCAGATTGGCGGCCTTCAGCCGGATGCGTTCGTCGATCTCGCTCATCCAGGACTTCCGAGGCGCGGCCTGATGCGCGTCGGGTTTCGAAGTGGCGGCCGCTACGGGCTTGCTCTCGGGCTTCGGGGCCGGTGCCTTCGTCGCGCCGCCTTCGGGGGGATTGATCGGTCGCGTTTCGAAGGCGAGCCGCTTCACGTTGAACATGTGCTTCGCGGAGACGTTCTCGGAGATGATCGAGCCGCCGAACGTCCCGGGCCCGAGGGTCAGGGAGGGGAGGAGCTCGTTGGTGTAGCCGACCGCGCCGAGCGCGGACTGCGTGTTCACGAGGATCCGGAACGCGGGCTTTTCGAGGGCGAACTTCATGATGATGTCCTCATCCATCGAGTGGATGACCATGGTGTGGCCGATGCCGCCGAACTCGAGGAGCTCGATGCACCGCTCGCATCCCTCGCGCCAGTCGTTCACGGTGTAGAACGAAAGGACCGGGGAGAGCTTCTCCCGGGAGAGGGGGTATTCCCTCCCCACGCCGTTCATCTCCGCAATGAGCACCTGCGTTCCGGCGGGCGCCTGGATGCCCGCCTGCTGCGCGATGTACGAGGCCGGTTTGCCGACCATGTTCGCATTGATCGCGCCGCGCTGGTCGAACATGATGCGGCTGAGTTTCTCCTTCTCCTCGCCTTCCGCAAAGTGGCAGTTCCGGCGCTTGAACTCCTCGACCACCGCGTTCTTGACGACGGTGTCGACGACGACCGAGGCTTCAGTGGAGCAGAGGACGCCGAGGTCGAACACCTTTCCCGAAACGATGTCCGCCACGGCCTTCTTCAGGTTGGCGCTCTTCTCAATGTACGCGGGAACGTTCCCTGAACCCACGCCGTAGGCGGGTTTACCCGAACTGTAGGCGCTCCTCACCATCGGATTGCTTCCCGTGGCGAGGATGATGGAGATGAGCTTGTGTTTCATGAGCTCGCTCGTCGCCTCGAGGGTGGGCATGCTCAGGCACGCGATGAGGCCGTGGGGCGCGCCGGCGGACTCCGCGGCCTGGGCGAGGATGTTCATCGCCTCGACCGTGCACTTCGCCGCACGCGGGTGCGGGCTGGCGACGATCGCGTTCCTTCCCTTGACGGAGATGATGGCCTTGAACATCGCCGTCGACGTGGGGTTCGTCGACGGGATGAGGGCGCACACGACGCCCATCGGTTCCGCGATGTCGATGATACGCTTCTCGATGTCCTCCCGGATGACGCCGACGGACTTCAGATCCTTGATGGACTCCCATACCCTGCGCGTGGCGAACTCGTTCTTCAGCTTCTTGTCCTCCGGCTTGCCGAACCCGGTCTCCTCATGCGCCATGCGCCCGAGCCGTTCCGCCGCCGCGAACCCCGCATCCGCCATGGCTTTGACGATGCGGTCCACTCGGACCTGGTCGTAGGCGCGGAACTCGGTTTGGGCCTGTTTCGCCCTGCGGACGAGATCGCGCATTTCCTGAATTGATTGGAGGTCGTTGTCGAGCTGCATAGGGTGTCCTTCGATTGGTGCGTCGGGGCTAGGGAAGCATGCCGGATGTCCAGAGGAACAGGCCGGTCCGCTCTTCTTTGGAGCGGCTGAGGCCTTCCCCGTCGAACTCGTCGATCGTCACCTCGCAGGCGAAGAGCTTCGTGCCCGGCAGGAGGTGTCCGCCGAACACCTTCCCGTGCGCGTCGCCGAGAAGGATGTGAACGTGGACAAAGGGGTTGCCGTCGCGGATGCTGATGTTGCCGTTGAGGTTCAGGATCTCCATTCCGCCGGAGAATTCAAGCGGATTATACGTCTTCGTTTGCTGGTCGTAATAGGCAACGACGGCGTGCGTCGTTGCGCCGATCGCCTGGATGCGCCCGAGTGTGATCCATTCGCGCCGGACGATCTCTGAAAGCGACTCATAGAGGTCCGCACCGTAGGGGAGCTGCCCCATGATCGTGCGCTTGATCGTCATTTGCCTATGAAGGGCAATGGTTGCTGGAGCACGGGACGCGCCGGGGGGGCGGTGATCTTCAGGTGCTCGTATGCACGGGCCGTGACCTCCCGGCCGCGCGGGGTCCGCGCGATGAATCCTTCCTGGAGCAGGAACGGCTCGTAGACCTCCTCGATCGTGCCGGGTTCCTCCCCGACGGCCATCGCGAGCGTATTGAGCCCGACGGGTCCGCCGTTGTATTTTTCCACGATCGCCCTCAGGATGCGCTTGTCCATGTCGTCGAGCCCGTACTCATCGACCTCGAGCATCCGCAGGGAATATTCCGCGACCTCCTTCTTGATCACGCCGTCATGGTGCGCGAGGGACTTTTCCGCCTGCGCGAAATCCCTGCATCGTTTGAGGAGCCGGTTCGCGATCCGGGGCGTCCCGCGGGAGCGCCGAGCGATCTCGGAGGCGCCGAGCGGGTCGAGGCGCACGTCGAGGATCGTTGCGGACCGCACGATGATCTGCTGGATCGTGTCAGTGAGGTAATAGTCGAGCCGGTTGGTGACGCCGAATCGGGACCGGAGCGGCGCCGTGAGAAGGCCCGCGCGGGTGGTGGCGCCGACAAGGGTGAACCGAGGAATGGACAGCTGCACCGACCGGGCGTTCGGGCCGCTGTCGATGACGATGTCGATCCGGTAATCCTCCATTGCGGAGTACAGGTATTCCTCGACGAGGGGATTGAGCCGGTGGATCTCGTCGATGAAGAGCACGTCGCCCTCGTTGAGGTTCGTCAGGACGCCGGCGAGGTTGTACGGCTTGTCGAGGGCGGGGCCGGATGTCGCGCGGATCTGGACCCCCATCTCGTTCGCGATGATGTAGGCGAGCGTCGTCTTCCCGAGTCCCGGCGGGCCGGTGAGGAGGACGTGGTCGAGGCTCTCCCCGCGCTGCTTCGCGGCGGTGATGAACACTCGGAGGTTGTCGACGATCTTCTGCTGACCGACGAAATCGGCGAACCGCAGCGGACGCAAGGTCTGGTCGAGCTCGGCTTCGTTCTCGAGGCGGTCGGGGGTGGTATGGTCTGCGCGCTTTCCCATTGTGTGAGAATTTACTCAGAAAGGGGATGAATTGCAATCGAAAACGGGACTCGCGCGGCGAGGGGAGGACTATTGCGGCGTCGACTTCTGGAGCGCCTGTTTGATGAGATCTTCCACGGAGAGGCTCTTTCCTCCCGCTCTCGCCATGATCGCCCGGAGGGTCTGTTCGGCCGTGGCGCGTGTATAGCCGAGCGACATGAGTGCGACCATCGCTTCCGACTGGATCTTCAACTGCGCGCTCGTCGGTACGGGTCCGCGATCCTGGATCTCCAGGGGCCCGAGTTTGTCGCGCAGTTCGAGCACGATCCGTTCCGCGGTCTTCTTCCCCACGCCCGAGATCGACGTGAGCGCCCGGACGTCTCCCGCGGTGATCGCCTGCTTCAGTTCGGCGGGGCGCAATCCGGAGAGGATCCCTTGGGCCATCTTCGGCCCGATGCCGGTGATGGAGAGGAGGCTGCGGAAGAGCTCGCGTTCAGCTTCGGTGGCGAATCCGAAGAGCTGCATCGCGTCCTCGCGCACGTGGAGATGCGTGAGGATGACGGTCTGGGAGTTTGGGACGCCAAGCACCTCAAACGTCGAGAGGGGGATGCTCAGCTGGAACCCGACGCCGTGCACGTCGAGGATGAGCTCGGTCGGGCTCTTCGAGACGATCGTTCCGTGGAGGTGCGCGATCATGTGGTGAGCGTGCGGCGCGGTGGGGAGATCTTTTCGGGATGGGCGGCGACGAACGCCTTCCAGGACTTCGCCTTCTGGCGTCCGGCGTGCCCCCGCTGGAGGTGGCAGAGGGCGACCGCGAGCGCATCGGACACGTCGAGCGGACGAGGTGGCTCCTTGAGCTTGAGGAGCGTCTTCACCATGTACTGCACTTGTTCCTTCGATGCCGAGCCGTTCCCGACGATCGCCTTCTTGACCTCGCGCGGGGAGTACTCGGAGGTCGGGATCTCGTGGTTCACCGCGGCGAGGATCGCGACGCCGCGCGCCTGGCCGAGTTTCAGCGCGGACTGCGCGTTCTTGCCGTAGAACGCCGTTTCGACGGCAAATTCATCGGGATGGTACTCTTGAATGACCTCGGTGAGCGACGCATAGATGTGTTTCAAGCGTAGCGGCATCGCCCGTTCGCCGCCGTTCCGGATGGCGCCGCAGGCGAGGAGATCGACGCGGCCGGCTTCGGCGTCGATGACGCCGAAGCCTGTCACAAGCGTGCCCGGATCGACGCCGAGGATGATCATGCGCGTGCCTCTGGACCGATCGTTCTCATCATTCCGCGTTGAAGGAGGCGAGGACCTTTTCGTCGATGTCGAAGTTCGAGTAGACGTGCTGGATGTCCTCGTTGTCTTCGAGGGCTTCCATGAGCTTGAGGACGGATTCGGCCTCTCTGCCTTCCACGCGGACCATGTTCTCCGGGATGAGCAGTACCTCCGCGTCCTCGAGCTTGATCCCTTTCGCTTCGAGGGCCTTCTTCACGCCGTCGAAGCTCTCCGGAGCGGTGACGATCTGGTAGACGTCCTCCTCGGTCCGCATGTCGTCGGCGCCGGCGTCGAGAATGATGCCCATAAGCTCGTCCTCGCCGTAGGCGGACGATGGGACCGATATGAGTCCCTTCCTCCGGAACATGTACGAGACGGAATTCGCCGCTCCCATCTTGCCGTTGTGCTTCTCCAGGACGTGTCGGATCTCCGCGACGGTTCGGTTCTTGTTGTCGGTCACCGATTCGATGATAAGCGCAACGCCGCCGGGGCCGTACCCTTCGTAGGTCACTTCGTCGTAGACGACGCCGGGAAGTTCGCCGGTCCCCTTCTGGATGGCCCGCTTGATGTTGTCCGCGGGCATGTTCGCCGCCTGGGCTTTCTCGACGGCAAGGCGCAGGCGGGGATTCCCCTGGATGCTGCCGCCGCCGTCCCGGGCCGCGATGGTCATTTCTTTGCTGATGCGTGTGAAGAGGCGTCCGCGCTTCGCGTCGGTGACGCCCTTCTTGCGCTTGATCTTCGCCCATTTATTGTGGCCGGACATGGCATTTATCCTTCTTGATGTTTGCGAATATCCTTTATTTTCAACTGGGGAAATGCGCCTGAGGTCGACGATCCGGTGCTGGCGTTCGACGCCCACTCGTATTCGTCGACGGAGAAGACGAGGTCGAGGCTCCGGTACTGCGTCTTGACCTGTTCGAGGAGCGACCCGAGTCCGAAGCCGATCGCATCGAGGACGTTGCTGTTCTGCCGCACCCGAAACCGCAAGTGGTCCTTGCCGACGATCCGCGGCAGCCCGACGAGTTCCACGGACCGGGTCAGGAAGATGGGGCGCATGTTGCCGGGACCGTACGGCGCGAACTCCTTGAGGATCTTGAGGAACCTCGGCGTGAGCTCGCCGAGGTTGATCTCGGCGTCGATCCGAAGCTCGGGGGTCCGGACCTCGTCCGACATGAGCTCGGCGACGGCGGCGTTGAACGCCGTGCGGAACCCGGCGACGCGGTCGAGCTCGACGGCGAGGCCGGCGGCGTACTTGTGCCCGCCGAACTGGATGAGGTGGCTCTCGACGCGCTTGAGCGCCTTATGGATGTCGAACCCGACGATGCTCCGCGCGGAGCCCTTTGCGACGCCGTCGACGGTCGTCATCATGATCGTGGGGCGGTAGTATTTCTCGACGAGCCTCGAGGCGACGATGCCGATGACGCCCGGATGCCAGTGTTCCTGGTGGAGGACGATCGCCGGGTCGGACGCCGTCAGGAGGTGGGCCTCGACGAGTTCTTGGGCCTCGATAAACGTGTCCTCGTCGATCTTGCGCCGGTTGCGGTTCTCCTCCTCGAGGACCTGCGCCATGGCGTTCGCCTTCTCGGGGTCGTCGCTCGTGAGGAGCCTCACCGCCCGGGTGGCGTCGCCCATGCGGCCGACGGCGTTGATCCTCGGCGCGAGCACGAAGACGATCTGCCCCGTCGTGATCTTCCCCGGATGGGTCGCGGAACTCTCGATGAGGGCCTGGAGCCCGGGCCGCGGGTTCGCGTTGATCTGTTCCAGTCCGAGCTTCGTGATGATCCTGTTCTCCCCGACGAGGGGGACGATGTCCGCCGTCGTCGCGAGCGTCGCAAAATCGAGGTATGCGAAGACCTTCTCTTCCTCGTTGCGGCGTCGCGCGATCGCCTGCATGAGCTTGAACCCCACGCCGCATCCGCAGAGATATTTGAACGGGTACGGGCAGTTCGGTTTCAACGGGTCAAGGACGGCGTAGGCGTCCGGGAGCCGCTCGCCCGGTTCATGGTGGTCGCAGATGATGACGTCCATGCCCTGGCTCCGCGCGTAGGTCACCTGTTCGACCGCGGTGATGCCGCAATCGATGGAGACGAGGAGCGTGGCGCCGAACTCTTTGCAGCGGTCGATGCCGAAGGTCGAGATCCCGTACCCTTCCTTGACGCGGTCGGGGATGTGGAACATCGTTGCGAGCCCGAGGCTCTTGAAGTAGAGGTAGAGCATTGCGGCGCTGTTCGTGCCGTCGACGTCGTAATCCCCGAAGATGAGGAGGCGTTCATTATTGGCGAGCGCCTGGTCGATCCGGCTCACCGCCCGTTCCATACCGTCCATGAGGAACGGATCGTGGAGGAGGGAGAGCTGCGGACGGAAGAATTCCTTCGCCTTCTCGTACGTGTTGATCCCGCGATGGACGAGTATCTTCGCGATCGGATCCGAGACGTTGATCTCCTTCGCAAGCTGCGCGACGGACGCTGTGTCCTCGATCGGTGTAATGGTCCAGCGGTATTCTCGTCTCATGGTCCTTCTAGTTTCATCTTGAACGTGCGACTGGACAACCAAGGACCTCCCCCGGGATGGAGGGAAGTCCGACGATCAAACTGCGCGTCTGTAAGCCGAATTCTGTCCCCGGTGCGAACACCGGGCTGCAATCATTTATCTGGTTCCCCCTTCGCAGGAGGAATCTAGCGACCTACCCATCCCGCCGTCCCCTTGCGGAGACATGAGCGGACGACTCAGGTGTGGTGCGGGATATACGTGGTCTTGCTCCGAGTAGGGTTTGTCGACTCCCTGCATTACTGCAAGGATGGTGAGCTCTTACCTCGCCTTTTCACCCTTATCCCGGTCCGGTTGCCCGGATCGAGACGGTATGTTTTCTGTGACACTTTCCGTTGCCGGCGGCGTGGGCCGTTCGGCACCCTTCTGTTAGGAGGTACTCTGTCCTGTGGAGTTCGGACTTTCCTCCCCGCGGCCCTCTTGCGAGGACGCGCGGAGCGATTGCACGACGCGCAGTACGTTGGAACATTCTATTGCAACTTCAGATCTTGAGCGGGAGTTTGCTGTCGATTCCCGTGTTCGCGAGCAGGTCGGCGTCGCTGTTCTCCTCGCGGTCGATGTGGAGGATCTTGAACGTGAACGGCGCCTGCCGCACGATCAGCGTCGCCTCCTGGTACAATGTCCGGAGCATAGCGTCCTTGACGCGGTACTGGCCGCACATCTGCCGAACCATGAGCTGACTATCGGAGTGCACGATCAGGTGCCGGCATTCCATCGAGATCGCCTTGCGCAGGCAGGCGAGGAGTGCCTGGTATTCGGCGATGTTGTTCGTCGCGGTGCCGATGTAGCCTCCGCCGGAGTACAGGACGTTGCCGAGCTCGTCCCGAAAAATGATGCCGATACCGCTCTCGCCCGGGTTACCGCGCGACGCGCCGTCGGTGTGCGCGAACAGTGTCATCAAAGGGCCGGGCTTTTCTCCGCCACCTGGTCCGAGACGAGGATGCGTCCGCAGTGCTCGCACATGAACAATTTCGTGTTCTGCCGGATCTCCAGCATCTTCTGGGGAGGCACGCGGCTGAAGCATCCTCCGCAGGCGCCGCGCTTCACAGGAACGACGGCCGTGCCGCCCTTCGCCCGCTGGATGCGTTCATAGCGGTCGAAGTCTTCCTTCTTGATGCGGGCGAGGAGCTTTTCCCTCTCGTGCCGGAACTTCAGTTCCTCTTTTTCGTGCTCCTTGTTCACCTCTTTGAGTTCCTTCTTGCGCTCGTCGTAGTCGACGCTGATCTCTTCGAGCTGGGTCGCGACGACGACGGCGTCGGTCTTTGCGAGCTGCATCCTCCCCTCGAGGAGCTCCATGTCCTTCTGAAGCTTGATGGAGCGCTCCTGCGCGAGTTCGATCTCCTTCGTCAGCGCGTCGTACTGCTTGTTGTTCTTCACCTGGAGTTGCTGCCCCTTATACTTTTCCGCTTTCTCCGCCAGGGTCACGATGTCGCTGTCGGCCTTGTCCCGCTCGACCTTCGACTGCTTCACCGTCTTCTCCAGCTCCTTGAGGCGCGACGTCATCTCGTTGACCTTCGCCTCGAGTTCCGCCACGACCGCAGGGAGGTCCCCTTTGAGTTCATGGATCTCCTGGAGCTGCAGATCGACCTGTTGAAGTGCGTACAAGAGTCTTAACGTATTTTCCACTCTGTTCTCCTTTATGACGAAAAGTATTGGACTGAGTTCTTGCTTGCGCGCGAAACAACGATACGAATGTGTTCTTTCCGGACCTTGTCATTCTGCCGCAGGTACCGGGCGACGGCGGCGACGGCGGGAAGCTCCGTCTCATAATGCCCGGCGTCGATGAGCGCCATGCGCCCGTCCGGCTCCTGGAACGCGTGGTAGCGGATATCCGAGGTGACGAACGCGTCCGCTCCGCGCGCCATCGCCGCGGCCATGTACTCTGAACCGCTCCCACCGCAGACCGCGACCGTCCGGATGAGGCTCTGGAGGTCACCGCAGTACCGGAGCGCGGGAACCTTCAGGCGCAAGCGCACGCGCGTGAGAAATTGTTTCAGCCGCATCGGCCGCTTGAGCGCGCCGATCGCCCCGGCGCCGACGGACGCGGAAGCGTTTTCGATCCGGTAGATGTCGTACGCCGGTTCTTCGTAGGGGTGCGCGGCCCGAAGCGCCCCGATGACCCGCTCCACGTTCCAATCGTCAGCGACCATCTCGAGCCGAAGCTCCTCTGCCTGTTCGAGCCGGCCTCCAGCGCCGACGAACGGCCGGGCGGCGGCGCCGGGGAGGAACGTCCCCATTCCGTCCGACATGTAGGAGCAGTTCGTGTACGCTCCGATCACGCCGGCCCCTTCGAGCGCCATCGCTGCGCGGAGGGTGTCGGCGTGTTCGCGCGGCACGAACGTGACGATCTTCTGCCGCCGGTGCTGTTCCGGCGAGAGGACGGCCGGTCCCTGGAGTTCAAGCGCCTGCGCCAGCGCGGACGAGACGCCGCCGGTAGCAACGTCGAGGTTCGTATGGGCGGTGAACACCGCGATGCCGCTCCGGAGGAGGGCCGAGACCATCCTGCCCGTCCGCTCACCCGTGTTGATGGAGCGAAGCGGGCGAAAGAACATTGGATGGTGGCTGATGATGACGTCGATCTTTTGCGCCCGCGCCTCTTCGATCACTGCGTCGGTCACGTCGAGTGCGACGAGGATCCCGCGGACCCGCTTGTTCATCGCGCCAAGCTCGAGGCCGACATTGTCCTTCTCCCACGCGAGCGAGGGATGTGCCCATGAGTCAAGGAGTCCTTTGATGTCATGGATCGTCATGCTGTCGGGCCGGGCTGAGAAAAAAAATGTCCCGTTACGGGGAACGGGACAAAAGGTGGTGCGTTCAAATCTTTCCTGACACAAGCTTGGCGATCCCTTCGGCGACCTGCTGCGTTTGGATCTTTCCAGCAGCGTGCGTCACCCGGGGGAAAAACATATGTCGTCCAACTCGCGTCATGTGTCTGTAAATATACGGAGATTGTATGAAAAAATCAAGGAATGGGAGCAAAAAACTCGAAAAGGGGGTACAAAGGGGGAAAGGCTACAGGCCCTGGGAGGTGATATCGCGAAGTTTGATGATCTGTTTTTCCAGGAGGGAGATATTGGCGTTCAGCTTGGTGAGGAGATCGCGTTCCTCGCTGGGGACCTGATGCCGAGAGAGGATATCCGTGCTGATCTTGATGGCCGCCAAGGGGTTGTTGAACTCGTGGCACATGGTGACGATGAGCTCCTGGATGGCTTCCGAGGCGTGCTTGCGCTGTTCCGCCTCCTTGATGCGGTGCTTCAGGCTGACGCGGTCGAGGACACCAGCGATCGACCGGGGAAGCGTCGTCTCGATCATTTCCTCCTTGACAAGGTAGTCTTCGACCCCGTACTTCATGGCCTCGATGGCCACCCGGAAATCCTTGTTGGACGTAAGCAAAATGATCGGAATTGCGTTCTTTTCGTCAAAAAGCCGCTTTATGACCTCGATCCCGTTCGAATTCGGGAGGTAATAATCCATCAAGATAAGGTCCGTCTCAGGGTGCGCTTTGAGGTAGGCGACGGCGGCCTCGCCGTCGTTCACCCAATCCATGACGAACTGCCGGTTCTGAAAGGTCCGAAGATGGTGCTTGGTGATCGCCGCGTATTCCGCGTCGTCGTCAACCAGGAGAATATGTGTCGTAGGTTCAGCCATGAATTCCTTCTCAGATCTTCAATTATACGGCTTGTTCACCTCACTTGCAAGGAATATCGTACACCGGATAGAAGGGAAAGGAATCCGGCCGACCCCGGGGGAGCTCGCGGCGAGGGGGGCGTACCGGTTCGGTACCGCGAGAAAGACGTGCCGCGAGAAAGACGTCATTTCCAATTGACTTTCATTGCACAAATGCGTAGATTTAGGCATTTTCCGAGGAACTCTATCCGCCACATTGTCAAGGAAAACCGGCCAGCATGCTGAGGAAAGAAGAAGTAGAAAGCTTCTTTGAAAAATTGAGCGCCCATGACGGGATCGTTCTTGCCGTCGGCGTCGGAGCCTTGGTCCTCGGGATCCTCGTCGACGTCTTCGTCCTCCGGCTCATTTGCCTGCTCCTGGTTGTGGGATCTGCAGGCGTCACGGTGATGTTCCTCCGTTCGAAGCAGATCGTCGGAAATCGGCCCGCCGCTCCCCGATCGTCTCACGTCTGGCCACCATCAGAAGGCGCATCCATGAAGAAACTCGTGTTCGATGATTATCAGTCCCCTGACGACGAGCCGATCCCTCCGGCGCCGGGCGACGACGAGCGCTCGCACGATCTCACGCCGAGGACGACGCGGGGGGCCCAGGCCATCGCCGATGCCCCGGCGATGAAGTTCCGTCCGTTCAAACCGACCGCGCGCCACGATGTCCACAACGCGGTCCGCGAATTCCAGATCTCCGATTTCTTCGACGCCGACTCCGAGATCTACAAAGGCGACACCGAGCCGCGCGCCGAGTTTGACTTCCTCCTCCTGAAGGTCCTCACCGCGGTGAAAGAGGTGCTCTTCGCGCACTCGGTCGCGTTCTTCTGGGCGAACAGGGAGAAGCAGCAGATGGTCCTGGAAACGCGCGTCACCGAGAGCGAGCATTTCATACCGACGCGCCGCTTTTCCTTCGGGCACGATCTCGTGAGCAAGGTCGCGCTCACCGGAAAGCCCGAGCTCGTCACCGAGATCAACCCGAGCTCCGAGCGGGAGCTCTTCCCGTATTACAACGTGCCGGTCGCGGTGAAGTCATTCGCGGGCGTGCCGGTCTATTTCAGCAAGCCGTCCGCCGAGGCGCACGACGACCTGCCGGTGGGCGTCGTCATCGTCGACGGGGTGGCCGAGGACGAGTTCGGTCCGGAGACCCTCGCGCTCCTTGGGCAATTCACGAAGCTCATTTCCGCGCTCATCAAGAGCTATACCGACAAGTACGACCTCCTCCTCGATTCCGAGCTCCTGAGGTCGATTCGGAGGCTCCAGGAGCGGATCAAGAAGGACTTTTCGCCCGATGCGATCGTGCAGATCCTGGCGGAAGAGACCTCGAAGCTCATCAACTGGGACTATCTTTCGGTCGTCCTCTACGACGAGACCCGGCGTGCGTGGGTCGCGAAGAAGGTGACGAACCGCTCGCACCATCCGTACATCACGCCGGAGCAGCCGATCGACTTTCCGGAGAGCATCGTTGGTCAGACGATCAAGAACAACCTCCACACGTCGATCGACAACCTCGAGGCGAGCGCGACGCCCCGGTATTTTCAGGGCGAGAAGCTTGAACGGAAGGGCGCCTTCGTTTCCGTGCCGATCAGCTCCCTCAACAAGTGCTACGGCGCCGTGAACATCGAGAGCCGGGAGCACTACAATTTTTCGCGCCAGGACACGGAGATGCTCTACCGCCTCGCGGAGAACGTCGCATCCGCCCTCGAGATACTCTACCTCAACGAGATCATCAGCGAGTACGTCATCGTGGACGACGCGACGGGCATGTATTCGAAGAAGTTCTTCCTTCAAAAGGTCGAGGATGAGCTTCACCGGGCCGACGACACGGGCAGCGAACTGTCGCTCCTGTTCCTGACGATCGACAAGGCCGCCGAGGTGGAGCACCGCTTCGGCAAAGAGGGCTTTGAGCGCGTCATCGTCGCGCTCGCGAAAGCGGTCAGAGCGAGCGTCCGGTCCTACGACGTCGTCGGCCGCTACGACTTCAACCGGTTTGGGATCGTCCTCGTCAACACGGCGTCGAACGAGGCGTACCTCTGGGCCGAGAAGATCCGGAAGAACGTCGCCGGCCACGTCATCAACCTCGACGGAAAGAGTTTCTCCGTCACGATCAGCATCGGCGTGTGCGGCGCGCTCGAGGGCATGCGCAAGGAAGAGTTGCTCGGCAACGCCACCGCGGTCATCAACCGGGCGTCGGAAGCCGGCGGCAATACCGTCAGAGTATTTTAACAACAAGGAGAACTATCCATGGCAAAACAACAATCTTTTGCTGATAAAGCTGCGAAAGCTGCCGCCATCCCGGGCAAAAAGTGCCTGAAATGCGGTTCGATCAAGCAGTCCATCCTCTACGTGAGCTCGGAGCCTTCAAAGAATGGCAGCATCCGGTTCAACCACCGCCGCGTGCAGGTCTGCAAGTGTAACGAGAAAGAGATCTACGCGTAAGACTCCCGTTGTTCGTGCATTTATTTGCTCCAGAGGATCATTGATGCGCGCCGGATCCGGCCCCGTCATCGCCGCCGGACGGACATGCCATAGCATCGTACTGCTCTAGGGGGTCATGGAACACGGGTATCCGGTCATAGAGTTTGAAGCAGTGGTCACCGAGGGCGGAACGCTCGCCATCCCCGGACCGGTCGCACGCACGCTCGCGCCCGGAACGACCGTCGTCGTGCGGCTCACCCGCGGCTCTGTCCGCGGGGCGTTGCGCCGGCGCGGAGTGACGGAGGATGAGATCGAGTCGATCGCCGCGCGGCAGCTCGAACCGCGCGAGAACGTCGTCCGGTTCCTCGAAGCGGAAGGGTCGCTGTCGTCGAGCGCCCGGCTGCGTTCAAGGCCTCGGTCGGGAACGCCCTAGTGGCGCCGGCTGCGCGGAAGATCATCGTTCACACCGATGTTCTTATCGACTTCCTGACGCACCGTTCACGCGGGAGATCGGTGCTGCGGCAGATCATGTCACGCTCGTTCTGTTACACGACCGTCTTCAACGCGATCGAGCTCTTCGCGCTCGCCCGTTCGGAGCGCGAGAAGCGCGCGGTCGCCGAAGCGCTTTCGTCCATGAAGATCCTCGGCCTCAACGCCAAGAACGCGCCGGCGTACGGCCGCCTCTTCGCTTCGCCCAGGAAGGCCGGGACGCTCGATCTTCTCGTGGCGGGGCTCTGCATCGAAAGCAAGCTTCCGTTGGTCACGGGAAAAGCGTCGGATTTTCGAGGGATCCGCGGGCTGAAGGTCCTCACGCCTGCCCAGCTCGAGAGGGAGTACCTGAGCGTCGGGAAGCGCTAACTTCGTACCGGGCAATTCGTACACTACTATCAGGGTGCCACCATGTTTCTCGGAAAAGTCATCGGAACGGTCTGGGCGACGCGCAAGGACGAAGAGCTCGTCGGCATGAAGTTCCAGATCGTCAAGCACGTCGCTCTGGACTACACGCTGAAGGAGTCCTTCGTGGTGGCGGTCGATACCGTCCAGGCGGGCGTCGGAGACGTCGTCCTCGTCTGCAGCGGCAGCTCCGCGCGGCTGACGGCGCAGACGAAGAACAAACCGGTCGACGCCGTCATCATGGCGGTCGTCGACAAGCTCGACATTCCGGACTGAGCGCAACCGGCGTTCAACGCAACGACGACAAGGGACCAGCGATGTTTTTCGCGAAAGTGATCGGAACGGTCTGGGCGACGAGGAAGGACGAGCATCTCCTCAACTTCAAGATCCAGATGATCCAGCCGCTCAACGCCAAGCGCGAGCCGGCGGGCGATCCGTTCGCCGCCGTCGATACGGTCGGCGCGGGGCCGGGAGAGACCGTGCTCTATATCTCCTCGCGCGAAGCGACCATACCGCTTCCCGTCGAGATGGCGCCGGTCGATGCGAGCATCGTCGGGATCGTCGACCGGATCGACCTCGCGACCTGAGGGAACAAGAGCGGCGGCAGTAGCGTAAGAGGTAGAAGAACGGACACAGGATCGTATCTCGGCAGGCGCACTAACAAGGGATCTCATGGCAAAAGTCAATAAGCAGTACACAAATCGCGAAAGTCAGTCGCTCGACAAGTATCTCCAGGAGATCGGCAGGGTCGAACTCCTCGATCCCGAGGAGGAGATAGACCTTGCCCGACGGATCAAGAAGGGCGACCAGAAGGCACTGGAAAAGCTCACGAAGGCGAACCTCCGTTTCGTCGTGAGCGTCGCCAAGCAGTACCAGAACCAGGGGCTCTCCTTGGGGGACCTCATCAACGAGGGAAACCTCGGACTCATCAAGGCGGCCAAGCGGTTCGACGAGACGCGCGGATTCAAGTTCATCTCGTACGCGGTGTGGTGGATCCGGCAGTCGATCCTTCAGGCGCTCGCCGAACAGTCCCGGATCGTGCGCCTCCCCTTGAACCGCGTCGGGGCGCTCAATAAGATCGGGAAGGCCTTCAGCACGCTCGAGCAGGAGTTCGAGCGCGAACCGAGCGCGAGCGAGCTCGCCGAAGAGCTCGACATGTCACTCTTCGAGGTCGCCGATACGCTGAAGATCTCGGGACGCCACCTTTCGATGGACGCGCCGTTCGCCCAAGGAGAGGATAATCGGCTCCTCGACGTCATCCAGGATGAACGGACGCCGCTTCCCGACCACGCGCTCATCAAGGAGTCCTTGAGCAAGGAGGTCGAACGCGCCCTCGGAACGCTCACGGAGCGCGAGGCGGAGGTCATACGGCTCTACTTCGGCCTCGGCCGCGAGCATTCCTTGACGCTCGAGGAGATCGGCGAGAAGTTTCAGCTCACCCGCGAGCGGGTCCGGCAGATCAAGGAAAAGGCCATCCGCCGCCTGCGGCACGCGTCGCGCAGCAAGCAGCTCCGGGCCTACCTCGGCTGACGCCCCGTGCGCCCACGTACCGCCTTCGACGGCACATCGATCCGATCGGTTCTACCCTGCGCCGGGACACTTGTCCTGGCGCTCGTCCTTTCGGCCTGTTCCGCCGCTTCTCCGCGGTTCACAAGCCGGAACACCGGAGAGCGTTCCGATACGTCCGCCGCGCCTCTGGCGAAAGTTGACGCCCCGGCGCGGGCCGAGAGCGGCCGGGAGACCAATCCGCGGATCGACCGGCATGCGATGCTCACGGTCATCATGTCCAAGATGGGCATCCCATACGACTACAGCGGCGCCGACAGCCTCGGGATGGACTGTTCCGGGCTCGTGCAGTCGGTCTATCAGGAGGCCGTCGGCATCGCGCTTCCGCGCTCCAGCGCGGAGCAGTTCGCCGAAGGAATGCCGATCCGCCGGGATGACCTCGAGTTCGGCGATCTCGTCTTCTTCAATACGACGGGGAAGTCCCCCTCCCATGAAGGCGTCTATGTGGGTGACGGACTCTTCGCGCATGCAAGCGTTTCCAACGGCGTGACAGTGTCGTTTCTCGACCAGGAGTACTACCGCCAGCGTTACGTCGGCGCCCGCCGGATCGTACCGTAACGGTCTTGTTTTTCTCTCACGCTCTGCCTATATTTGACTGAATTCACTATTGGATGTCCCCATGTCCGTACTCCCCATTTTTACATACGGCGCCCCTGTTTTGCGCAGGAAGGCCGCCCCCCTCAAGTCGGTGACCGGCGGAACCGTCAAATTCATCATGGACATGTTCCAGACGATGCACAATGCCCAGGGGATCGGGCTTGCCGCGACCCAGGTGGGGAGCCTCGACCGGATCGTCGTCATCGACATCTCCGACATCGAAGAGTACAAGGACATGCGTCCCATGACGCTCATCAATCCCGAGGTCATTCGCGCCGAAGGCGCGTGGACGATGGAGGAAGGCTGCCTGAGCCTTCCGGAGGTCCGCGACGACGTCGAACGGGCGGAATCGATCACCGTGCGGTACAAGGATGCCGGGTTCAAGACGCTCGAGATCGACGCTTCGGGGATCCTGGGGAGGGTCCTCCTTCATGAGATCGACCATCTCAACGGCGTGCTGTTCCTCGACCATCTCACGGACGCGCGGAAGAAGGCCCATAAGGACGTCCTGAAGCAGATCCAGCGCGGCGAGATCGAGGTCCCGTATCCCGTTGTCACTGCGGTGGACATTGCCGTCTGAGTCCAGAACGCCCGACGAGAGACCGATGCGCATCGTGTTCATGGGGACGCCGGAGTTCGCCCGGCCGAGCCTCGAGATCCTGCTGGCGAACGGATACGACATCGCCGCCGTCGTGACGGTGCCCGACAAGCCTGCCGGACGCGGGCAGCAGATGTCCGCCTCGGCCATCAAGCAATGCGCAGGGCGCCACGCTCTGCCGGTCCTCCAGCCGGTCCAGCTCAAGGATGCGGAGTTCGCTTCGGCGCTCCGCGCGCTCCGCGCGGACCTGTTCGTTGTGGTCGCATTCCGGATCCTCCCCGTCGAAGTGTTCACGATCCCGCGCCTCGGCGCCTTCAATCTCCATGCGTCGCTCCTTCCGAAGTACCGCGGTGCCGCGCCGATCAACTGGGCGATCATACGCGGCGAGAAGGAATCAGGCGTGACGACCTTCTTCCTGAAAGAGACGGTCGACACGGGGAACGTCATTCTCCAGGCGCGCGTCCCGGTCGGGCCCGATATGACGGCCGGCGAGCTCCACGACACGCTTGCGGAGGTCGGGGCGGAGATCGTCCTTCACACCGTGCGGCTCATCGAGGCGGGGAAAGCGGTGCCGAAAGAGCAGGAGAGCACGTTCGTCACCCCCGCGCCGAAGATCTACAAGGAACAGTGCCGGATCGACTGGACCAGACCCGCCGTCGAAGTGCATAATTTCATCCGGGGGCTCTCTCCGCGCCCCTGCGCGTACACGGGCGACGGGAAGACGACGCTGAAGGTGTACCGTTCCGCCCTCGTCCCTGCGCCTCGCAGCGCGGCGCCCGGTGCCGTTGCCGTCGAGGACGGCCGGCTCTACTCCGGAACCGGTTCCGGCATGGTCGAACTCCTCGAGCTCCAGCAGGAGGGCAAGAAGCGTCTTTCTGTGGGCGAGTTCCTCCGAGGACATCATTTTTCACCGTCAACAATCCTTTCGTGATCCTATGAACGGTCGACATTCCGTCTTACGCGAAATAGCCGCCATCGTCGTGCTGGCGGTCGTGCTTTCGCTGTCGTACAACGCGTTCTCTGCGAAGGGGCTCCCCCTTGTGCGGATCCCACCGGTGAAGGTGGAGGTCTCGGACTCGGTGCTCTTCTCGACCGTGGAGAAGGTGTCCCGGGACACGCTCCCGACTCCCGCGTCGGCGAAGGGGAACCCCCCGGTCATTGCGCCGCTTCACGAGCGAGCCCTGCGCAATCCGGATTCCGCGGCCGCGGCCGTGGTGCACGAGAACGCTGCGAAGCGCGCCCTCCTGAAGATCATCAAGCTCGATCAGCTGAAGCGGCTCCTCGCGCAGCACCGTGGCGTCCTCCTGGACGCGCGTTCGGAGGAGGACTTCGCCAAGGGTCACATCCGCGGAGCGAAGAACGTCTTCGCCCTCGAGGTCGAAAAATATTTTGAGCAGATCGTGGCCATCCCGCGCGACACGCTCGTCATCATCTATTGCAACAACGCCGAGTGCCACTTGGGACGGTCCCTCGCCGAGTTCATGCAGTCGATCAACTTCTCCAATCTTGTCCTCTATGACGACGGGTGGGACGGATGGACGGCGGCGCAGATGCCCGTGGATACGACGAAGAGCGGGAAACAGCCATGAAGGCCCTCCTGTCGCATAGAGTCCTCCTCCTCTTTTCCCGGACGGTGCTCGGGATCGTGTTCGTTCTGGCGGGGATGGACAAGATCGCCTTTCCGGACGCCTTTGCCGCCTCGGTCGAGGCGTACAAGCTCGTGCCGTACGGCGCGGTGAACATCGTCGCTCTGATCCTTCCCTGGCTCGAACTCATTTGCGGCATCTTTCTCCTCGGCGGAGAGTATCTCCGCGGGAGCAGCGCGGTCCTCTCGTCGCTGCTCGTGGTCTTTGTCTTCGGCATCATGTCGGCGATGATGCGCGGATTGAAGATCGATTGCGGCTGCTTCGGCAAGGAGCACGCAACGCCCGTGAGCTGGATGAAGGTCGTCGAGGACACGGGGTTGTTCCTTCTCGGCATCCACATCCTCCTCTTCTCCGGGCGGAAGGAGAGGGCCGCCTCCTCGGCTCCGGTCGCCGAAAGCGTCTGATGGGCCTCTCACACCGCCGATCAGCGTGAATGGGGCGTTCCCTGCACGGAGCGTTGCTTCCCTTGGAAATTTATCCTATATTTCACGCGAAGATTCTCTCGCTCTCCCAATGTACCATACGCTGAGGCGCACTTGACGTTCGTTCTCTGGGTCTGCCGCAGCATGCACATCTTCGGGGTCACTGTCTGGCTCGGCGGGCTGATGTTCCAGAGCGCTGTCGCGCTTCCCGTAACGCAGTTCGAAGGCGCCGAGGCCCAGATGGCGATGCGCAAAATCAGCCGCCGGTTCGTCGATTTCATCTGGATGAGCGTCTGGACGATCTGCATCACCGGCGTCCTCATGATGCTCCTGAGCCCGAGATTCGTGTGGTTCCAGTACCCCGACCAATGGTCGGTTCTGCTGGGCGTCAAGCAGGTCATCTTCGTCCTCATGATGCTCTACGCGTTCGGCCACGCGCGGATGCTGCGCTTGATGGAGACGGGGTCGGGCGAGGCGGGGGAATTGTTCCGCCACCGCGCCAATCAGTTCCGGAAGATCAGCATCGCGCTCGGCATACTCGCCGTGCTTCTCGGTGCGGCAATGAACCTCTCATGACAAAGATCGTCACCATAACGAATCAGAAGGGTGGCGTCGGCAAGACAACGACGGCGATCAATCTCGCCGCCGGCGTCGCCGTCGCCGAGGTCTCCACGCTCCTGGTGGATCTTGATCCGCAGGCGAACTCCACGAGCGGGCTCGGTTTCGACGCCCGGGAGAAGCGCAAAAGCATCTACGACGCCCTCATCAACGACGTCGATCCGCACGAGGCTATCGTCCGGACGGAAATGCCGTACCTTTCGCTCCTCCCGTCCCACATCAACCTCGTCGGGGCCGAGGTCGAGCTCGTCGACATGGAGGCGAGGGAGCAGATCATCAAGAATGTCCTTAAAAAGGTCCAGGGTGAGTACGAGTACATCTTTATCGACTGTCCGCCGTCCCTCGGGCTCCTTACCCTCAACGGCCTCGTGGCCGCCGATTCCGTCCTTATTCCCGTCCAGTGCGAATACTTCGCGCTCGAAGGGCTCGGTCAGCTCCTCAACACGATCACGATCGTCCAGGGCAACCTCAATCCCCGTCTGCAGATCGAAGGCGTGCTCATGACGATGTTCGACAGCAGGCTGCGGCTCTCGAACCAGATCGTCGAGGAAGTGAAGAAGCATTTCGGAAGCAAGGTCTATTCCACGATCATCACACGCAATGTCCGACTGAGCGAAGCGCCGAGTTACGGCAAGCCCGTCCTGCTCTACGAGGCGGTCTCCTCCGGCGCACGCAACTACATGGAGCTCGCCCGCGAGTTCCTTCAGCGACAGCAACCGGCCGCCGTCTCCCCGGCCACATCAGCGACCTGACTATGTCACGACCGAAAGGTGGGCTTGGCAAGGGATTGTCGGCGCTCATCCGCCCTCCCGAACAGATCGAGCAGCCGGCGTTCCGCGTTCAGGCGGAGGCCCCGGCCGCGATCGGCTCGATCTCCCGCATCGAGATCTCCCAGATCCGTCCCAATCCGTTCCAGCCGCGCGCGGACTTCGACCAGCAGGCCCTCGACGAGCTCAAGGAATCGATCCGCGAGAAAGGCGTCATCCAGGCGGTCACCGTCCGGAGGCGCGCTGACGGCCTTTATGAGCTCATCTCGGGCGAGCGGCGCATCCGGGCCTCCACCGAACTCGGCCTGACGACCATACCGGCCTACCTCCTCGAGGTGAAGACGGACGAGGAGATGCTCGAACTCGCCCTGATCGAGAACCTCCAGCGCGAACACCTCAACCCGATCGAGATCGCGATCTCCTATCAGCGGCTCATGGCCGACGTCGGTCTCATGCCCGAGGACGTCGCGAAGAAGGTGAGCAAGGACCGGACGACGGTGGTGAACTTCCTTCGGCTCCTGAAGCTACCCACGCCGATCCAGGACTCGCTGCGCAAGGGGCAGCTCTCGATGGGGCACGCCCGCGCGCTCGTGGGGCTTTCCGATGTGAAGGTCCAGCTCCGCCTCTTCGAGCAGATCATCAAAAAGGAGCTTAACGTCCGCCAGGTCGAACGGCTCGTTCGGGAGCAGGGGAAGAAATCAGAAAAGAAGGCGGGTGCCGCCGCGCCGCGGTCGACCGGCGACGACACGATAAAGAGCATCTCGGAGAGACTTCAGCAGGTTCTCGCCACCCGCGTCCGGATCAACGCCCGCGAGGCGGGCAAAGGCGAGATCATCATCGAATATTACTCGCACGACGATCTCGGCCGGCTTTTCGACCTTATCTCATCCATCGAACACTGAGAGGACCATGACAAAACTACGCGTTCTCACCACCAACGCTCCCGCGCCGATCGGCCCCTACAGCCAGGGCATTGTGGCGTCCGGGTCGTTCCTCTACACGGCGGGGCAGATCCCCCTTGACCCCAGATCCGGCCAGCTCGTCCAGGGCGATATCAAGACGCAAACCCGCCAGGCGCTCGAAAACGTTAAGGCGATACTCGTCGAAGGCGGAGCGTCCATGGCGGACGTCGTCAAGACCGTCGTGTTCCTCAAGGATATGAATGAATTTGCGGGCATGAATGAGGTCTACGGCGAGTACTTCGGCGACACGCCTCCCGCGCGTTCGACGGTGGAGGTTGCCCGTCTTCCCCGCGACGTCAAAGTGGAGATCGAAGCGATCGCCGCCCTCGGGCGCTGAGGGCCGCCCCATGCGACCCCGTTCAGACCGGACGACGCTCTATGACTTGCTCGCGGGACTCGTTCTCCTTCTTGTGCTCCTGTCGTGTCCCTCTCCGGCCCGTTCCCAGACCGATTCCCTTCCCCATGTGCGCGATACGAGCCGCGCCGCAGTGCCGCCGGCGGACCTGACGAACATGCGGGGGACCGCGCTTCCCGCGCAGCCGCGCGCGAGGAAGTCGCCCTGGCTCGCGGTGGGCCTTTCCGCCGCGCTTCCGGGCGCCGGGCAGATCTATACAAAGAGCTACTGGAAAGTGCCGGTGATCTGGGGTCTCGGGGGGTATTGGGTGTACGAGTGGGTGAAGCAGAATGACAAGTACAAGGACTTCCGGTCGCAGTACAGCGCGAGTGTCACGCCGGTCACGCCCCAGGGGAGCGAGCAGCTCCTGAACTTGCGGAACTTCTACCGCGACCAGCGCGACAGCTTCTCCTGGTACATGGGCTTCCTCTATTTTCTCAATCTCGTCGACGCGTACGTCGACGCTCAGCTCTACGACTTCGACGTCTCGCCGGAACTCACCCTCGACGGCCGGGTCTCGCCGTCGTTTCGGGCGACCGTGCGCCTTCCGCTTCGCTAGAGATCCCGCCCCGGTCAGGACGCCGCGTCGCGTTCCAGCTCGTTGATCTCCTCGGTGACGCCGTTCCAGGAGGCGTACCTCGCCTGGAGCAGCTCCTGGATTTCCTTGTACTCCTGCGTGGTCTTCCTCGCGCTTTCCCCGTCCTTGTAGAAATCCGCGTCCGCCATGAGCTCTTCGATCTCGAGCTTGCGTTTTTCCGCCCGTTCGATCTCCTGTTCAAGCTTCTCGAGCCGCTGGCGCGCTGGCCGGAGCTTTTTTGAGAGCTGTTGCCGCTTCTCCGCGTCGGACCGCTTCCGTTCCTTGCCGCCGGTCTCGGGGACCTGCTTCGCTTCCACCTTGGAGGCGCGCGCCGCGCTCGCCAGCGCGGTCTGTTCGCTTTTCTTCTTCTGGATGTAGTCGCTGATGGACCCAAGGAAGGTCCGGATGCCGTTCGTGCTCACCTCAAGGACCTTGTTGACGAGCGGGTCGAGGAACGAACGATCGTGCGACACGATGATGTAGGTTCCGTCGTATTCGAGGAGCGCCTCCTGGAGGACCATCTTGGATCGCATATCGAGATGGTTCGTCGGTTCGTCCATGACGAGGACGTTCGCCGGCTGGAGGAGCATCTTCGCCAGGGCGAGACGGCTCTTCTCGCCTCCGGAGAGGACCGAGACCTTCTTGAAGACGTCGTCGCCGTGGAAGAGGAACGAGCCCAGGATGGTGCGGAGCTTCCGGCGGATGTCTCCGACGGCGACGTCGTCGACGATCTCGAGGACCTCCTTGGACATGTCGAGCTCTTCTGCCTGGTGCTGCGCAAAGTAGGAGAGGATGACGTTGTAGCCGACGATCCGTTCGCCGCCGGTGAGCGGCTCCACGCCCGCGACGATGCGCGAGAAGGTGGACTTCCCCGCGCCGTTCACGCCGACGATGGCGATGCGGTCACCGCGCTCGATGACGTAGTCCAGTCCAGCGAAGACAGTGTGGTCGCCGTAGCGCTTCACGATGTGCTTGAGTTCCATGACCTTCACGCCGCTCGGCTGGGGCTGCGGAAAATGGAACTGGATCTGTTCCTCGTCGTCCTCGACTTCGATACGTTCCACCTTGTCGAGCTGCTTGATCCTGCTCTGGACCTGGCGCGCTTTCGTCGCCTTGTAGCGGAACCGGTCGATGAACTTCTCCGTCTGCTCGATCTGCTTTTGCTGGTTCTTGAAGGCATTCATCTGGAGCTCGCGGCGGACTACCTTCTCCCGTTCGTAGAACGAGTAGTTTCCGGAATAGGATTCCATCTTCCCCATCCCCAGGGCGAGGGTCTTCGTCGTGAGGCTGTCGAGGAACGCGCGGTCATGGGAGACCAGGATGATGGCGCCGTTATATTGGTCGAGATACGCCTCGAGCCACTGGAGGGACTCGAGATCGAGATGGTTCGTCGGTTCGTCGAGGAGGAGCACCGACGGCTCCTTCAAGAGGAGCTTCGCCAGGGCGATGCGCATCTGCCAGCCTCCGCTGAATTCCTCGGTCTGCCGCTCGAAATCGGAGACCGAGAACCCGAGGCCCATGAGGACCCGCTCGATCTTCGACTGCATCCGAAACGCATCGAGGTCCTCGAGCTTGTGCTGGAGCTCCCCGAAGATCTCGATGATCTCCATGTACTCGGGGAGCATCGGGTCGGTCGTCTCGAGCTGGCGGTGGACGAGGTCGAGCTCCTGCTGGACCTCCTGGATGTCCTCGAAAGCGGTCTCCACCTCTTTCGTGAGCGACTTGCCGCTGGCGATGACGCCGTCCTGGGGGAGGTAGCCGACCGTGACGTACTCCGCCTTCCCGATCGATCCGTTGTCCCCGGGCACGATCCCCGCGATGACCTTGAGAAGCGTCGACTTTCCGGCCCCGTTTGACCCGACGAGGCCGATTCTGTCGTGCGCGCCGATCATGAACGAGAGGTCGTCGAACAGGGTTCGGCCGCCGAATTGCATGGAGATGTGTTCGAGTGCTAGCACTGGGGTTGCATGGACGTTGATGGGAAGTCAAAATATACGAAAATCGCCGATGAAATCGTAGAAATAAAATGCCCCCCGCCGAACAGGGGCGGGGGGCATCTGGAGGAACGAATGCTGCGTTTTCGGCGGCAGTGCTACCGGGTCTCGATCCCCGGGGCGATGTTCACCTGGAGCTTCTGCTTTTGCGACGTCTTGCCGTACGACATCGTGACCGTGTATTCGCCGCTCGGCACGAACTTCTGGCCTTCCCCGCCATACCCGTTGAGGAGGTCTTGGGTCATCTTCAAGTCCCACGCCACGCGGTTGAGCCCCGGCGTGCCGGGGCCGCTCAGATTCGCGACCGTCTGACCGGCCGTGTTCGCGACGGAGATCTTCACGCCGTCACCGGTGAAATCCTTCACCCAGTAGGTCATGAGTGCGCCGTCCGGGGGGTTGGGCCCGCGGAAGACCGTTCCGCCGGTCCAATCGACGGAACCGGGGAGGGGATAATACCCGCTGGCTGCCCGCAGTGTAAAGAGGTGCGCAGGCTTCTCGCGGATGGAGTCCGCGAGCTCCTCCAGGGCCCGGATGTCGTCGATGACGAAGATGCTCCGGCCGTGCGTGGCGACGACGAGGTCCCGGTCGCGCGGATGGATGGCGATGTCGTCGACGGCGACTGTCGGCATCTCGCCGAGCCGCGTCCAGTTCGCCCCGCGGTCGAGCGAAACGAAGAGGTGGAACTCCGTTCCGGCGAAGAGGAGGTTCGGGTTTTGCACGTCCTCGCGGACGACCTTCACCGGGCCGTCGGCGGGGAGGTTCCCGGCGATGCTCTGCCAGCTCTTGCCGCCGTCGGAAGTGCGGTAGACGAGCGGCGCGTACTTCCCGGAGCGGTGACCGTCGACGGCGAGGTATGCGACCTTCGCGTCCTGATGTCCGGGTTCGATCCGGCTCATCCACATGTCCTTCGCTTCGCGGGGCAGGCTCCCCGTGAGGTCGTTCCAGTTGATCCCGCCGTTCTCCGTCATCCAGAGTTTTCCGTCATCGGTCCCGGCCCAGAGCATCTGCGGCATGAGCGGGGATTCGGCGAGCGTATAGACAACGCCGTAGTTCTCCGCTCCGCTGCCGGTCGTCATGATCCGCGCGGGGTTCTGTGTGGAGAGATCAGGGCTGATGGGGCTCCAGTGCTCGCCCCGGTCCGTCAGCCGAAACACCCTGTTGCCGGCGAGATACATCGTGCCCTTCGCATGGCGGCTCGCGATGAACGGCGAGTTCCAGTGGAACCGGAACGCCGGCTGTCCTTCCGCAGGTTGCGGCCGAAGGTCCTTGAACTCGCCCGTGGCGAGGTTCAGCCGGTGGATGTAGCCTTCTTGGGATTCCCCGTAGACCGTGGAGGAGTCGAACGCATCGAACACGCAGTAGAATCCGTCCCCGCCGCCGATGTTGATCCAGTCGGAATTGACGATCGCGTCGCGGGTCCGGGTCATGCTCGGTCCGACCCAGTTGAGGTTGTCCTGCAGCCCGCCGGCGATCCGGTACGGGGTGCTCATGTCGAGCGTGATCCGGTAGAATTCACCGGCTGCGATGCGGTTGAGGTGCTCCCAGCCTTTGCCGCCGGCGAGGCTCTTGTAGATCCCGCCGTCGGTGCCGAGGAGAAGCTTCTGCGGATTGCGCGGGTCGATCGCGAGGGCGTGCAGGTCCGGATGGACCTTTTCGAAGTAATCCTCCCGAAACGTCTTGCCGCTGTCCTCCGAGACGTGGAATGCGAACCCGAGGACGTAGACCTTCTTGTCGTTCGTCGGGTCGACCCGGATCTGACTGAAGTAGAACGGCCTGGGATCGAGGGGACTCATGCGCGTCCAGTGCTCGCCGGCGTCGTCCGACCGAAAGACACCGCCGCTCTTGCTTCGGACATTGTCGATGTTGGAGGTCCCGCCGTCGTCGCTCTGGACGACGGCGTAGACGATGTCGGGATTCTTCGCGTACAGGGCGAGCCCGATGCGCCCGGTGCGCTTGGGCAGTCCGGTCTCAAGCTTCTTCCATGTCGCGCCTCCGTCGGTGCTCTTGAAGATGCCGCCGAGATCCTTTCCGTCGGTGAGGGGGGGGCCTGAGGTGAAGGACCACGCCGTGCGCTGGCGTGCGTAGAGCGCCGCGTAGAGCACGTCGGGATGCGTCGGGTTCACCGCCACGTCGCCGCAGCCGACGAGGCTTTCGTGCGAGGGCGCGTTGAGGACGAGCTTCCAGTTCTTCCCTGCATCCGTCGTCTTATAGAGTCCGCGCGCGGCTCCGGGCGTCCAGAGGTCGCCCATCGCGGCGGCCCACGCCGTCGTACTGTCCGTGGGATGGACAGCGATCCTGGCGATGGTTTTCGTCTCCTTGAGGCCGGTGTTCTTCCAGCTGCCGCCTCCGTCGGTGGAGAGGTACACGCCTTTGCCCCAGCTTGAACTGTTCCGGTCGTTCGCTTCGCCGGTCCCGACCCAGACATACTTCGCATTCGACGGAGCGATCGTCACCGCGCCGATGGCGGCCACTTCCTCCTTGTCGAAGATGCCGGAGAAGGAACCGCCGTCGTTCGAGGTCTTCATCAGTCCTCCAGTGCCGAGGGCGACGTAGAATGTGTACGGATCGGTCGGGTCGATCGCGATGTCGGAAACGCGGCCGCCCATGACCGCCGGGCCGATGCCGCGGGCTCCAAGCGACTTCAGGGCGAACTCCTCGATCGGTTTCGATGCCCCGGATCGGTGATCGAGCGCTGCGGCGGGTTGCGCCAGGAGCGCGATCGAGACAAGGGCGAACAGGATGCGTGCGGCCTGGAGCCGCTGGCGGGACGCGTGCGTCATGGGAACATCTCCTCTGGGTGTCAGTCGTGCCCCTCGGGGAAGGGGGGCAGTAGTTGGGGAATAATATACACGATTGGCCGGGTGCATGCAACACCCGGATACAAACGGCGACGGGCCTCCGATTTTACGGGAATTGGGAGGTCCCGGGGACGGTCGTGTCCGCAGCGGGGGCGATGCCGGTGTCGATCAGGACGTTTCCGAAGATATCGGTGACGCGGAAGGTGTAGGGGCCGGGCCCCATCCCGCTCGCATTGAGGAAATAATTGTACGACGTGCGCGTCACGCTCTTGTAGACGCCGGGACTCACCATATATTCGAACTGCGCGATCGGGTTCCGGGCGTTGCGGACCTGCACGGCGGTCCACCACTGGTTGCTCCCGTCCTTGAAATGGTAGGCGATGGGTCCGGCCACGGCGCAGGGTCGCAGGTGCCACGAGATGGGCACATGCCCGAGCGGAATGTCCCCGACCAGCGCGAACGCGGTCGGACTGAGGTCGATGCCTCCCAGCGCGCACCCCGCACAGCGGTCGACGATGCGGATGTCGATCGTGCCCTTCGGCCCGGTGACCGTGGCGCACGCTCCGCAGATCGCAGAGTTCGCGTATTCGGTCGCGTTCATCGCGCCGACCAACAGATCGTTCGGCGTCGGGTCGAACATGCAGTTCCCGCCGCCGTCCGCGAAGGTGTAGTACGTGGCGGTGCCCGTATGCACGGCGGACATGAGGCCGGCGGACGTGAGGACAAGAGTGCCGGGCGTGCCAACCTTCACCCAGTACGCGCCGCCCGGAACGAGTGTATCCGCTCCAAAATATCCGCCGTCGTATCCGTAGAACGCCGACAGGACGATTCCCGGAGGATTTTGGATGATCGCTGCAACAGGCACGCGCGCCGCGACAGTACCGATCATGTTCCACCCGGCCTTGACTGCGACCGAATCTGTCTGGACCGGCGTGCCAGTGAGCGCTACCTGCTGGCTGTCGCTGAATTTGATCCAGTATCCCGTGCCGACCACGAGGGAGTCCTTTTGCAGGTATCCGGCGGACGGGTCATAGGTGAACGCGGCGGATGTCGCGGTGGGAAAGAGCACGCTCATCCTGGGATCGGGGACGGCAAGGGGGAGCGAGACCATGTTCCACGATTTCCGGACCGTGTAGGCGGCGCTGTATGTGCTCCCGGTCGTGAACGCGCGGACCGAAGAGTATGGTCCGTAACCCGCTGCGTTCTTGCCTCGGACATGCCAATAGTAGAGCGTACTGACCGATAGACCCGAGATCTGGTGGACCGTGTCGGCAATGAGCGAATCGTCGGCCAGGGGAGAGGCAAAGAGCGAGTCCGTGCCCACCTGGATCTCGTAGGTCGCGGCGCCGCTCGCCGTCTGCCACCGGAGACTCAGCACGGTCGGCTGGTCGGCCGCGCCAGGCGCGGGGGCGACAAGAAACGTCGCCGACGGGGGCACGGCGGGCACTGTAGTGGTGAAACTGCGAGTTCCGGAATAGGGACCCGACCCCGCGCCGTTCTTCGCGCGGACCCTCCAGGAAAAGGTGGTGGAACCGACAAGCGGGCCCACCTGGAGGAGAGTATCGGTGAGTGTGGAGTCGTCCACGACGGTCGAAGCGAACGAGGGGCTCGTCGACACCTGGAGACGGTAGGATGTCGCGCTGAGCGAAGGCCCCCACGAGAGGGACGGAGTGAGGCTCACGCCGGTCGCTCCGCTCCCCGGCTGGTCAAGGACCGGCGCTGGGGGCGGCGTGAGCACGAGCTTGTACACCTTCCCGGAATAGACCCCGCAGACATAGATCTCTCCCGATTGGTCGAGTCCAAACGAGGAAATGTTCACTCCCGTGTTGAACAGAAAGGTGTTGGTAGGACCGCCGAGGGCGAGGCGGTTGAACGACCAGATCTCCCCTGTGCAGTAGTCTCCGTAGATGTACGTACCGTCAAGCGCTGGCAGCGCGCTTCCCCGGTAGAGAAAGCCTCCGGTGATCGAACACCGGCCGCTCACATGCTCGTAATCGAAAAGTGGCAGGTCGATGCCGGTGGTATCGTAGGAGTTGAAACAGTGGGAGCCTTCCAGGAGGTTCCAGCCGAGGTTCGCGCCGTTCCTGATCGTGTCGATCTCCTCCCACGTCCCCTGGCCGACGTCGCCGACCCAGAGCGTCCCGCCTCCTGCAGGGTCGAAGCTGAAGCGCCACGGGTTGCGGAGCCCGTACGCGTAGATCTCTTGCCGCTTCCCGGAGAGATTTCCGGCAAAGGGATTCGACGGTGGGATCGCGTAGTTGTTGCCGTTCGAGGCCGCATCGACGTTGATGCGGAGGATCTTCCCGAGAAGGACGGACGTGTTCTGGCCGTTGTTCAGTGGATCGCCTCCGCTCCCGCCGTCCCCCATGCCGATGTAGAGATATCCGTCGGTGCCGAAGGCGAGCTGGCCGCCGTTGTGGTTCTCGTAGGGTTGCGCGATGGTGAGGAGGACGAGCTCGCTTCCCCGCACGACGGAGTCCGGATTCGAAGCGCTCACCTGGAAGCGCGAGATGACGGTCCTGAGGGGGTTGTCCCTCGTGTAGTCGACGTAGATGTAGCGGTTGGAGGCGAACTGCGGATGGAAGGCGAGACCGAGAAGGCCCAGTTCTCCGCCGCTTACGATGCTGTCGGTGAGATCGAGGAACGTCGCGGTCGTCGTCTGCACGGGATTGTTCGGAAAGACCTGGACCGTGCCCCCCTGCTCGACGACGAAGATCCGATCGGATGCGTCCTCTGCGTGGTAGAGGCCGACCGGAGAGTTGAAGGAGAGGTTCGGAAAGACGTCGACCTTGTCGTACTGCGCCGACCCGCGTGCTGCACAGAGCAGGAGGGCGGCTGCGATCAAGAGGACAGGGGATCTCATATGGGCGTATCTCCTTTTATCTTGGCGTATGAGTAGCAGTCTCTCGGCAGGTCCGACCCCGCGTGGTACATCCACCGGCGCAAGACTCCTCCGCGCGATAGTCCGACTTTCTCCAGCACCCGGACCGACGCGCTGTTGTCGATGTCGCATACCGCCCAGAGGCGATGGATGCCCTTCTGGTCGAGCGCCAGGGCCGATTCTGTCGCGTAGCCCTGATTCCAGTGCGTGCGGGCGATGACGTACCCGAAATCGGCCCGCGGGGGCGTGATGCGCGGAGCGATCATGCCGATCATCTCTCCCGGGCCCTTGGTCTCGATGGCCCAGGTGAATTCCGTCCGCTGCTTCCAGGCGTCCGCGGTGCGCTTCAGGAACTGCCGCGTTTCGCCGATGTCGCGGTGCGGCGACCAGAGAAGGTACTGCGTGACACCCGGATCCTGCGCGTAACCCCTGAAGACGGCCTCTGCATCGCCCGATACCGGCGGCCTCAGGCCAAGCCTCTCCGCCCGAGAATCTCTCGGGAGGTATGGGAGTCTCGAGGTGCATCCGGTTCCCTGACATCAAAAATACGCGAATTTGGCCTCAAACACAAGCAGGATCGAAAATTCAGTGGTTCTGCCCTAAGGTAGTGTGCGAGGTGTATCATTAACAATTTCATAACATGGGATTCATCTCTGGGTAATACGTCAGGAGTACATTGGTGTCGAATTCGACGGCGCTGCCGATCCCACACTCACGGAGAACACTATGAAAGCGATACATGTATTGTTTATTCTGCTCCTTCTGGCTGCGTGGCCTGTCGTACTCCGCGCGCAGGAGGACGGCGACACGACCAAGGCCAAAGGAGGCCAGGCGGTCGAGGAACTTAAGGGACAGGTTGACGGGATGAACGAGACGCTCATTGAAATGAAGAACACGCTCGATGCGCTGAAGAAGGTCAAAATCTCCGGTTACATCCAGGCGCAATACCAGAGCGCCGATACGGCCGCCGCGAAGAGTTTCGCCGGAGGGGATTTTCCGGCGAACGTGCGTTCGCGTTTCATGGTCCGGCGCGGCAGGCTGAAGGTCAACTATGACAACGACCTGACGCAGTACGTCCTTCAGATCGACGTGACGCAGAACGGCATCGGGATCAAGGATGCGTATGCATCCATCCGTGACCCATGGATCAGGACCGGCGTGTTCACCGCCGGCATCTTCGACCGGCCGTTCGGATTCGAGATCTCGTACTCGTCGAGCAGTCGCGAAACGCCCGAGCGCTCGCGCATGTTTCAGACGCTCTTTCCGGGAGAGCGGGAGGTCGGCGCGAAGCTGGAACTCAACGCGGAGACAGGGCTCTGGAGCACGCTGAATCTCAAGGCGGGCCTGTTCAACGGCGTGCTGAACAACGCCAACGAGAACGACCGCAACAAGGACTTCATCGGGCGGCTCGGCATCGCGCTTCCGTTCGAGGAGCAGAACCTCGCCGTGGACGGCGGTATCTCGCTGTACGACGGCAAGGTTACGACGAACTCGAAGTTCGTCTATGATATTAATCCCGCATCACCAGCGAAAGCGTACCGCATCGACTCCTCCGCGTCGAACGTGGGGAACAGCTACGGCCGGGTCTACGTCGGGGGGGACATGCAGGTCTACTACGACCTCCCGGTGATCGGCGGGTTCTCGCTGCGCGGGGAGTACATCACCGGCACGCAGCCGGGATCATCCGCGTCGAATTCCTTCTACAACCCCGGCGCGACGGTGACGCCGATCTACCTGCGGAAGATGGCCGGCTGGTACGTCAACCTCGTTCAGAACGTCGGGGTCCAGAACCAGTTCATCGCAAAGTACGACGTGTACGACCCGAACACCGACCTCGACGGATCGCAGATCGGCGCCCCCGGGACGTCGCATACGGCTGGAGATGTGAAGTTCTCCACGCTTGGCCTGGGCTGGATCTACCACTGGGACGCGAACGTGAAGTTCGTTCTCTACTACGACATGGTCCGCAACGAAAAGGTCAACGCCGCCGCCTCGGGCGCGCTCGCACCGTTCCGGGCGGACCTCAGGGACGACGTCATGACGGTCAGGATGCAGTACAAGTTTTAATTCACACACACACCGCTGGCCCGGCTCAATCGCGTCGCGCCGGGCCGGCACATCGAACGAAAGGAAATTAAATGAAATCACTCCTATTGGCAGTTGCGGTCATGTTCCTCACCTTCGGGTTCCGGGACCAGAACGAAACGATTACGGTCAAGGGCTCGGACACGATGGTGATCCTTGCCCAGCGCTGGGCCGAGGTCTACATGTCGAAGCATCCGGAGGTCTCCATCCAGGTAACCGGGGGCGGTTCGGGCACGGGCATCGCGGCGCTCATCAACGGCACGACGGATATCTGCGATGCGTCGCGTCCGATGAAGAAGAGCGAGCGGGAGAAGCTCAAGCAGCGGTTCAATACGCTCGGCGTCGAGATCAAGTCGGCGAAGGACGGCCTCGCGCTCTACGTCAACGAAGCCAACCCGGTGCAGGAGCTCACTCTTGCGCAGATCAAGGATATCTATACGGGCAAGGCGACGAACTGGAAGGCGTTCGGCGGACCGGATGCGAAGATCATCCTCTACAGCCGCGAGAACAATTCCGGTACGTACGTCTACTTCAAGGATAACGTGCTTGAAGGGGAGGATTTTTCGGCGGCGGCGCAGAATATGCCGGGAACGGCCGCCGTGGTGAACGCGGTTGCAAAGGACAAGTTCGGCGTTGGCTACGGAGGTGCGGCGTACGGCAAGGGAATCAAGTTCCTCAAGGTGAAGCAGGATGCCTCCTCGAAGGCCTACGAGCCAACAGCGGAGAGCGTGAAAAGCGGCGACTATCCGATCACACGTTTTCTGTTCATGTACACCAGAAGCAAGCCCACTGGCGCGTTGAAGGAGTACATCGACTGGATCATCAGCAACGAGGGGCAGGATATCGTGACGAAGGTGGGGTACTTTCCCGTGAAGTAGTTTCGCCCGCGTCCCGCCTCTCCGGCGGGACGCGGAGTTCTATGCCGCAGGGAAAGGTTCACCCGTCAGGATGACCCGCGCGAGCTTCCTGCCTGCGGTGTCGCGGCGGTGATACGAATCCTGGGCCGTATGAACGTCGACCATTCCCAACCTCCTCCCGCACTGGGCACATTCCATCATATAGAATCGTGACGGCAAGTCCCTCGGCTGAAACGAGCTCTTGACGATTTCCGACGAACCACATTGATCGCAGTTCTTGATAAGCATCTCTTCTGCCTCTGTTAAAAGTGGTACAGGTACGCGTGGTGTGAAGAACGACGTGTGGCTTGCAAGATATTCAACCGCCGCCGGAAAATCAATGCGCCCGCCGACTTTATTTTGTTAACAATTTCATAACCTGGAAGCAATCGTTTGGTAGCCGTCAGGTCCGATATTGAGTTCTATGCGGTTAGGCCGGCGCGCATGTGCCCTTCCGACCGTCAGTTCACACCAAGGGACGATGCAAAAGTTCATGTCAACCACGATATTGATCGTCGACGACGAGAGGGACATCGTCAAGGCGCTTGCCTATAACCTCCAGAAGCACGGCCATCGCGTCTTGACCGCATTCAGCGGCAGGGAAGCGCTTTCTGAGGCGCAGAAGCTCCCGGACCTCATCCTCCTCGACGTCATGCTCCCGGACATCGACGGGTGGGACGTCGCACGCGCACTCAAACGCGAGAAGCGGACCTCGGGCATTCCGTTCTTCTTCGTGACGGCGAAGGGGTCAGAGATGGACGAGGTCATCGGCCTGGAACTCGGTGCGGTCGATTTCATCCGGAAGCCGATCGGGATGGAAGCGCTCCTTGCGCGCATACGCTCCGTTTTACGCAACCGGGATGCGGCGGGAGCGCCTTCGGATGGGCGGCCGGATGTGCTCCGGATGAACGGCCTAGAGATCAATTTGTCGAGCTTCAGCGCCACACTCGACGGGAAAGAGATCTCCTTCCCGAAGAAGGAGTTCGAGCTCCTTTCGTATCTCGCCCAGCATCCGGGGTACGTGTTCTCCCGGGAATTCCTCCTGAGTGCCATCTGGGGGAAGGACGCCGCCTCGGCGTCACGGACGGTCGATGTGCATATCCGGAAGATCCGTGAGAAGCTTGGTCCCCAAGCGGGACACATCGTCACGGTGAAGCGGGTCGGCTATCGGTTCTCCTCGGAACATCCCTGAGGCGGCAGAACGACGATGCAGATCTACCTCATGCGCCACGGAACGGCTGTCTCGAAGGGAACCCTCATCTACCCGCACGATGACCGGCCGCTTACTTCCGCGGGCATTCGGGAAATGACCAAGGCGTCCCGCGGTATGGTGAAGCTCATCCCCTCGCTCGATGCGATCCTTTCCAGCCCGATGAAGCGCTCGTTGAAGAGCGCGGCGATCGTTGCAGGCGCTTTCGGAGCGGTTTCGCTGGTGAAGGCCAGCGCCTCGTTGCTTCCGGGCGGGGACATCCGCCGAGTCAAGGAGGGTCTCGCGGCGTCGGGAGCGGACGCGCGCGTCCTTCTCGTGGGGCACGAACCGGACATCGCTCTGCTCGCATCCCTGCTCCTGGGTCTGAGGGCGCCCGTGCTCCAGTTTAAGAAGGGAGCCCTGTGCAGGATCGACCTCGAGGCTCCGCCGGCGCGGCGCGCCGGAAAGCTGATCTGGCATCTTACATCGAAGCATATGAGACTCATCGCGGACGCATCATGATCACTCACTCCAGACGACCAACGTTCTCCGAACCGCATCCCTATCCAGGCCGCCTCATCATCGTCGAAGGGATCGACGGTTCCGGAAAGTCGACGCAGCTGCAGCTCCTGAACAAGTGGCTCGTGAATTCCGGCTACCGAGTGTTCTTCACGGAGTGGAACTCCTCCGCCCTCGTGAAGGAGACCATCCGACGCGGAAAAAAGAGGAATCTCCTCACCCCGACGACGTTCAGCATCCTCCACGCCACCGATTTTGCGGACCGGCTCGTCCATCTCATTGTGCCCCCGCTGAAGGCAGGAATGATCGTCCTCGCGGACAGGTATGTGTACACTGCCTTTTCCCGCGACGTCGTGCGCGGCGTCCATCCCGCCTGGGTCCGCAACCTCTACGAGTTCGCGGTGAAACCCGATCTCGCGCTCTATTTCAAAGTGCCAATCGAAGTGTCGCTCAAACGCATCCTCAACGGCAGGATCAATCTCAAGTTCCACGAGGCTGGCATGGACCTCGGGCTGAGCGACAACCCGAGCGAGAGCTTCAAGCTCTTCCAGAACCGCATCCTCGAGGAGTACGACAAGATCTCCAAGGAGTATGACCTCACGGTCATCGACGGGACGGCGACGATCCACAGACAGCAGGAGCTCCTCCGGAAGATGACGAAAGAGATGCTGCAGGACTTCAGGCCGATGCCGTACCTACAGAAGAAGGAGAACATCTATGTCCGCTAGGAAGGGGAAGATCTATTTCGGTACAGGTCTGCCCTATTTCGACGCGTCGGAGATCAAAGGAAAGCTTATCGTCATTGAGGGGACGGACGGGGTAGGACGCTCCACGCAGATTGAAAACCTCCGTCAATGGCTTGAGATCAAGGGGTACGGCGTTGCGACGACGGGGTGGACGCGCTCCCCGCTCATCAGCAAGGCGATTGACGATGCGAAAGCCGGCCACACGCTCAATGTCAACACGTTTAGCCTTCTCTACGCGGCCGATTTCGCCGACAGGCTCGAGAACGAGATCATACCGGCGCTCAAAGCGGGATTCATCGTCATCGCAGACCGGTATATCTACACGGCGTTCGCCCGCTCGATCGTCCGGGGGGCCGACCCGAAGTGGATCCACAAGGTCTTCGGATTCGCGCTCGAACCGGCGGCCGTCTTTTACATGAAGATCGGGATCGAAGACCTCATCCCGCGCGTGATCAACAGCCAGACGATGACGAAACGGTATTGGGAGGAGCAGTCGGGTGAGGGTATGGACTACTGGGAGTCCGGGATGGATCTGCGCCTCGGCGAAGACTTCTACGACAGCTTCATCAAGTACCAACGCCTCATCCTCCGCGAATTCAATGCGATGGCCCGACGGTTCAAGTTCATCGTGGTTGATTCCTCTATCAGCTTCGAAGAGACGAATAAAGCGCTCAAACTCGGCATAGGATCGATACTCGAACATGACGAAGCGTCGTAAGCCTCTCGCGGCCATCGATATTGGCACAAACTCCGTCCACCTCGTCGTCGTCGATGCCGATACGGCGACGGGAAAGTTCAAGGTCCTCGACCGGGAAAAGGAGATCGTGCGGCTCGGCGGCGGATCGAAGGACATGAAGCGGCTGTCGCCCGCGGCGATGCGGAGGGGAATCGAGGCGCTCGACCGGTTCCGGCGCATCGCTGAGACGTTCCACGCGCCCATCAGGGCGATCGCGACCAGCGCCGTGCGGGAGGCCGCGAATCAGGGCGAGTTCCTCAAGCGCGTCAGGTCGGAATGCGGGCTGAAGGTCGACATCGTTTCCGGAGCGGAGGAAGCGCGGCTGATCTACCTGGGCATCCTCCAGGCCCTCCCGGTGTACGATCACCGGGTCCTCCTTATCGATGTCGGCGGCGGAAGCACGGAGTTCCTTGTCGGAAAGAAGCGGTTCGTCGAATACGACGCCAGCCTGAAGATGGGAGCGGTGCGACTGACGCTGATGTTCTTCGGATCGTCGGGGGTGAACCAGAAGTCGGTGCGCCGGTGTCGTGAGTTCATCCGCGGCCTCATGAATCCCGTGACCCGCGCGATCGGTGAACGGACGTTTGAAACGGTCGTTGGGTCGTCGGGGACGATCCTGACCCTCGCCGCGATGATCCGGGCCGTGCGCGGGGGGGATGCCTCCGCGAGGCTCAATAACTTCACGTTCAGCCGCGAGGAGCTCTCCGGCGTCACGGAGAAGATCCTCGGGGCGCGGAGCGACGCGGAGCGTTCCAAGCTCGCCGGCATGGATCCGCGCCGCGCCGACATCATCGTCGCCGGCGCCCTTATCGTTGACGAGGCGTTCAACGCCCTCGCTGTGCGCCGCATGACGGTGTCGGAATACGCCTTGCGCGAGGGGATCATCCTCGACTTCCTCGAACAGCAACGGGCGCGGAAACGGCATCACCGGCTCGACAACATCCGGTACGCGAGCGTCATCCACCTCGCAGCAAGCGTCAGCGACGACCAGCGGCATGCGCAACATGTCAGTGCTCTCGCGCTCCGGCTGTTCGACCAGACCAAGAGGCTTCACGGGATGGGGGATGCCGAGCGGGGGTTCCTTGAGGCGGCGGCGATCATGCACGAGGTCGGGTTGTTCATCTCGCACGACCAGCATCACCGTCATTCGTACTATCTCATCCGAAACGCCGAGCTCCTTGGCTTCACGGAGAACGAGAAGGAGATCATCGCCAATATTGCCCGGTACCACCGCAAGAGCCATCCGAAGCTCAAGCATGAAGGGTTTCAGACCCTCTCGTCCGACGAGCAAATGACCGTGAGACGGCTTGCGGGTATGCTGCGCATCGCAGACGGACTCGACAGGACGCACTCCTCTTCGGTCGCAGATGTGCACTGCAAGGTGTCGCGTTCGTCGGTCCTCCTTTCGATCACGGCAAAGCGCGGTGCGTCCTTCGAACTCGAACTCTGGGGGGCGGACCGAAAGAAGGCCTTGTTCGAAGAATCGTTCGGAAGATCGGTGAAGTTCAACAGTTCAGGTCGCAATCATCAATGAAAGGGTTGTCAATCATGGCCACAAGATTTCTCTGCGTCATCCTCATCATCGCCACCGTTACCGGCTTCACGGGAGGGAGTACGACGATCACTGTCAAGGGCTCCGACACGATGGTCATCCTGAGCCAGCGGTGGGCCGAAGAATACATGAAGCTCCATCCCAACGTCTCCATCCAGGTGACTGGCGGCGGGTCCGGGACCGGTATCTCGGCGCTCATCAACGGCACGGCCGATATCTGCAACGCCTCGCGTCCGATGAAGGACGCGGAGAAGGGTCAGCTCAAAGAGAAGTACGGATCGGCGGGTGTCGAAGTGAAGTGCGCCGTCGACGGCCTTTCGATCTACGTGAACGAATCCAACCCGGTCAAGGAACTTTCCCTGCGGCAGCTGAAGGGCATCTACACGGGGAAGGTGCGGAACTGGAAGGAGGTCGGAGGGCCGGACGGCGGGATCGTCCTCTACAGCCGGGAGAACAACTCGGGTACGTACGCGTACTTCAAGGATGACGTCCTTCTCGGAGAGGACTTCGACGTCCGGTGCCAGAACATGCCCGGAACCGCGGCTGTCGTCAGCGCTGTCGTCCATGACAAGCTCGGCATCGGATACGGCGGCGTCGCCTACGGGGCAGGCGTGAAGGATGTCGCGGTGCGGAAGGACTCCGCCTCGGTGGCGTACGCGCCCTCGGTCGAGAACATCAAGAAGGGGCTTTATCCGATCTCCCGCTATCTCTACATGTATCTCCGTGAGCGGCCCTCTGGTGAGGCGAAGCTGTTCATCGACTGGGTTCTCGGGAAGGAGGGGCAGGAGCTCGTGGCGAAGGTTGGCTACGTCCCGCTGAAGCAGAAGTGACTGGCGGCAACTAGCCCGGCCGCCCTCAAATGGGCAGCTTCCACCGGAGGATTAACAATTTGTTAACATTAGGATATCATAGCCATAATATGCAATTCGTACCTTGTGAAGCTACGGAAGCCTGAAACGGGCTTCCCGCCGCGCAACGCCGCGGGCGTTTTCCCCTGACACTTTTGAATATTGTCTCCACTCCTGTGAAACCGCGCAAGAACGATGCTCCAACGGGCCGGGCGGCCCTCCTCCGGAAGCGGGTTCGTCCCGTCGAATTCCTCGCGGAGTATATCATCAAGGCCGTGTCGTTCGTTTCGTTCGCCGTCATCATCCTCATCTTCATCTTCGTCTTTCGCGAGGCTGCCCCGCTCTTCTACCAGAGCGAACACCATGCCGCCGCCGAAGAGGTTGCCCAGGAGACGTACGGCGACGATTCCGCCGATCAATCCGCGGCCCCGGCCAAGGAGAAGGCCTCCGTGGACAATGCCGGCGCGGAATCTCCCGCGACCTTCCAAAATCTGGCCGGAACGGAATGGCAGCCCGTCTCCTCGAAGCCGAAGTTCGGCCTGCTGCCCCTCATGCTCGGAAGCTTCAAGGTGACGATGATCTCCGTTCTCATCGCAGCACCGATCGCGGTCTTCGTGGCGCTCTTTACCTCCTTCTTCGCCCCTAAGTGGCTTCAGCAGATCCTCAAGCCGACAGTCGAATTTCTCTCGGGCTTTCCGTCTGTCGTCATCGGATTCTTCGCACTTGTCGAGATCGCGACCCTATTTCAGAACCTCTTTGGCTACGAGTACCGCCTTAACGCGTTCGTCGGCGGCGTTGCCCTGTCCCTCGCGGTCATCCCGATCATCTATACGGTGACGGACGACGCCCTCTCGGCCATCCCTTCGTACATGACCGAAGCGAGCCTCGCTCTCGGCGCGACGCGCTGGCAGACAGCCCTCTTCGTCGTCCTTCCGGCCGCCACGCCGGGCATCTTCGCAGCGGTCCTCCTCGGCATCGGAAGGGCGTTCGGCGAGACCATGATCGTTCTCATGGCGACCGGCAACGCCGCGCTCATGTCGCTTGACATCTTCCAGCCCGTCAGGACGATGTCCGCGACGATCGGCGCGGAAATGGCGGAAGTGGTCTTCGGGGATACGCACTACAACGTCCTCTTTCTCATCGGGTCGATCCTCTTCCTCTTCACGTTTGCCCTCAATGCCGTCGCCGAGTTTTATGTACGCGCCCGTCTCATGAAGCGCTTCGGGGGTTCTGCATGAAAAAGAAGCTCATCGGGGGGGTCGTCGTCGGAGTGTCGGCGCTTTGCACGTTCGTCGTCGTGCTCATCATCGTCGGACTCATCGCTGCGATCTTCATCGGCGGCAAAAGCAAGCTCTCCGTGGAGTTTTTCCTGAGCGCGCCGACCGAAGGGATGACGGCCGGCGGCATCTTTCCGGCGATTGTCGGGACCGCGCTCCTGGTGATCGTCATGTCGATCGTCGGAGTGCCGATCGGTACGATCACGGCGATCTACCTTACGGAGTATGCGCGGCAGGGTTCCGTGTTCACCAAGATGATCCGGTTCGCGGTGAATACGCTCGCGGGCGTGCCGGCGGTCGTGTTCGGCCTGTTCGGGCTTGGGTTCTTTGTGCAGTTCCTTGGGTCCGGGATCGACCGCGCACTCGGGGGGGCCGAACTCCGGTGGGGTCAACCGAACCTCCTCTGGGCGAGCCTCACGATGGCGCTCTTGACATTGCCGGTGGTCATCGTTTCCGTCGAGGAAGCACTGCGTGCCGTGCCGAAGGACCTCAGAGAGGCGAGCCTCGCTCTCGGGGCGACAAAATTCCAGACGATCAGAAAGGTCGTCATGCCGAATGCCATGACCGGCGTTCTCACCGGGACGATCCTCGCGGTGGGCAGGGGGGCGGGAGAGGTCGCGCCGATCCTCTTCACCGGGGTCGCGTATTTTCTGCCGCACCTCCCCAAGTCGCTTTCGGACCAGTTCATGCAGCTCGGATACCACCTCTACGTGATGGCGACGCAGTCGTCGGATGTCGAGGCAACGCTCGGGATCCAATATGCGAGTGCGTTCGTTTTGCTATTGCTGACATTTGTCTTAAATTTGGTCGCGGTCCTTTTTCGCTATCGTATGCGCGTAAAACATGCTTAGTACTGTCACCACGGCCGGCGTCCGGCCGAAACTCTCGACAAAGAATCTCAACCTCTTCTACGGCTCCAAGCAGGCGTTGAATGACATTTCCGTGAACATGCCGGAACACCGCGTCACCGCGCTCATCGGACCTTCCGGGTGCGGCAAGTCGACATTCCTCCGTTCATTGAACAGGATGAACGATCTCATCGCCAACGTCAAAGTCACCGGTAGCGTATTCGTCGGGGATGTGGACATCTACGGCGAGCGCATCGATGTCGTGGAACTGCGGAAGAGGGTGGGGATGATCTTCCAGAAATCGAACCCTTTTCCGAAGTCGATCTACGACAACGTGGCCTACGGACCGCGGATCAATGGGGTCCGGGTAAAACGCGTCCTCGACGAGATCGTCGAGCGGAGCCTCCGCCGGGCCGCCTTGTGGGAAGAGGTAAGTGGCGACCTGAAGAAGAGCGGTCTCGCCCTTTCCGGCGGACAGCAGCAGCGGCTCTGCATCGCCCGCGCCCTCGCGGTCGACCCTGAGGTGCTCCTCATGGATGAACCTGCGAGCGCGCTCGATCCCATCGCGACAGCGAAGATCGAAGAGCTCATGTACGAGCTGAAGGAAAATTATACGATCGTCATCGTCACGCACAACATGCAGCAGGCCGCGCGCGTCAGCGACTATACCGCGTTCTTCTATATGGGGAAGCTCATCGAGTATGACGAGACAAAGCGGCTCTTTACGACGCCGAAGCAGAAGCAGACCGAAGAGTACATCACGGGAAGATTCGGATGACGACATTCAACTGACAACGCGGGAGAGGAACCATGCAGAGGCATTTTGAGAAGGAACTGGAGAGCCTCCAGACCACGATCATCAAGATGGGGAGCGCGGCGGAGGAGGCCTTGCGGCTCTCGATCGCGTCGCTCCTTGACGCATCGGTGGACGTCGCCGAGCGGGTCATCGAGAACGACGACAGGATCAATTCGCTCGAAGTGGAGATCGACAACGCGATCGTCGACCTGCTCGCACTCCAGCAGCCAGTCGCGGTCGACCTGCGGATGATCCTCGCGGCGCAGAAGATCAACAACGACCTCGAGCGCATCGGGGACCACGCCGTCAACATCGCGCAGTCCGCGATCCCCCTGGCGAGGCGGAAGCCGTCGGACTCTCTCCTGGAGCTCCCGAAGATGGCGGAGATCGTTCAACAGATGGTGCGCGACGCGCTCGACGGGTTCATCCACCGGGAGGTGAGCCTCGGTACGAAGGTCTTGGAGCAGGACGACACGATCGACGACATGAACAAGAGCATGACGCGGCAGGTGATAGAACTCATGAAGAGCGACCAGAAGAGCATCGAGACCGGTCTGGACCTCATCCGGGTCAGCAGGAACTTCGAGCGCGTGGCGGACCTCGCGACGAACATCGCCGAGGAAGTGATCTTTATCGCCCAGGCCAGAGTCGTGAAGCACAACGCAGGCGAGCCGCCCCGGCAGCCCTGACGGACGCTACTGCTGCGCCTTCTTCATTACGACCTTCATCGTCGTCCCGGCGCCGAGCTCGCTTTCGATCCAGATCTTGCCGCCGTGGGCTTCCACGATCTCGCGGCATATCCAGAGCCCCAGTCCCGCACCCTTGATTTCCTTCGCTTCCGCGGTGTCGACGCGGGAGAACTTCTGGAAGAGCTTGCTCACCTTTTCCTGCGGTATGCCGATCCCCTGATCCGCCACCGAGATCATGATCTGCTCGGCCGAGTCGTTCGTCACCGTGATCGTGATCTTTCCCCCCTTCGGCGAATACTTCACTGCGTTGCTCACGAGGTTCTGCAGGACCTGCCGGAGCTTCGCCTGGTCACCCTTGATGAACATTGCGTTCGGGTCCACCGTGTACTCGAACAGGTGCCGGCTCGAGAACTTCACCATCGAGACCGCGTCCTGTATGAGCCGCTCGATGTTGACGATCTTGAAGTAATAGGTGAGCTGGCCCGATTCCATCTTCGTGATGGAGAGGGTGTCCTCCGCGAGCTGGTTGAGGCGGACCGCCTGGTCGACGATGAGCTGCATGTATTCCTTGCCGCGCGGCACGTTCTGGAGCGCCTCGTTCTTCAGGAGCGAACGTCCGGCGAGCATGATGCTCGACAGGGGCGACCGGAAGTCGTGCGAGACGATCCCGAGGAACTCCGACTTCAATTTGTCAAGCTCGGTCATCTTCATATACGCCCTGTTGATCTCGTCGTACAGCCTGGCGTTCTTGATCGCCGAACCGAGCTGGTCGCAGAGCGACCCGAGGACGACCGCGTCCGTGTCGTCGAAGGCGTGGAGCTTCGTGTCCTCGACGTTGAGAACGCCGATGACCTCGCCGTCGACGGTGATGGGGAGGCTCAGTTCCGATTTCGTGCTGTGGTACTCGTATGCGAGGTACCGCGGGTCCTGTGACACGTCGTTCGCGAGGACCCGCTCGCCGTGCTTCACCACCCACCCGATGAACCCGTCGCCGACCTTCTGGCGGTACCCGTGCGGAAGGAAGTCGACAAAACTTCCGGCGTGCGCTTCGAGGCTGAGATGTTCCCCGTTCTCCGAGAGGAGGAAGATCGTGACGTCGAAATAATTGAAGTTCTTCTGGATCGTCGCCGCGGCGAGATGGAGGAGCTCCTCAAGGTTGAGCGTCCCGGTGAGCTCGCCGGAGACCTCGTTGATGAGCTCGATCTGCGTGATGCGCTTCCGAGCGTCCTCGAAGACCGAGACGTGCTTCAGCGAGGTCCCGACGTGATGGGCGAAGAGCTGCGCGACCGCCGCGTCCTCTTCCGTATAGACGTCGCTCATCGTCGAGCCGAAAAGGAGGGACCCGACCACCTCCGTGCCTGTCTTCATCGGAACGATGAGAAACGACGCGACGCCGAACTCCTTCAGCTTTCCTTCGATGACGTGGCTGAACGCGGGGCCCGAGCCAGCGCCTTCGATGATCGACGCCTGGTTCTTGATGACCCAGCCGAGCATCCCCTCGTCCATGCTGAAATGTTTGTGGTTGAGATCGGCGGAATCGGCGACGGGCGAAAGCGTCGTGATCACGTAATGGCTGGCGGAGCGATTGGCGATGCCGAGGAGGCAGACGTCGTACTTCAGGAGCCACTTTGCCTCCGACCGGACCACTTCGAAGATCTCGTCGCGGCTTCCCGCGCGCTCGATCTGGAGCGCGATCTCGAACAGGGAGCCGAGCCGGGGGAGGATCGCAGCTCCTTCTGCGGCGAGGCCTTGCGTTCTCGCCTTCACGCTGCCGGAACCTGCTGCTTCGTCTGGTCGGTTGTTCGTCATGGTCGCACGATCCTTCCTTCGATGTGGCAAATGTTCATTCCGGGACGACGTCGCCGATGACAAACGGCCGTTCGCCCATGTTCTGAAGCGTCCGGAGGATCTTCTCCGCGCCCGTGTTCGACGCGATGAAGATCAGGCCGACGCCGAGATTGAAGGCCCGCCGCATGTCCTTCTCCGGCACGCGTCCCGTCTTCTGAATGAGAGAAAAGATGGCGGGACGCTCCCAGCGCCGCCAGTCGATCTTGAGCGCCAGTCCCTTCGGGACGACGCGGGACGTATTGCCGACGATGCCGCCGCCGGTGATATGCGCCATGGCGTGCAGGCCCGGGACCGACGCGACCGCACGGATCGCGCCGAGGTACGACCGGTGGACCGCAAGAAGGGCCTCGCCGAGCCGCATGCCGAGCTCGTCGATATGGTCGTCGTGCTCGAACTTTTCAAACAGGACCGTTCTGGCGAGCGAGTAGCCGTTCGTATGGAGACCGGTGGAAGGGAGGGCGACGAGCACGTCGCCGGCTGCGACCTTCCGTCCGTCGACGATCTTCTTCTTATCGACGACGCCGACGATCATCCCTGCGATGTCGTATTCCTGGTCCCGGTAGAACCCCGGCATCTCCGCGGTCTCCCCGCCGACGAGGGAGCAGCCGTTCTCCTTGCAGGCGACCACCATGCCGCCGACGACGACGGCGGCGACGGCCGGGAGAAGTTTGCCGGTCGCGAAATAATCGAGAAAGAAAAGCGGCGTAGCGCCGCAGACAGCGATGTCGTTCACGCAGTGGTTGACGAGGTCCTGGCCGATGGTGTCGTGCCGTTCCATGAGGAAGGCGACTTTGAGCTTCGTCCCGACGCCGTCGACGCTCGAGACGAGCACCGGTTCCCGCAAATCCTTGAACGAGGCGCTATAGAACGAGCCAAATGCGCCGATGTCGGCCAGAACGGCCTTCGAAAAGGTCGACCGCACGCGTTCCTTGATGCTCCCGACAAAGACGTCGCCCGCGGCGATGCTGACCCCTGCTTGTTCGTACGTTTTACTCAATCTGGCCTTCTCCGTAGAATGTTCCCTAAATCGCGTTAATATAACTATATCTGATCTTAAAAAAAAAGCACAATCGCAAAAATTTTCCCCTTGCAGAAGTGCCATTCTGTCGCTATATTTGAGGGTCTACTAAGAAAATATGATAATTTTGCAATTTATCGATAGTCAGAAGACGTTGGCACTCGGGAAGATCGTCTGCCTCGGCCGGAATTATGCCGAACACGCGAAGGAAATGCACACTGAGGTGCCTTCCTTTCCTGTGATCTTCCTCAAGCCCCCGTCCGCCGTGATCTCTGACGGGATGACGATCGTCCGCCCAAGCATTTCCCGGGAGATGCACCACGAGGTGGAACTCGTCGTCGCGATCGGGAAAAGGGGGAAGAATATCCCGGCCTCGGCCGCCCTCTCGCACGTGTGCGGATACGCCGTCGGCCTTGACATGACGCTTCGAGACGTCCAGAGCGAGGCGAAGAAGAAAGGGCTCCCCTGGAGCGTTGCCAAGGGGTTCGATACGTCGGCGCCAGTTTCCGCGATCGTCCCGTCGTCGCGGATCCCCGACCCCCAGGCTCTGACGATCTCCTGCAAGGTCAACGGTGCCGTTCGGCAGCGCACATCCACGGGCAAGATGATCTTCTCCGTTCCCGCCATGATTGAGTACGTCTCGTCCATCTTCACGCTCGAGGAAGGGGACCTCCTCTTTACGGGCACGCCCGAAGGCGTCGGGCCCGTGAACGCGGGCGACGTCATCTCCGCTGATCTCGAAGGCTTCACTTCCATCACGCTCCACGTCGCGGCCGCCTAGAGGAACGAGAGCATCCTACGGCATTTCATCATATCGGTCGTCATCGTCGCCCTGCAGCTCTCCCCGGTGATGCTTGTCTCGGTCGCCGTCGCCGACAGACCGGCTTCGCTCGGCGCGTCCCATACCGCCGCTGCTTCCTTCGATTCGGTCCGGACAGACCTCAGCGACTATATCTGGCCGACCGACGCGAGCACCCGGATCACCTCGTCGTTCGCCGAATACCGGTCGACGCACTTCCACGGCGGTATCGACATCAGCACGAACGGACAAACGGGCTACAAGGCGTTCGCCGTGCGCGACGGGTACGTCTACAAGATCGTCGTGGCCCCGAACGGCTATGGCAAGATGCTCTATCTCCGGCACAACGACGGGTACGTCAGCACCTACGCCCATCTCAAGGGATTCAACGAGGAGATCAGCCGCGTCGTGCGGGAGGAACAGTACCGCAAGGGTTCCTACCCGGTCGATCTGACCCTTCCTCCGGGACAGATCACGGTGAAGAAAGGGGATGTCGTCGCCTATACCGGCGACACGGGCTTCGGCCCGCCGCACCTCCACTTCGAGATCCGCGACGAGAACCTCAACCCGGTGAACCCGCTCCTCCTCACGAACTTCACGCACGAGGACAACATCGCGCCGGCGATCCGCCGGTTCATGGTGGAGCCCTTGGACGCGTCTTCCACCGTCGAACAAAAGAACGAGCCGCGGTACTACTCGCGCTTTCCCGGTTCGAAGAAGGGCCTCCGCCTCCCCCAAACGATCCGGCTCCACGGCCGCATCGGCTTCGGCGTCGAGGCGCTGGACCGAGCGGAGGGTTCCTGGAGCCGCTCCGGCATCCACCGAATGGAGCTCTACGTCGATGACCGCCTCACTTATGCGATGCAGCTCGACCGCATCCCGATGCTCGAGTCGAAGATGATCCTCCTCGCCTACGATCTCCCGACGATCCGGGACGGCAAGGGGAAGTTCCAGAAGCTCTATATCGACGAGGGAAACGACCTGCCGATCTACGAGAACCGCCCTGTGGGCTCGGGGATCATCGTCACCGATGACCTGCCGGAAGGCATGCACGACTTCCGGGTCGTCTGCATGGACATGAGCGGCAATTCAACGAAGCTCGAAGGGACGTTCATCGCGAACCATCGCCCCCGCGTCGCCGTCCGCACGGTCGACAGCGACGGGATCGTCCTTGTCGGCGAGGGTCTGGAGAACGTCGCCCGATGCACGATCTATGGCAAGAAGAACTTCTCGCCGGTCTGGTCCCAGCACACGCTCGAGAAGGGACGGTTCGAGCAGGACGGGACCGGGATCGAGCTGCCGGTCGACACGAAGCCGTATGACATCGTGAAGATCGTCGTCGAATCGAAGTCCGGCTCGCAGTCGGCGCCGCTGTTCTGTTACCTGCGGAAGCCCGACGGGCCCGAGCACAAGGTCTTCCTGGACCACGAGGTCGTCGGGAACAGCATACGGGTGACCGTGAGCTCCGCAGGCATCCTGACGGCCATCCCGGCGGTCGTGCTCACCGAAGGTACCCGCAATCGTCCCGTCCCGATGGAGGCGGTCGACCTCTCTACGTACGTCGGGGTCATCGCACTCTCCGACGAGGTCAACGGCCGGAGGATCCTCCACGCCGACGCGGAGGTGAATCGGAAGACGGTCACCGCCGACGACGACTTCGAGGTGTTCCCGCTCCCCTCGAAACGCACCGGCTCCTTTGAGACGGGTCCCGGCGGCCTGCACGTTGTGTACGACTCCGCAGCGGTCTACTCGCCGCTGTTCATAAATATCACGGGAGAGCCGGGCAAGCACGGGGAGGTCTATTCCCTCGAGCCCCAGGATGTCCTTCTCTCCCGCGGGATCACCGTCACCCTCCCCGCGCCCGCGGCCGCCGCGAACGAACGGGTCGGCCTCTACTTCCGCGCCTCCGGAAGTTGGGTCTTCCAGACCTCGCAAGTCGATCCCGGGGGCAAGAGCTACTCCGCGCTTCTCGACCGGACGCTCGGCGATCTCGCCCTCTTCGCCGACGATCAGAAGCCGTCCGTCGGCAGGCTCAAAGTGCTGCCCAGAGGCGGAAAGCTCCACGTCGCATTCCGGTACACGGACAATCTCTCCGGTGTTGACGCGAACGAAATAAAGCTGTACATTGATGATGCACTCGCGGTCCCCGAAGTTGACGGCGAAAAGAAGCGGGCATCGTACGAGTCCAGCGAACCCCTTCCGCGTGGAAAACACCGCTTGGTGGTCTCTCTCCGCGACCGCGCCGGCAACCTGACCGAGGAAGTGCGGACCTTCACCGTCCGGTAGCCCTCTGGACAGGCGAGTGCTTCGCGCCTCCGCCGCTCATAATCGAACACTCTTCACAATGTCTGAACTTCCAAAAGCATACGTCGCAAAGGACGCAGAAGCAAAGTGGTATCCCTGGTGGGAGAAGAAGGGTTTCTTCCACGCGCGCGTCAATCCCGCGAGAAAGCCGTACACTGTCGTCATTCCGCCGCCGAACATCACCGGCATCCTCCACATGGGGCACGTCCTGAACAACACCATACAGGACGTCTTCGTGCGCTGGAAGAGGATGCAGGGATTTGAGACGCTCTGGATGCCCGGGACGGACCACGCGGGGATCGCCACGCAGAACGTCGTGGAGAAGACGCTCGCGAAGGAAGGGAAGACGAGGCATGACCTCGGCCGCGACGAGTTCCTGAAGCGCGTCTGGAAATGGAAGGAGCTCTACGGAAGCACGATCATCCAGCAGCTGAAGACCCTTGGGGTCTCCTGCGACTGGGAGCGCGAGCGCTTCACGATGGACGAGGGCCTGTCCGAGGCTGTCCAGGAGATCTTTGTCCGCCTCTACGAGAAGGGCCTCATCTACCGGGGCAAGTACATTGTGAACTGGTGCCCGAAGGATCACACGGCGATCAGCGACGACGAGGTGAACCCCGTCGAACAGCAGGACAAGCTCTACTACATCCGGTATCCGATCAAAGACTCCTCGGAGTTCGCGGTCGTCGCGACCACCCGGCCGGAGACCATCCTCGGCGACACCGGTTTCGCCGTCAATACCCGCGACCAGCGCTAC
>JANYJZ010000001.1 GCA_025358305.1 Ignavibacteriota bacterium
ACACCGGTTCGAATCCGGTTGGGGGCACCATGATGACACATTGCTTGTGGTGGAACATACGGGGCTTTCAGCGATGAGAGCGATCATTCCTGTCGCCGGATTCGGCAGCCGGCTCCGGCCCCATACCTACACGATACCGAAGGTCCTCCTCAACGTCGCGGGAAAGCCGATCATTGGGCACATCCTCGACAAGATCATCGCCGACGGGTTCACCGAGGCGACGATCATCGTCGGGTACCTCGGCGACATGATCCGGGAATACGTCGGGGCGAACTACACGATCCGGGTCGACTATATCGAGCAGGAAGAGCGCAAAGGACTCGCGCACGCCATTTACCTCGCCAAAGCGACGATGACCGACGACCCGCTCCTCATCATCCTCGGCGACACGATCTTCGACGTCGATTTGAAGCCGGTGGTGAAGGGCGCCTATGCGGCGATCGGCGTCAAGGAAGTGGACGATCCCCGGCGCTTCGGCATCGCGGAGATGAAGGGCGGATTCGTCTCGCGGCTCGTCGAAAAGCCGGAGAACCCGACGTCGCACCATGCGATCGTCGGCCTGTACTGGATCCGGAACCCGCGGCTTCTCGTCCGGTGCATCGAGGAGCTCTTCGCGAAGGACAAGAAGACGAAGGGCGAATATCAGCTCACGGACGCCCTCGAGCTCATGATCGAGAACGGGGAGAAGCTCCAGTCGTTCCCCGTGGAAGGCTGGTACGACTGCGGCAAGCCGGAGACGCTCCTGGCGACCAACCGGCATCTCCTGGAGCAGCAGACGAGCAGCCACGAGATGAAGGGCGTCGTCGTCATTCCGCCGGTCTACATCGCCGGCACGGCAAAGATCGTCCACTCCGTGATCGGCCCGTTCGCGACGATCGCCGAAGGCGCAGTGGTCGAGAACTCGATCATCAGGAATTCCATCATCAGCGACGGCGCGAGCGTCGACCGGGCGCTCCTGGACGGCTCCATCGTCGGCAGCAATGCCGTGGTCCGCGGCCGCTTCAAGCGAATCAACATCGGAGACTCATCCGAAATCGACTTTCATTAACGCAAAGGGATCGTTCATGTCATATCTGTTCACCTCTGAATCTGTTTCCGAAGGCCATCCGGACAAAGTCTGCGATGCCATCTCCGATGCCGTCTTGGATGCGCTGCTGGCCAAGGACAAGCACTCCCGCGTCGCGTGCGAATGCTTCGTCACGACCGGCCTCGCCCTGATCGGCGGGGAGATCACGACGAACGCCTACGTCGATTTTCAGTCGATCGCGCGCGAGACCATCCGCGAGATCGGCTACACGAAGGCGGAATACAAGTTCGACGCGGAATCCTGCTCGGTCATCTCGAGCATCCACTCCCAGTCGGCCGACATCGCGCGCGGCGTCGACACCGGCGGGGCGGGGGACCAGGGCATGATGTTCGGTTATGCCAACAACGAGACGCCGGAGCTCATGCCGATGCCGATCATGTACGCGCACAAGCTCGTCCGGCGGCTCGCCGAGATCCGGAAGAAGAATTCCAAGCTCATGCCGTACCTCCGGCCTGATGCAAAGTCCCAGGTGACGATCGAGTACCAGGGCCGCACGCCGGTCCGGGTCGACACTGTCGTCGTCTCCACGCAGCACGACGCCGACGCGTCCCAGAAGCGCATCCGCGAGGACGTCATCCGCCACGTCGTGAAGAAGGTCATCCCGGCCCATCTCCTCGATGCGCGCACGAAGTACTTCGTCAATCCCACCGGCCGCTTCGAGATCGGCGGGCCGCACGGCGATAGCGGGCTCACGGGCAGAAAGATCATCGTCGACACGTACGGCGGTCGCGCCCCCCACGGCGGCGGTGCGTTCTCCGGCAAGGATCCCTCAAAGGTCGACCGGAGCGCGGCATATGCGGCGCGGCACCTCGCAAAGAACATCGTCGCCGCGGAGCTCGCGAGCGAATGCCAGATCCAGGTGGCGTACGCGATCGGCGTCGCCGAGCCGGTCTCCATCTACGTCAACACGTTCGGCACCGGCGTCATCCCGGACGCAAAGATCAGCAAGATCGTCCACAAGGAGATCGACATGACCCCGCGCGGCATCATCAAGCGCCTCAATCTCCTGCGCCCCATCTACCGGAAGACGGCGTCATACGGCCACTTCGGCCGGACGGAGAAGGAATTCACCTGGGAAAAGCTCGATCTCGTCTCGACGCTCCGGCGATCGGTGCGGTAACCAATTACCATTAGCCACTCATTACTCATCATTCTTCGGACATACCGAACATGGATTCAAAAAAAGGTGTATACAAAGTCGCAGACATGTCACTCGCCGGCGAGGGCAAACAGCTCATCGCCTGGGCGGAGTCCCGAATGCCGGTTCTCATGGCGCTCCGAGAGAAGTACCGCAAGACGAAGCCTCTGAAGGGGTATCGGATCGCGGGATGCCTCCACGTCACCAAGGAGACGGCCGTTCTCGTCAAGACGTTCGTGGAAGCGGGCGCCCAAGTGAGCTGGAGCGGCTGCAATCCGCTCTCGACGAATGACGCGGTCGCCGCGGCGCTCGCAGCCGACGGGATCTCGATCTATGCGTGGCACGGCATGAACGTGAAGGAGTTCTACTGGTGCATCGAGGAGTCGCTGAAGTTCAAGCCGAACCTCACCCTCGACGACGGCGCGGACCTCATTTTCACCGTCCATAAGAAGCACGAGGAGCTCATCCCCGGCATCATCGGCGGGACCGAAGAAACGACCACCGGCGTCCATCGGCTCCGTTCGATGGCCCGCGACGGCGCGCTGCGCTATCCGGTCGTCGCCGTCAATGACGCGGAAACGAAGTGGGATTTTGACAACGTCTACGGTACAGGCCAGTCGACCCTCGACGGCGTCCTGCGCGCGACGAGCGTGCTCATCGCCGGCAAGAACGTCGTCGTTGCAGGCTTCGGCCACTGCGGCAAGGGCGTGGCGCTCCGGGCGAAGGGCCTCGGCGCGAACATCATCGTCACCGAGGTGAAGGCCACGGCGGCGCTCAAAGCGACGCTCGAGGGCATGCGCGTCATGAAGATGGACGAGGCCGCGAAGGTCGGCGACATCTTCATTACGGCGACGGGCGTCAAGGACGTCATCGTCGACCGGCATTTCAAGGTGATGAAGGAGGGCGCGATCGTCTGCAACACGGGCCACTACGACTGCGAGATCAACCTCGTTCACCTGAAGAAGCTCGCTAAGACCGTGAAGACCATCCGCTCCGACAACGAGGAGTATCTCCTGAAGAACGGCAAGCGCATCTATGTGCTCGCCCAGGGCCGGCTCGTCAACCTCGCGGCTGCCGAAGGCCATCCTTCGGAGGTCATGGACATGTCCTTCGCGAACCAGTTCATGTCGCAGCTCCGGCTCGCGGAACTCCACCGCCGCGGCAAGAAGCTCGACTGCAAGGTGTACGACATCCCCGTGGAACAGGACCAGGAGATCGCGAGCGTCAAGCTTGCGACGATGGGTCTGAAGATGGACACGCTCACCGAGGAACAGAAGACGTACAACGAGGACTACAGCGCAGGGACGTAAGCCGGCGCGCCCTTTCCGGACGCTTCACGACAATACCAGAGCGGCCTTCTCTCGAGAGCGAGAGAAGGCCGCTTTTTTTTCTAGTGGTTGTGGCCGTGCTGGGGATCGACCGCAGGAGGGGGCTTGGCCGCAAGTTCGCGCAGGTGCTTCTCGTGCACTTCGTCATGACTTTCCCGGGGCTCCAGGTGGCTCAGGATCTCCATCTGTGCGGGGAGGGCCTTGTGGATCTCCATCTCGATGAGCGTGGCCTCTTCGTGCGCCCGAGAGATAGGGAGATCGTCCGGGAACAGGAGATGGAACTCGACGAGGAGTTTGTTGCCCGCATTGCGGTGCCGGAGATCGTGGTAGCTGATGCCGAACTTGCGTGCCTCCCGGTCGAGGACGGACCGGATGACGGCGTTCACCTTGGGATCCGATTCATCCATAAGGCCGCCGATGGAACGCCGGATGAGGTCGAAGCCGGTCCAGAGGATGTTCAGTGCAACGATGATGGCGAGGATCGGATCGAACGGGAGCCAGTGTGTGATCATCGTCAAGACGAGGCCGATGATGACGCCGAGGCTCGTCCAGCTGTCGGTGAGGACGTGCTTCCCGTTCGCCTCGAGGACGATCGAGCCGTATTTCTTTCCCTTGCGCACGAGGTACCAACCCAACGCCCCATTGATCGCTGTCGCGGCGACGATGAAGATCGTTCCGGTGTCGAGGTTCTGTATGGAGAGTCCGTGGATCCACTTATCGATCGACGCGTAGATGATATAGACGGCGGCAAGGATGATCATCGCACCCTCGAACCCGGCCGAGAAGAAGCTGATCCTGTCGTGGCCGTACATGTGCTTATCGTCCGCCGGCTTCAGGCTCAAGCGGAGGCTGTAGGCCGCGAACGAGACCGCGAGGATGTGGACGACCGACTCCGCAGCGTCCGAGAGGATCGCGGCCGAGCCGGTGATGAGGTACGCGTACATCTTCATGATGAGCATGCAACACCCGATGAGGAGCGAGAGTCTCATCGCTCGGGTCATCTGCTGCTTGTCGATGGCAGAGTACGCGGAAAGTGACGGGGAATCGGAGCTCATGGGTGTTGTCCGGATGGTTGATGGGTCCGCGACCCGAGGAGCGCCTGCACCTCGTGCGGATCGGCGGTCGGAAGCTGGCAGGCGTAGTTCTCGCAGAGATACAATGTCGTCGCGCCATCGGGCGTCGTCATCGCGGCCGTGAACGGCAGGAACGGGGCGAAGAACGACCTGCGTTCCCCGTCGTCGATCAGGAGAAGGACCTTGTGCGGCAGGAAGGTCCTGTGGATCTCGCGCAAGATTGCCGCGGTCGGCGCGCTGTCCGCCTGGCCGGCCAGGATGAGTTCTGCGGGCGCGGTCCGGACCCAGAGGAGCGCCGTCACCATCAGGACCGCGGCGTCGGGCATGGCGTTCAGCCTCGCGCCGAAGGCTGCGACCGTCCCGGCCCCGAGATCGCGCCAGGCGCCCCGGTCGAGCATCGTTCCCAGGCGCAGGAAATTGAGCGCGGCGACCGAGTTCCCGCTCGGCTCCGCTCCGTCGTACTCCTCCTTCGTTCGCACCAGGAGCGACGCGTCGGTTCCCGGCGTATCGAAGAACCCGCCCCCTTCGGCGTCCCAAAACCTGGCATGCTGGAGTTTGGAGAGTTCCGCGGCCGCCCGAAGCCACCGCGTGTCGAATGTCGCCTCATAGAGGTCGATGAGTCCGGCGGTGAGGAACGCGTAATCCTCGAGCCCACCTTCGAATCGCGCCTCGCCGTCGCGCCAGCGCCGGCGGAGCGTCTTCGTGCCCCGGTCGAAGAGCCGCTCCAGCACGAACGAAGCGGCGCGTTCTGCCGCCGTGCGGTATTCGGGTGTGCCGAAGATCTGGTGCGCCTTTGCGAACGCCGAGATCATGAGCCCATTCCACGCCGTGATGACCTTGTCATCGAGATGCGGACGAGGGCGTTCGTCGCGGACCCGGGAAAGTGACGATCGCGCAGAGGCGAGGACATCCTCGATCTCGCGTTCGGCTCGGCCCGATTCTGCGGCGAGTTCGGCCGCTGTTTTGGCGGCATACAGGATGTTCTTCCCAAGGAAGATCGCAAGAGGGTCGTGGAGGGCGTTCCCCGGCTCTTCCGCGCCGTACGCTCGGCAGAAGAGCGCGCCGTCACCAGGGCCGAGAAGTTCCATGATCTCGCCGACGGTCCAGAGATAGAAGAGACCTTCCTCTTTGTCGTCCGGACGATCTGAAGAGGGGGCGCTCTCGGCGTCCTCGGCGCTGTAGAACCCCCCTTCGCTGTGGAGGAGATGCGCCGTGACGTACCGGAGCACGTCGTGGACAATGCGGGCGAAGGATTCGTCCTTCGTCAGCTGATACGCTTCGGCGTACGAGACCACGAGTTGGGCCTGGTCGTAGAGCATCTTTTCAAAGTGGGGCACCCGCCACTGGCCGTCGACGCTGTAGCGGTGAAAGCCGCCGCCGACGTGGTCGTACATGCCGCCGCGGGCCATGTGGCGGAGCGTCGCGAGCGCCATATCGAGCGCTTCGGCGTTCCCTTCTACGGCGTGATACCGCAGGAGAAAGCTCAAGGTCACCGGCCGCGGAAATTTCGGCCCCGTCCCGAAGCCCGCATGGACGGGATCAAAGTTGCTCCGGAGCCGTTCGAACGTCGTTGCCGGCACGGCCTCGTCGATCTCGGCGGCACGCCGGGTCCGGCTGTGGGACCTGAGGTGCTCGGCGAGCTTCCGGCCCGATTCGGTGATCTTTGCCCGATCGTTCTTCCAGAGTTCCGTGATATGACCTATAAGGTCGGGGAATCCCGGCCGGCCGTAGCGCGCCTTCGGCGGGATATACGTCCCGCCGTAGAACGGTTCCCGGTCGGGGGTCAGGAAGACTGACATGGGCCACCCGCCGCTTCCCGTGATGGCCTGAACGGCACTCATGTAGATCCGGTCGATATCGGGGCGTTCTTCGCGGTCGACCTTGATATTCACGAGCGAGTCGTTCATGAGTTGGGCGATCTCCCCGTTCTCAAAGACCTCACGCTCCATGACGTGGCACCAATAACAGGTCGAGTAGCCGATGGAGAGGAACACAGGCTTGTCTTCCTCGCGCGCTTTGGCGAACGCCTCCTCGCCCCAGGGATGCCAATCCACAGGGTTGTAGGCATGCTGGAGGAGGTACGGGCTCTTCTCGTGGATCAGCCGGTTGGGGGTGGTTCCCGAGATCATCGTTCGTGGAGGATTTCGTAAGTCAAGAATGGATGTCGGTTCTCAGACCAGAGTGTTGGAACGTTCGACGTGGAAAGGAGCATGAGCGCCAGCAATATAACCACAAATGGCGATATTTGCCACCTCCTGCAAGACGCAGGAAGAGTGGAGCGAGAATCCGCTGAGGCGTGAGAATCAGAGAACTGCGGGTGGGGTGACACGATTGTGTGGAGCTGATCGGGATCGAACCGACGGCCTCCTCGTTGCGAACGAGGCGCTCTCCCAGCTGAGCTACAGCCCCATGGGAAAATCGAGGTAAAATCCTCTGCGTGAACGGATATGTGGACGGGTTTGTAGACAATCCTGTCTACAGGTCGATCCATCCGAGGCCTTTCACACCGACAAGATCAACGAATGAATCGCGTGTAAGAGCAGGATGAAGATAAGCAATTCCGAGGATAAATTCAACGAAAATCTTGCTTGGCTGCGCTAATCTTTACGTTGTCGGTCGAATGAGCAGTCTCGCACCTAGTCCAAGGGATCAATCTAAATACGATCGAACCTCGAACCGCGTCAATCGCTTGCTACTGCATGTTGTCTTCGGCTTGACGTCCGGGTGCGAGCTCTGCGTCGTTGAAATTGTCGAGTACAGCCGCTACATTACATCCTGATAGTACCACCCCCCAGAGCCCAAATCGACCGGGGCTGGGTCACTGATTACAAGAGGCTGAGACATTTTTGCTGACTTTTTAGACACATTAGCTAAAGGTCTCGAAGAACTCTACGTCGAGGGTGCGTCTCAAGATTATAACCAACTTGAATATTACTCACGAGTGGAAAGCACGATTTATGAATATGAAGCAGATTGTCCGGTTACTAAGTCTTAAGTATTTCCCGAAGGAGCTAGGAGATGCGTTAATGGAATGCTCGCTTTACATTCACTCACTATCTAAGCCGCCCTCGAAGCAGATCAAGCCACTGCTGAAGCATTTTGTGAATACTTCGAAGCGGTACGTTAACGCACAGGGTGAAACTGTACTCGAACACGATCCGCAAGCACCACCAAGGGTGGAAACTGGCAATGTCAATCTGGCGAAAGTCGCAGGGTTCGCTGCAGGGTAATGGACAATTCTGAGGTCGGCACTTATGTCCCCAAGTCGAAAAAGGTACGCCTCTTTCGCTCGTTTGGGACTCCAAACGTCATTCTCAATTTGCCAATCTACTAGTAATCCTAGAGAATGAACCGGCAGGCGAACTGTCAAAATGAGCCTCTCGGGTCACTACCGCGTACATCAGTCTTCTACCCCGTCAAGCATCTCGAGGTAAAGCCTGGATCTCACCTGATTATCTAGAATTTTTTTTGGGATTTTCGCAGGCCCTATAAGGGTCTGCCAGCGCGATCCAACAGAGCAATCCGTCCTGTTTCGGCAACAACCCCGCCTTGCTACAGTCATTCGAAAAAGGTATCTTCTATGTAATCAGTGCATACAGCTCGTGCCGGGAGGCGGGAGAGGAGATGACGGTCGTGCTGGCATGCGAACAGCGACGCAATTCCTATTTGTCGGTTTACGTATTCGTTGCCTTGCGCCGCGAATTACATGCAGCGCGAAGCATATCCGAAATCGCGCGATTCAAAGGTCCTTGATGAAGGTAACCCTTCTACTCTTACTGAGCATGACGTGCATCCCTGACGTATGGTCTCAGCCAGAACTCGCGAGGGAGCAACTTGGAATCGCAATGCAAGGCTTCTACCAGCATCCAAGTGAGGATCTGCTGAACAATCTCATACGGCTCGCCGGCAACGATTCGTCGTTGGAGCGCAATCCAAACTCGGAGACATGGTTCGTTGGTTTCTTCACTACAGCGTTCGCCTCCTTTCCGGTCCGAGATCCGACTTACCTTGAAACGGTCCAGATGCTGCATAGTCAGGAAATCAAGCCGACAATCCCCAACCATTTTCAGTAGCCGGTTCATCGAATTCCGATAGAATTCCGCTGTACATCTGGAATATGTCGCCGTTGCAAATGGGATGAACTCTGAAATGAACTGCGACAGGAGGGATGAAGGCAGCTTCGGTTTGGTCAAGTTGCAAAAAATCGACAACGCTTGAATTGCATCAGACTTTGTCGTCGCTCCAGTGGATTTCCACTTCCTTTTACCGTCTTGAGTATAAAGGATGTAATAGAATCCGTTCTTCCGTTTGAAGAGTGTGAGCTTTGATTGGTTGGGCATTGCATCACCTCGTAGGTTAGCAATACCGTTAGCAGTGGGGGAAAAGACCTGTAGGATTGATGGTATTACGGAGGACTGTGCTCGTTGCGAACGAGGCGCTCTCCCAGCTGAGCTACAGCCCCATGGGAAAATCGAGGTAAAATCCTCTGCGTGAACGGATATGTTGACGGGTTTGTAGACAATCCTGTCTACAGGTCGATCCATCCGAGGCCTTTCACACCGACAAGATCAACGAATGAATCGCATGTAAGAGCAGGATGAAGATAAGCAATTCCGAGGAAAAATTCAAGGCTCGATAGGCACACCCATCTCCTTTCACACCCATTTCGCCTTCGGTGAACCTTTCGAGGATCGTGTCATTCGATATCGTGTGTCTAACTGTCGAAATTCTTGAACGTGGTGTTATGGTTTGGCGAGTTCCTTGTCCCAGTTCACCTCGAGCGTGATCGGCGCGAGAATGCCGCGGGATTCCAGCACACGGGCGACGAACATCTGCCCGTCGTCGCTGGCATCGAGGAGGTTCCCACCCGAGATCCCCTTTGATTCAAAGTCGAAGAGTATGCTCAGACTGTCGACGACTACGCCTGCGCCGCCCGCAGAAACGTGGGCGAGCACAAGCTTGCGGTCCGGGCTGCTGTACAGGACCTCTTTGCCGTCGGACGGCCAATGTGGGTTGTTGCCGCCGCCGGCGGAGATCTGCCACTTCCCGCCGGACCCGTCGGAGGCGCGGACATAGATCTCATACTTCCCGGTTTCATCCGATTGATACGCGAGCCAGCGGCCGTCCGGCGAGTATCTGCCGACCCACTCATTGAACCCCGTTTGAAGATACGGGATGAGCGTCCTGTTGCCCGACATCTGGAGCGTGAAGAGATCGATCTTTGTTCTGGGATCGCCGAAGCCGGAAACAGAGAGGAGACTGCCATCCTTCGACCATGAGGTCGGATAGATGTCGCCGGTGCCCCTCGCGAGCAACCGTTCCTCCCCCGTCCCGTCCGCGTTCTTGATGTAGAGGGCCTGGCGTCCCGAGCGGTTGGAGCTGAAGACCATTGAATCCCCCCTCGGCGACCAGACCGGGACAATGTCCGTACTCGGATCAAACGTCAGGCGCGAGCTGATCCTGCGCGAGATGTCATAGACCCAGATATCACCCCGACCCGTCTGACGGTCGGGTCGATCAAAGGCGATCTTCTTGCCGTCGGGTGAGAACGCCGCCCGCTGGATCCCTTTCTCACCGAGAACCGCGATCCGGCGGCCAGCGCGGTCAAAGATCCCGGCATCCGGATCCCTCGCCTCCCCGCTCTGGAAGATGAGGATGCCATTTTCGGATGCTGAGAAGATACCCCTGCTCCGTGCCGGTGCATACTGGACCTTCTCGGCGATCGGGACGGCATCGCCGGTGAAGGCGAGCTTACCGAGGTCGAATGGCTGCGCGAGAAGGGTCGATTGCCGAAGGAACAGCAACCTTCCCGAAGAATAGGCAATGTTCGAGTTCCCCCGGAGGAGAATGTTCCACGTCTTTGCGTCCAGGGAGCCGAGGTAGACCGCATCACTGTCGGTGGCGGTGGCAGATGTCTGGTTCACGAACACAAAATGATCCCCATCAGGGAGGAACTGCGGCCAGCGGTGGCTCAACTCGCCCCGAGACGTGTCGAGTTTGGTGACTTCCGCCGGAACACCCCCTGCAGCAGAGACCTTCCAGAGGGTCGTATACGCGCTCGGAGTGAAAAGGATCACGTTGCCTTTGCCCCAGGTTCCGCCACGGCCGTCCGGTGCATCGCAGATGGTGAGCGTCGGCCCTCCGTGCCCATCGATCTTTTTGAGCTTTCCGTCGTCGAAGAACGCGATCGACTTGCTGTCGAATGACCAGAATGGATACGTCGCGCCCTCCGTTCCCTGAAGCGGGACGGCACTCAAAGAGCTGAGCGGCCGTACCCAGAGGAGGTCGGTCCCGCTCGAATCCGTGGCGACGAACGCTGCCGCGGACCCGTCTGGAGAGAGGGCAATGTGCCCGCCCGAACTCGTGTTGAAGTCATTCTTATCCGGTGGCAACAGGGTTGACCGTACCACGTGGTGGACCTCTGTCGTGTTCCCGGCGAGAAAATGGTACGCGACGGTCCCTATGGTCGTCAGCAGGAAGACAAGGGCAACGATCCATGCGAGCATGCTCGGCCGGACGGCGGGCGCACCGGACGGCAGAGGCGGAGCCGTCACTCCAGAGACACGCTGATCCGGCATTCCCTCCACCGGCATCTGGGCGCTGACGTAGGCGGGCCTGGAAGCGGTAATCCGGCTTACGCGCTGCCTGCTCGACTCACGCTTCACGCGGCGAAGGTCGCGTGCGACCTCCGCAACGGATTGACAGCGTTCGCGGGGGTCCTTCTCCATGCAGTCCAGGACGATCGCGTCGAGCCCTGGATCGATCTCCGTCCTTACCGCCGACATTGGCGCGGCATCGACATTGACAATCTCATACGCAAGAGCGGTCTCATGGACGCCACGGAACGGGAGCATCCCGGTGAAGAGCTCGTAGAGCACCACGCCCAAGGAGAAGATATCTGAGCGGTGGTCGGCATCGCGGCCCTGGATCTGCTCTGGCGACATATATCCGGTGGTGCCGACGGTGCTTCCTTCCTTTGTCAGACGGTTGATCTTGCTCGAGCTTGACCGGAGCTTCGCCAACCCGAAGTCCATGATCTGGGGGAGCCCGTCCTTGCGGATCATGATATTCTCGGGCTTGATGTCCCTGTGAACGATCCCCTTCTCGTGCGCTGCGGCGAGTCCCTCGGCGATACCGATGCCGATCTCGATCGACTGCTTCAAGTTGAGGGAGCCCATCTCCTCACGTAGCGTACGGCCTTCGACGAACTCCATGGCGATGAAGAACTGGTGGTCGTGTTCCTCGATGCCGTAAATGGTGCAAATGTTCGGGTGGTTCAACGCCGCGGCCGCCTGAGCTTCCTGGAGGAAGCGCGCCTTTTCGTTCTCCGTCGCGCTGATATGTTGCGGGAGGAACTTCAATGCGACGATTCGCTTCAGCGTCGTATCCTCGGCCTTGTAGACGACACCCATGCCGCCTTCGCCGAGCTTTTCGAGGATCTGGTAGTGCGAAATCACTCTTCCAATCATGAGAGACGAGGGCTATTGTGATATGTCATCGTGGTGGTAGGCAATGCAAGTGAAGGTAGGGATAATTACCCTAAGTATCAACGACGTATCCAAAGAGCGAATTGCCCTATAAAAAAAGGGTAACCGAAAGGGCTTGGAGACTGATTCGTTGCCTCATAATATAGGTAACCCAAAAATAGAACAAGGTTATCGGTGACGAAACAGTCGAACAAAGAGTATATCCGCAAGATGCGTTCAGCGCTATATCCTCCCACCGAGGGAAGTAGCCCATTTCTCATCCTCTTGGAGTATGGACTTACCCTGTGGATCTTCCGATATTACATTACATAAAATGAACGTATGGTTCGGCGTTCACGTTGATGTTTTGACCTGGACCTGTTACTACAGAATGTGGGCCTGGCTCCTTGTTGAGGTCCGCGCGGATTGGGCCGCACAAGGGATGTTGTACACTCATTGAAGGGGAAAACTGTCATGAAGAAACGCATCGGCGCGTATAAACGGACCGACATCCCGAAAGCTCCAACGAGCATCGATGGATTTGACGAGGTCACCGGCGGTGGGCTCCCGAAAGGGAGGCCGACGCTCGTCTGCGGCGGCCCCGGCTGCGGTAAAACGCTCTTTGCAATGGAATTTATCGTCCGGGGGGCATTGGCATACAACGAACCCGGGGTCTTCATCTCGTTCGAGGAAACCGAACAAGAACTTGCTTCGAATGTCTCCTCGCTCGGGTTCAACCTGAAGGACCTCATTGAGAAGAAGAAACTCTGGCTCGAGCACATCCACGTTGAACGGGGCGAGATCGAACAAAGCGGGGAGTACGACCTGGAGGGCCTCTTTATCAGGATCCATCACGCCATCGAGAGCATCGGCGCCAAGCGCGTGGTCCTGGACACCCTCGAATCGCTCTTCGCCGGCTTGCCGAACGCCCTCATCCTCCGAGCGGAACTCCGGCGCCTCCTGGGCTGGCTGAAACGGAAGGGCGTCACGACGGTCATCACGGCGGAACGGGGCAAGGGCACGCTGACGAACCAGGGTCTCGAAGAGTACGTTTCCGACTGCGTCATCCTCCTTGACCACCGCGTGATCGACCAGTCCTCCGTGCGCCGGCTTCGCGTCGTGAAATACCGCGGATCCGCGCACGGCACGAATGAATACCCCTTCCTCATCGACAAGGACGGATTCTCCGTCTTACCGGTCACTTCGCTGGGGTTGAACTACTCGTCCTCCTCGAAGCGCATTTCGACCGGCATCCACCGCCTCGACACGATGCTCTCGGGCAAGGGATATTTTCGCGGGAGCACGGTGCTGGTCTCGGGCACCGCCGGCACGGGCAAGACGAGCATCGCGGCGCAGTTCGTCGAGGCCGCCTGCAAGCGCAACGAGCGCGCGATCTACTTCACCTTTGAGGAAGCCCCCGATCAGCTCATGCGCAACATGCGCTCGATCGGCATTCACCTCGATCCGTTCGTCAAGAAGGGTCTCCTCCAGTTCCACGCGACGCGTCCGAGCATGTTCGGTCTGGAGAACCATCTCTCGACGAGCATCAATAAGATCACCGAGTTCAAGCCGAGCGTCGTCGTTCTCGACCCGATCAACGCGTTCGTGATCGGGCAGAACCATACGGAAGTGAAAACGATGCTTCTGCGGCTCGTCGACTTCCTGAAAATGAAGCATATCACCGCCTTCTTTACGAGTCTCGCGTCAGCCGATGAGGACTTCGAAGGGACCGATGTGTACATCTCCTCGCTCATCGATACATGGCTGCTCCTTCGCGATATCGAGATCGGAGGGGAGAGGAACCGGGGCCTCTACGTCCTGAAATCGCGCGGCATGGCGCATTCGAACCAGATACGCGAGTTCAAGCTCACCAATCGCGGCATCTCTCTCGTCGACGTCTACGTCGGGGCGGACGGGGTGCTCACGGGTTCGGCGCGCCTCTCCCAGGAAACGAAGGACGAAGGTGAGCAAGTATTGCGCCGGCAGGAGATCTCGCGCCAACAGGCCGGGCTCGAGCGCAAGCGCGAAGCGCTCGAAGCGCAGATCCTTGTCCTGCGGTCCGACTTTGAAGCGGAACGATCCAAGGCGCTCACCTCGATCAGCGATGAGGAGATGACCGATAAGCGCTACGCGCAAGGGAAGTTGAAGATGGCGAAGAACAGAAAAGGCGACAAGGTGGAGAAGTACAACACGAGGAAGAACCGATGAGAAAAACTCGCGTGAAACTTAGCGTGAAAACGAAGCGAACGAGTGCAAAACCCCCTCTGCATACGTCGCAACCCCCCTTGGACAAATGGGCCCTGCGCCTCTATATCGCCGGATGGACCCCGAGGTCCGTCATCGCCTTCGAGAACCTCAAACTCATCTGCGAAGGGGAGCTCAACGGCAAGTATCATATCGAGGTGATTGACCTATTGAGAAATCCTCGGCTTGCCCGCGCCAACCAGATCCTCGCCGTCCCGACGCTCGTCCGAAGACTCCCCCTGCCGATCCGAAACATCATCGGGGACCTTTCCGACGCGCAACGCGTCTTGGTCGGCCTCGACCTCATCCAGAGCGCCACACCCAAGCGTAATACGAAAGCCTCATGATGGAAACGATGCGCCGGGCGTCGCTCTCCCGGTGATCAGAACGTGGTGAGGCGAACCGGCCTCACATGTCGACAGCAGGAGCGCCCGCCGTCGTTGAATTTCGTCGAGCAGCACAGACCGAGTCGATCTCTCTCCGCCTCGGTCTGTGCCGTATCCACCCTCACCGTGAACGATACACCCACAACGCGCGGGTGAACGATGTGGCACCGGGGGAGGAAGATGCGGGCTCACTCTCACGGCCGGGAGGTCAGTCGAAGCATCGTTTGGGGGGATGTTGTCGAACGGGAAGCGGAGGAATGAAGGGCCGATCAGCACGAAACGGGCCGGAGCGGTTATGGGACGCTTCAGTGCTCGAATTTGAAATTGAACTTGATGCTCCCCTTCTGGATGAGCTCGCCGTACTGCGGCGGGAGGGCTTCAAAGCGCCATTGGGTGAGGGCCGATATCGCGGCACGTTCCAGGGCCTGGTCGCTCCTGGAGATTGGATGGATCTCGGAAACGGATCCGTCCGGAAGGACGGAGAACTGGAGGACCACGACCATCTCCTTGTCGCTGTCCTTCGGGTACGACGGGAGCTTGCCGCTGAGAAGCCGACGTGAGCCTGTCCCGCCCCAGTCGATGGAATAGCCTTTTCCCGCGCCGATACCCCCGCCTGAACCTCCGCCAGAGCCTCCGCCAGTGCCCGGTCCGACGCCCCTGACCCTGCGCACGGGTGCGGGAAGCGGAGTGTTCCCCCGTCGGACGACCTTCTTTGCGGTCTTCACAGGATCTTTCTTGATGACCGGCGTCGCGACCTCCGGGGGATGCTCGCTGATGATCTCGAGATGGAGGAGATGGAGCTCCTTGGTGTTCGTCGTGCTCTCTTCCAGGGGGTCCTCCGAGCCTTGGGAGAGCCCGAATTCGATCGTGAGTTCCTTCGACTCGCCCCCGCCGCCGCCGCCCATGCCGCCGAGATCGTCCGGGATCTTGGCAGGATCGGCCTTCTGGCCGAAGTATTGGAAGCAGAAGAAGACGAGGATGACGATGAGATGGATGACGATGCTGTTGACGATCGCGAATGCGCGGATGCTCCCGTCCTTGCACTTGCTCACGATCTCGTACAAACGGTCGACGGCGCGCTTCATCGCTGGGCGTTCGTTCGGAGCGAGGGGATCGAGAACAAGAAGGTGGTGGAAAATGAGCCGACGCGGTGAACACGGCAGCCTACTCCGCCTGTCACCTTGACACGATCCCACCGATATCGATGTGCACTCTTCTTCGTCAGCATCCACTAAGAATACCCAATTATTCCCAAAAATACAAGAAAAATGGGCACGCCAGCGGATCGTGGGAGGGGAGGGACTCGAAGCGCGGGGGGAGCCCCCTCGTTACGCGGGAATCTCTCGGTCGGTTCTCAGTGGAGCGCTCGGGCTTGTCAATGTCCGATGCTGCCGGAGATCTTTTTGCGCTCGGAATATTCCGTCGGCCTGTTGAAGAGCTTGTACAGGATCCGCGTGATGATCCCAGCGACGGCAAGTGCAGCGAGCGCAATGATAAATATTTTGAATAGTATAGCGGGTGCCATAGAGGTGTCCGATCGTGTAACAGTTGAAACAAGGGAGGAGAGGCGTTCGGAGTATCAGCCTGGTGCAATGTACCTTTTCCTTGGAGAGGGGGATGTGCGCGCGGTCACGTCCGACTGGATTTACGTGATTGAGGTTGCCTTGAAAAAAAAACGCGCACTGGCGTGACCGGCCAGTGCGCATTTTACTCATCTCATATCCACCTACTTGAAGTACAATGTGAAAGGTGACAAAGTTGGGGGTGCACCGGCATTTTAGTTTTACGCACGTGCGAGATATTGTCGGTGGCTATAGCGAGGCGGAACGCCTCGGCCCGACGTGACCGATTCATTCCTTGACAAAGTGGCTGAATATTCGTATTTTTTGAATTGATTTTGATGATTTTTTGGTACAACGGCTTAAAATGAAGAGAATGACGCATGGCGGATGAATCAGTGCCCTCGGCTGAGGATGAGAAGAGCCTCCGCGAAGAGGCCGTCGACTCCGAGAGAGAGAACGCACGGGACGACATAGGCTCCCTCGAGACCCGGATCGCGGAGCTTGAGCAGTCGCTCACTCAGTTCAAGGACCAACTTCTGCGAAAGGCCGCAGAATTCGAGAATTACAAGCGGCGCACGGAGAGCGATTATTCGGCGATGGTCCGTTTTTCGACCGAAGAGATGATCGTGCGTCTCCTGCCGATCCTCGACGACTTCGAGCGCTCCATGAAGAGCGGCCGGCCAGCCGAAGGAACGCTCGACGATGCAAGCTTCTACCGGGGCATCGAGATGATCTACGCCAAGTTCCGAAAGCTCCTTGAGACGCACGGCGTGAAGGAGATGGAGGTCCTCGGCAAGCCCTTCGATCCGGAGCTCCACGATGCGCTGCTCCAGGTGCCCAACAGCGACGTGGCGCCGCACACCATTCTGGAGGTCGTCGACAAGGGCTACACCTTGCACGACAAGGTGGTCCGGCATGCACGGGTCATCGTCTCGGCGGACCAGGTCTCCGAACTGCCGTCCGATGATGTCCTGGGTGTCGCCTGAGTCCATGCGCATGACGGTCCAACAAGAAGGAATGTATGGCAAAGCGTGATTACTACGAGATCCTCGAGGTGCAACGCGGCTCGAACCCAGATGAGATCAAGAAGGCGTACCGGAAAGCGGCCCTGAAGTTCCATCCCGACAGGAACCCGAACAACAAGGAGGCCGAGGAGAAGTTCAAGGAAGCGTCCGAGGCGTACGAGGTCCTCTCCGATGCGGACAAGCGGAAGCGGTACGACCAGTACGGTCATGAAGGCCTGAGACCCGGCGCCGATTTCCACGGCTACACGAACGTCAACGATATTTTTTCGAGCTTCGGTGACATCTTCGGCTCGGGCTTCGGCGGGAGCATGTTCGAGGAGGTCTTCTCCGGCGGGCGGTCCCGGACCAGGACCCGCGGCACCGGCACCCCGGGATCCGACCTCAAGATCCACCTCAAGCTCACGCTCGAAGAGATCGCCTCCGGCATCGAGAAGAAGCTCAAGATCAAGCGCTGGAAGCCGTGCGAGACGTGCGGCGGCGGCGGCGCGAAGGCCGGAACCTCCCGGACGACCTGTACTGTCTGCAGCGGGACCGGCGAGGTGCGCCAGGTCTCCCGGTCGGTCTTCGGTCAGTTCGTGAACATCTCCACCTGCGGGAACTGCAACGGCGAGGGACGCATCATCAAGGAACGGTGCCCGACCTGCAGCGGCGAGGGAAGAGAACAGGGCGAGTCGATGATCAAGGTGACCGTCCCCGCCGGTGTCGCCGAGGGGAACTACATCCCCATGCGCGGCCAGGGGAACGCAGGTCAGCGCGGCGGGCCCGCGGGCGACCTCCTCGTCATCATCGAGGAGGAGCCCCACAAGTATTTCACCAGGAGCGGCGACGACATCATCCTCGACCTCCTCGTCGGCTTTTCCGACGCAGCGCTCGGTACGGAGATCGACATCCCGACCCTGACCGGCCGCGCCCGGCTGAAGGTCGAGGCGGGGACGCAATCCGGCCGCATCCTGCGAATGAGGGACAAGGGGATCCCGCAGCTCAATGGCGGCGGCGTCGGGGACGAACTGGTCCGCGTCAACGTCTGGGTTCCGACGAAGCTCTCCCGCGAGGACAAGGAAGCCCTGAAGAACCTCGCCAAGAGCGAGGACATGAAGCCGAAGGAGGGCGACCGGAGCGCCCACTCCGATAAGAGTTTCTTCGCGAAAATGAAGGATATCTTCACCTAGGAGTTCCGCAGTTCGACATACTGTCAACGCCGTTATTGTAGGAGGAGGCCGGCGCATGATGAATGCACTCAAGAAACTCAGCCAGAACATCGGCTTTACACCGTCCGAGAGGCGCGTGGCGCTCTTTCTCGTCGCGACGTTCTTCCTTGGCATCGGGATCAGGCTCTATCGTGGGTTCGCCGATCCGCCACCGACATTCGATTACGCCGCGTTGGACGCGGAGTTCGCGAGCCACGGCCCTCCGGCGGATTCTTTGAAGCGCGCGGAAAAGAGCGGAGGCGCCGTAGGGAAGGGCGGAGGCTCGGCTGCGAGGTCGCACAAGAAGGACGTTCCGCCCGGCAGCCTCAATATCAATACGGCGCGCAAGGAACAGCTCATGACGCTCCCCGGGGTCGGCGAGGCCACAGCGGAACGCATCCTGGAATACCGTCATGATCACGGCCCTTTCACGAGCCTCGATGACCTCCTCAACGTGAAAGGCATCGGCAAGAAAAAACTCGAGCGCATCGCTCCCTGTTGCACCATCGGAAAGTAACGCATGGCGAAGGAGTACGTTGCCGGCATCAGCTACACCGGCGAGACCGCGCAGACCGTCGTCCTCGAAGTGAGCGAGAACGGGACGCAGCTGCGTTTCCTCGAGGAACACGTCCGCAAGAGCACCGCGGAAACGTGGTTCCTGGACGCCTTTCTCTCGTCGCGCGACCGCATCGTGGATAAGGCGTCGAGGGTCTCCATCGCGCTGGACCATGCCGCCCTTCTCCTCTATACGTTCCCCGTCGACACGTCGCTCACGCGGCCCGAACAGAACGAGCATGTGCAGTGGGAACTTGCGACCGTCCTGGCGGACTTCAAACCGAAGGAGTTCATCAACGACCTTCACTATCTCGCCATCCAGGCGCGCGAACAGACCGCAGACGTGTTCGTCGTGAACGTCCGCCGGTCGCTCATTTTCTCCATCCAGGCACTGCTCGCGGACAAGAAATTCGACCTGCACATCGCCGACACGAACTACTTCGGCGCCCAGCACGCCCTCCTTGTGAACACCCCCGCTCTCAAGACGTCCAGGGTCCTACTCGCGGGATTCAGCCGGGGCCGCATGGATGTCGGCCTCTTGCACAACGGACGCCTCGTCGATTACCGCTACGCGCTCTCCGAATCGCCGGAGAGCTTCATGCGGCTTCTGCGGGGGCTCTCAGAGAAGCACGCGCCGTCGGGGCTCTATTACTTCGGGATGGACCGATCGGCAGCGCTCGTCGCGGATGTCCGCGAGCAGCTCGGCCTGGACCCGATCGCCGTCAATCCGTTCCAACGCATCGGCGTGAGTTCGTCGGTGCGGGCCTTCGCGCAGTTCGCGGGCTCGGAACACCGGCTCGCGTCGGCCGTCGGCATCGCCCTGAGGAAGGTGTAGCATGCGCATCATCACGGGGATCTACAAGGGGCGCTCGCTCTCGACGGTGAAGGACAACAGCGTCCGGCCCGCGACCGACCGCGTCAAGGGATCGATCTTCAACATGCTCCAGAACCGGCTCGATCTCCACGGAGCCCTCGTCCTCGACCTGTTCGCAGGGAGCGGGAGCCTCGGGTTCGAGGCCTTAAGCCGCGGGGCTGAACGCGTGACGTTCGTGGACGATCAAAAGGCGGCGCTCGACTCCCTCGAAAGCAATGCCGAATCGCTCGGCTGCACCGACCAGTGCGAGATCATCGAGGATGACGCGATGACGTTCCTCCGCCGCGGCGCGACGCGGCAGTACGACCTCATATTTGCCGATCCCCCGTACGTGTGGGAAGGGATCTCGACCCTGCCTACGGAGATCATCACGCGGGGGTTGCTCCAGAAGTCGGGATTGCTTATCATTGAGCATGCGAAACAGGCGGTCTTTGCCCCGTCGGGCGCCTACGCACCGCCGCTGTGCAGGGAATTCGGCAACACGAGAGTCTCGTTCTTCACTCAACCGGGATAAGCGACCATGAGAATAGCGATATACCCCGGGACGTTCGATCCCGTCACCTACGGCCACTTGGATGTGATCGCCAGAGCGGCCGATATCTTCGACAAGGTCATCGTCGGAGTCGCGGAGAACAGCGCGAAGCGGCCTCTGTTCACCGATCTCGAGCGCGTGCAGATGATCCGCGCGGTCGTACGGAAGCACCCGAACGTGAGCGTCGATAGCTTCCAGGGCCTCCTTGTCTCCTACGCGAAGCGGAAGAAGGCCACGGCCATCGTTCGAGGCCTCCGAGCCGTCTCCGATTTTGAGTACGAGTTCCAGATGGCCCTCACCAACAGGAAACTCGCCCGGGGGATCACGACGGTGTTCCTCATGCCCCACGAGGAGTACACCTACCTCAATTCCAGCATCGTCCGAGAGATCGCGCTGTTCGGCGGCGATGTCAGCACGTTCGTGCCGCCCGAGGTCAGGCGGATGCTTGCGCGGAAGGTCCGTGCCATGAACGCGCGCGCATAGCCGATTGAAGACACTTTCCCACAAGATCCAGCAGATCGAAGAGTCGCAGACGCTCGCCTTCACCCAGCGCGCGCGTCAATTGCAACAGTCCGGCATCGACGTTGCGAGCCTCACGGCGGGCGAGCCCGACTTCGCGACGCCGCCGCACATCAAGATGGCGGCGATCCAGGCGATCGATGAGGACTTCACGCACTACACGGAGAACCAGGGCACGGCGGGCCTCATCGCCGCGATCGTGAAGAAGTTCGCCAGCGACAACAACCTCCATTTCGAGCCCCCGCAGATCCTCGTTTCGTGCGGCGCGAAACACTCCATCTACAACGTCATGCAAGCCATTTGCAACAAGGGGGACGAGGTGGTCATTGCCGCCCCGTATTGGGTGAGTTATCCGGAGATCGTGAAGATGGCCGACGCGAAGCCGGTGATCGTCGAAGCGTCGCACGACGCCCAGTTCAAGATCACCGCGCAGCAACTCCGCCGTGCGATCAATGAGAAGACGAAGGCGTTCATCTTCAACTCCCCGTCGAACCCGACGGGGGCGGTCTACTCCCAAGGGGAGATCGAGGAACTCGCGGACGTCGTCGCGGAGACAGGCATCTACGTTATTTCGGACGAGATCTATGAAAAGATCGTGTACGACGGGACGAAACACTTCAGCATCGGAAGCATCAAGGAGATCCGCGATCAGGTGATCACGGTGAACGGCGTCTCGAAGGCTTTCGCGATGACGGGTTGGCGGCTCGGGTACCTCGGCGCCGCGGAACAGGTCGCCCAGGCTGCCGCCAAGGTCCAGAGCCAGATCACATCCAACGCGACGTCGATCTCCCAGCGCGCGGCGGAGATCGGCCTGAAGGGCCCGATGAAGGACGTGCAGGAGATGGCCGGGGAGTTCAAGCGGAGGAGGGACTTTGCGGTCGCCGAGATGAGCTCCATCCACGGGCTCAAACTTTGCGCCCCGAAGGGGGCATTCTACCTCTTTCCCTGCATGGAACATTTTGCCGGGAAACGACTGAACGGAAAGATCATCAAGGACGACTTCGACATGGCGAACCTGCTCCTGGATGAGGAGCATCTGGCGGTCGTGCCGGGGAGCGCGTTCGGGGCTCGGAACCACCTGCGGCTTTCCTACGCCTGTTCGATGAAGGATCTCCAAAAGGGGATGGAACGCTTTAAACGAGGCTGCCGGAAACTCCAGGAAGCCCACTGACGAGATGCGGACACACAGCATCTCGGATCACCGATCGTGAGGACCAGATAAGATCATGCCAACCTACGTCTACCGCTGCAAGTCATGCGGATTTGAAATGGAAGAGGTGCAGAAGTTCGCCGACGATCCGCTCGTCGAATGCCCGTCCTGCAAGGTGAAGGCGCTCGTGCGTGTGATCGGAGGGGCGGGTCTCGTCTTCAAGGGAAGCGGATTCTATCTGACGGATTACAAGAATAAGTCGACGAGCGATTCTGCCGCATCGCCGGCGAAGGACAAGACCGAAGGCGCCCCGTCGACCACTCCGGCTCCGGCACCGTCTTCCGCTTCGCCCGCCAAGGGCGACGATCGCCCCGCAAAACCCAAAAAAGAGTAGCTCCGGACCAGTTCGCCGCCCGCGCCCGGTCCGCTCTAGGTGAGTGGCCCAAGAGAAGGGACGCAGACCCCGCCTTCCGCTCCACCGACTCCTTCGATCTAGAAACGCGTCGCGACAACGACGACCCCTTTGAGCGTCTCCGTGTCGCCTCCCGCCTCGTCGTGCGCTTCAAGCAAGATGATGTAAATGCCGATCGGCACGCGCTCGTTCCGGTCATTGTACCCATCCCAGAGGATCTCGCCGGAAGCGCCAGTCGGCTCGCCTCCCGCAAGCCGTCGGACGAGCCGCCCCCGGCCGTCGTAGATGCTGATCCGAAGCGTGCCGGTCCGGAACGGGAGCCGGTAGCCGATCATCGTTGCGTCCTCATATCCGTCGCCGTCGGGGGAGAAGGGATTTGGCGCACAGGACAGGCCTTTCGCGACGGGAACTTGAGGCGTGAAGAGCGAATTGCGCCGTCCCGGCGTCCCCCCGGAGGGGTCGGCGCATGTGCTCCAGTTGCGCGGATCATTCCCCGGCAGGAGGCTGTTGATACGTTCCAGGGAGCGACCGCGGGTCGCGTCGAGATCGGCGTTGTGCCACGACGGGGAATAGACGACGCTGTCGATCGCCCGTCCGGTCCGATCAAGAAGCAAGAGCGTGTCACCCTGGTTCCCCAGTCCCAACGATCGTTGGCGGATGACGAGATGCGACCGGCCGCTGCGGAGTCCGACGTACTCGCCGAGGATGGAAGAGTCTGGGGCCACGACGACATACTCTCCCGGCAGGACCGCGAGAGATTCGCGCGCTAGCACGCCGGAGGAGGCGCCGGACCGGCGGCTGGCGAGCTTCCATTCGCTAAGCTCGACGGGGAGGGAGGAGGCATTCCACAACTCGACATACTCGGACCTCCCCGCGAGCGGTTCGTACATGATCTCATTGACGACGAGGGCCTGACGTGGATACGCGATCGCGTAGGCGCCCCGGACGAGGTCGTCCGAGCGTCGCATGTCGTGTTCTCCTCGGACCAGGGCGATGAGAGGATTTTCGCCGGCGATCGGATGGTCCCAGTCGAAGGCAAGCGCGAGAGAATCCCCCGGGAGGAGCGTGCGGGGTCCAGCGACGGACCCAAGGAGCTCTTCCGGCGCCGGGAGAGAATCATCGTTCCGATCGAGATAGAGCTCTCCGGCGTAATGTTCAACGGCGGTCCTCCCGATATTTCGCACCGTGAGCGCAAGGACCGCGGACGAGTCGCCGTCGCTCACGACCGTAAGACGCAAGGCGCGGAGGTTCGTGTCGAGGGGGGTCAGTGAATTGAAAGCGCCGGGCGTACTCCCGGAATCACCTTCGCTCGATCCCCAATTCAGCCTCTGCGCAGACGGCCCCGCAGCTTCTCTCCGTTCGAGCGAGGTCCCGTCCTTCCCTCCCCAGCCGGAGGTGTACGGCACGCTGTCCATCACCGCTCCCCTATCGTCGAACAGGATCACGGCATCGCTGTCATTGTTCCAGAGGCTCAACGGCAAGCCTGTGATCCCAGCGACGCCGGTTGTGCCGGGGTGCGATGCGAGGAACCGGACGGAGTCCTTCGTGAGAACGACATACCCGTGCGGCGGGAGGAGAAGCGGCCGTGGATCGGTGAGGTACTGGGCGAGAGGATTGTGGTCGGAGACCCGCCAGTGCGACAAGCGTACCGTCTCCGGGATCGTCGAGGAGAGCTCGATCCATTCAGGTTCGGGGCTTCGCGGGGCGTACATGATCTCATTGATGACCACGGAGCCCCGCTGGAGACCGACGGAGAATTTCAACCAAGCGCGGTTGTTCGCGCCGTTCTGATCATCAGCAGAGGTGACGCGCACGATGATCGTGTCGCTTCCGGCCGGTCGGCCACTAGCGTCGGCTGCGACGAGCACCGAATCGCCCGGAGCGAGCGCTCCCGGCGCCCCGGCCGATGCGAAGAGTTCTCCCGGATCGGGGACCAGATCGTGGCTCGTATCTTGGAAGAACTCCACCGTGAAAGAGGGCGCAGGCTCGAGTCCGACGTTCCGGACTGTCGCCACGACCGATGCAGGCTCGCCGGCGACGGGGAACGCCGGGTCGGCTCCGAGGCGAACGAGCGCGAGATCCTTGCGGGCTCGCGCCTCAATGCGGATGTCATCGAGCCGGTAGGTGCCGGTCGTTCCGCCCCCGTTCCCGATGATCCTCCATCGAATCCTCACCTGAGGCGCGTTACTGAGGACGGTCGCAGGGAGGGGGACGGTCCGCTTCACGTACGAGGTCGTACCGGGGTTTGCGAGAGTGTCGGAGAGCGGGACCGAAAAGGTCGTTCCGCCGTCGGTCGAAGCCTCGATGAGGACGCCCGAGGTGTGCGTCCCCGATCTCCGTTCATAGAAGGAGAGCGAGGAGACCTCCCACGACGTGAGGTCGAGGAGCGGAGAGACGAGGGCTTGGGCGATCGTCGAGTTCGTGCTGATGACGGCGACGGAGTCGGAATACGGCGCGGATCGCGTCGTCGCGAAATCCCCGGACGCCAGCCGGGCGGCCGTCGTGAGCCAGCCAGCAGGAAGCGCCGGCACAGCGGCCGTGTCAAACTGTTCGGTAAAGGGAAACTGCCGGACCTGGGCCGCGACAGGGAGCGACAAAATGGAGAGAAGGGCGGAGAGAATGAAGCGCATAAAACCTCCCGGAATTCGATGGTGCCATGTTCAGAGTTCCCGGGAAGGCGGCCACCGTATGGTAGGTATTCCGGTCGGAAGAAGCAAGTACGCCCAGGAGGTGCTATACCTAATGTAATAACTTAATAAGAGTGTCATGTTCTCGACTTAATAGAAATGTCAGTATTTGGCATCTTAGGGACTCACTTTCAATGAAGGATCCCGAGGATGGCCGCAGGAGTACTGACAATGAGCCACGAAGAACTAGACCGCGT
>JANYJZ010000007.1 GCA_025358305.1 Ignavibacteriota bacterium
TAGGTCGTATTCGATTCCAAGGGTCCGATCGCCCGGTTGAGTCCCGGTATGGTCACGTCGGTCACGATCGTGCCGAACCCGGCATCGAGGCCGACTTGGAGGTGGTAGAAGTGCGAACAGACGTCGCCCGATGTCCAGGTGAGCGTCGGGGCGCCATCCACGCTGTCCTGGCCGTTCAAGGGGAAGGTGAGCGCAGGGGCGGCCGGGGGCGCGGAGACGATGCGGAAATTCGAGGCGATGGCGAACGCACCCTGGCCGCCGATGTTCTTCGCTCTGACCTTCCAATAATACTGCGCGCAGTTGACTAAGGGGCCGACCGTGGCAGTCGTATCGACAGAGTAGGCGCCGTTATAGACAATGGTCCCGAAGCCCGCATCGGAAGCGACCTGCACCTGGTATGAATCCGCCCGCACGACGGTGAACCACCGGAGGATCGCATTGATCGGTACCGACGTGTCGCCGGAAAGCGGCGAGAGGAGGACGGGCCCGGCGGGCGGGTTGACGAGCGTCCGGAACTTTTGGTACGGGGAATAGCTCCCGATGCTCGAGACGCCGGCCGCGCGGACATGCCAGAAGTAATCGGTCCCTTCCTGCAAGCCCGTGACGGCGCGCGACGCGACGAGGACGCTGTCGTTCACGGCGAGATGGGCCGGATTGGCGTCAGTCGTATCGACGGTGACCTGGACGCGGTAGCTCTTCGAACAACTGTCGGGAATCGACCAGGTAAGCGTGGGGTTCAAGGCGACATTGAGGGCATTGGCCGCCGGGAGCGTCAGGACCGGCACGGTCGGGACAGCATTGGCGACGCTAAACTTGAATGTGGTCGTCGAATAGGGGCTCGTGCCGGCGGCGCAGACCGTCCGGACCCGCCAGTAGCGCGTGACGCAGTTGGGGAACGGACCGACGGCGAGCGATGTTCCCGGGACGTTCGTATTGGACAGTGCAATGTTCGTGAAGCCGGGGTCCAACGCGACCTGGAGCTCGTAATGGAGGACCGTTACGCCGACAGGCGCATTCCAGGAAAGGGTCGGGCTTACGGCGACGTTCGTCGCATTGTTCGCCGGCAAACTCAGTGTGGGAGCTTCACACGTGGAAATGGTGCTGAATGAAAACCCCGGCGACTGAAAGCAGCCGTTCAAAAAGGGGGTGTTCGCGCTGACGCGCCAGTAATAGGTCTGGTTGTACGAGAGCGGCCGAACCAGGAGCGACGTCCCGGCGAGCGTGTCACGGCGCAGGATGGTCGAGAACGTCGGGCTCGTCGAGAGCTGGAAGACGTAGAAGGTCGCGTTCGTGGCCGCCGACCAGGTGAACGTCGCCGGCGTGTCGATCGCCGCGGCGTTGTCGGCAGGCGCGATCAAGTTCGGCATGGAAGGCGCGGTCTGCGCCTTCGGGTGGTAGACGAAGATCCGCAGGGACGTGTGGATGTTACTCGTAAGCTTGAACGAGTCGACCGCGACCATGTTCACGTTGATGATCGTGCCGGTGATGGCGTCTCGGAGGCGTATGCTGTCGGCGAACGCGCCGAGCCCCTGGGGCCAGCGGAAGACGAACGGATACCCCGAGGCGCCCGGCTGGAACTTGATCTGGAATGTGTCGATATCGGTGGCGCCCGCAAAACCGCGGATGTCGTACCTCAGGCCATTGATGCAGGTCGTGAAGCGGGGGGGCGGGCCGTCAAACGCGAGATCGACGAACCGGACGTCAAAGACGCCGGCCGGAGGCGCAGGCGGAAGCTCGGTCTCCTTGACGCTGTCGCACGGAGTGAAGAAGAGCGTGCTGGGATCGATGCAGAGGGTAGCCTGAGGATGAACGCCGAAGGTGATCGTGTCGCGCTTCGTCGTCGCGCCGGTGTTGTTGCCGTTGTCGCGGACGGCAAGGGGAATGCGAAACTGGCTCTGAGCCGTTTGCGTCGTCAGTACGGCCAGGAGAAAGGCCATGACGATGGAGAATGCGGATGCCTGCTTCGTTTTCATAGCGCATTGTGCCGAAATTGGTGAAGGCGACGGGAGCGAAGGGATCGATCTGGAGCTTGCTACATAACAAAATGCGGAAGCCCCGTTACTTGAGAACTTCCGCATTGCACGTCGTACCAACAACACTTCCCGAGTATTACTTCATCAGGAGAAGCTTCTGGACTGCCGAGAAGTTGACGTTCTGACCACCGGTTGCCGTCATGCGGACATAGTAGACGCCGCTGGAGACCGCAACGCCGTTGTTGTCTGCGCCGTTCCAGGTCGTCGTGTAGAATCCGGGTCTCATATCCTCCGACGCCAAGGTCGCGATCCGGCGGCCAAGGACGTCATACACTGCGACATCCGCGAAAGCCGAAGTCGCCACGGAGAACTTGATCGTCGTCGAAGGGTTGAAGGGGTTCGGATAGTTCTGCTTCAGTGAAAAGGAGCTCGGAACGAGATCATTATCAGGGGCGATCGCGGTTAGGATCGGAGTCCCGATGATGTTGAGCGCCGAGATGAACGACTGCGTGACGGTGACACTGGTCGCCGTGAGCATATCGACGTTGATAAGATTAAGACCAAGTGCGTCCGTGATGATGAGTGTCTTCCAATTCGCGCTGAGTCCTGCGGGCCAGCTCACGTTAAAATTATACGCGCCATCACCCTTCTGGAATGCAAGTTGAAACGTATCCAAGACCGTGGAATCAGGAAGCTGAAGATGAAGTCTCTGACCCTGTCCCATGCACAGCGTGTCTCTGTGATCGACGAAACGAACATCAAAGACGCCTGTCGGGGGCTTCGGAGGAAGCTCCGACTCGCCGAGCAACGGGTCCAAGCAGTAGGTGGCACCATTTGCGACACCGAATGTGTCTGCGGCAGTATTCGCCACTTGTGTGATGGTAAGCGGAACGATCAGCTGACCAGACATGATCCCTGAGAATGCGAACACACACAGTACAACGGCGAGCAATTGTAAACGTCGCAAGTTCATTCTTCCTGCCTTTCTCTCTACGTTAAAGGTGTCAAAAAAAGTGTGAATTATAGTCAAAATTCGTGTTGCACGGGGAGATCTCTGTTGCACACACTAGAATATACAAACTGCAAAAGAGAAATACAACAAAAATAACGCCCTTTTCCGAACCATTTTCCCAAGGTCCCCTCCCCCGCCGTTTTGGCGGCAGGGGGAATGGGTCGGGTCAAATTGCTCCTGTGCGCCCCTCTCGAGGCGCACAGGAGAACAGCGGTGGAGATTACTTCAACAGGACCATCTTCTTTACCTGCGTGTACGTCTGGGAGACAGCACCGTTATCGTTAACGGACTCCGCGACAATGCGGTAGAGATAGACGCCGCTGGCCAGGGAGCTTGCGTCGAACTCAAGCTCTTCCGTGCCGGCAGACATGTCTTCCCGGTTGAGCAGCTGAGCGACTTCCTGACCGAGCATATTGTAGATCTTCAGGGTCACCACTGACTGCTGCGCCAAGTCGAACCGGATGGTCGTCGTCGGATTGAAGGGGTTCGGATAGTTCTGCGACAGGGCAAATTCCGTCGGAATCTGCTCGATCACAGGAGGCGCGATTCTGTTCTGCGCCGGGATACCCGAAGCCTTCAGGTACGGAACATCGATAACCACAGTGTAGCCTTTCCACTGCAGTTTCGGTGAGGTCCATCCGCCACCTGTGGTCGTATCGTTCGTTCCGCCATACGAGAACGCCGCATTGATCTTTGCAGCGACGCTATCGATCATGACGTACACGTCGTACGGAACACCTTCCCAGTTGGTCATGACGCCGTCCGCGTAGTTCGCGATCGAATCGACCGACCAGCCGTTCATCGGGTTGCCCGCATCATTATACATCAGTGAGCCGAGGCCCGCCGGGGTCTTGAGACCGCTGGCGGCAAGGTTCACCTGCAATGCGAGGAGGTTCGCGATGATGGTGCTGTTCTTCTTCGTCGGGGGCAGCGCCTTGAAGCGCTTGAGAAGAATCTTGCCCTTGACGTCGAGGTCCAAGCCGCGCGCTGCGCCCGTATGGAAGACGCTCTTTGCATTCAAGCTCTTCCACAGATCGCCCTGCTTCACAGGCTGGATGTAGGCCTTTTCCTTGCCACCTGCATTGGTCTGAGCAGCAAGTCCAACCTTGATCACGCCACCCTGCTTGAGAACTTCGGCGACGAGATTGCCGGTATTCGGGCCAGCCGTAATCGGTTTGCCAGCCTTCGGTGCCTTGATGGGCTTCTTCTGGTTGTCGGCTTGGAGCTGTGCCGCGGTGAACGTGCGGTACGCCGTGGAGTCGTTCGCCTGGAAGTTACCGAAGTCGCGACCCGTGACGTTCGTGCCGCTGACGCCGTTGATGGTGTACGTGCCGCCCACAGGGGCTGACTGCGTCCATCCGAGCTGCGCGGTCTCCGAAAGGGTCTTCACACCGGGACCAACGTTGGTGAAGGTGTAGTTACCGTTGGCATCGGTGGGCTGGGGGAGGGCACCCGGATTGAGATTGATCGTCCAGCCGGATAGGCCGTTATCTCCCGCATCCTTCGTTCCATCGTTGTTCCGGTCACGATACTTCTGGCCGCTGATGGAGTAGTTATGGAAGTTGCCGAAGTCACGTGCCGTCACCGGATTCGCGAGGTTGCCGCTCACGGCCGTAAAGCTGTACGGCGTGGTCGGGAACGTCATCGTCCAGCCGGCCTGCGGGGTCTCGGTGATCGTGTGGAGACCAGTGAAGACGCTGTCAATGGAGTAGTTACCGAGTGAATCGGTCACCGCTGATGCCGAACCATTGACCGTGCCGCTGACCGTGATCGTCCAGCCGGCAAGACCCGGATCGCTATCATCGACGCCGTTACCGTTGAGGTCGTTGTACTTACGACCCGTGACGGTGATCAGCTTGAAGTCGAGATACCGAGCGGTATCGGACGCGCCGCTGGCAGTGACGATCTTCGTGAACACGCCACCCTTCGTACGGACCCATCCCGGTGTGAAGGTGCTCTCCGCGATGGTATAGGTACCCGTATCGAGTGAGGAATGTTCGCGGCTCGCGACGCCATTACCGAGGGTATCGGTGAGGAGCGTCAAGCCGTTCTTCTTGAACTTGAAGGTGGAGAAAGTACCAGCGATCGAGGGCAAGGGCAGAACATCTCCCGGATTGACGGTACCGTCGCCGTTGATATCAATCGTGAGGTTAACCCTGATCTTCGCAAAGAGCCAGTTGCCGAAATCCTGGCCGGTAATGACAGAGGTCGGCGTGTTTCCGGGCTGTGCGACAACCACTGTGTGGGTGCCAGCGCCAGCGGGGAACGTGCGACGGCCGACTGTCGGCTGTGCGATCTCTCTCAGGACATAGGTGCCCGGGATGAGCTTGAAGGAGTAATTACCGCTTCCGTCAGTCACCGCCGATGAAACGAGCGCACCAGCCAACGAATCCTTGTGAACTTCGATCGTCCAACCCGCAAGACCCGGATCGGTATCGTTCACGCCGTTATCGTTGATGTCGTTAAACTTCATGCCGGAAATCGAGCCGGTGAAGTAGCCGAGGTTGACGCCAGTGATCGCCGTTCCGGAACCGGAATAGGTGCTCACATGATGCTCGAAGAGTGCTCCGCCCGCATAGGTGGTCGAGACATCATAGTCGCCAGGCAGATTCATCGCATTCGGAGCGACGAAGCTGTAATCGCCGTTCGCGAGCGACACGGTGGTCTGCTGCGAGCCGCCGAAGTAGTTCAGGTGGACGGTAAGGCCGGCGAGACCGACATCGGGTCCGTCGAAGATGCCGTTACCATTCACGTCGTTATAGACCTTACCGGAATAGCCAGCCGGGTTCGGGACCGGCGGGGCGCCGATCTTGAAGTCGTCGATCGCAACGCCGTCGCCATGCGTGCCAGCGTCGGTGAAGTACGATAGCCGGAACCGGACATATGACTTGCCCATGACGGGCGTGCCGGAGAGATCGAGCGCGACGATGACATAGCCTGTCGGGCCCGTGACGATCTCATTGCCGCCGCAATCGCCGTTGGAGGACCAGCCGTCCGGCGGGTTCGCGCCAGATCCGTCACCGGGGAATCCCTTCGGAACTGCAGTCGCCTCATCCCAGCAATTGGGGAGGGGTTCGAGCGTACCGCCAGTGGTATGCGCGTTCTGATAGACCGCGGACGAGTACCAGTTGATACCGGCCGGATCGTTCAGGACGCCGAGCTTCTGCCACGTCTTGCCGGTGTCGATCGAGTATTCCATGATCGCCCGATCCCATCCCGGTTCCGTCTGAAGGCTCAGGTAGAACGACATGGTGGCAGGTGACGGGCTGCTGCTGAAATCGAAGAACGGCGAGAAGAGGTTCTCCACTTCCGCGTCATGCGTACCAGAAGCAGGAGCTCCCGGAGCGGTTGCGAAGTACTTCGTACCAGCGTGAGGACCGCCGAGTTTGCCGCCGGTCGTGCCGATACCCCACTCCGTGCCTGCGAACCAGCCGGCCTGTTCGGGGGCGGTTTCAAAGCCCGAGAAGTAGGGGACGGTCGCCTGCGCAGCGACGGGGAAGGTCGCGATGATGGTGTCGTTGAAGTGGTAATTGTCGGTTCCGAGGTTGGTCGTGACCGTAAAGGTCGCCGTTCCACCCAAGGATCCCGGATTCCATGATCCCGGAATCGTCACCGTCGCTGCAGCACCTGCGGCGAGGGTTGCCGTTCCCGGCATATTCTGAATGCTCGCATCAGGATTGACGATCTTCACGTTCACGGGGAAACTGGTTTCCAAGAATCCGCCGAGGTTCGAAAACGTGATCTGAACCGGGGAGAACGGAAGACCCGCCGGCGCGCCGGCGATGCCGGGGCTGACGATAACAACGGGCTTCACGTCGTGCGGAAGGCTCGTGCCGGTGCCCTCAAGGGCGCCGATATCGGGGGGCGAACCGCGCAGACTGTCGTTATAGTCACCCGGAACGCTGCCGACCGCCACGCCCGTGCCGTTGGCGGTCGAGAGACCGCTGAACGTCACGTTGCTCTGGCTTGTCAGTACCGGATCATCAGCCTGGCTCGCTCCGTCTGTTGCAAAACCGACGCCGATCTGGAACTGCTGGTGATCGAAGAGCGAAGGATTGACGGCTCCGCCCGAGACATCCGAGACGTTGCCAATCGATCCGTTATAGAGAACGTTGTTGTTACCGCCGCGGTAATCGACAACGCCGCCCGCATCCTGCATCGCGATGCAAGTATTGTCCGTACCGGTATTGGTACGATTGATCGCGAGGATGTTGTCGCTGACCTTTGTGCGATAGGAGAACGCGTTGATCAGCGTTCCGCCCGCACCGCGCCAGTTGTTGTTCAAACCGTTGTTGTCCGTCGTGGTCGCGACGCCGTTGAGCAGAAGAGCCGCGCACGGGGTCTGATTGCCGAGACCTGCACCGGAGAAGTACACCGTATTGAAGTAGACCGTATCAAAACGGCCACTCTCCATGCCGATGCCGACGTTCGCCCAGCGCAGACCGTTCGCCTGAACGGCGCTGTTATTGAACACGCGGGTCACGATGTTGTTCTTGATGACGTTCCGCGAAGGGATGCCGGCCATGGACAGAGCGCCGCCGTAGCTCGGATCCGGATCGTTGTTGCCGAAGGCGATGACGCGGATACCGAAGATCATCCCGCTTCCGGTTCCGGCAGAGGAGCGGTTGCTGATAATGCTGTCGCAGAGGTTCTGGCTGATGTGGATGCCATCACCCCAGACCGAGATGCCCGCCACGCGATTCGCCAAGGGAATGTTGTAGGGGTTGCCGCCGCTGGTGATCGGGAAACCAACTCCCGCACCGAAGCCGAGGGCAGGTGACGCGCCAGCCGAGGAGGCAAGAACGACGCGCTTGACAGTGTTCTTCGAGATGTTCGCGATGCTGACCGACCAGAGGTCGATGCCGGCACGCGTCACATCGTGGATGTAGTTGTTCGTCACGGTGAAGTCATCATCCTGCGCGCCGTAGGTGGCGGAGCTGATCAGGAAGTTACCGCGCGACACGACGCCGAAATGGCCGCCGGAGAGGTCGCAGTTATTGACGGTGATGAACGAGCTGTAGTTGCCAGCCGTGGAACGGGTCGTGACCGAGCCGTTGCCGTTGGTGGTATTGTCGGCGGTAGCAGACATCGCAGTGCTCGCCGTGTTGCCAGGAATGACGCAATCGGTGACCGTCGCATACTTGGCGTTCTTCAGATAGACCGGAGCATCGCCGCCGTTGGCGGCCGACGGGGTCGCGGAAAGCTGGATCGTCAGGTTGCGCGATCCAGCGGCCGAACCAAGTGCCGTGCCCTCGATGATGAAGTTCGTCGCGCCGTCAAGGACGAGACCGCCCTTGTTGGTCGTATTGTCCGTCAGGGTGATGACGCAGGCAGTGTTGCCGGTGTTCGGACGGACGGTGATGGTGTTCGTCGCGCTGGATCCGACGGTCGCTCCGATGGCGACGCCCGCTTCGGTATACGCCGGGTCGTCAAGGAGGAACGTAACGGGACCAGTCAACGCGCCGATGTTACACAGCAGCGCGATGTCCGCGATCGTCTTGAAGGTCTGCGCCGCACCGATATGGTACGTCGGCGCGAGGCCTGAGATCTGGAAGCCCGGCGGCACAGAGCCGCTCTTCGTCAGGACGACCGGCTGTTCGCTGGTCTTGTCGAACGAAGAGCCCGACTCTACCGGCTCGAACACAGGGGCCTGCAGCTGGGTGCGGGATGCTTTCGCAACCTTCGCTTCCGACTGCTGAACCTGCCCCTGAGGGAGCTGGAGCCGTCCTGCGGTCTGCGGTCCCGCGGCGAACGTCACGTTCACCACGAGGGCCACAAACAGCAGTAAGGCCACAATTAGTTTTACATGTTTCATAGATCCTCCTACTAAGGATTATTTATGAGATGTGGATTAGTGAGTTGAGTGGATTTTGCATTTTTAATTTTCAGCGAAGGAAGGATCACCCCGGCGGCACGATAGCAATGAACCGCAGATGAAGAGGAGGATCTCCGGAAAGAAGCAGGGCACATCGATGAGAGGGTACAATCGTTCACAATGATCAGCTCGAATGCTCCATATGGATACCGGCGCTACGAGGACGCGCGGTGTAAGGTGAACTAACGACCGATTATACAAGCGCAGAATTGTTCGATCCGTACATCACAGGAAAAAAGAAGCACACGACGGCACGAAGACATGCCAGTGCGACTTCAGTTTAGAACGGAAACGAATGATGACTGCACGAAAACAAAAAGTGTTTGAAGGATTAGAACCTGGTTGAGTAAACGACGAGCTGAGAAAAAGTTCTTTTTTTTCACACTCATGAAAGGTGAGATGAGTGTGTTTCCATGGATTCCCAACCGCGTTTACATCGAAAGCTTGTTCAATTGTAATAAAACTTGATGTCACTGTCAAGTCTTTTGTGAAAATAAATTGAAATCGGGGATATTAATTTTGCCGCCCCTCGGCGGGACGATATTTCATTTCCTTCCCTACGCTCCGCGCGCCTCCAAAACCTGCGAATACGGCCTCAGTCGAAGTGTGATTTACCCGTTTTCAACGCCTTTTCCCTGACCCCTCAATGATGTACCGGAGCCGTACGACGGGCTGGCGGCGGTTGTCCGTCTGGAGTTCCAAGGTCCCTGCGGCCGACGCCTCCCCCACCGTCTTCGGGATGAGGGGGTAGAGCACGTTTTTACCGGGCCGGATCGAGATCCCCGGCTTAGCAGCTACGACGAGAAACGCCGAATCAACCACTGAAAGGATCCGGATCGCGACGGTGTCGCGGTTGGTGAGCAGAATCGTTTTGGGCGCCATCGCGACCGATTCGTCGTGCGAGAAAACGATCACTTTCGGCGCCACATCGAGATAGGTCCGGACGTCCGCCGTGAACTCCACGAGCACGACCATTTGGTGAGGATCGTTCGACACTATCGAGAGACTCTTTCCCACGCGGCCAACGTAGAGATCGCTCTCGAATGTCACATACAAAACACCGGTTTCGCCGGGGGGAATGACATCCCGGGAAAGCCGAGTCGTCGAGCAATGGCATTGCACGGTGACATTCTGGATCCTGAGCGTGTCGGATCCACCGTTTTCGATCGTGATGGCGTGCGTCGGCCGCGCTCCGGCGATGATCTCACCGAACTCGAACGACGCCCCGTCGGGAAGAACGAGTTTTGGCTGCGCGGCGGCCGAAAGGGACACCAACAACAGGAGCGCAGCGAGCCAATACAGAATTGGAATTGACGTATCTCGGCACGGTGCCGAAACAAAAAAACCTCCGCGGGGCGGAGGTTTTAGGAATCGGTATGCGTGAGTCACCATATGAGCGTTTTCCACGGTGAATGTGCGAGCGGGGCCGACGGGACTCGAACCCGCGACCTCCTGCGTGACAGGCAGGCGTTCTAACCAAACTGAACTACGACCCCTTGGTGACCCCCCTCGAAAGAGGAATGTCTCAACTCTCGCTCTGTCGGCTACTCGGTACCGACGGGACGCAAAAAGCGTTGGGAAACTCATTCTCGGGTGGCGGTAAATATACAAAAAGTTACGATAGGTATCAACCAAAAAAAGAGGATTTTTTACCGGGCTTTTTGCCCGGCTACCTCTCTCCCCCGCCGCTGTCAGATCCAGGCTTTTCGTATGAGGATCGTCTTGACCAACTGGGTGAGGACAAGATAGGCCAGGAGCGTCACAAGCAAGATCGGCCAGTAGAGCCCCGGGAGCTCGGTGAACCCCAAGGCGGGGGCGAGACTCGAGTGCGGGAGCCAGACGCCGACCATCATGATGATGATGGTCGTCAGGATCAAGGGCACGCTCGGCTTCGACTGGAGGAAGGGTATCTTGTTCGTCCGGATGATGTGAATGATGAGCGTTTGGGTCATCAAGGACTCCACGAACCAGCCCGTCTGGAAGAGCGCCGACCGGGCCGGATCCCAGCAGTGGAAGACGGAGAGCATGACGAAATAGGTCGAATAATCGAAGATGGAACTGATCGGTCCGATAAATAAGATGAACCGGGTGATCTCGTCCATGGACCAGGGCCGAGGCCGGACGATCTGCTCGGGATCAACGTTGTCGGTCGGGATCGGCACCTGGGAAAAGTCGTAGAGGAGGTTGTTCGTGAGTACCTGGATCGGCAGCATGGGCACGAACGGCAGGAACGCGCTCGCCCCCAGGACAGAGAACATGTTCCCGAAGTTCGAGCTCGCCCCCATCCGGACGTATTTGATGATGTTCGCGAAGACCTTCCTCCCCTCGAGGACCCCCTCCTCCAGGACCATGAGGCTCTTTTCCAACAGGATGACGTCGGCGGATTCCTTCGCGATGTCGACCGCCGTGTCGACAGAGATGCCGACGTCGGCCGCCCTGAGGGCGGGCGCGTCGTTGATGCCGTCGCCCATGTACCCGACGACGTGCCCATTGGCCCGGAGCACCTGTATGATGCGCTGTTTATGCGCCGGGGTGAGCCTGGCGAAGACCGTCGCATCCCGAACCGCAACGAGGAGGTCCGCGTCGGAGAGCGCATCGACGTGCACCCCCAGGACGACATGTTCGGTCGGGAGCCCCACGTCGTGGCACACCTTCTTGCTGACAAGGTCGTTATCCCCGGTGAGGATCTTCACCGTGACGCCGTGTTTTTGCAAAGCGGCGATGGCCGGCCCCGCGCTCTCCTTCGGAGGATCAAGGAACGCCACATACCCCCGCAAAACGAGGTCGCACTCGTCCTCCTTCGAATAGGCCGCCCGGCGCTCGAGATCCTTGTACGCCACCGCGAGGACCCGGAACCCGTCCGCGCTCAACCGCTCGTACTCTTCGCGCAGGTCCTGAATCAGGACCGGGTCCATCGGGAGGATATCCTCCTCGAGCTCGAAGCGCGTCGAGCGCGCGAACACTTCTTCCGGCGCCCCCTTTGTGAGCAACCGGTGCATCCCGTTGGGCATCTCGACGATGACGGACATCATCCGGCGCGAAAAATCGAACGGGATCTCGTCCGCCTTCTTGTGAAGCTCGACCTCGTGTTGCTGATGGACATCCTCTCTGTGGTCCAGGATGGCGCGGTCGAGGACGTTCTTCAGGCCCGTCTGGAAGTAACTGATGAGGTAGGCGTCTCGGAGGACCGCGGTGTCCTCCTTCCGGACGACATCGCAGTGGTGCTCGAGGATGACGTGGTCCATCGTCAAGGTGCCGGTCTTGTCCGTGCAGAGGACGTCCATGGCCCCGAAGTTCTGTATCGCATTCAGGCGCTTCACGATGACCTTTTTCCGCGACATGAGGATGGCGCCCCGGGAGAGGCTCACCGAAACGATCATCGGCAGCATCTCCGGCGTGAGGCCGACCGCGACGGCCAGGGCGAAGAAGAACGCCTCGCCCCAGTTCCCCTTCGTGAACCCGTTGATGAGAAATACCAACGGCACCATGACCATCATGAACCGGATCATGAGCCAGGTGAAGCGCTTGATCCCTTTGTCGAAGCTCGTCTCGATCTGCGCGCCGGCGATGCTCCCGGCCATGCTGCCGAAGTAGGTCTGTTTGCCGGTCGCGACCGCGACGGCCAAGGCGGTCCCGCTCTCCACGCTCGTGCCGAGGAAGCAGACGTTGGAGAACTCCAACGGCGAGATGTTCTCCCGGGCGTCCCGGGCGTCGAACTTCTCGATCGGGAGCGATTCGCCGGTGAGGCTCGCCTGGATGACGAAGAGGTCCTTCGACGAGAGTACCCTGAGGTCCGCCGGGATCATGTCGCCGGCCGAGAGTTTCACGACGTCGCCCGGGACGATCTCCTTCAAGGGCACCTCCAGAGGCGCTCCGTTCCGGAACACGGTCGCGGTGACCTTGATCATCGCCTTGAGCTGCGCGGCCGCCGAATCGGCCCGGTTCTCCTGGATGAACTTCAGCAGAACGCCCAAGACGACCATGAGGCACATGACGGTGCCGGCCCGAGCGTCCCCGGTGGCGAAGGAGATCGCCGCCAAGGCGCCCAAGAGGACGACGAGCGGGTTCCGCAAGGATATCATCAGCCGCCAGGGCCAGCTATGCCGGATCTCCTGCGCGACCTCGTTCGGGCCGTGGAGTTCCCGCAAGCGCTCGACCTGGTCCTCCGATAGCCCCTGCACCGTCGTGCCGAGCGTCCGAAGCACGTCGGCGACCTCGGCGCGCGCGGCGTCAATGAGCCGGGGCGAGACCTGGATCTTGGCCGACGGCTTGGGGGCTGGGGCGGCGCCCGAGGCGGGGGCAGTCGTGCTGGCCGAAGGACTCACGACGGCGTATCAGAATGGGGATTGGGCACGGTTGTATCTTTGGAGAGTTCTCTATGTTCAAAACACGCAGGGCAAGGCTCTATCGCAGGCGCCTCGCCGTTGGAGCTTTCGCGCCGGCGGCGTTACGACTTCGGGCGCAAGCGCACGATCTCCTCATCGACGAAGCGCTGGCGCTCATCCTCGCTTCTGAGGCTCTGGAGCACCGCGCGCGCCTCTTTCACCTTCCGGGCGAAGTCGGCGGTCGGGTTCTTCATCATGTTCCCGACGAACCATTCGAACGCATCTTGGGCTGCCATCGCGCTTTTCTTGCTTAGGGATTGAGTGTGAACCGCGTCGCTGGGCTCGTCAGCCGGATCATGAGCTGGTACACCTTGTACTCTTCCTGGAGGTCGCTGATCGAGAGACAGAAGGCCTTGCGCTTATCCTTCGGCACGATGTACCGCGCCAGAAGGATCGACTTCCAGTCCTCCATCAGCGCGTTGTCGAGGCGGATCATGTAATCTACCTTCGCCTTCGTCGCCAGGAGGAGAAGGCTCGAGTGGACCTCCTGGGCGAGGCTCTTTTCTTTAAAGATAAGCTTCTCCATGACCTTGATATCCCTGGTCTTTCCCGATGCGTGCTTCGATTCACGCTGCTTGCTCGATTTTCCCGCGTCGGCGATCTCCGGGAGGCTGACGATATGCTCGTCCAAGGCGAAGACCTCGACGTCCCAGTCGACGGCGTCGTGGACGTCGATGAGGGCCCGCAAGAGTTCGACGTACCGGTCCTCGATGAGCGCGGTGATCCCGGCAAGACCCAGCATGAGCGTCCAGCACGGCACGGAAACGATGACCTCCTCGGTCCGCAAGGTGTTGAGGATCCGCTCATGCTGATACCGAACCCCGGTCGCCTTTTGGGTGGTCAAGGTCGGCTTGCCCGATCTGTCGAGCGAGTAGTCTTCTTTGGAGAGCTTGCTCAGATAGAGCCGGATGTCGCCGGAATCGACCAGGAAGATCGTGTTGAGGCCGTCGGCGCCCTTCAGCTTGAGCTTTTTCGTCGGCACGCCCTTCCCCGTGCTGATGGGGGCGTAGCTGAACCCGTAGATATAGAACCAGTCGGACGGATCCAAGGGGATATCCATCGGCTCGGAGGCGAAGGGCTCCCTCGTCCCGAAATGTTCCATGATCGATTCGGTGGAAGTCTCCGGCTCCGGCTCCAGTTCAAGCGGGGGCGTGAGCGCCGGGAGTTCCGCCGGCGGCGGAGGCTCAGGCGCACGTTCAACGACGACGGGCTCCGGCAGCCGCTCTTCGGCCGCAGGTTCGGCCTGGAGGACCTCATGGGAGGCGCGATCGGCGGCGATCTCCTGCTCTATCATATGGAAGATGAGGTCGCGGAGTTCGCTCGAGAGGAGATATTCGAACTGCTTGAGGATCGCTTCGGCGACCTTCTCCACCGGAAGGTCGGTGAATGCCTCAAGCTTTTGGCCCAAGGATTCACGCCTTTTTATCTTCTCTGAAAGCTCCTCGAGGATCAGTTCGGAGAGCCGTCGCCGAGTTTCATCTCTCATGCAGGGTGCGGGTACGTTCGCCAACAATGTCGGAATACGCAGCGCGACGTCACAATCGGCCGCTGCAAAAATTGTATCGGAAGATACGGTAAATGGCCTTCGTAGTCAAGGATAGGTTGACGTAGGGCATGATTTGGGGGCAGGAGCGTGATCAGCGAGAAAGCGGTGAATACACCGCCGAAGAAGCGGAGAGCGAGGGATTCGAACCCCCAAGCCCTTACGGGCGCCAGTTTTCAAGACTGGTGCAATAGCCGTTCTGCCAGCTCTCCGAAGCGATACTGGGGAGAATATAAAAAAATCGGCGCCCCGAATCAACCCTCCCGATGCGTTTGCTCCACTCTCGTTACCCTCCCCACTAAAACGACGCGGGGCGGGAGATCAGTCCCGCCCCGCATATTCTGGCTCGATGAACCGTTTATTTGATAAGGATCATCTTCTTCGTCGAGGTGAAGGGCGAACCGGGAGCTGCGCCTTCGGCACTGAGGGGCTGGGCGCTCAAGCGGTAGAAGTAGATCCCTGACGGGAACGACGACGCGTCCCAGGAGATATCCTCTCGTCCCGGCCCGAGTTCCGACCGGTTATGGAGGAGCGTAACCTGCTCCCCGAGGATATTCAGGACGCTCACTGAGACGACCGACCGAACCGGTAGGTCGAACTGGATCGTCGTGACTGGGTTGAACGGGTTTGGATAGTTCTGCAGAAGTGCGAACGACGTCGGGACGGCCTTCTTGGGATCCAAGACGAGTATGAGGTTCTGCGCCGTCTTGAGCGTCACCGACCCTGCGTCATCGAGTTCGGCGCGCAACGGCGAGCGCGCGCCGTCGGTGCCGGAAAGGACCATGCGGACATCCTCTCCCCCGTCACGCTTCCATCCGATCGTGACAGGCGCGATCGCCGAAGAGATGCGGATCGCGAGTTCCTGCCTCCGGCCGGTGGAGATCTCCATCATCCGATCGGTGGCGAAACGGACGTCGAACACCCCGTTGGGCGGCGCGGGGGGAAGTGCGAAGAGCTTTGATCCGCCGTCCGACCCTTTACGTCCGACGAAGAGCTGCTGAGTGTTGCCTGCCGCGTCCGAGATGACGATCGTCGCCACCGGAGGGTCTTCCGCGGTGTGCCGCGGGCTCGCGGACGACATGCTCGCAGGCACATTCGCCGACGAGGAAAAGACAAGCGTCCCCGTCGCGGAGACATTCACCCAGTATCCGAGGCCGGGCCGCAACGTGTCGGAGACGGAATACCCCGCCTGGTAACCGTAGAACTGCGACGCGATGGTCGTTCCCACGGGAACGACCGAGGAGGCCGGGAGCTTCTCGGCGAGCGCGCCGACGAGGTTCCATCCGGCCTCGACAGCGATGGTGTCCGCCAGGTCGGGGAAGCCGATCAAGGTTGCGGTCTGCGCGGAGCCGAACTTGATCCAGTAACCTGCGCCGTGCGGGATAAGGGCCGTCGAGCTGTAGCCCGACCCGGGAAGGAACGCGTAGGCGCTCGCAAGAGCGGCAGGATACACGGCCGTCACCGAGTCATTGCCACCACGCAACGGATTGGAGATGATGTTCCATTTCGCCTGGAGTGGGACCCCGACGACGACCTGGGAGCTCGCATTGATCTGCCAGCTGTAGGGCCGGGACCCGGCGCATGCGTCGGAGCCGGTCGCGGTGATCGTGAAGCTGTAGGTCCCTGCGCTCGACGGCAAGCCGGCAAGAAGACCCGCCGATGATAGCGTCACGCCGGTCGGAAGCGACCCGGCCGAGACCGTGAACGTGTACGCTCCAGTGCCCCCGGACGCCGTGATCGAAAGGCTCACCGGGTGCGCGACGGAATCGTCGGCAAGCGTCGAGGGCAGAACGGACACGACCGGACAATCGACCTGGAGCGAGTAGGCCTTCATTCCCTGGCAGCCGAATGTATCGGTCGCGGTCACCGTGAATGGAAAATTCCCCGTCGCCGTCGGCGTCCCGGAAAGGAGCCCCGACGCGGAAAGCGTGATACCGGCAGGGGGCGTCGCGAGCGTCACCTGGAACGTGTAGGGCGAGGTGCCGCCCGAGCCAGCGAGCTGCAGCGAATAGAGACTCCCCTTCGTGCCGTTCGGAAGCGAGGCCGGCGACACGCTGAGCGCAGGACAGGTGGCCTGGAGCGAATAGGCCTTGCTGCCCTGGCACCCGAACGAATCTGTCGCCGTGACCGTGAACGATGCGGCGAACGCCGCACTCGGCGTCCCCGACAGAAGACCCGCGCCGGAGAGCGTCACGCTCGCGGGGAGCGATCCCAAGGTCACGCTGTACGCGTACGAACCCGTTCCGCCCGTCGCGCTGACTGCCTGAGCGTAGGCCGTGCCGACCGTCGCGGCCGGAAGCGACGCAGGCGAGAGCGTGATCGACGTACATCCGATATTCAGCGTATAGGCGAGACTGTCCTGGCAGCCGTTCGCATCCGCCGCCTGGATGGTCACAGGAAATACGCCGCTCGCCGTGGGCGTTCCGGTGATCGATCCGGACGTTGCGAGAGTGAGGCCCGGCGGCATCGCGCCCGAATGGGGAGTGAACGTATAGGGAGCCGTGCCCCCGCTTGCCGTGACGCTGTGGCTGTAGATGACGCCCGCCGTCCCGCCGGCAAGGACTGCCGGCGAAAGAGTGATCGTCGGACAGCTCGATTGTATCGCGTACGGCTTGGCCGCAGTGCAGCCGCTCGAATCGGTCACGACGACGGTGAAGTTCGAGTTCCCCGGCGTCGTCGGCGTGCCGGTGATGACCCCGAGTGCGGAGAGCGAAAGCCCAACGGGGAGCGTATTGGGCGTCTGGAGCGCGTAGCCGTACGGGCTTGTGCCGCCCGAGGCCGTCACGGTCTGATTATACGGCGTGCCGATCGCGGCGGCGGGAAGCGAGGCGGGAAGGACATTGATCACCGGACAGCTCACCTGGATGCTGTATCCTTTCGTCGCTGGGCAGCCGTTGGAATCTGCCACGACAACCGTGAAGTTCGACAGGCCCGTCGCCGTCGGCGTCCCGGAAATGATCCCGGCAGAGGAGAGCGAGAGTCCGACGGGGAGCGTACCGGGCGTCTGGAGCGTGCAACTGTACGGCGCTTTGCCGCCCGACGGCGTCACCGTCTGGTTATAAAAGATGTTGATCGTACCCGCCGGAAGTGATGCAGGCAGGATGCTGATCGAGGGACAGCTTACCTGGATGCTGTACGCTTTCGTCCCTGTGCATCCGTGCGCGTCGGTCGCGACGACGGTGAAGTTCGACGTGCCGGTCGCCGTCGGCGTCCCAGTGATCGCGCCGCCCGAGGAAAGTGAAAGCCCCGTGGGAAGCGTATTGGGAGTCTGGAGCGCGTACGCGTACGGTGATGTCCCGCCGGAGGCCGTCACCGTCTGATTATACGGCGTGCTGATCGTCGCTCCGAGGAGCGAGGCCGGGAGCATGCTGATCGCCGGGCAGGTCACCTGAATGCTGTACGCTTTTGTGGCTGTACAACCGTTTGAGTCGGTGACGACCACCGTGAAATTCGATGTGCCGATCGCCGTTGGCGTTCCCGTTATGCCCCCTCCGGCAGCGAGCGCGAGCCCCGAAGGCAAGGTGCCGGGGGTCTGAAGCGTGAAGACATACGGTATCGTCCCGCCCGAGGCGGTCACGGTCTGGTTGTAGGCCACACCGAGTCCGGCATTCGGCAGGCTCGCGGGAAGTATCGTTATTGTGGGGCAGGCCACGACGGTGAGGCCGATCGAGGCGGAAGCGGAACGCAGCTGGGCATCTTGGACCGATACCGCCAGGGATTTCAGCCCCGGCGAGGTCGCCAGTGTGACCGTATCGCGAAACGTCCAGAGGTTGTCGCCATTCGTGACATCGCCGTGCGTCCCGTCGTTGTAGAATGTCTGCGCGGAGGAGCCGCCCACGGTGGAAAGGTTTGTGGTCACCGTGATCCCCGTGCTCGTCGGGTTGGTGCCGGGTGTGACTGTCACCGTCAGGAGCGAGGTGTTCCCGACGACGACGCTCGAGGGGCTCGATGCGCCCGACGCGGTGGGGTTCGTTGGAGCGCCGAACCCCGGATTCGCGGTGATGGCGAAGCTGTCGACGGCGAGTCCGTCGTCGGAGCCCGTCGCGCTGAAGTCGCTCCAGCGGATCCAGAAGGTGGCGCCGTTCGCGATACTCAGGCCGCTGATGGTCGAGCTGACCGTCGTCCTCTTGACGTTTCCGTCGCGGGCTCCGGCAGCACCCGATGTGTCGGTCGTCGCGTAATCCAGGCTGTAGTACGGCGTCCAGGTGCCGGTCGTGAGGCTGGTTGCATCCAGGCTCATTTTAAACTGGAGCGAATCGAATCTGTTCCGCGTTCCGAGCCGCCACTCCTCTCCCACATAGGCGATCCCGAGAGAGGTAATCGTCGCGCCCGTATTGTTGGTGACACTTGCGCCGATCGTCGGTGTCGCCAATGTCCCGCTCTGAAGCATGCCGAAGGCACGATCTGATGCGCTCGTGGCCCCGTAACTATACGTATTCCCGGCGGTGTTCGTGCCATTGTCTATGCCATACGTCGTGTTCGCATTCGTCCCGACCTCGTTGAGGAACCATCCTGTGGGAAGCGTGCTCGAGGTCGCGCCCGAATTCGCCATGCCGTCAAAATTCTCGATCACCGCCGTCCCCTGGACCGCAAGGCTGATCGTATTCGGCACGAACACGGCATACACAGTCACGCTATAGGCACGGCTCCCCGTGCAGGCGATGCCGTCTGTCGATAAAATCGTGAACGAATAGACCCCAACGGTTGTGAGCGTGCCTGAAAGTAGTCCACCCGACGACAGTGTCAGCCCCGTCGGGATCGCGCCAGCGCTCACGCTGTACGTGTACGAAGGCGTCCCTCCGCTCGACGTGACGGGCTGGCTGTACGCCTTGCCCACCGTGTCGCTCGGGAGCGTCGCCGGGGCAAGCGTGATACTTGGACAGAATATCTGCACGGAATACGCCCGCGTGCCTTGACACAGGTTCGCATCGGTGGCACGGACGGTGAACGAATATGATCCGGTGAGCGTCGGCGCGCCCGAGAGCGCGCCTCCGGCTGAGAGCGTGATCCCCGGAGGGAGTGCGCCAGCGGAGATCGCATAGGTGTACGGGCCGGTCCCTCCGGACGCAGTAACGCTTTGGCTGTAGGCGATCCCGATCGTATCATTCGGGAGCGTCGCCGGGGCCAGCGTGATCTGCGGGCACCCTGTGACGGTCCACGTATACGCCTGGACGCCCGTGCAGAAGTTCGCATCGGTGGCCGTTACGGAAAAGTTGTACACGCCGCCAAACGTCGGCGTGCCGGAGAGGAGACCCGCTCCGGTGAGCGTCACGCCTGCCGGCAATGCGCCGGCAGTGACCGTGTATCCGTAGGGCGCCAATCCACCGCTCGCCGTGATAGTCTGACTGTAGGGAGTTCCCGCGGTGCCGTTCGTGAGTGTTGACGGCGAAAGGATGACCGTCGGGCAGCTCGCGACGCTCACCGTGAAGATACCGCTCGCGCTCGTCACGGCTTGGCTGTCCGGGTTCATGACGGTCACCGTGCGCGCACCGGCAAGTGCGCCGGGGGCCACGCTCAAATTCAAGACGACGCTCGTCGGATTGGTAAAGGTGACGCTGTTGACCGTCACGCCCGCACCCCCGACGCTCGCGGAGATCCGGCGCGAATAGCCCGCACCCGGGTCGAAGAACCCCGTGCCGCCGGAGGAGGTCCCGGTGACCGTGACATTGACGTTCGAGGCGCCGGCGACAGCACTCGACGGCAGAGCGGACGTGGGAGCGGCCGGCAGCGGGGCCTTCAACTGCACCACGCGGGTCGCCCAGGAGTTCGTCGCATTCGTGTATTCCTGGAACGTCCAGAAGGTCATGTCGTCATTGGGATCGACGACCGTCGAGGAGTAGTCTCCCCAACGCTGGCCGTTGGTCGTGGGTTGGACGTTGTAGGCGGTGGACGCGACAAATGCGAGCGTCGGTGCCTGAATTGTGCCCGACACATCCGAAGCGAGCCGCCCGGCGACGGCGACCCCGGCAAAGTCATTGAGACTCGCGTAGCTCGTCCCCATGGCTGCATGGCCTTGACCCGACATCGCAATGGTCGGTATCCAGTAACCGCGGATGTTCGATGCCCCGGGGTCATAGAGCGTACCGGATTGAATGAGCGTGGGCGTCGTGGTCATCGAACCGATCTGGTACCAGCGCGAACCGTTTCGCCCTCCCGCCGTCGCCACTCCCGAGGCATTGACAGCGATATTCTGCGCGGTCCACAGGGTCGCAACCCCGGTCAATTTATTCTTCTTTAATTGCGCGGCGAAGAGCCGGTCATCGAGCGCATCGAGTCTGCTCGTGTCGGACGCTTCACCCTCATGCTGTTGCAAAACCGGAGCGATCGTCGCAGGAACCGTCAGGACGATGTTCGACGATATTGTCGGCGTCGCGCCCGGCGTGGAGATCCGTCGGATGTCGAGCTGGCCGTAATTGATAAAATCGACGCCGATGAAGTAGCCTTCGGTCGATCCCGGTTCGTCGTTGTCGACGCCTTGCGGGGTCCAAGGGCCCTGCGTACTCGTCCCGTTCGTCAGCTGCCGGAACGCTGTGTAGACGATGGGACCGGCGAGGACGCTCGACTTCCGGACGACAAATGCGGTCGTGCCGAGGACAGCATTGCCCGCGGCATTGAAGATGTTCAGCCCGATGTAGAGCGCGTTCGCATCGACGCCGAGCGTCGGATAATCGGCGAACCCGCCGTTGTCGGAACTCCCCCCTCCGCCGGTATTCATGGCGAACTGGAAGAACGTGAAGCTGCCCGTTCCGGTGATGACCGAATCGGAACTCACGGCGATCACAATCCTGTTGTTCGTTGCGGCGACGTTGATCGCGACGACGATCCAGCGCTTCGAAAGCCGGTCGTAGCGGATATGGGGGTCGCTGACCCCCGCCGTCCCACGGACGGATGTCCAAAATGTCAAGTCATCCGCATTGAGAGCTCCGAGGACGCCAGATTTGCTGAAGACTTTGATGCGGCCGTTTAAATGAACGAGGATCTGCGTCGGCCCGACGTCCGCGCCGCAATCGGGCGGTATGAAACCTGATTCGGAGACCTGGATCGCCTGGAAACTCGTTCCGACGGTCTGGGGGTTCAAAAAGGTCTGACGGTCAGAGGGCGTCTGGATCTTCCCGAGAGCGGGCCAGCTCGATGTCATGGGCGAGAGGGGGTTCGCCGACGGCGTGGGGCGCAAGGGGAATTCGTCCATTTCCTTGTATTGGCCGGTGAAGGGAGCCGTCGGCCGAAGCGACTCGCGCGCCATGATCTCCTGCACGCTGAGTGTGATGCCGGCTTCTCCGGTCGTGGGCGTGCCCACGATCTCGCCGGAGCTCGTCTGCGCATGCAGGCCTGACGAGACAAAGAAGAGCGATGCAAGAACAACACAACATGATAGCAACAATCGATTCATGTAGTCTCCATAGTCGAATGCATTGGGTCCGGCGATCGACACACTAGTCCTGCAACCGCGCAAACGCCCCGGTCCCGAAAAGTACATAATAACATTAAATGTACAGAAAACAGACGGGATGTTCAATACCTCCGGTCACAATTCCGGAAAAAAGAACCGCATTTTATCGCAATTTCCAATACATATGGCACTCCTGGCCCTGGCGTTGGCAGGGACGATAAAATTTGCTATCTTGATACCCAGTTTCGTCCAATCATGACTCCCTCATGCCCAAAGCACAACGACAAGCGCCTCCTCGCGAGCGCCTCTTCCTCCTCGACGGGATGGCCCTCGCGTACCGGGCCTACTTCTCCTTCATCAGCCGCCCCCTGATCAACTCCCGGGGCGAGAACACGAGCGCGATCTTCGGGTTCGTCAACACCCTCGTGAAGATCCTCGACGACGAGAAGCCGGACCACGTCGCCGTCGTGTTCGACACGAAGGAACCGACGTTCCGGCACATCATGTACGAGCCCTACAAGGCCACCCGCGAAAAGATGCCCGAGGACATGTCGGGCCAGCTCGACATGCTTAAGGAGGTCGTCAAGGCGTTCCGGGTTCCCGTCCTGGAACTCCCCGGCTACGAGGCCGACGACATCATGGGGACGCTCGCCCGGAGAGCGGAAAAGGCGGGCATCATGACCTATCTCGTCACCGGCGACAAGGACTTCATGCAGCTCATCTCCCCCGCCATCAAGATGTACCGCCCCGGGAAGCAGGGGGACGGCTGGGAGACGCTCGATGAGAAGGCCGTTCTGGAGAAATTCGGCGTCGCCCCCGACCGGGTCATCGACGTCCTGGGCCTGACGGGCGACACTTCCGACAATGTCCCCGGCGTCCCCGGTATCGGCGAGAAGACCGCGATCCCGCTGGTCCAACAGTACGGCACGGTCGAGGAGATCCTCGCCCACGTCGACAAGATCCCCCAGAACGGCGTTCGCAAGAAGCTCCAGGAGCACCGCGAACTCGCCCTCTTATCCAAAAAGCTCGTCACGATCGACATCAATGTCCCGTTGGAGACCGACCTCCACCACTTGAACGCGAAAGAGCCCGATCGGCCCCAGCTCTCGAGGCTCTTTGCGCGACTCGAGTTCCGGAACCTCGCCCGGAAGTTCTCCGACGGCGCAGGCGCGCCGGAGCCGACCATCGCGTCGGCCGGGCCCGTGCTCGACGAAGCGCCCCCGGCCGACATCACGACCGACGCGCACCGATACCACCTGGTGACAACGGAGAAGGAACTCGACGCCCTCATAACGACGCTTGGCCGAGCGAAGCGCTTCGTCTTTGACACTGAGACCACCTCCACCGATGCGTTGACGGCCGCCCTGGTGGGGCTCTCCTTCGCCCTCAAACCCAAGGAAGCGTGGTACGTCCCCGTCCGGGGCGACGTCCCGTCCTCCGACCATGCCCACGGCGACCTCTTCCCCGGCCCCGCTCCCGCCATTCCGGCCGAAGACCAGGTCGGGTTCGACGTGGAGAGACTCCTTGCGCGGCTCGCGCCTGTATTTGAAAATCCCGCGATCGAAAAGATCGGCCAAAACATCAAGTACGACATCCTCGTCCTGGCCTCCCATGGCGTCACGGTCCGGGGAACGGTCTTCGACACGATGGTCGCGCACTACGTCCTCAGGCCCGATGGGCAGCACAACATGGACAGCATGGCTTTGGAGCACCTGCGGTACCGGACGATCACGTTCGACGACCTCACCGGCACGGGGAAGGACCGCAAAGACATCCGTAGCATCCCGGTGGAGCGCGTCGCCGACTATTCCGCCGAGGACGCCGACGTCACATGGCGCCTGTATGAAAGCCTGTCGGCCTCCCTGGCGAACCAAAAGCTCCTCCCCTTGTGCGAGACGATGGAGTTCCCCTTGATCGGCGTTCTGGCCGAGATGGAACGGACCGGCGTGGCGCTCGATACCGCCTACCTCGGCGAGCTCTCGGCGAGCCTCGAAGAGACGCTCTCGGGGCTCACCGGCGAGATCCACCGCCAAGCGGGCGAGGTGTTCAACATCAACTCCACGCAGCAGCTCGCGAAGATCCTCTTCGAAAAGATCGGCCTGGCCTCCGTCCGCAAGACGAAGACCGGGTTCTCCACCGACGTCGCCGTCCTGGAGACCTTGCGGCACTCTCACCCGGTCATCGAACAGCTTCTGGAGTACCGCCAGCTCCAGAAGCTCAAGTCGACCTATGTCGACGCGCTGCCGCTCCTGGTCAATGCGCGCACCGGGCGGCTCCATACGTCGTTCAACCAGACGATCGCAGCCACCGGGCGGCTCTCGAGCAGCAACCCGAACCTCCAGAACATCCCGATCCGGACCGAGATCGGCAGGAGCATCCGCAAAGCATTCATTCCCGGAGGCACCGGACGGCAGATCCTCTCGGCGGACTATTCGCAGATCGAACTCAGGGTCATGGCGCACATCTCCGGCGACCCGGGGCTCTCCGAGGCGTTCCGGGAGGGCGAGGACATCCACGCGACGACGGCCGCGAAGGTGTTCGGCGTCAGCGCGGCCAAGGTGACGAAGGAGATGCGCAGGAAGGCGAAAGAAGTGAACTTCGGGATCATGTACGGCATCGGACCGTTCGGGCTCGCCGCCCGGCTCGACATCAGCCAGGCGGAGGCGAAGGAGATCATCGCGCTCTACTTCGAGCGGTTCCCGGGGGTCAGAACATACATCGACGAGACGCTCGCCAAGGCCAGAGAGACGGGGTTCGTCTCGACGCTCAACGGCCGCCGACGCTACCTCCCCGACCTCGTGAGCAAGAACTTCAACGTCCGGTCGAACGCCGAGCGCCAAGCGATCAACATGCCGATCCAGGGCACGGCCGCCGACATGATCAAGCTCGCGATGATACGTCTCCCGGCGCCCCTGGCGAAGGAGGCGCCGAGCGCGCGGATGCTCCTCCAGGTGCACGATGAACTCGTCTTCGAGGTCAACCGCAAAGAGGCGAAGCGCGCCGCGGCCGTCATTGTGAAGGTGATGCAGGAGGCTCTCCCCCTGAGTGTGCCGGTGGAGGTGGAGTCAGGTGTGGGTCAGAACTGGCTCGAGGCGCATTAGCGCGTTCGAGCGGCGGTCTTACGAGGCGGCGGGCGGCGACTGGTCGGGGGCGTGCATGCGTTTGCGCAAGATCATCCCCGCGCCGAAGAGGATGAGGCCGAGGGGCCAGTAAAGCCTCACGACGTCCAGGACCTCCCAGTGCGAGAAATACCCCAGTTCGCTCCCGAGGAACGCGGCGCCGACGCCGCCCAGAAGAATGGCCGGGACGAGATGGAACCAGTCCCGGAAGTCATTGCACCAGAGCATGAAGAACGCCGCGCCGAAGATGACGAACGTCGAGGCGATGATGAGATGCCCGCCGATGTCGAGCTGGTCGATGGAATGGAGCAGAAAGAACACGGAGTAGAGAAACACCACGGTCCCAAAGAAGATCTTTCCCCGCCTGCCCTGCGCGAACCCCCTGCCCACCCCCACGAGGCTCAGGAGCATGACGACCGGCCAGAAGACCTGGTGGAACGAGATCCTGACGAAGTTCAGCTTGCTCACCAGGAGTAGCGCTCCGAACAGGATCAACGCGACGCCGAACCAGGGGATCCGAGATGCTGTCTTTTCCATGGAATGTCCCTTAGATGGCTTGAGCCGACGGCCGTTCCTCGGGCATGAGGAGGACCAGGATGATATAGAGCAGGAGCCCCCACCCGAACGACGCGATCACGAGGCAGATGTAGAGGATGCGCACGATCGTCGAGTCGACGTTGAAATAGGCCGCGATGCCGCCGCAGACCCCGAAGAGTTTCTTATCCTTCACCGAGCGCCGGAGTTCCTTGAACTGCACCGCCGACGCCGGTGCGCCCTCGGGTGCGCCGGGCGCGCTGGGGATCTCCTGGCCGCGTCGGGAATGGATGAACATGAGGAACCCGCCCACGCCGATCAGAAGCACCGGCAGGAGCACGGAGCGCGAGAACGTCCACCAGTGGAAGCCTGCGTACCACCCCAAATTGATCAGAAGGAACGTCGCCCCGGCAAGGATGAGCATCACGCCCCAGAACCGGCGCCGGTCGCCCGAGAGAACCGGAGAAGTACTCCCGGTCGGCACGGCGTTGGTGTCCGGGTTCGCCGGAATGATGATCATGCCGGCGATATAGAGGACAAGCCCCGTGCCGCCCATGAGCGTCACGAGGATCCAGACGATCCTGACGATCGTCGGATCGACGTCGAAATACTCCGCAATACCGCCGCACACGCCGTCGATCATGCGGTCGCGCCGGGATTTGTAGAGTTTTCGGGGGATATCTGTCGTTGTCGTTTCCATGTGAATTCGCTGTTCTACATGAGTTGTACGCTCTTGGGCCGTGAAAGTTTCATCGGGGAGGAGGGCGAAAACCGGCTCCGCTTGCCCGTTCTGCTGCGGGGGCGCAAGAAGGCCGGTCCTTCGTATGCGAAGGACCGGCCCCTGAAATGTTCACCTGTCTTTTGACCGCCCCCCCCCTTGAGAGAGAGAGAGAGAAGGTCAGACCTCCATGACCTCTTTTTCCTTCGCCACGACAAGGCCGTCCATGTCCTTGACGAACTTGTCGGTCATCTTCTGGACGTCCGTTTCCGCGCGCTTCCGATCGTCCTCCGAATAGTGCTCCTTCTTCTCTGATCTTTTGAGGAGCTCGATCGCGTCCCGGCGGATGTTCCGGACGGCGATCTTCCCCTCCTCGGCGAATTTCTTGACGAGCTTCACGATGTCCTTGCGCCGCTCCTCGTTCAGAGCCGGGATCGGCACCCGGATGACCGTCCCGTCCGAGACGGGGTTGAGGCCCAGGTTCGCCGACTGGATCGCCTTGTCGACCGGTCCGACCATGTTCTTGTCCCACGGGGTAACGGAGATCGTATGGACGTCGAGGACGCTCACATTGGCGACCTGGTGGAGGGCCATCGGCGCGCCGTAGTAGTCCACCTTCACGCCGTCGAGGAGGGCGGTGGTGGCCTTTCCGGTGCGGATCTTCACGAGTTCCTGACGCACGACCTCGACCGCCTTGTGCATCTTCTCTTCCGTCTGTTTGAGGATTTCTTTCGTCATAGTGGGGATTCTCCGAAGTTCGACACGTTTCTTCTAGTCTTACGAGACGATCGTTCCGACGCGCTCGCCCATGACGAGCCGATGGAGGTCGCCCTGGCGGTTCATGTTGAAGACGATGATCGGCATGCGGTTCTCCTTGCACAGGGTGATCGCGGTGAGGTCCATGACCTTGAGGTCCTTCTTGAGGACGTCGAGGTAGGAGATCTCGGGGAACCGGATCGCCTTCGGGTTCTTCTCCGGGTCGGAATCATAGACGCCGTCGACCCTCGTTCCCTTGATGATGACGTGCGCGCCGATCTCGACGGCCCGAAGGGCCGCCGCGGTGTCGGTGGTGAAGTAGGGGTTGCCGGTGCCGGCCCCGAAGATCACGACGCGGCCCTTTTCGAGGTGCCGGATGGCGCGTCTGCGGATGAAGGGTTCGGCGATCTCGTCCATCTTGATGGGCGAGAGGAGCCGGGTGTAGATGTTGCGGTGTTCCAAGGCGCTTTGGAGGGCCAGGCCGTTCATGATCGTCGCGAGCATCCCCATCTGGTCGCCGGTGACCTTGTCGACGCCATCGGAGGAGTTCTCGACGCCGCGGTAGATGTTCCCGCCGCCGATGACGATGCCGATCTCCACCCCCGCCTTCTGGAGCGAGCCGATCTCTTCGGCGTAGCGGCCGAGCACGAGAGGATCGATGCCGAATTCCTTCTCGCCCATGAGCGACTCGCCGCTCACTTTGAGAAGAATGCGCCGGTATTTCATCGTCATAAGGTTGTCCTGGTTAAAAAAAAGGTCTCACCGAGAGATGAGACCTTGCCGTATGAACGCGAACTCAGCTTTCTCCGAGGTGGAAGCGCTTGAAGCGCCGTACCGTCACCTTCTCGCCTGTCCGCGACGTCGTGTCGAGGATGAGGTCCTTGATCGTCTTTCCGGAATCCTTGATGAACGTCTGTTCGACGAGGCACGTGTCCTGGAAGTACTTGTCGAGCTTGCCGGTCGCGATCTTTTCGAGGATCGCATCGGGCTTCTTGTCGTTCCGGGCCTGGGTCCGGTAGATGTCCAATTCGTGCTCGACGACGTCCGGGGGGACGTCCTCGCGCTGGATGTAGAGGGGGTTCATCGCGGCGATCTGCATCGCGATGTCGCGCGCGAGCGTCTTGAAGTCGTCGGTCTTCGCGACGAAGTCGGTCTCGCAGTTCACCTCGACCAGGGCGCCGATGCGGCCCCCGGCGTGAATGTATGCTTCGACGAGCCCCTGGTTCGTGATGCGGTCAGCGCGCTTCTCGGCCGTCGCCGCGCCCTTCTTCCGCAAGTGATCGATGGCCTTCTCCAGGTTGCCGCCCGACTCCGCCAGGGCCTTCTTGCAGTCCATCATGCCCGCGCCCGTCTTGTCTCTCAGTGTCTTGACCAATTCTGCCGTAATCTCTGCACTCACAGTGTCACTCTGTCCTTTCCTGGTTAACGATGATGTCGTATCCTTGTGTGCGCGCGCGCGCCTGCGAGATCCGAGGGGGCCCGCAAGGTGCTTATCCGAGCGCGATCTTCTCGTTGCGCGACGCTTCCACGTCCGCGCCTTCGAGGTGCGCCGCGGTGCGCTGCGCGCCCTCGATCGCCGCGTCGGCGATGAGCCGGGTGATCGTCTGGATCGACTTGATCGCGTCGTCGTTCGCCGGGATCGGGTAGTCGACCATGAGCGGATCGCAGTTCGTGTCGACGATCGCGAAGACGGGGATCCCTAACCGGCGCGCTTCGGCGACCGCGATCTCCTCTTTCTTGATGTCCACGACGAACAGCGCGCCAGGAAGCCGGGTCATCTCGACGACGCCGGAGAGCACCTTGTGGAGCTTCTCCTTTTCGCGGTCGAGGACGAGGGTTTCCTTCTTCGTGATCTTGTCGTAGGTGCCGTCCGATTCCATCTTCTCGATGTTCGTCAGGCGCTTCACGCTCTTGCGGATCGTCGTGAAGTTCGTCAGCATGCCGCCGAGCCAGCGGTCCGCGACGTAGAACTGGTTGCAGCGCTTCGCCTCTTCCTCGACGACGATGCTCGCCTGTTTCTTCGTACCGACGAACAGGATGCGCTTGCCGTCGCCGACGATCTGCGTCATGGCGGAGCAGGCCGCTTCGAGGAGTTCCTGGGTCTTCTTGAGGTCGATGATGTGGATCCCGTTGCGTTCCATGAAAATGAACGGCTTCATCTTGGGATTCCAGCGGCGGGTGAGGTGACCGAAGTGCGAACCGGCGTTCAGCAGGTCCGTAAGTTCAACGCGTGGCATGGTGGGTGGTACTCCTTTGGGTTTAGTTAGGCTTCTACTCCCGTCATCTCCTCATGGAACCCGTGCTGAGCGGACATTGACCGCCGGTGCAAGGGCACTCCCATGAAGATCGGAGAGTATGCGTGATGACAATAGTTGAAGCACTTGTCCGCGGACCACAAGAAGGTCCGCGGAAGATGAAACTTAACGCTTCGAGAACTGGAAGCGCTTGCGGGCCTTTTTCTGGCCGTACTTCTTGCGCTCGACCATGCGCGGATCGCGCGTCATGAGGTCCTGGGCCCGAAGCTTCGGCTTGAGCTCGGCGTTGATCTCGACCAGGGCGCGCGAAATGCCCAAGCGCACCGCACCGGCCTGGCCGGAAAGGCCGCCGCCGTTGACGTTTGCGACGACGTCGTACTTGCCTGCCGTCTCGGTGGCGATAAAGGGGGACATGATCTCGCTCCGCATGGTGTCGACGGGGAAATACGTTTCCAAGGCCTTGCGGTTCACCTGGAACTTGCCCGTACCGGGCTTCAGGATGACGCGGGCGACCGAGGTCTTCCTGCGGCCGGTGGCCATCGTGTTATGGATGTGTGTTGCCATGGATGCTCCTTAGAATTTCAGTGGCTCGGGTTTTTGGGCCGCGTGGGGGTGCTCTGTGCCCCTGTACACTTTCAGCTTTTTGATGACCTGCGCGCCGAGGCGGTTGTGCGGGATCATCCCTTTGACGGCATGCATGACGACCCGTTCCGGCTTCGTCTTCATCAGCTGCTTGTAGGAGTCGACCACGGCGCCGCCGGGATACCCGGTGTGGTGAAAGTAGGTCTTGAGCTCCGTCCGCTTGCCGGTGACCTTCACCTTGTCCGCGTTGATGACGACGACGAAATCGCCGCAGTCCGCGTTCGGCGTGAAGACCGGCTTGTGTTTGCCGCGAAGCACATGCGCGATGCGGCTGGCCACGCGACCGAGCACCTGTCCGCTCGCGTCGACGATGTACCATTTCTTTTCGACCTCACTCTCGTTGAAAAAGTGGGTCAAACGCTGGGGTAATGCCACTGGGAATTCCTTAAAATTGAGTCAAAAAGATGAGGTTTGAATTCAGAGCATATAAATCTACAGAAAAAATCACTCAGAGGCAAGGAAAATATGGACTTGCCAGCCGTTCCTTCCACTCGCGCGCGCATAACGTCGGCGGGCGGGTATCATCGCGCCAGTGCACCGCATGATGGAGCATTTCCATTCGCCCTGGCCTCTTCCGATGGATGCTACGGCTTAGACCTGGTTCTCCGCGTGGTACGAGCTCCGGACCAGGGGGCCCGACTCGACATGGGAGAAGCCGAGCTCGAGGCCCTTCTCCTTGAACATCCGGAACTCGGCCGGATCGACGTACCGGTCGACCGGGAGGTGCTCCTTTGTCGGCTGGAGATACTGTCCAAGGGTGAGGATGTCGCACTTGTTCGTCCGGAGGTCGCGCATGACCTCGAGGACCTCGTCGGGCCGCTCGCCGATGCCGAGCATCATGCCCGTCTTCGTCAGGAACCCCCGGGCCTTCGCTCTGGCGAGGAGTTCCAAGGTGCGCTCGTACCGGGCTTGGGGCCGGACGATGTGGTAGAGCCGGGGCACCGTTTCCGTGTTGTGGTTCAGGATGTCGGGGAAGGCGGCAAGGACGATATCGAGCGCGAACTCGTCGCCCTTGAAGTCCGGAATGAGCACCTCGATCTTCGTCGCCGGATTGAGCGCGCGCGTTTGCCGGATCGTCTCGGCGAAGATCATCGCGCCTCCGTCGTAGAGCTCGTCGCGGTTCACCGAGGTGATCACGGCGTGGCGAAGCTTGAGCATCCGGACCGCCTCGGCGACCCTCGCCGGTTCGTCGGCGTCGAGTTCGGTCGGTTTGCCGGTCTTGACGGCGCAGAACCCGCAGCTCCGGGTGCAGACGTCCCCGAGGATCATGAACGTCGCCGTGCCGCTGTTCCAGCACTCCCCCATGTTCGGGCAGCGCGCTTCCGCGCAGACCGTGTGGAGCTTGTGCTGCTCCACGAGCCCCTGCAACCGGGCATAGTTCTCCCCGGCCGGGATCCGTGCCTTGAGCCATTCAGGCCTGCGTGCGCGCGGCGCCGTCGCCTCAACGGCGGGCGCCTGGATCGTGATCTCCATCTTAGATCGCCTGTTTGTCGTCGAAGTTCTCGAGGAGCTTCACGATCGTCTCCAGGAACGAGCCGCCCAGGGCCCCGTCGACGATGCGATGGTCGAAGGAGAGCGTGAAGTACGCGATCGACCGAATGGCGATGGCGTCGTTGATGACGACGGGGCGCTTCTCGATCGCTCCCGTCCCCAGTATCGCGACCTGGGGCTGGTTGATGATCGGCATGCCGATCATCGTCCCGAAGACGCCGTAGTTCGTCAGGGTGAACGTGCCCCCTTCGATGTCCGCGATGGCGAGCTTCTTCGTGCGGGTACGCGTGGCGAGGTCGTTCACCGCCCGGGCGAGGCCGATGAAGTTCTTCTCCTCCGCGTTCTTGATGACCGGGACGATGAGCCCGTTCTCGCTCGCGACCGCGATGCCGAGGTTGATGAACTTCTTCACGATGATCTTGTCCCCCTCCACCGACGCATTGACGAGGGGGAAGAGCTTGAGGGCCTTGACGACGGCGTCGCAAATGAACGGCGTGTAGGTGAGCTTGAACCCTTCGCGCTTCTCGAACGACTCCGCGTTCTTCCGGCGCGCAGCGTCGACGCGCGTCATGTCGACCTCGTGGATCGCCTGGACGTGCGGGGAGGTGTGGACGCTCTTGACCATGTGTTCCGACATCTTGATGAGCACGTTGCTCATCTGGAGGATGTCGTATTGGGGAGCGGGGTATTTCTTCGCCAGGTCGCCCGTGTCGACATGCTTCAGGTTCGACTCGATACGCGGGGCTTGGGGGCTCGGGGGTGCCGCCGGAACGCCGAAGTGGATGCCGCCCTGCTTGCGCGCCGCGACGTAGGAGATCAGATCCTTCTTCGAGACCCGTCCCCCTTCACCCGTTCCGGGTACCTGTTCGAGCTCCGCCATGCCGATCCCCTCCTCGCGCGCGATGTTGAGGACGAGCGGCGAGTAAAACCTTCCGGAAGCGGGAGCAGTTGTCGGGGCGGGCGGTACGGGTGCGGCCGAAGCCTGCTTGGCCGGCGCGGGTGCCACGGGCGCCGCCTTCGACGGTGTGGCAGCGGCGGCGGCCGGAGCGCTCACTTTGGCCGACTCATCGGTGTCGATCACGGCGATGACGGTCCGGACGGCGACGGTCTTCTGCTCCTCGAACAGGAGCTTCGTCACAACGCCGGAGACCGGCGACGGGATCTCGGAATCGACCTTGTCGGTGCTGATCTCGAGGAGCGTTTCGTCCTTGCGGATCTTGTCCCCCGGTTTCTTGTGCCACTTGATGATCGTACCCTCGGTGAGACTTTCGCCAAGCTGGGGCATCACCACATCGACATTTGCCATAGGACTCTCTTCTTATGAATGATGAATGTTCAGTCGGTCAGTACGCTGCGAGTGACCGCAGGGCAGACGCGACCTTTTCCGTGTTCGGTAGAAAGAACTCCTCCAAGGGCGGCGCGTACGGCACCGGCGTGTCAATGGAGGCCATCCTGCGCACCGGTGCGTCCAAGTGTTCAAACGCGTGCTCCGCCACAAGCGCGGCGAGTTCCCCGCCGATCCCTCCGGTGAGGGTCGCTTCGTGCAATATAAGCACCTTTCCCGTCTTCTTCACCGAAGCGAGGATCGTTTCCGTGTCGAGCGGCGCGAGCGACCTGAGGTCGATGACCTCGACGTCGATACGTTCCCGGGCAAGCGTCTCGGCCGCCTCCAGGGCCCAGACGACGCCCGTGTGATAGGTCAGGACGGTAATGTCCGTCCCCGGACGCTTGACGTCGGCCGATCCGATCGGCACGATGACGTCAGCGTCGGGGACCTCGGCCTTCACATGGCGGTAGAGATACTTGTGTTCGAGGAACAGGACCGGGTTCGGATCCCGGATCGCCGCCTTGATGAGCCCCTTCGCGTCCGCCGGGGTCGACGGCGCGACGATCTTCAATCCCGGGACGTTGAGGAACCACGATTCCGGGTTCACGCTGTGGAACGGCCCGCCGTGAACGCCCCCGCCGGACGGGAGCCGCAATACCATGGGCACAGGGACCCCCGTGCGGTAATGGAACTTCGCGACGTTGTTCACGATCTGGTTGAACGCGTTCGCCGCGAAATCGGCGAACTGCATCTCCGCCACCGGCCGCATGCCGACGATCGCAGCGCCCATGGCGGCGCCGACGATGGCCGCCTCGGCCAAGACCGTGTCGATGACGCGCTTCTCGCCGAACTCCTCGATGAACCCCTTGGTCACCTTGAACGCGCCGCCGTACGCCCCGATGTCCTCGCCGAGGAGGAACACGCTCGGGTCTCGGCGCATCTCTTCGCGCAAGCCCTCGCTGATCGCTTCGATGTAGGTCAGGATCTTAGGCATCGGCGTAGACGCCTTCTGCCGCTTCGGGTCCGGGCGGATAGGGAAGCGCCAATGCGTGGGCGGATTCCGTGTCCAAGAGGGTTTCGATCTCCACGAGCACCGCCTTCTTCTTCGCAGCCGTGAGGATCCCCTCTCCAGTCAGGAGACGCTCGAATCGGTCGATCGGGTCCTTCTTCTTCCCCGCGTCCAAGAGCGCCTTCGGGACGTACCAGGCGTTGTCGTGGGCGGCGTGGCCGCTCATCCGCATCGTCACCGATTCGATGATCGTCGGGCCGGAACCGGACCGGGCCCGGTCGCATGCCGCCCGGCAGACCCGGTGGACCTCCAGCACGTCGGTGCCGTCGATGGTGATCCCGGGAATGCCGTAGCCGATCGCGCGGTCGGAAAGCCGCTCGACGAGCGTCTGCTTCGCCAGAGGAGTGGAATAGGCGAACTGGTTGTTCTCAATGATGAGCACCAACGGCAGCTTCATGGCGGAGGCCATCATGAGGCCCTCGTGGACCTCGCCGATCGATGCCCCGCCGTCGCCGATGTACGTCAGCGCTACTGCGTTCTCGCCGCGCATGGTGCCGGCCAGAGCGGCGCCGCAGGCCACTGGGATCATCGCGCCGAGGTGGCTGATATTGCCGTAGATCCTCAAGTTCGGATCGGCGTAGTGCCCCGTGCCGTCGCGTCCTCGGGTGAGGTTGCCGGCGCGGCCGAGGTGCTGCATCATCATGGCGCGGACCGACTGGCCCCGAACGAAATGCGCGCCGATGTCCCGGTGCATCGGGAAGAGGTAGTCCTGGGGCTCGAGGGCGAACGCGGAGCCGATCGCGGTCGCTTCGTTGCCGTACCCGGAGTAGGCTCCCCCGACGACCTTCCCCTGCTGGTAGAGCCGGAGGATCGTGTTCTCGAACTCCCGGTTGAGCACCATGAAGTAGTACATCTTCAGGAGCGCCTCAGGAGCGGGCCGGGCCGGAGCGCCGGGTTGTTTCAGACGGGGTTTGGTCGCCATGGTCAGAACGCCGCGAGCTCCTCGAGCGCCTTGACGATGTCCGCGGTCTGGGGGAGCATGACGTTCTCGAGTCCCGGGCCGTAGGGCACCGGGGCGTCCTTCGCCGCGACGCGCCGAATGGGCGCATCGAGGTGCCGGAACCCTTCGGCCGCGACAATGGCGGCGATCTCCGCGCCGAACCCGCCGGTCAGGGTATCCTCGTGGACGATGAGCATCTTGCCGGTCTTCCTGAGCGACGCCAAAATCGCGTCGGAGTCGAGGGGGTTCAAGGTCCGCAGGTCGATCACCTCGACGTCCGTGCCCGATTCCTGGACGGAGCGAGCCGCTTCGAGCGACCGTTGTACCATCATGCCCCAGGTGACGATGGTGATATCCGCCCCGGACTTCACCGTGCTGGCGAGCCCGAACGGGATGCAGACATCCGCGCCCGGCTCTGGCGTCGTGGCGAAGCTCGCGCGATAGAGTCCTTTATGCTCGCAGAAGATGACCGGGTCGTCGCTCCGGCAGGCGGTCTTCAGGAGGCCCTTCGCGTCGGCGGAGTTCGACGGGAAGACGACCCTGAGCCCCGGAATGTGCGTGAAGAACCCGTCGATGCTCTGGCTGTGGTAGAGCCCGCCGTGGATATATCCCCCGACGGCGACGCGCACGACCATCGGGCAGGTCCAGTCATTGTTCGACCGGAACCGGAGCATGGCCACCTCGTCCCGGAGCTGCATGAACGCCGGCCAAATGTAATCGCCGAACTGGATCTCCACCACCGGCTTGAACCCCCGGACGGCGAGGCCGAACGCGGTCCCGACGATGCTCGCCTCGGCGAGCGGGGAATTGAACACGCGGTCCCATCCGAATTTCTTCGTGAGCCCCTTCGTCGCGGTGAAGACGCCCCCCTTCTCGCCGGCGACGTCCTCGCCGTAAATGAGCATCTTGGGGTTGCGCTCCATCTCTTCCGCCATCGCGTGGTTGATGGCGTCGACCATGACGATCTTTTCCCCTTCGGGGACGCTCGGGGTGTACGACACGGCCTGGACCGGCGCGTAGATATGCTTCATGAGGTTGTCGGGGTCCTGCTGGCGCTCCTCTTCGGCCCGATCGGCCGCCCGGTCGATTCGGGCGATGACCTCGCTCTGGATGGCCTTGATCTGCGCTGCGGTGAGCGTCTTGGTCCGGAGGAGATACTCCTCCATTCGGGGGAGCGGGTCCAGCGTGCGGTCCTTCGCGAGGTCCGCTTCGGGGCGGTATTTTCGCTGATCGTCCGAGGAGGAATGGGGCAGGAGTCGCACCGTGTGCGCGAGAATGAGCGCGGGCCCCTTCCCCTGGCGCGCCCCGGCCACGGCCCGAGACGCCGTCTCGAACGAAGCGGCAAAATCGCAGCCATCGACCTCGTACCGGTTGAGGCCGACGTAGCCCTCGGCCAAGTGGAAGATCGAATCGGCGGCCGTCTGCTCCTTTTTCGTGACGGAGATGGCGTACTTGTTGTCTTGGATGAGGAAGATCACCGGGAGGCGTTCCCGGGCAGCCCAGTTGAGCGCCTCATGAAACTCCCCTTCGCTCGTCGAGCCTTCGCCGGAGGCGACGTAGACCACCTCGTCGGTCCCTTCCCGGACCGCGCCCAACGCGGTGCCGACCGCCTGGAGGTACTGCGTGCCCGTGGGGCTCGACTGCGAGACGATGCGCCATTTCTTATGGCCGTAATGGAACGGCATCGCAAACCCGGCGCTCGACGGACCGGTCGCCCGGTGGAGCGCTTCGAGGAAGATCTCCTCGACCGTGTAGCCGAATGCGAGCGAGAACCCGAGATCCCGGTAATAAGGGTAGGCCCAGTCGTGTCCCGGCCTCATCGCCGACGCGGTCGCGACTTGGGCCGCCTCGTGGCCCGATCCGCCGATATGGAAGAAGACCTTTCCCTGCTTTAAGAGGATGAGGATCTTGTCGTCGGTCTTGCGCGCGGTGAACATCGTCCGGTACGCTTCGACCAGGCGCTTCGGCGTGAGCGCCGGCTCGGAGGCGCCGCCTTTGGGCGACGGCTTCTCGCCGTTCGTCTTGCCGTTCGGTCCGGTCGGCGGTGCTCCTTCGTGCGATCGAAGTGCGTTCTTTTTTCCTGATGCCATGCGTTCTCTTTAGTCCGTAGGTTGCATAATGAGTTCCGGCGCGTCGAACTGTTCGATCGTCCGTCGTTCCACCGGTGCGCCAAAGACCGCGCCAAAATGTTCCGCGACCGCCTTGGAGACCTCATCGAGGGAGATTGGGTTCCCACCGAGGAGTTCCTCCATGGAGGTCACCCCCTTATGGAAGATACCGCACGGGATGATGCGGTCAAAATAAGAGACGTCCGTACTCACGTTGAGCGCGAACCCGTGCATCGTCACCCACCGGGTCACCTTCACGCCCAAGGCCGCGATCTTGTTCGGGCCGACCCAGACGCCGGTGAAATCGCTGTCGCGCGTCCCCTCGATGCCGTACTGTGCGAGCGTCCGGATCAAGACCTCCTCAAGATCCCGCAAATAGCGGTGGAGGTCGAGATAATAGCCGTTCAAATCGAGGATCGGATAGCCGACAAGCTGGCCGGGGCCGTGGTAGGTGATGTCCCCGCCCCTATCGGTCTGGTAGACCCGGGCGCCCGACAGGCGCAGTTCCTCCGGTCCCGCCAGGAGGTGGTCCTCTTCGCCTGATGTGCCGATGGTGTAGACGTGCTCGTGTTCGGTCAACAGGAGAAGGTCGGGGACCTTCCCTGCGCGCCTCAAGGCGGCGAGCCGCTTCTGCAGCTCCCAGGCCGTCGCGTACTCGGTGCGCCCTAAGGGCACAACGCCGATCGGGGACCGGGTCATATGCTGATCGCGTGTCCGTAGGCGTTCTCCGCCGCTTCCATGATCGCCTCCGAGAGCGTCGGGTGCGCATGGATGGTGCCGGCGATCCCGTCAACGGTCGTTTCAAGCGTCTTGGCGACGCAGAGCTCCGCGATCATCTCGGTCGATTCGGATCCGAGGATGTGCGCGCCCAAGAGTTCGCCGTACTTCGCGTCGAAGATGAGCTTCACCAGTCCGTCGGTCTCCCCGATCGCTCGGGCCTTGCCGCTCGCGCTAAAGGGGAACCGGCCGATCTTGAGCTCCTTGCCGGCGGCAATGGCCTGTTCTTCGGTCATGCCGACGCTCGCCACTTGGGGCTGGCAGTAGGTACACCCGGGGATGTTCTCGTAATCGATCGGCTGCGGGTTCTTGCCGGCGATCTTCTCGACGCAGACGATCCCTTCCTTTGCGGCCACGTGCGCGAGCCAGGGAGGGCCGGCGACGTCGCCGATGGCGTAGATGCCTTCGGCGGAGGTCTTGCTAAAATCATCCGCCTGGATCCAGCTCCGGTCGACCTTCACTCCTGCTTGCTCGAGGCCCATGTTCTCCACGTTCCCCTGGACGCCGATGGCAACCAGGGCGATGTCGGCCTTGAGCTCCTTCTTTCCATCCTTGGTCACGACGACGACCTTGACGTCCTTGCCGGTGCCGACGCTTTCGACCTTGCTCTCGGTGAGGATGTCGATGCCGGACTTCTTGAAGTTGCTCTCGAGGAGCCGGGAGAGCTCCTTGTCCTCGACCGGGAGGATGTTCGGCATCATCTCCACCATCGTCACTTTCGTGCCGAAGGCGTTGTAGAAATAGGCGAACTCCACGCCGATGGCCCCTGCGCCGATGATGACCATGGACGCCGGCAGCTTCGGCAGGACCATCGCCTCGGCGGCGGTGATGACCTGCTTCCGATCAATGGTGATGTTGGGGAGCGTCCGGGCCCGCGCGCCGGTGGCGACGATGATGTGCTTCGCGCTCACGGTTTCAACCGGCTTGCCGTCCTTCGACACTTCGACCATCCCTTTGCCGAGGAGCTTCCCGAACCCGGAAATATGCTCGATCTTGTTCTTCTTGAAGAGGTATTCGACCCCCTTCGAGTTGATGGTCGCGACCTTGCGGCTCCGGGCGATGATCTTCGGCCAGTCGAAGGAGAGGTCCTTGTAGGAGATCCCGAAATCCGCCGCGTGCTTGAAGTCGCTGTAGAGCTTCGCGTTCTTCAGGAGCGCTTTCGTGGGTATGCAGCCCCAGTTGAGGCAGACGCCCCCCAGGGCGTCGCGCTCAATGACGGCGGCCTTCATGCCGAGCTGCGCGGCGCGGATCGCGGCCGTGTATCCGCCGGGCCCGCCGCCGACGACAAGAAGATCGAATGTTCTCTGTGGGGTCATGGGTGAGTTCCAAAATGAAACAGAGGGTCTATGCTGATACCCTCTGATTTGAAGTGATTTCAGGATAATGGAAGATTTGCACGGAAAAATATATGAAATAGGGAGTGAAAAGTCAAAGGAGGCGTACCGAGAGCCCGCGCTCCTTTTTTATATTGCATTTCCTTGGCGAAATCCTTATTATTATCCGCACCAAGTCACCCTTACGATGACCTCCGAAGCACCCAAGGAACGAGCTGTTGTCTCCAACCGGAAAGCTCTCCACGATTACTTCATCATTGAGACCTTCGAGGCAGGCATCGCGCTCAGAGGGACCGAGGTCAAGTCCTTGCGTCAGGGAGCAGCGAACCTCCAGGACGGCTACGCGCTGATTCGGAAAGGGGAGGTCTGGCTCCTTGGGATGCACATCAGCCCGTTCGAAAAGGGGAACATCAACAACCACGATCCGCGGCGCGAGCGAAAGCTCCTCCTCCACCGCAGAGAGATCTTCCGGATCGCGGAGAAGATGTCCGAGAAGGGCCTGACCCTCGTGCCGCTGAAGATCTATCTGAAGAAGAACGTCATTAAGGTCGAGCTCGGGCTCGCAAAAGGCAAGAAGGAATACGACAAGCGCGCGGCCATCGCCAAGCGCGACGTCGAGCGGCAGCTGCGCCGCGATTACGCGCAGTAGTCACTGCGATTCGGGAAGTCACCCGTCACCACTCACTTAACTCTGGAGAAGCTCACCGTGTACGTTCCAACAAGAATGTTCTTCACCAAAGGCGTCGGCCGCCACAAGGATTACCTGCAGTCGTTTGAACTCGCGCTGCGCGACGCGAAGATCGAGAAATGCAATCTTGTCACGGTCTCGAGCATCTATCCGCCCGGGTGCAAGCGCATCCCGACGGAAGAGGGCCTGAAGGAGCTTCAGCCTGGGCAGATCACCTTCGCCGTCATGGCCCGGAACGCGACGAACGAGCCCAACCGGCTCATCGCCGCCTCCATCGGCGTCGCCACCCCGGCCGACGCATCGCAGTACGGCTACCTTTCGGAGCACCATCCGTTCGGCGAAACCGACGAGAAGGCGGGCGAATACGCGGAAGACCTCGCCGCGACGATGCTCGCGACGACCTTGGGCGTCGAGTTCAACGCCGACACCGGCTGGGATGAGCGCGAGAAGATCTACAAGATGAGCGGCAAGATCGTCAAGACGTACAACATCACGCAGTCCGCCGAAGGGGACAAGAACGGCCTCTGGACCACGGTCATTGCGAGCGCCATCCTCCTGCCGTAAGGCAGTCCATTCCGAAGCACGAAAAACTGACGGCGGGGAACTCAAAAGAGTTCCCCGCCGTTTTTTTCCATCCGCAAAATGAAAGCCGGAAACGCTTCCGGTCACCGAACCGCCTCCCGAGCAATCCAATACCTTCCACGCTTCCGGCTCCGTATGTCGAACGACCAGCGAGAGCTCGTTGGATCTCTTGTGGGGAAGGAACGGGATGACGCCCGAGAATGACGCACGCACGATTGTGTCTGACTGCCTCCCCCCCCATGCGAGACGAATGCTCTCACATAAAAATATACGGACGGCCGAGGCCGATGTCAAGGAAATAATGGAAGGTACAGCGGGCGGGATGAAAAAAAGTTCTAGTCGACGCGCGCGCGCAAGGTTGTGTACGCGTTCATGACACGGTCGACGTACGTGATCGTCTGACGGGAGCTACCGTAATATCCGTACTTCGGATGTGCGTCGTTCCAGACGAGCGCGTGGAGCGAGTAGTAGCGTTTCGACAGGAGCGGCAGCGCCTTTGCGACCGCGCGCCAGCTCGACGGGTCCTCGCCCATGTAGGCGGCGAGTTCTTGGGCGTCGTAGACCCTGGAGGGACCTGCGTTGTAGGCGGCAAGTGCGAGACTCACGCGGTCGTCCGGCGTGGCGTTCTTGAAGAGCCGGCTTAGCTTTGCGAAGTAGTAGATCCCGGCGCGCAAGTTCTCGCGCGGGTGACTCGGATCGAGGATCTCGAGCTGCGAGGTGATCTCGGCGTTCGTCACCGGCATGATCTGCATCATGCCTGAGGCGCCACGGCCGCTCAGGGCCTCGGGGTCGAAGCGCGACTCCTGGTGGATGATGGCCAGGACGAGCCGGTAGTCGACGCCGTACTCGTCGGCGTATTTGCGCAGGCTGGTGAATGCTTCGCGGTCCATGTTCTCCGGAAGCGCGGGCACGAAAGAAGCCTGCAGTATCCGGACGTCCCCTCTCGGGGCGTTGTCGGAGTGCGAGATCTCTGCCGGAATCATCGGAATGGCGATCAAGACCATGTTGCAGACGACCGCAGCAAGGACGAGGAGCGCGTGGTTCCCGGTATGGAGTAGTGTTTTCATGGATATAATATAGCTTACGGCCAGATCGTGTCAAACGGCCTGCGTCACACAGTCGTGCCGAACGGGTAAAACGGTGCCCCTGTTGCCTCGCTAGGAGCCTTGAGCGCGCTTTTCTATCTCCTCGATTTTCGCGATTCTCTTCTGGTGACGGCCCCCGCCGAAGTTCGTCTCGAGCCACGACTTCACAATGGCCTTTGCGAGCTCGATTCCAAGGGTTTTACCCCCCAATGTGAGGACATTTGCGTCGTTGTGTTCCCGGCTGGACTTGGCCGTGAACTCGTCCGAGCAGCAGGCGGCCCGAACGCCGTGGATCTTATTGGCCACCATCGCAGATGCGATGCCGACCGAATCGATCATGATCCCCTTCCCGGCTTGGCCCAGGGAGACCATGCGCGCCACCGCGTAGGCGAAATCAGGGTAATCGCACGCCTCTTCCGTATACGTGCCGAGATCGACCACCTTGTACCCCATCTGTTCGATGAAGGGACGCAAGTGCTCTTTCATCGGAAAGCCGCCGTGGTCGCTCCCAATGGCGATCTGCTCGCGCCCACCCTTGCCCGGCCCCTGAACTCCGGTGGCGGGCATGGTGGAACGGGCCTGATCGGCCTTGCGCTCGACGAACGTCAGCCCGAGCTGCCGGGCGCGGTCTGTGGCAGCGCCGGTGACGATCGCCCCGGGTTCCACCGTGAGGGTCTTCTGGCCCTTCTTGACGGCGTCAAGGACACTTTGTTCAGATATGAGGATTTTCTTCGGCATCGGTCGTCATCGTTATCGTAGTGAGTCCACCCGGCCCAGCTGGAGCACCTGAAGGGCAACGGGAGCCGTTCCGGGTCCGATCATGTCGATCGCTTTGGCCGCCTCGAGCGAGAGGTCGATGACCCGGTCGTCTTTGAAGGGGCCGCGGTCGTTGATCCGGACGGTGACATTCTTGCCGTTGGATTTGTTCGTCACCAGGACCGTCGTACCGAACGGCAGGGTGCGGTGCGCGGCCGTCAGCTGGTGCATGTCGTACGTCTCGCCGTTCGACGTCTTGCGTCCGTTGAATTTATCGGCGTAGTAGGAGGCGACGCCTTGCTCCGCGAGCGCGTAGGTCCCGCTCGTCGCCCCCGCAGCGGAGTCGGCCCGTGAGAACGTGAACCGCGGGGACGATCCCGTGCAACCCCCGACAATCAGCGCGACCAAGCCCAGGGCCGAACATACGAAATATTTCAACATTAAAGAAATTCGCCCATCTGTTTCCGGCGGAGGTAATCCACGACCTCCTTCACGTCCTGGGAATGCCCCTGCTTGCAGACGAGGACCCCGTTGTCCGTGGCGATGATGATGAGCCCTTCGACGCCGATCGTCGCGACGAACTTGTCGCCCGAGTAGATGAGGGTGTTCTTCGTCTCCTGGAGGAACGCCTTCCCCGTGACGGTGTTGCCCAGGTCGTCCTTGCCGGAGATCCGGCAGACCTCGTCCCAGGACCCGACGTCGCTCCAACCGAAGTTCCCCTTGATGACGTAGACGTCCCGGGACTTCTCCATGACGCCGTAATCGATGGAGATGTTCCGGATGATCCGGTAGGCGGTCTCGACCGCCTGCTCGTACTTTTCGCTCCCGATCCACTCGTCGACCTTCGCGAGCTCCTCGTACATCTCCGGCAAGAGGTGCTGGATCTCCCGGAGGATCGTGTCGGCCCGCCAGACGAACATGCCGCTGTTCCAGAGGAAATCGCCCGACTGGAGGAACTGACGCGCCGTCTGGAGGTTCGGCTTCTCGGCGAACGTCTTCACCCGGTAGACGCCGCGGGAAAAGTAGGGGTTCGTGCCGTCGTCCTCGTCCACGACCTGGATATAGCCGTAGCCCGTCTCCGGACGCATCGGCTGGATCCCGACCGTGATCATCTTGCCCGACTCGTACGCGACCCATATCGCGAGGTTGAGGATCCGGCGGAACTCCGCCTCGTCGGCCATGAGGTGGTCCGCCGGGAGGACGACCATGACCGCTTCCGGATCGAGCCGGCGCACGAACAGGGCCGCCAGGCCGATGCACGGCGCCGTGTTCCTGCCGATCGGCTCCACGATGATGTTCTCCGCCGGAATGTGCGGCAGCTGCTTCACCACGAGGGGCTTCTGCAGCTTGCTCGTGACGACGAGGATGTTGTGGGGCTCGATGAGGTCGCTGACGCGCTTCACCGTATTCTGGATCATCGTCCCCTTGTTGACGATCTCCAGGAGCTGCTTCGGCGAGCGCTCGGTGCTCCTCGGCCAGAACCGCGTTCCGACACCGCCGGCCATGATCACCGCATACACGTTTGGCATTCGTATCCCCCTTTAAATGACGACGCGCGGAACGCGCGCCGCTACCGCTGTGAAGATCTCGTATGGGATCGTGCCGAGCTTGCCGGCGAGGTCCCAGGCGCTGATCGTCTCCGCGCCGTCCGACCCGATGAGGACGACGTTGTCACCGACCCGGACCGTGCTCTCCGGACCCAGGTCGACCATGAGCTGGTCCATGCAGATCGTACCGACGGCCGGATAGCGCCTGCCGCCGATCAGGACGTCGGCCTGGTTCGTCAGGTTACGGCTGAACCCGTCGCCGTAGCCGATCGGGACGGTCGCGATCTTCGTCTTCCTGATGGTACGGTACCGAAGGCCGTAGCTCACGCCGATACCGGCGTCCGCCTCCTTGAGGAAGACCACTGTTGATTGCAGGCTCATGACCGGCCGGATCGCGATGCTCTCGGAGGTCTCCCGGGACGGGTACGCCCCGTAGGACATGATGCCGGGCCGGACCATGGAAAAGTACGACTGGGGAAGGTCAAGGACCGCCCCGCTGTTCGCCATGTGCGCCATCGGGACCGGGTACCCTTTCTGTCGGGCGTAGGCGAGCACGCGTTCGAAGCGTTCGAGCTGGACCAGGGCGAACGTCTTGTCCTTCTCATCCGACGTCGCAAAGTGGCTGTAGATCCCGACCAGTTCGATGTGCCGGAGCTTGACGAGGCGGTCGAGGACATAGGGCGCGTTCTCGCTCCGAACCCCGATCCGTTCCATCCCCGTGTCGACCTTCAGGTGGACCTTTGCCTTGCCGGCACCGTGGAGGGCCGCCTGGCGGTCGATCCACTCCCCGATCTCCAGGGAACTCACCGTGATGTCGAGGTCGAACTTCAGAAAATCATGGACCTGGCTTCCAAGGACGCCGCCCAAGACGAGGATCGGATGGCTGATGCCGTGGTTCCTGAGGGCGATCCCCTCCTCGAGGAACCCGACGCCCAAGTATTCGACGCCGTATTCGACCATGATGTCGGCGATCTCGGCCATCCCGTGGCCGTACGCATTCGCCTTGACCACTCCCATGATCTTCACCCCGGGGCCGATCTTCGAGCGGATGCCGTCGAGGTTGAACCGGAGCGCCGGAGCGCTGATCTCTGCGCGCGTCGGACGCATCAGCGTACGCCGTGCGCGAAGTGAATCGTATGCCGTAGGGCCGCGGGTTGGTCGGTCATGTTGGAGAAAAATATACGGTTTATCACCCTGAATGTCAACGAGTTCTTCAGGTGTGATTTCTTCGTGTGCGGGGAGGGTTCAGGGAGAAATGAAAGCCCCGCGCCTCTGGTGACACTGGGGCGCGGGGCTCGGGATAAAACGTCCACAATTGCGGGAGCTCAAACGTTTCGGGCGACCTTGAGGCGGTTGAGCGCCCGGCTCAGAGACGCTTGGGCGCGCGCGACATCGCACTCCTCCTTGTGCTCGGCGATGCGCTTCTGGGCTCGGTCCTTCGATGCTTCCGCCCTCGCCTTGTCGATCTCGGTCGAGTGCTCGGCGGTCTCCGCCAGCAAGACGACATGGTTCTGCTTCACGTCGACGAACCCGCCGCTGGTGGCGTAGCGCAGATCGTTCCCTTGCGGATCCTGGATCTTCACTTCGCCGACGCCGATCTCCGACAGGAGCGGCGCGTGGTTGAAGAGCACCTGAAACCCGCCCATGGTCCCCGGCGCGCTGAAACTCACCACGTCGCCGTTGTAGACCACCTTTCGCGGCGTGACGATCTCGAGCTTGAATGCCTTGTCCGCCATACGCTCTTAGGGGTTCTCTTTCTTGAACTTTTCGACGACCTCGTCGATCGTGCCGACCATGTAGAAGTAGCTCTCGGGGATATGGTCGTAGCGTCCCTCGATGATCCCCTTGAAGCTCCGGATCGTGTCCTCGAGCTTCACGTACTTGCCCGGGATGCCGGTGAACTGCTCCGCCACCGAGAAGGGCTGGGAGAGGAACTTCTGGATCTTTCGGGCGCGGTTCACGCTGAGCTTGTCCTCGTCGGAGAGCTCGTCCATGCCGAGGATGTTGATGATGTCCTGGAGGTCCTTGTAGTTCTGCAGGATCTCCTTCACGCGTTTGGCGACCGAATAGTGCTCCATGCCGATCGTGCCCGGCTCGAGGATCCGCGACGTGGAATCCAAGGGGTCGACGGCCGGATAGATGCCGAGTTCCGCGATCTGGCGGCTTAAGACGGTGGTCGCGTCAAGATGCGAGAAGGTCGTCGCGGGGGCCGGATCGGTGAGATCGTCCGCCGGGACGTAGATGGCCTGGACCGACGTGATCGAACCCTTCTTCGTCGAGGTGATGCGCTCCTGGAGTTCGCCGACCTCCGTGCTCAACGTCGGCTGGTAGCCGACGGCCGACGGCATGCGTCCGAGGAGGGCCGACACTTCTGAACCCGCCTGGACGAAGCGGAAGATGTTGTCGATGAACAGGAGAACGTCCTTCCCTTCCTCGTCGCGGAAGTACTCCGCCATCGTGAGCGCGGTCAAGGCCACGCGCTGGCGCGCGCCGGGAGGTTCGTTCATCTGTCCGAACACGAGCGCCGTCTTGTCGAGAACGCCCGACTCTTTCATTTCAAGCCACAGATCGTTCCCTTCGCGGGTCCGCTCGCCGACGCCGCCGAACACGGAGTAGCCGCCGTGATGGAGCGCGATATTATGAATGAGCTCAAGGATGACGACGGTCTTGCCGACGCCTGCGCCGCCGAAGAGGCCGGTCTTGCCCCCCTTGGAGTAGGGCTCGAGGAGGTCGATGACCTTGATGCCCGTCTCGAACATCTCTTTCTGCGTGCTGAGGTCCTCGAACTTCGGGGCCAAACGGTGGATCGGGTACTTCATCTTGCTCTCGATCGGGGGAAGGTTGTCGATCCCGTGACCGGTGACGTTGATGAGCCGGCCGAGGGTGGTCGGTCCGACGGGCACCATGATCGGGCTGCCGAGGTCGAACGCGGTCATGCCCCGGACGAGTCCGTCGGTGGAATCCATCGCCACGGTCCGGACGCGCTCCTCTCCCAGGTGCTGCTGGACCTCGCAAATGAGGTCTTCCTTCACGCCCTCGATGTTCGTCCGCGGGATCTTGACGGCGTTGAGGATCGAGGGAAGCTTTCCGCCTGAGAAGTCGATATCGACGACGGGACCGATGACCTGCGTAATTTTACCTTCGTTCATGTAACTCCTTTATAAAGAAAATTCCATCTTTTTAGTCTCTATCCGCTGATTACTGCAGACTGCCCCACTGCGGGGGTGAACCGAGAAGGGTTAGAGTGAGAAGAGGTTGAAAATGCGGGCATAATATAGGAATTTCGGCACAAAGAAGCAATGATTTTTGCAGAATGGTCATGGCGCATTATGAAATAGAACGCTCCACATCTGCAGAGAGAACAAAACGAGGGCATCTCTGGGAAGTACGAAGGACTTTTGCGAGGGAAAGCTCGTCCCCAGCGAATCGGGACGGAGAAGGTTACCTGCTGAGCGTTGTCGAGCCCAGACAATCATCGAGTTCGTGGGTGAGGGGTTATTCGCGTATAAGTGATTCTGCCGGAATTCCCCACTCTCGATTGAGATTTCTCACCATAGTCAAGCTGAGAGTTCGCTTCTTTTTGAGTATTTCTGACACTCTACTCTTTCCGCCGAGAAGGGGAGCCAGTTCTTGTGTCGTATATCCGAGTTGTTCCATACGAAACTTGATCGCTTCAACTGGATCAGGGTTTTCAATAACAAAATGGTCGTCCTCATATTTTTCAACTAAAATAGAAAGAATCTCTAAGAGGTCGCCTTTTTCTGTGTTTGGCTTTGCATCCAGCAATTGGTCGATAAGTCGTAGGGCCGATGCATGCTCCCTTTTCGTCTTTATTGTCCTTACTCGTACAGTGTTTTTCATATGGTCAGCGCGTCTATTGTGTCGTATATTTTATGTGTGTCAATAAATCTTATTTATACAATCCCAAATTCGTACTTTACAATAACAACAAGTCGATACTTATTTCCTGCTATATTGAAAACTACCCGCTCCTTCTGTAATATGCTTGCAGTAGCATATAGGCTCTTGATTTGAACCGGCGTTTTCCAGTTATCCCTTTTTGCTTCCTTAAACCAAGCCCTCAAGGGTTGTTCTGCATCCCTGTGCTTCTCCCAAAACTCAACTAACCTGGAACGGGAAATTACTCGCATTCTGTCACCCATTCCCATTTTGGGAACAATGAAAGAAACAGTATATCTGATAGAATGTCAAGTGGCTGGTGCGCTAATCTCTGCATAATTATCAACATACTGGTTCCCAAAATGGGAATATTCGTTTAGAATCACGGCTTTCTTAAATTATAAATATTCTCTTTTAGTGATGTCGAGCTAGGAATCTCCGTTTGTGCGCGGCTTTCACTTTCCTGTGAATCCCAAGGAATTCCTCCCAAGTCCACAAATACTCAGTTAATCCTTCTTCCAGAGCGGAGGTTACTCTGATCGTTTCGTCAAGCCGTATGGAGTTGTACTAGGAAGAAGTGAATTGCAAGTGCCACGTGTAACTGCTCCCAGTTCTTAGAATAAGCGTTCGTTAATCGGGTAAATCTACGCATCTGCATACGCAGAGTCAAGTTCTGGGATCGGTACACAACGACGGGCGGAAAAGCGACGGATTCAAACCGAGGCAGTACCTGCGGAAGCGAGTCATTGTCCGGACTCCGGTCCGCTCGCGGCGCCCTGGCGCGACCGGCCGGGACGGGCCGCTCTGTATCAAGCGTGCCATTCACCTCATGAGCAGCATCTTCTTCACATCGGCGAACGTGCCGGCTTGCAATCGGTAGAAATAGACCCCGCTTGGAAGGGCGCGCGCATCGAAGGTCGCCTCATGAAGTCCAGCGGCCTGGAACTCATCGATGAGCACGCCGATTTTCTGGCCTAACGCGGTAAAGATCTCCAATCGCACCGCACTCGAACGAGGCAGCCCGTAGGAGATCGTCGTCGTCGGGTTGAACGGGTTCGGGTAATTTTGCCCAAGCTGAAAGCGCGCAGGAGTGGAACTCTGCGCGTTGAGCCTCAGAGTGATCCGAGAGGCGGGCTTCGCCAACTCCACGGTCGCACCCGCCTTCAGTGCGAACGCCTCCTGGCTCACTTCGAGCAAAGCATCGATCGCCACGGCCGCTGTGTGCAGCGTGAACCTGATCGGGTAGTGTGCGGACGAGACGCTCACCGGGAACTCCTGGCTCTTCCCCGGCGCGGTAGCGACGAGCATGTGGCCAGAAGAGAACCTCGCATCAAACGCATCGCCGGGAGGAGCCGGAGGCAAAGACAACCTCTCCGGCCATTGTCCGGCCTCATGCCCGTCGATGAAGTAGAGCCGTTGCGTTCTTCCGAGGGCGTCGGCGATCGCGAGGAAATTGGACCGCGACAAGATGTCCTCCGCAGCTGGTTTCAGAGGCGGCCCAGCTGGTCCGCTCCCCACGACGAGCTCCCCCGCCTGGGTCGCCCTGACCCAGTAGGCATGTCCGGCGGCGATGGAATCCGCGATATAATATGTTCGGTCAAAGCCGAAGAAAGGGGAGCCGAGGATCCCCGGAGGAATGGTGAGGAGAGCGCCCACGGCGACGTTGTTGGTGATCGATCCGACGATGTTCCAGCCCGCGTTCACACTCGACGTCTCTCGTGCGAGAGGGTAACCGCTGAAGGCGATGCTCGAGTCCAGGAGTTTTGTCCAGTAGCCTCTGCCGTTCAGAAGCGTATCACGCTGGACGTAGGACGATGAAAACTCAAAGAGCGGAGAGAGCGTCATGGGGCATCCGGTGACCGGCAAGGACACCAGCTGCCAATCGGTCCCGTAACTCGCCGTCATGGAGATCGCCCCGCTGTCCGCGCCGATCCCGATCCCCGAGACAGTCAAGGTGTCCGGAGCGGCTTTTGCCGAGTGCGCGACGATGATGTTGCCGGCCTTCGAGCCCTGGCTTCCCGGATGAAACGTGATCTCAAATGACCCTTCGGCGAGCGGTTCGATGATCCGGGACGCCGGTGAGACCGTAAAATCGGGATCATCGGACGCGATCGACCGCACGGTGAGCGCCACCGCGGGATCGGTGTTCTTCAGGGAGAACCGCTTCGTCGAGCGACAGGCGGCGCTCACGGTGCCGAATGCGAAGTTCACGGCGGAGAATGCAGGGCCGGGAACTTCGAACGCCGGCTCGATCATGTCATCGAGGACATTGCCTGTCGAATCGCGCATAACGATCCTCAGGGAATAGTAGCCGCCCGGCAGGCCATCCGGCAATCGCGCACGATATGTGCTATCCTGGATCGTGAGAGCCAACGGCCGCCATGACGCATCACCGAGCAATCTCATGAACGTCTCTACCGACGCGACCCCCGAGGCATGCGCGACGAACGGGTCGGCGACCGAGAACACAACCTCGTTCGCGCTGCCGTTGAGAAGGACGTCCGTCGCCGTCCCGTCGGAAAAGATCTCCAAGCGTGTCAGGGCGGGGGGATTCTTGTCGAGCGCCCCCAGATCGAAGTCGAGCGTCACCGTCTCGGCTCCCCGGACGTTGCCGATCGAGTAATCGCCGTACGTCGCGCGCAAGCGATAGGGCCCGGGCGTGATGGTCGCGATATTCCCCGGGTCGCCGGCGCAGACACCGGTGCCGATGCAGTATCCGTTCAGGAACGTCCCCGTCCGGATCACCGAATCGCCGCGCAACAGGACATACGGGAACAGACTGAACGAGAGATCTCCATGCGGGGAGACGAAGTACCCCTTCGAATTGAGCTGGCCTGGCCCCAGGGAGACCACCGATGCGGTGTTCCAGGTCCTTCCGATCCAGAGAGGCGCTCCTTCGCCGACGGGGATGTTCACCGGACCGGCGGTGGTCGTCAAGAGCGGGTTCGCGGTGTTCCCCTCGTTGTAGAACTTCACCGTGTCCGGGTCGCTCACGACGGCGATCCCGGTCCGATAGAGGACAGGATCCGTCGAAAAGAACGGGTCGGCCCCGGAGCTCACCGTCTGATAGGCGTAGAGGTACTGCTGAAGCGCCTCGGGGACCGCGCTGGGAGACGAGACAGGCGCGACATACGACGTCGCATGGAACGGCCGCGCAAGGACCTGGGAAAACCAGCCGTTGGTCTCATTGAACACGTGGACTTGAGCGAGGTTCGCCGGGGCAGGATACGTGTAGTCGAGCTGCTTCCACCTCCCGGAGTCGTTCTGCAGGAGCGTGTCGTTCGAGATCCCGCCGGCGATGACAAAGGGCATGGCAGCGAAGTCCCCGGAGGGAAAGACCGAGGAGACCTTGCTGAAGTAGGTATAGTCCGCGCTCACGTCCGAGACGAAGAACGGGGTCTCGTACGGGTAGCCGATGAACAGCCACCCGATGGTCACGTCGGTGCTCTTCGCGCCTTTCGGCACGATGTACCGGTTGAAGATATTATTGCCGAAGGCCGTGTTGTTCCCCGCAAGATCGTTCGAGCGAAGCACGATCTGGTGGCGCGCCTCGGACGAATTGATCATCACGAGGCTCGTGCCGTTCTGAACGACGTGCTCTCGCAGGACAGCGTGCGCAAAGTCGAAGTCCACCAGGATATCGTACGTGTCGTTCGGAAGGAGGAGCACAAGACTGTCCGCGATGGAGCCCTCCTTGATGAGGTACTTGCCCTTCTTGTTCTGAATGAACAGGAGCAGCGGCTGCTTGTCGAACTTCAGCGTCATGAACGGCGCATCAATGAACGCGATGGGCACGCTCACGCTGTCCGACGTCGAGGTCGACCGGACGACGATCCGGTTCTCGTATGCCGGCGGGGTGCCGGCGGGGTAGCCGTAGATCGTGTTATCCACGCTCGTCGCCACTTCGAACGAAGCGCTGTCGCCCGGCGCGACCGTCATCGAGCTCGGGTGCAGTGCGACGCCGACCCCGCCGGGCAGCGCATTGCGCACGGAGAGGGCGAACGTCTGGGGGGTCGCCCGATGGTTGTGGACGGTGAGCGTGTCCGTGCGCGACCAGAGACCGAGGGTGTGATCCACCATGCCGAGGCTGACACTTCCCGGTGTGACATCGGCGAGCATGATCCCGGCGCCCGCGAGATCGATCCTCCCGCTCCCCTGCGACCAGACATTCGCTCCGAGGTTGTGCGCGCTTGCCATGAGGACCGCCTTGATCTCCGCGGGAGGCCACTCGGGATGGAGCTCACGGAGCAATGCCGCCGCGCCGGCGACGTGGGGCGTCGCCATCGACGTACCGCTCCGAGCGATGTAGCCCCCTCCAAGCTTTGCCGAGACGATCTGGCTCCCCGGCGCGGTCACATCCGGCTTGATGGCAAAGGTGAGATCCGTTCCCCCGCGGGAGCTGAACGAGGCGACGGCATCGGCGTTCGTCGAGGCTCCCACGGTCAAGGCCCCCTTCGCGCAGCCCGGAGAGGATATACTCTGGTACGCGGGACCGTTATTGCCGGCCGCGACGGCGCAGACCACCCCGCTTGCGACGGCATTGTCCACCGCTTGAGACAGGGGGTCGCCGGGATCGCCGGAGCCGCCGAGGCTCATGCTGATGACCTTGATCGGCGTGGGTGTTGACGGATCGCCGTCCGGATCGAGCGCCTTCTCGATCCCCGCGATGACCTGCGACGAGTAGCCCGACCCTCCGGCGTTGAGCACCTTGAATGCCCAGAGTCTGGCCTTCGGCGCCACGCCTCTCAAGTTCATCGGAGGCGGTCCGTCCCCGGCGGCAATGCCGGCCACATGCGTCCCGTGCCCATGGTCGTCCATGGGGTCGTTGTCGCCGTTGATGATGTCGCTCCCTCCGACGACCTTGGCGTTGGGGAACGGCGCTCCTCCGAGCGCTTCATGCAGGTAGTCAATTCCGGTGTCGAGGATCGCGATGTCGATGTTCTCCCCCTTCAAGCTGTAGGCGTCCCAAAATCCCGGCGCCCCGACCAGCGTGTTGCTCGCGTCATCGAGCGTTGAGACCATCGCGTCGATATAGATGCCCGAGACATAGGGAAGTCTCCGGACCTCCGCAATGATCCCCTGGCTCATTCTCAACGCGATGCCGTCAACGGCGATGAAGTATTCGAACCGAACGGTGGATGCCGCCGCCGTCGTCGGCCGCTGCGCCGCCATGGCTTCGATCGCCCTGAGATCGGATTTGAATCGCTGGTGCACGCCGAGGAGCCCGTCCAAGACGGAGAAAACCCGGCCGCCCGGCAACGCCTTGCGCATCTCGAATCTGGCGCTTAACGGAGGATCTTTGAACAAGACGATGACGTTCGTATCTCGGTCCTGGTCGAACGTCATGGAGCGAAGCACGCTGTCCCCTTTCATGACAAATACCATCGGGCCGCTAGTGTGTGGAGCGCCGAGCGGCGCTCCGGAGAGAACCCGGAGCTGTCCCAAGGCGCCGGCAACGCATGAAAGGGCAAGGAAGAGTGTCAGAAGTGCGAATTTCACGAATGTCTCACGATCATCTCCGGCAGCAGTTTATCGAGCGTGCGCGTCATGTTCGAGACACCACAGAAAAAGACCACGAGGTCGACGGAATACACGGTTGTTGAGGAGATCCATGATGCCGCCAGTCGCGTTGGATGCAATCCAGAAGAATCTTCATAGAAAGGGGCGCTCTTTGCGCATCATACGGACGGGCACGCAAGAGTGCCGCCCGTTCTCTTCTCTGACCATAGTTGCGTAGAATACGATACTATAAATGAGATCAATTTGAGCCTAATTGTCAAGAGACTCATTTAGATATCTCTATGAGGCAACGAATCAACTTCGTTTAGATCTTTACATGAGTTAATACGGAGACGCCGAATCTTCGCCGGCAACCGGGGAAAGCCGCGGGAGAAAGCGCCCCCTCACAGCTCCCGATGCCCCGGGCCTAATAGGCTCCCCTGATAGACGGCTCTGACCCCCGATCCTGTTGAAAGTGGCCCTCCGGATGAGTACCTTACAACCCTAAGAAAATTCACACAGGCGTCAGTGGAACCTATTTCAACATCGACAGAACAGCACATCAGGTACGAACGGACGTTCCTCCTCCTGATCGTAACAATTGGGGCGGTCTTCCGAATCTGGCACCTGTCTTGGAGCCTCCCCGATATGTACGAAGAGGCCTACCCGTTCGCCGTCGCGTGGAAGTTCTGGCGCTGGGGCGCTCCCGGCATCACCTTAAACCCGGACTTTTTCCACTACCCCGCGCTCACATGCTACCTCCAGTTCGCTCTCCAGGCGGCTCACTACGGCATTGGTCACCTCACGGGGGCGTACCACGACCTGGCAGCGTTCCAGAAGGCGTACGAACAGGACCCGACCCTCTTCATCACGCTGGCCCGAGGCCTCAGCGCCGTGTTCGACATCGGGACGATCCTTCTCCTCTACGCGGTCGTATCGCGGTGGTTCGGGAGCGCTGCCGGGCTCGTCGCCTCGCTCGTTCTGGCGCTCAACCCCCTGTTCATCACGGAGGCCCAGATCGTGAACGTCGATACCCCGATGACGTTCTTCGCTCTCCTAGCCTTTTACTTCATCACGAGGCTCGACGACGCGCCCGAACTGCGCTGGTACATCCTGGCTGGCGTTGCGACAGGACTGGCGGCCGGATCGAAGTACAACGGTGTCCTCATGGTTGCCCCCCTCCTCCTGGCGCATTTCTGGCGCAAGATCCCTACGGAAGGCGAGAGAGGCAGCAATGTGACGCTCCGGCTCCTCTTGGCCCTCGGTGCCTCGGCGGTCGTGTTCATCATCCTGAACCCATACATCCTCTTGCATGCGTCGCAGTTCCTGATTGACTTCTCCTATGAGCAGCGCCACATGGCCACAGGTCATCTGGGGGTGGAGCCGGGGCGAAGCTCTCTTCTCTGGTACCTCACCGACGCTTTTCCGCGTTACCTCGGCTGGCCGTTCCTCTTCGCATCGGTCTGCGGCATCCTCATCGGCGCAGTACGGAAGGATCGGCGGCTTCTCCTCGCCATGGTCTTTCCCGTCTTCTATCTCTGCGTCATCGGCTCGTGGGAGATGAGGGCGGAACGGTACATCCTCCCCGTCATGCCGTTCCTTCTGCTCTTTGGCTCGGTCGCTCTGGTCGAATTCTGGGAGACGATCTCCGTGTTCACCGGAAACCGTACCCTCCTTCGGTCGGGGTCGTTGGCGGCCCTTCTCTTGATCGTACTGGCCTGGCCCGTATCGTCGACGCTTTCCTACCACCGCTCGCTCGCCCTCCCCGATACGAGGACGCAGGCACGAGAGTGGATCATGGAGTCGCTGCCGCAGTCGTCGGCGATCGTCACGGGGCCTTTCGGGATCAGCATACCGAAGGAGCGCTACACGTCGCTCCTCATCCCGTTCACTCCCACCGGTTCCGAGGCGCTCGCGCCGTTCTACGATCCTCGTTGGTACGAGGACATGGACCTCTTGATCGCGAGCGACTACGACTACGGCCGGTTCCTCCTCGAGCCCGAGCGCTATAAGGAAGTACTCGCCCAATACGCGCGCCTTCGGTCCGCATGGCGCATGGAGAAGGAGTTCAAGCCCGCCGAGTCCCAGAACGGTCCGACCATCTGGCTGTACCGGCCGCCTCCGACGCCAGCCGGTCTGTTCGACGCATCGCTCTTCCATGGCCTCTCAACGATCGCCGAAACGTCGCTCGTCGTCCAGTTCTCGGAGAACCTCGCGTCGGCGCTCTTCGCGAAGGGGAAGCTCGAAAAATGCGGCCAGATGCTCGACGCGTCGCTCGCCCTTGCCCCCAAAGATACGCGTCTGGCGAACTCCTTCGCGTGGGCGCTCTTCAAGGAGTCGCGCTACCGGGAGGCGCTCGGATTCACCAAACGGTCGCTCGCCGCCAGCGTCGATCAGGCGGAGATGCTCGCTCTCACGGGGAGCGTCCTCCTGCGAACGGGGGACGACCAGGGGGCGGAGCGGGAGCTCCTCCTCGCGCTCGCGAAGAACGCCCGGATGGAGATCCCATACCTCGATCTCGAGCTGTTGTATCGAAAGCGGAACGACCGGGAGAACCAGATCGGCATACTTCGGAGGTATCTTGCGATACTCCCCGCCGGGAGCGAGAATGCACGCAAGACCGAGAGCTACCTGACGCAGCTGGAGCGGCCGTAACTCCTGGTGGACCGTCTCCCCCCCTCGGCCGGACCTGGGATCATCCTCCGTCACCGGGCTGGTTTTCTCATGAATACCGCCTTGGCGGTACACCGTTTCATCTTGCTTTCATCTAGAAAAGGTATCTTGTTGCCGAGACGAGCCACATGCGCATACTCCTGATCGAAGATGATACGAAGGTCGCCGCCGCGGTTTCCAAGAACCTGCGATCGGCGGGCTACGCCGTGGACATCGCCTATGACGGCATCACCGGCGAGGAACTGGCGAAGACCAACGACAACGACCTCATCATTCTCGACGTCCTCCTTCCCCGACAGGACGGCTGGACGACCTGCGCGAACCTCAGGAAGCAGAACATCACGACGCCGATCCTCATGCTGACGGCGCTGGAAGACGTAGGCGACAAGATCCGCGGGCTCGACACGGGCGCCGACGATTACCTCGCGAAGCCGTTCCACACCGGCGAGCTCGTCGCCAGGATCCGTTCACTCGTCCGCAGGTCGACCGAGGTCCGAGCGGCGACCACCGAGCAGTTCGGCTTGCGTCTCGAGCTCAACACGCACAAGGCCGTCCGTGAGGGACGCGAGATCCCCCTGACGGCAAAGGAGTTCGCCCTCCTCGAACTCTTCATGCTCAACCCCAACACCATCCTTACCCGTTCAAGGATCTCCGAGCACCTCTGGGACATGAACTTCGAACCCAGAAGCAATGTCATCGAGTCGTTCATCAAGTTCCTCCGGCGTAAGGTCGACAAGGGGTTCGACCGCCAGCTCATCCACACCGTCCGGGGCGCCGGGTACATCTTTTCGGACCGCGATGCTGAGCATTAGGACGAAGATCATCCTCGCATACACGCTCGTCTTCGGGCTCCTGCTGCTCGGATTTGCGTACTTCATCTACCAGGACACGCGTGAGGCCGAGACGGCGAAGCTCGATGCACGCCTTGAGAGCTACGCCGCGAAGATCTCGACCGAACTCAGCGAGGAGGAGAATGAGTCGCGCACGGACCAGGACCAGGGTGCCATTTTGAAGCGGGAGATCGACCGGAGGCCCGGACTACATGCGGAGCTTGTTTCGCCCAGCGGCGTCATCATCGACCGGGACAGCCTTTTTGACCAGGCTCCGGACGGTCACACTCATGGGAACGTCACACGGAGCGAACGGATCGGCGGATTCAGCGCCGGGGGGACGGCATACAGGTCCCTGAGGACCAGAGTGGAGGTCGACGAGAACGACCGTCCCGTCCTCGAACTTGCTCTCTCCATGACGGATGTGAACGACGTCCTCCAGCGCCTCCTCATCGAATACCTCATCGGGATCCCGCTCGCCCTTTTCGTCACGTCGCTCGCAGCGTACGGCATCACGAAGCTCGCATTCCGGCCGATGATCGGCATGGTGGATACCGCCCGGCAGATCACTGCGAGCAACCTCCACGAGCGGCTCACGCTTCCCAAGGCGCACGACGAGGTCCGCCATCTCGGCGAGACGCTCAACAGCATGATCGAACGGATCGAATCGTCATTCCGGGGCCAGCGCCAGTTCATCGCCGACGCCTCGCACGAGATCCGCACCCCGCTGACGGTCCTGTGCAGCGAGCTGGAGTTCGCTGCGAGCCAGACAACGGAGCCCGCCGTGAAGGAAAGCATTCAGACGTCGCTCCTGGAGATCGACCGGCTGACACGACTCACCGACAGCCTCCTCCTCCTTGCAAAGCTTGACGCCTCCCAACTCACGCTTGATCTCCGGCCGGTCCGCCTCGACGAGCTCCTTGTCGGGTGCGTGCAGCGCATCAGCCCAGTGGCCAATAAGAAGGACGTCCAGATCAAGGTCGACCTCCATGACGCCGCAGAGATACGAGCCGACGAGGAAAAGCTCCAGCGCGTGATCATCAATCTCCTCGATAACGCTGTGAAGTACGCTCCCGCGCACTCCGTCGTCACGGCGTCGGTCGACCGAGTCCGGCCGGACGCGGTCCTCCTCCGGTTCGACGATACCGGCCCGGGCATCCCGGCGGAGGCACTCGGGCACATCTTCACGCGGTTCTACCGCGCCGACCCGGCACGCTCCGGATATGACGGAGCAGGGCTCGGACTGGCCATCGTACAGCAGCTCGTGGAGCTCCACGGCGGAACGGTCAGCGTGACGAGCACCCCGGGGAGAGGATCCTCCTTCCAGGTCGAACTTCCCGCTGGCGCCCCGGCCGGGTAGGGCCTCACTTTTTCATCCCGGTTTCATCTTGAATCCGTATCTTTCAGAGATCATTCGTTCGAACACCGGTCAGCACACCACACTATCAAGAAGGACCACCATATGAATCCCGCACGCGCGTTCGCCATCGTCATGAGCCTCATCCTGATCTCCATCGCCGGCTCCTCTCTCACTCTCGGCGCCGACAAGAAGATCACGAGGAAGGAGATACCCGCCGCCGTCCTGAAAGCCTTCGAAGCGCAGTACCCCCATGCGACGATCACGGGCCAGTCGATCGAGACGGAACTCGGTAAGCAGCTCTACGAGATCGAAAGCACGGATGGGAAGGTCGACCGGGACCTGCTCTATACGCCTTCCGGCAAGGTCGTCGAGACCGAGGAATCGTTGCCGCCCGGGAAGCTCTCCGAAGCGATGAAGAGCTCTCTCGCGAAAGAGTACCCCGACGGGAAGATCATGAAGGCGGAAAAGGTCACCCGCGAGGCGAAGACGAGCTACGAGATCCAGGTCCAAGTCGGCACAAAGACCCGCGAGGTCACGCTCGACGCGTCCGGGGAGGTCGTGAAGCCGAGCAAAAAGACCAGCGAGAACGACGAGAACGGCGAGAAGGACGATGACGACGACGACGATGACGACGGGGTGTAGATAGGGTCTCTCCATCGCACGATATCGCACGATGCTCTATTACTTCTCACTCTTCTGGGATCCGCATACATGCCGCTTGTTCGATTCGCCAGCACCTGTCTCCTCCTCGTTCTCGTTTCACTCCCGGTCCGGGCTCAGAGTCCGAACACCGGAACCGTCACCGGCATCGTCATTGACGAATCCACCCGCCGGCCCGTCCCGTTCGCGAACGTCGCCGTCCATTCGGCGGCCGACAGCGCCATCGTCACCGGCGCGGCGACGGACGACGCGGGGAAGATCAGTATCGCGAACGTGCCCGCCGGCGCGTTCTATCTGACGTACGGCCTCATCGGATACGTGGCGAAGTCGTCCGCCGTCTTCCGGATCGACGCGGAGCATAAGCATCTCAACGTCGGGACGGTCTCGCTGACGCCCAAGTCGGTCGACTTGGACGAGGTCCTCATCACGGGGGAAAAGGCGCTCTTCACCTCCTCCATCGACCGAAAGGTGTACAACGTCGACAAGGACCTCATGGCAAAATCGGGGTCCGCAAGCGAACTTCTTCAGAACATCCCGTCGGTCCAGGTCGACATCGACGGCAACATCTCCCTGCGTGGGTCGGGAAACGTCCGCTTCATGGTCAACGGCAAGACATCCCCCCTCCTCGACAAGAACAGCGCCGACGCCCTCCAAAACATGCCGGCGAGCTCCATCGAGCGGATCGAGGTCATCACGAACCCATCGGCGAAGTACAAGCCCGACGGCACCTCCGGTATCATCAACATCGTCCAGAAGAAGAATACCGCGCTCGGCTTGAACGGGAACCTCTCCGGGAACGCCGGCAACCAGGGGCGGTACAACGCGAACGTCCGGCTGAATTTCAACCCCGGCGACTGGAACGTCTATGCCGGGTACGGCTTGCGCAACGACAAGCGTAATCGGATCACCGCGGACGCGCGGCGCCAAACCGATTCCGCATCGGCCGTGACGTTCTATCGGAACGACCTCAATTCCTCCGCCAGCCCGCTTTCCCATACGCTCACAGCTGGCGCTGACTACCGGCTCGGCGAGCATGACCAGCTCGGAGTCTCGGGGAACTACTTCTACAACAGCTTTTCCCGGGACGAACAGGCCGTGCAGCTCCTCCAGGACGCGGGCCTCGCCACGCTCAACGACTACCGCCGGATCAGGAGAGACGACCAATTCGAGAAGGAATACGGGTTCACGGCCTACGTCGAGCACGACTTTCCGGGAGAGGAGCACCAGCTGCGCCTCGAGTACACGCTCTCCCGGTCCCCGGAACAGGAGGACAACCATTACACGAACGTCTATCTCTTCCCTTCGGGGCCGACGTCGTTCGAACACACGCTCATTCTCGCGGGGGACGACCGGAGCCAGGTCGCTCTGAGCTACTCCGATCCCCTGTCCGAGTCCGCAAGTTTGGAAGCAGGGTACGAAGGGGAGTTCAGCAACAACGATCTCAATAACATCGTGGAGACGTTCGACCCCGCCGCAGAACAGTATCTCAGCGACGCGTCGCGGACGAACCGCTTTCTCTACCATGAAGCGATCAACGCCGTCTACGCGACGTACAAAGAGTCCTTCGGCGCTTTCGGCCTGATGGCCGGGCTCCGGACGGAGAAGGCGCACATCCGCTCGGAGCTCCTGACGACCAATGCGACCATCACGAACGACTACGTCAACCTCTACCCCTCGCTCCACCTCTCCTACACGCTCGGTCCGGCGCTCGAGCTCCAGCTGAGCTACAGCCGGCGCACGCACCGCCCCCGCGGCGAGGACCTGAATCCATTCCAGGAATACCGCGACCCCAGAAACGCGCAAGCGGGAAACCCGAGGCTCCTTCCGGAGTACATCAGTTCGTTCGAACTGGGATGCCAGCTGCAGAACGACGTCCTGACCGTCGTCCCCGCCCTCTTCTACCGGTACACGTACAACAGGATCACCAACGTGACCGAGCTCCTGAACGACACGACGCTCTTTACGACGAAGGAGAATCTCTCCACCGACCGTTCCGGCGGCCTGGAGATCGTCGTCTCGGCGAATGTCGGAGAGCTCTTGACGCTCCACTGGAATGCGAGCGGCTTCCGCAACGAGATCGACGCCACGAACCTCGGCTACGCCGGGACGCGCTCCACGACGACCTGGACGAGCGGCCTCACGGCGAACGTCAACTGCGCGCAGGGCTCGAGGGTGCAGGTGAATTCCAATTACAATTCAGCGCGCCTCACGCCGCAGGGCGAGTTCATCCCAAGCTGGGTGGTGAATATGGGGTATCGGCAGGAATTCATGGAAGGACGGCTTGCGATGGTGGTGACCGTGGCGGACATCTTCAAGACGCTCAAGCGGCAGCTCGAGCTCTCCACTCCCGCGCTCACCCAAACCGTGACGAACACGCGCGACACCCGAGTCCTCTTTCTCGGGTTCACCTACCAGTTCGGGGTTCCGCCGAAGAAGTCAAAGGACGACCAATTGCGCTATGACGACAGCCTCTAGCGCCGGGGCGTAGCGAACTTAACGGTGCTGGATGGCCGCGACGATCTTCTTGCCGTGCTCTCTCCCGTTCTCGATGAAGACCTTGTTGTTGAACCTGCCGCCGACGAGCCCTCCCGCGACGAAGAGACCGGGGATGTTCGTCTCGTACGTTTCCGGATTGTGCGCCGGGACGAGTGTGGCGGGATCGATCTCGATCCCAAGGGACCGCAAGAATGAGACGTCGGGCCGGTACCCGATGAGGACGAAAGCGAAGTCGGTCTCTATCTCCAAGGCGCCCCCACCTGTTTTCTCTACCACCGTCACCCCCTTGCGAAACTCCTTCACCGTGCTCGAAAAGTGCGCCGCCATCGATCCGGCGGCGATCCGGTTCTCAAGATCGGGGAGGATCCAGTACTTCACGCCGCTGCTGAGTTTTTCTCCCCGGTGCACGAGTGTCACCTGTGCGCCGTGCCGCCAGAGGTCCAATGCGGCCTCCACCGCGGAGTTCTTCCCCCCCACGACAAGCACCTGTTGCCGGTAGTACGGCGATGGGTCGTGATAGAAATGCGACACATGCGGGAGCCCTTCTCCGGGGACCTTCAGCATGTTCGGTGTGTCGTAGTATCCCGTCGCGGCGACGCAGTAGGTCGACGCGTACGTCTTCCCGCTCTCCCCCGTGAGAAGGAATGCCCCGTCGGCCCGCCTCAGGGAGACGACGCGTTCGTAGAACGCGAAATCCAGACGGTAATGCTCCGCCACGGAGCGGTAGTAGTTCACGCAGTCCCGGGAGGTCGGTCGCGTCGTGGGAATGACGAACGGGATGCCGCCGATCTCCAGGAGTTCGGGGGTGGAGAAGAAGAACATCTCCTGCTGATAGCGCTGGATGCCGTCCACGACGCTCCCCTTGTCAAGAACGAGAGCGCGCATACCGGCCTTCGTCGCTTCGATCGCGGCGGAAAGCCCAGCCGGGCCGGCACCGATGATGATGATGTCGAATTGTACTGTTTTGAGTGTCATGAATGCCTTAGCTATTCGACGCGGGACGGGAAGGGTCCAGGTATTGTTCAACCGATGCGAGCCATGTACGGACCGTTTCGACGAACCGTGGGAACAGAACAGGGTCGCGTTGAAGCGATTTGGGAAAGGAGGGGAAGAGGCTCTTTCGGAATCCCGCGCTGAGCTCAAGCTGAATGCCGTTCTGACGGGCACGGTTCACAAAATTCCGCGGATCTCCCCCGGCCATGTCTGCGGGGGCGAGCTGCGCCGGAAATCCTTCGGCGACGAGCCGGGCGAGGAACTTCGCCGCAAGGTCTGCGTTACCCCCTCCGACGTAGACGAGCTCTTCCCTTCCTTCGCATCCATGGACTGCGAGCGCGAGTTCCGCCTCCTCCGCCAGGGCCAGACACTGCGGCTCGTCGTAGCGCGTACTCGTGACGTGGAGTGTGGCGAAGCACCCGCTCGATCGCCTTCCGCTGAAGACATAGCAATCGTACAGGTCCATCGACAATGCGAGAACGACCGGTTCGGTGCACGGTTCGATGCAGCCGCCGTGCGGCGCAAAGATTTTGACCTTCGAGCCATGCGAGCGGTCGGCATGGATGGCAAAATTGTCGCGCGCGGGCAATGCGGCCAACAGGGCGGACATGCTGTTGAATTTATCCACGTCGCGTGACCCGATCTGATGCGCCGGCCATGCCTGCGTTCGCCGAAAGGTTCACTCGTCGTCCTCGTCCTGCTGTTCCTCTTCCTTCGGAGCTTTCGGGACGGAGCCGAGATGGTAGGTAAATCCAAGGTACACGAAACGCGTTTCGTGCCGGCTGACGATCGATTGCGTGAGGCCGGGGATGTCAAGCTCGTACTGGCGCTTCAGGCTATGGAAGAGATCATAGGCGGTCGCAATGAGCGTCAACTTCTTCTCGAACAGTTCCTGCCGGAACCCCGCATTGATGACGGCGTTCGGCGAATACTCGGCCTGCGGGGTGAAGCGTCGGGTGTTAAAATGGGAGTGGAGCTCGAACTTCGACCCGCTGGCGAGCTTCACGTTCACGCTGAACGTGCCGTTCCAGGATACCCGCGATTTGAAATAGCCGTCGCCGAGGTTGTTCGCGTCGAGCTCCTCGTAGAGCGCCGTGGAGCTCGCATTGATCGAAAGGTTCGCTCCGATGTCGGCCGAACCGATGAGTTCGAGGCCCGTCGACTGCTCTGCTCGGACATTCTCCTTCGTCGTCACAAGCGTCGAGCGGTTGACGACGTGCTTGAGCGACGTGATGCCGTTGGTCGAATGCCGGTAGAAGATGCTCGGGTACAGATAGACCGATTCCAAGTTCATCTGCAAACCAAACTCGACGGAGTGAATGTATTCGGGCACCAGGAGGGGGTTCCCGTACGACAGGTTCTTCGGATCCCGGTATTCCGCGAACGGATCGAGTTCCCTCGCTTTCGGCCGGCTGACCCGGCGGCCATAGTTGAGGCGGAACTTCTTCGTCTTGTCAAGTGTGTAGGAGACGTGCAGGCTCGGGAAGAGGTTGATGAAGTGCCCGGACAACGTCGAATCATGCGTTACAAGATCCGACGTGCGGTAGTCCTGCTCCATCCGTAGCCCGCCGAGCACGCCGAAGGCGCCGAAGGTCTCCTTGTAGGTGACATACTCGCTATGGATGGCCTCGTGGAACCGAAAGCTGCTGAGTTTTGTGCTGTCGACGACGAATACGTTCTGGGACGGATCGAACACCTCGGTCGAAAAATCGAGATTGTCGCGGTTGAATTCACCCGTATAGCCCGCCTCGATCGTGACCTTGCGCGACAGAGCGTTGGAATATTCAAGGCCGATCTGATTCTTGTCGTCGCGCTGACGCATGAAGGAGTTGTCATACGCCTGGGGGAATGTCGGCGAGAGGTACGTGTTGGTATACCGGTAATCGTTCGTTTCCGGCGAGCCGGAAGAGACGACATCGATCCGAAGCGTATGGTCCCTGCGCCCGAAATTGTGGAGAAGGTTCACGCTGACGGTCGTGGCCTTGTCGATCTGGTACCCTTTATCGCTCCGGTTGTACTCGCTGATGAGCACGCCGCCCGTATTCAGGAGGGTCCGGTGCGAGCTGTCGGACCGCGAAAAGCTGTTCTGAAAGAACGTGCCCGACACCCCGAGGCTCGTCTCGTCGTCGAGATGATAGTCGCCACCGAAGGTAACGAGGTGCGTCAACGGGTACGTAACGGCAAAGAGGCTGTCCGCATACGTCGAGAATAGGGAAGGATCCGCGCTGCTCGCTACGCTCCTGATATCCGAACTCGCGCGGTTCCGGTTATCGCGGCGCAGACTGTAGCTCGCGTAGACCGAAAAGGCTCCGGGGCTATAGCTGATCTGGACGTTGCCGTTGCGCCTTCCGCCGGTTCCCGCGTGCACGGTGAGATTACCGTGCGTGCCCAGGGGCGCGTCCTTCTTCAGTATGATGTTGATGATCCCCGACTTGCCTTCCGACCGGTACCTCGCAGACGGGGTCGTGATCACGTCGATCTTTTCTATGGAACTTGCCGGGAGCTGTTCCAGGAACGTCCCCTCCTGCTTTTCGAGCATCGGTGAACGCTTGCCGTTGATCATGATGAGTACTCGCTTTGAACCTCGGAGGCTCACTTCGCCGTTGAGATCGACGTCGACTGAGGGGATGTTCTCGAGGATCTCGCTCGCCGACGCGGTCTTGCTGGTGAGGTCCTGATCCACGTTGTAGGTCATCCGGTCAATCGACGGCTCCAGGAGGGGCCGGTCCGCCGATACGGTCACCTCATCGAGGGGGACGGCAAGCGAATAGAGCGTGATGGTCCTCAGATTCACTCTGGCGTGGAGCGAATCAACCGTCACTGGCGCCGACGTCACGTCGTGGTGCCCGACGAGGCCGCACCGAACGAGATATGCTCCGGGGGCGACATTCTTGAATTCGAATCTCCCGGCGGCGTCCGTCGGGACGCCGGAGACCATCGTGCTGTCCGCAGATTTCAGGAGGAGGACGTTGACAAATTCGAGCGGATCGCCCGTGGAGTCGTCCACGACCGTGCCTCGGACGGTCCCCCCTTGCTTCGACTGCGCCGATCCGATGACCGAACAGCACACGATCAGAGAGAAGAGGAAAAGCCGGATGGGCACCGCGGTGAGGACGCGCGGACGGGCTCCGGGAGCGACCGGGGGGATGTCTCTCCCCCGTCGCCCGAAGGCGAACGGGAGAACTCGAACGATGGTCCGGCGGAAGATCGTGAAGGCCGTCATTCGTTCGAGAGGGCCTTTTTCGGAATGGCAAAGCGCAGCGCGATCGACTGGCTCGAGGTTTCCCCGGGAGAGAAGGTGAAGACGTGTTCGCCGTTCGGGACGTCGATGATCATGTCGACCGCCTTACCGGGAACGACATCCTTCCACTCCTCATAGCTTAGTCCCGTGGATTTCGTGGTACTGAGCGGCGATTGCTGGACGACCTTTCCCCCTTCGGCGACGAGCACGGAGAACTTCTGCTTCCCCTTCATCGACACGTCGTAGTTGAGTCGGACGGAGACCGTCAGCGCCGCAGGTCCGACGATTCGGAGCTGTACCGGGCGTTCCTTCGACGCGACGTAGTACACCAGGCGGTTCTCCTGAATGTTCGCCGTAACGATCCGGTCGTATGAAAGAGGTTCAAGGGCGACAAGCTTCTGTCGCCGGGACGGCTGCCACTGGATCCGCACGGCAGCCTGGAGCGGCGAGTCATCGAGGGAGAGCTCGTAGGAGAATGATCCCTCCGGGATAGTGACGACGAGCTTCCGGCTTTTGCCGGGGACGCCGTCAGAGCCCGTAAACGTGGCATCGGACCTGTCGGCTTGCGTCGTCTGGCTCTTCACCTCGCGGCTGCCTTCCTTCAGACGGAGCGTATATTTCTCAAAACCGCTGCTCGTCGCGGGAAGCTTCAGCCGGCTGATGACCGTGAGCTTGCCGGGGCCGTCGATCTCGAATTTGACGGGAGCTTTCTTTCCGAGCAGGCAGTAGTCCCGCTCCTTCCCGTAGACCGTGAGCGAGAGGGGCGTGCAATTGTCCGGCACGATCGTGACGGCTTTGCGCCCCGCGGCACCCGCGTTCGGCAGGAGAAGGAAGGACAAGAGAATGACGTGAACGATTCTTTTCATGGCGCGGCCCATCAGTCAGTTTCAAGAATGGTTTTATGCCCCTTGCGGAAGAGGTAATGTTTCACATCGATACGGATCACGCCGAAGACGACGATGGCGAGAAGCACGGTAAGAATGATGGTGCTCGAGACGGAGTAACGGTCCTTAAAGAAGAGGGCGCCCTCGCCGATGCTCGGAGCCTTCTCGACCACTTCGACGGGAAGATCATACTTCATGGCGATCTTTTCCACCTCGAGGAGGTTGATCACAGGCAGCCCCTGTTCCGCCATGAGGTTGATGACGCCGCGTGTCGGGAAATTCTTCACCGCGAGGTGCTGGGTCAAGCCCGGAGGAATGAGCTTTGCATTGGCCGATCCGCCGATCGATGCGCTTCCCCCTCCGACATTCACGTAACAGGCGATGGGCCGGTCCTTCGCGGCGGCCTTGTAGATCTCCATGCGCTTCGCGATGCTCGCCTGAAGATTGGGTTCCGAGAGGAGTTCCACATGATTGCGTCCGATGGCCGATTTGATGAGCTCGCGCCCGTCCGGGGAGAGGCCGCGTCCGTTGTCCGAGGGCCCTCCGATGGACGCCGCTGTCGAATGGAACTGAAGGATCCCCCTCTCGCCGAGGACACGCTCCATGTCCAGCCACGTGAGGGTCGGGATGTTCGCGCCCCAGTCGGAGGCGCCGACCGAAGAGATGACGATCGGCGTCAGTTCAAGAGCATCGCAGGCGGCGAGCAGGGCGATGTTCCAGCCGGGGAGGGAACCGGTCATTCCGACCGCGATGACGCTCTGCTTCTTCACCTTCGCCTTGACGAGCATCTCGACGAACGCCGCTGCGTAGTTGGGATTTGTCGAGAGGATCTTGGCATTGACGATGCCGCGATCGGACGTGATCGGCGTCCGTTCTTGGCCGATGAGTCCGGTCTGGTAGGGATCGTTCTGTGCGTCCATCGGAATGCCGATCGTGCGCGAATACTCCTTGATCGCCTGGGCAGCGAGAAGTGCGGTCTTCGTCGCTTGGAGTTTCTTGTCATAATATGGCTGGCGTTCGGGCTCTGCCGTCTTCTCGGCGAGGACGAAGACGAGGAGCGAGAAAAGCGCTAGACCGAGGAGCGTCACATTGGTCGGTTTGCCTTCGGTCCACTTCATATGACCCAGTCCTCCGTAATGAAGACCTCTCCGCCCGTTGTGATCATCAGGATGAGCCGGATGAATACTGCGGCGATGATGAGCGTCGTGACGGTTTTGACGACTCCCTGCTTCTCCATCCAATTCGCGATGAGTCCGGGAATGATCAGGCCGATCGTTTGGAACTCGAGCGTGATCGCATTCGTCTGAATGATGAGGAGCTCGCGCGATAGCCATCCGAACACGAATCCGAGCAGGATGACGAGCACGATCCGGCGCCTCCCATAGACGAACATGTAGTTCGACAGGTACTTCATCGTCAGGAAGGTGAGAAGGCTCACGAGGATCGTGCCGACGATCCGCAAGGGGTGGTGGATCATGAGCGCCACGTATCCGGGAACGACCATGCCGCCGGCGGCAAGTCCGAGCGTCTCGCTAAAGATGAGGCTCAAGACCAGCCCGAGTCCGACCGATTGTATGATGATCTCGCGTGCAGCTTCAGTATGCATGCTCTCTTCCTCTATTGGTGAAATACGTGACAATTTCTTCCCCGAAGCCGACGATGTTGCCGATGCCGATGACGAGGGAATCGCTTTCCGTGAGTGAAAGCACCCTCTCGAAGACCTCCTCCACGGACGCGTCGCCGAGATTTGAAAGCTTCAACGCGGGGAGGCCGAGCGCGATCGACCGGTGTTCGAGCGCTGAGGTCAATTCACCGGCGAGGATGAAGTGGTCCGCCTGGATCTTGGCGGCAATGAGTTCTGCGAGGCTTTCGGTGCGCTGGATGCGGTCCTTCCTGCAGTTCACGATGACGAACACCTTCTTCCCGGCCGTCATGAAGGGCGCGAGAAGCTGCCAGATCACCTCGTAGGAGTCGGGATCATTCGCTGCGAACGCATTCACAAACCCGATCGTCCGGCCGGCCTGGGCCAGCGTAAAGATGCGCAGGACACCGGGATCGGGAATGACCGTCTGCATGCCGTGCAGGGCGTTCTCACGGGAGACGCCGAGGTGCGTGCAGACGGCCAGCGCGAGGGCGACGTTGTCCTTATGCTCCAGATAGGTGAACCCCTTCATATCGGCATCGGCGACCGCATCGCTCGTGATGACGTGCATGTCGGTGTTGCGTTCGCTCGCGACTTCCGCGAGGATCCCGGCATACTTCTGTTCTGAGGTGAACAGGGTCCCGCCCGAAGGGATGGTGCTCGAGAGCGATCGGGCGACTTCCTCGAGCGTCGGACCCATTTCATCGAGATGGTCCGCCCGCACGTTCGTGATGACCCCGACGGTCGAGTGCACGATCTGCCGCTCTGCCATCCGTTGATTGGCGGGAAGCACGGCCATGCATTCCATCACCAGTGCGTCCACCCCATAGGCGACGGCACGGCGCGTGATCTGAACCTGTTCGATGATATTCGCCTTCGCGACGCGCAGGATCTGCACCTGCTTGCCCTGCGGCGTGATATAGCATGGCATGGTACCGGTGGTCTTGCCGAGCGTTTTGATCCCGCCTCCCTGCAAGCCGCCGGTGATCAACCGCGTCACCGATGACTTTCCCCGGGTCCCGTTGACGTGGATCCTCTGGGGAACCATCCGGATCGTCTGCTGATGCTGTCGGTATTCGCGGATCCCAAGGAGCAGCAGGACGACGAGGAGCACGAGGGTAAAGATCATCGCGTGGTGCGCCTCTATCGGATGAGAAACATCTTTTTGGTATCGCTCGCGGTCCTGGACGGATCCGCGATATCGACCGCTTCCAGCCGGTAATAATACACCCCGCCGCTCACGTTCGATGCGTCCCATACGACGCGATGAGATCCCGCATCCTCTTCACTCTGTGCGAGCACGCTGAGTTCTCTGCCGAGGAGATCGAACACGACGAGACGTACGAACGCCCGCGCGGGAAGACTGTACGAGATGACGGTGCTGGGATTGAAAGGGTTCGGGAAATTCTGATCAAGGATCATGCGTGATGGGAGAGAAGGCGTTTGCGGTCCTCCCGGCATGGTGAGAAGGAACATCTCCGTGCGACCCGGCCGGAGAATGAGCTCGGCCCGGCCCGATCCGTCCATCGTGATCGGCGTGGCCGCAGCGCCGGAGAGGAGCTCAAGCGAAAGACCGGATCTCGTAATATTCCATTCGACCGTCAGCCTGCCACCCACCGCATCGATCGAGACGGGGGCTCTCTGCGTCTCCGTTCCGATACGAAGAGCCGCGTTCTGCGCCTCCTGGAACCGCACGTCGAAGCCGCCTTCCGGGGGTGCCGGAGGAAGTTCGTCCATCCTGGCCGAACCGGATGCGGCCGAACTTGAGAGGAGCGTGAGCTCGCGCCTCCTTCCGTTCCTGTCGATGAACGTGACAACGGCAACGTGGGCCTCATCAGCGATCATGGGTTCGACGGCGACCGGCTTGCTCTCGCTCTGTGAGGTGACGCTCGGAGGAAGCACGAGTTGCCCGTCCTGGTTCATCTTCAGCCAGTACCCCTTCCCCGGCCGTACAGAATCGGCGATGGAATACCCGAGAACCGCGTTGTAACCGTACACGCTCGACGAGATCGCCACCGGTGAGATCGGCGACAAGGAACTGACCGCGATCGGGTCCGTAAGCGATCCGAGGATGTTCCAGCCCGCTCGGACCGCCACCGTCTCGGCTGCGATCGCCGTCCCGCCCACCAGCAGCGAAAGTGCCGAAGGAAACTTCACCCAATATCCAGGGCCATTGCGCAATGTATCCTTGAGAAGATACGAGCCGGCATACGAAAAGGCGCCGGACGCCGCTTCGGGGAATACGGTGGTTGCCCGCGCATCGGTCCGGCCCACCGGCAGGGAGACGAGATTCCAGCCATCGTCGACCGGGAGCACAATGATCCTGTTGGCCGCGTCGAGTACGGTGATGGAGACCGACTGACTGTCCGCGGACGATCCATCTGAGGCGTGCATCATCACGGTAAAGCTGCCGAGCGTCCCCGGGGTCCAGAGAAACAGACCGCGGCCGTTGAGGCTGTCGGTGAACGAAGCACCGCCAGGAAGTCCCGTTGCGCTCAGCGACGGAAACGTCCCGTCGGAATCCGAGGCCGTGACCGTGAAACGGAGAATCTGGTTCTGCAACGCGGACTTCGAGCTGATGGCCGCAAGATGCGGGCGGTGGTTCACATAACTGTACGTCATATGGTACACGCCGAGATCGCTGCTCCCCGCGTAGAGGTTCAAGGGGTTCGCCTGGTCGGACTCGAGCGTATAGACGCTGAGGTCGGCGAGCCCCGTATTGAGGGTCTGCCAGTGCGATCCGTCATCCGCGCTGACGAAGATGCCGTCCCCGAAGGTCGCAGCAAAGATGACGTTGTGAAGGGCCGGATGGATCAGGATGTTGCGCACCGAATGCGTCGCCGCAAGCGTTGTCATCAACGACCAATTCGAACCGGCGTCCGTGCTCTTGTAGATCCTTCCGCTGTCCGAACCTGCGTAGAGCGTGGACGTGGAAGCATAGTCGATCGTTATCGTGCGGAGAAAGACGTCCTGGGGAAGAAAACCGTTCGTGACGTGCGTCCAGCTTCCGCCCCCGTTGGTGGACTTGTAGAGAAACAGCGAATCCGTTCCGACGTATATGTTGTTCGCATTGGCGGGATCGATGGCCATCGCGCGAATCGAGGTATTGAGCGGAATGCCGCTGTTGATGGCCTGCCAACTTGATCCACCATCCGTCGTCTTGTAGACGCCGTCCCCGGAGCCGGCGAAGAGATGGTCGTTCGTTCCAGGGGAGGTCTCCAACGCGCGCACAAAATGGTTGAGTATGGTCGAATCGGTGATGGCCCATGTCACGCCGGCGTCGGTGCTCTTATACACGCCGGAGCCGTAGGCGGCAGCGAAGACGATCGACGGGGTAGTTGTGATGGCGATCGCGGTGATCGCATTCGCCGTGTTGAGGCTTGTATCCTGCGTCCAGCTCGTGCCCTGATCCGGAGATGTCCAGATCCCGTCGCCAAAGTCCGTACCGAGAAGGAGCTGGCCGTTGCCGTTGCGGCGGACCTCCCTTGCGGCAGTCCCCAGCATGCCGGAGTTTCTGGCGAGCCAGGTCGCCCCGGCATTTCCGCTCCGGTAGACGCCTTGGCCTTCCGTCCCGAGAAAGAGTGTCGCCTTATTCTTGCCGTTGAGAGCGATCGAACTTACGACGGCAGAACGTCCGGGGAGACCCGCTCCCGCGGTCCAGCCTGTCGTCGCGTCAACAGTGCTGCGGGAGTAGAATCCGCCGAGCGAATCGGTCCCCGCAAAGCGCAAGCTGGTAGAAAGCGCGACGGCGTTGACGTGAAGATCGACGAGGTCGTTGACGCTCGCGGTGTCGCTGATATTGGTCCAGTTCACCCCTCCGTTCGTCGACCGATAGACACCTTTCGAAGCGGTGCCGATGATGAGGCCGAATGCCGGCGCCGTCGGGATGATGGCAATTGCGCGGACGCTGCTGGCGATATGTAACGAACGCTGAACCTGTATCCAGGTCGCACCCCCGTCGAGGCTCCGGAACAGAGCGCCTCCCGATGTGACATCGAGCAGCGCCCCACCGATGTAGAGCGAGTCGCGGCCAAACAACGCGATCGACCAGAGGTGGGTGAGGGTTTGCGGACCGGTCGGATCGGTCACCGCGATCGTCGTCCACGTGCCCCCTTGATTCGTGCTCTTATACAGGCCGCTGCCGTACGTGGCCGCGTACAGATTGTTCGAGAGCGGGTCGTAGGCAAGGCTACGCACCGAGAATGACGTCTTGACGACGCGGATCCAGGTGGACCCGCTGTCGAGGGATTTATAGACCCCATCGTTCGTTCCGCAGAAGACGACAGAACTCGAAAGCGCGGCGAGCGAGCGAACGTACGCGTTGATAAGACCCACCCTCGAATTCGTCCAGGTGACACCGCCGTCCGTACTCCGGTATACGCCTGACCCGAATGCGCCGGCAAAGATCACCGACGTATCCTGAGGTGAGATCACCACGACTTTAACGACCTTGAAGTTGGGACCATGCGTGGTCCACGATGACGCCGATGTGGGTACTGGAGTCCACACTCCGATGAGGAATGCAAGGGACAGTGAGGAAAGTAACGCACGCATCGGGTTCACTTCTTTGGTGAAACATGTCATTTTTAGGATCGGATATCTCCTGTGTTCACTAGTATTTGCAATATACGTGCCAGCCCCGCCCAAAGCGCAATAGACCCCATGTCGGCGGGGCAAAGATCATTAACGGAGAGATTCTCGTGAGAATCCTGTTTTCATTCTTTCGTTGTGCGACCCGGGAACTTGTACAGCACTGAGACGACACAACCTATCCAGTCACTTGCTCCATCGCACGTCAAGCAAGTATCGTTTTGCAACGGTGAACCGCTTGTGCGAACGCAAGAATTGCAGAGTTGAAACGAATAAATCGGACTACTTAGACCGCAATCGTCCAGGTGGGGAAGAGCGCGTAGCAATCCGAAGTCTGAATTTACAAAGTTTCATGATCGCACACAAGCATATTGCTCGGATCTTGCCGAAG
>JANYJZ010000042.1 GCA_025358305.1 Ignavibacteriota bacterium
AAGAATTGCAGAGTTGAAACGAATAAATCGGACTACTTAGACCGCAATCGTCCAGGTGGGGAAGAGCGCGTAGCAATCCGAAGTCTGAATTTACAAAGTTTCATGATCGCACACAAGCATATTGCTCGGATCTTGCCGAAGTGACGCGACGAGATTTTCGTTCGTGAGCTGAAGGTCGGAATCGAACCGACGACCTGCTGATTACGAATCAGCTGCTCTACCAGCTGAGCTACTTCAGCGTGTTCTTGCTGGTTGGAATTGCGCTAAGAATATACGAAGATTTGCGCGGAAACTCAAGACCTTTTTTCCCAGACGCTAAAGTCCCCTCGTACCATCCAATCCCTCAACTGCCTCAATTAACACTCTTAGCCTCGAACTTGTTCTACAGTTTTTCTACACCTCAAGGCGGTAATCTTAGTGAGGATTACTGTGAACTGTAGAAGAATGTAACGGCTTCCGGAGAGAGCTGCAAGAGCTGGCTACTGGGAGTCAGAGTGACCGCATTGGGAATCAATTCTCTTCGAGCGGCTTCTTCTCCTTTAATTCCTCTTCAACGGTCTTGCCGCCAAACATTTTATTCGTCGCGTGTTGTATGATAAAGTGCAGGGTGACCGTCCTACCATCCTGATATTTCGCCTGGAGAATATCGAGGAAGTTTCCATTCTTGTCGGTCCCCGAGCCCATCACTCCTATATCAGCCCGTAAGACCTTTTGAATGTATACTTGACCGTCCGACGGTCCCAAGGCAAATACTGGCGTATCTGATGTTAGTCCGTCTCCGCAAAAGTTCATCGCTTTCAATATTCTCCATCCCTGATAAAGATAGTGCTGAGCACTGTCTTCGTTTCCAAGTTTATGGAACGCGTATGCCAGTTCGAATATTGCCCCAACGTTCAATGGATGTGACTTCACGAATGTCTGCCCGAGTTTAAGGGCTTCCTGATACTCCTTCCTACCATTGCCCTGCTTCCCGTCTCCCAAGCCACGAAATGCATCACAACTGTAGTCGACACAATGCACCGGCTATAGGTTTAGAACTAGTCGACGTGTTTTGATTGACTCGCATCTCCCTCGCGTAAAGTGCTTCGCCGAAATCGAATTGCAAGAAGAGTAAGTGATACTACGTAATAGAACAAACCACAAGCGACCGCTACTTGGACTCGATCAATGCTGTGGATATTCTGTCCCCCATGAATGATCATCACCAGAAAGAGCCCGGGAAGCGCAAGCCAATTAAAGATTTCACCAATTTCATCAGGGTTTAGCCATGAGATCACGAGTAGCGCAACCAGAATTGCCGGAAGCGGAACAGACCACATCATTGCTTTCAAAAACACCTTCATATGAATCTCCGGCTATGTATCCAACCTGCCTACCTGCTAGTGTTTATAGACCACGTCGTCTCCTCCGCCCGCTTCGTCCAACTTGTTCTCCCCAATACTGTAGAGTAAATAGGAATCAGGAGTAAGTCTTTTATACCGGATAGTCATATCGGAAGAACCAACTCCCAAATAAGTGTGTTCGATATCATGAAAATTAAAACTCTCGCCTACGGGCTTCGCCACTGCAATTCCATGTCCGGAGCCATCCATCGAATCGGCATAGACATAAACCTCGGGCACACTAACATATTGCTTAATTGAATCATAATAATACTTTCCTTCCGTAGATGGGTAATGCCCACGATGCGAGTAGAACTGCCGCAATCCGACACTCACTGAATCAAACAGATCAACGGTAATTTCCTTGCGCAGCCCTTCCATCCTGTATCCACTACTCAGACTCTCCCGTAATTGCCGGAACTCATATATTCCAGCACAAGTCAGAATAACGAACACAAGGACTGTGATCAACAGCCCCCGCCGCCGGGCACCAACATTCAATCTGGGGCGATTCTGTTGAGAATCCAAGGTCATTTCTTAATAGGAATGTATTGCATCGTACCGAGATTCACATTTTACAAGGTGGGATGCCATGCATCAGCTGCTTGGTTTCAGCCCCCATCCACGGAATGCATTGCGAGTGGAACTTCGATCACTATTCCATTAAAACAAGCTGCAATCATTCATCGAGCAATCGCGGAATTGCTACCGCTTCTTGCGGAAGATAGCCATTAGCGAAACGAGATACAACGGATTCGAGGACCAACGAGTCCGAGACTGAACAGACAGAGCAACTGATTAACGATTAGCGTTGTTGTGGCAGAATTGAACGGCATTGAAGAAGTACGGATGAGGCTGTAGAACGGATTGAGTATGGATTGGTGGGATTCGTCGAGCCATGAGGTCGCTGGCAAAACGCTCCTTGTGTTCTCTTTAGAAATCCTCCAGAATCTGCTGTGAAGATCGAAGCGGTGATCCTGATAACCTTCTATCTTCAGTAGACCGAGGATCACTACATCAGGCTCGTTTCGAGCATCGCCCCGTCGGGTCAGCAGCTTCGGGCGCCGGGCGACTCATGCTGGTCGCAGTCGTAGAGGTCGCAGCAGGTGTGGCAGACCCTTTTATGGGCGCGGACGTCGAGGAGCTCCACCTCCGGGCTGAGGTAGCCCGGTTTCACCGGCTCCTCCCGGAGGAGATCGGTGCTGAGGTATTTCTTGTTGTCGTCGGGAAAGACCGTCACAACAACAGCACTCTCCCCGAGCATCTCCTGGACCTTGATGGCGCCCACGAAATTCGCGCCCGACGAGATCCCCACGGCGATGCCGAGTTCGGCGCCGAGCTTCTGGGCCATGAGGATCGCGTCGCCGTCATTGGCGTCGACGACCTCGTCGATCGTGTCGAGCTTCACGATCGGTGGGATGAACTCGTCGGAGATCCCCTGGATGCGGTGGTGGCCGACCTTCCGGCCGGCGGAGAGCGTTGGGCTCTCGGCGGGCTGGAGAGGATATATCTTGACCCCGGGTTTCTGGCGCCGGAGGTACTGCCCCACGCCCATGATGGTCCCCCCCGTCCCCACCCCTGCGACGAACGCGTCGGGCTGGAGGTTCTTAAAATGAAGCTGCCACCAGATCTCCGGACCCGTCGTCAGTTCGTGGGCCTCGACGTTCGATTGGTTGGAGAACTGCGACGGCAGAAAGACGTTCGGCTCGCGTGCGGCGAGCTCCTCCGCCTGGCGGATGCTTCCCAAAAATCCCCCATCCTCCTTGCTCACCGGCCGGACGGCCGCCCCGAGGCTTCGGATGAGATCGACGCGCTCCCTGCTCATCCAGTCGGGCATGAAGATGACCACGCGGTGGCCCAGCGCGCGGCCGATCGCCGCGAACGAGATCCCCGTATTGCCGCTTGTCGCCTCGGCGATCAGTGCGCCGGGGGCGAGCGTCCCGGCACGGTAGGCACTCTGCATGATGTGGAACGCCATCCGGTCCTTGATGCTTCCGGTGAGGTTCATGTGCTCGGCCTTCGCGTAGAGTACCCTCATTCGCCCGCGGTAGCGGTACTGGATCTCGAGGAGCGGCGTATTGCCCACCATGTGCTTGATGCCCTTGAACCGGTCCGTGGCGGCGCCGGGCGATGCGGCGTTGGTCATGCGTACCTCGTCAGGAAAGAGGACTCATTGGTATGGAATACAAAGGGGGAGCGAACTCCCCCTTGCAGCGTACTCTCAAACGATATCGGACAGACAGCCACTACGTGTTCTCCGGCTTGGCGCCATAGAAGACGGTCGGAAAGAACTCGCCGACCTCGGCATTGGTCCCCTGCATCCAGTCCTTTCCAGGAAGCACGGTGCGCTCGGTCCAGTCCTTCGCGACCTCGAACGCCTGGTCGCTCGTGATCATCTCGATAGTGTCCCAGGGACAGTACTTGACGCAGAGCTTGCAGCCGATGCAGACATCGAGGTCGATCTCGACGAGCTTCTTGTGGACGTCATAGTCGGGTCCCGCGACGACGTAGATGCAGTCGACGGGGCAGACCTCGAGGCAGACCTCGCATCCGGTGCAGCCGGACTGGTTGATCACCGCGAGCTCGCGGGGGCGCTTCTTACGGGCAGGAGCAGGCGCGGCAGGCGGTTTTGCCGGTGCAGAAGCGGGAACGGGCGTATCAGACATGCAAGGATCCTTTGGTCATCGATTGAACAGTAGGCTCAATAAATGAAATTTTTGACAGAGATTCAAGTGACGCTCGCCAGAAGGAGGCCTACGGGGTGATGCCGACACGCACTCTCGTTATATCGAGCGCTTTCAGGAGGTCGGCCGGCGCTATCTCCACGAGAAACCCGCGCTTGCCGCCGTTGATGAGGATCGAGGGAAGCTCGAAGATCGTCTCCTCAGCGTAGACCGGGAGAGGGTTGCGCGTACCGAACGGACTCGTCCCGCCGAACTGATACCCCGTTTGGCGCTGGGCCCCCGCTTCCTCGGCCGGCTCGACGCGCTTCACGCCGAGCACCCTAGCGAGCTCCTTCGTGGAGACCTCCCGATCTCCGTGCATGAGGACGAGGAGATGTTTGCGCTCGTCGCTCACAAGGACGAGCGTCTTGATGATCCGGTGCTCCGGAACTCCCAACGAAGAGGCCGAGACGCGCGTTCCTCCATGTTCCTCGTATGTGTAGAAATGCGGAATGAAGACGATCTTGCGGTCGCGCAGTGCACGAACGGCAGGTGTGACGGGGTATTCAGGCATGGCGTTCTATCGTGTCCGGACCTTCCGGCCCCCACCCCGAAGCCACCCGAACCGGGCGAGATCCACGACGCCCTTGGTGAACACGATCCCTTCCTTCCTCAGGAGCCGGACTTGGCGCTCGTACGCGCCGTCGATATCCGAGAGGGAGACCTTTCCCTGCGCGTTGATGACCCGGTGCCAGGGGACGCCCGTCCCAGGGGGAAGGTTGTGAAGCGCGTACCCGACGAGCCGCGCTTGCCGAAGGAGGCCGCTAATGCTCGCCACTTCGCCGTACGTTGATACTTTTCCCGGAGGGATCCTGCGCACCGTCTCATAGATGCGTTCGTAGCTTCGGCTCGGCGATTTTGGAGCTGTCATCGGAAAATGCCGGTCAGACGCCCGTCCGAGACGCGGTCCCGGCGGCGAGGTCGACCGTATAGGGGACCCCGTTGAGCGTGAGAAGCGCCTGGTGGTTGCCGAGGAACGTCACGGCCGCGACGAACGAGAACGATGCGCCCGAACTCGCGCGTCCCGTCACCGTGTAGAGCGCCGTCCCGCTGTTGATCTGGTGCGTCGCCTTGCTGATCTTCACGTCCGTCGTCGTCCCGTTGATCATGCTCGAGAGGATCAGCCTGTCGCCGGTCTTTGACTGCTGCGTCCCTTTCCGAGTATACGTGGAGTTCACCGTATACTCGGTGTCGGCCGTGATGATGTTCGTGACGACGACCGAGCTTATCGCGCTGTCGATCGAGGAGATCCGGGGTGCGTCGTAGGTCCCGCTCATCGTGTAGTTGAAGTTCAACCGGTTCCCGAAGTTCGCCAAGGCGACGCTGTAGTGGAACTCGTAGTGATATGTCACCGAACCATTCGACCCCTCCCGGACGATCGTCGTATCAAAGGTGGGGAGGTCCGCTCCCGCCGAGGCCTTCAAGAAGCCCCCTCCGCCGGCGAAGACAGCCGCTTCTTCCATTTGCGCCGTGGCCCCTTGCGTCGACGAGCCGCCTCCGAGCGATGCCGCCACCATGTCGGCCACGACAGCCCCGGCGACAGGGTTCACAATGGCACCCGGATCGCCGCCGGTCTTCGTGCAGCCGTTCTCCGGTACGATGAGTGCGAGGCTTGCCAGGAGCACGAGAGCGAACATGAGTATCGGTTTCATAAGAGGTCCCTCGGCTACAGTGTCGCAGGTTCGGCGAACTTTGCAAGCTCCTTCGCGGAGGCCTTGTCCACATCAGCGTGAAGGCTGTTCCCGTGCGCGTCCATGGTCACAATCGCGGGAAAGTCCTTCACGCGCAAGTGCCACATCGCTTCGGGGGTTCCGAACTCGAGATAATCCACGCCATCCACCGCCGTGATGCACCGCGCGTAGTACTGCGCAGCCCCGCCGATGGCGTTGAGGTAAACCGCGCCGCTCTCCTTAAGTCCGGCGAGCGTCCTGGCGCCCATCCCGCCTTTGCCGATGACGGCGCGGATGCCGAACTTCTTGATGATCTCGGCCTGGTAGGGCTCCTCGCGGATGCTCGTCGTCGGCCCCGCGGCGTTCATCATCCACTTGTCGCCGGCCTGCATCGCAACCGGACCGCAGTGATAGAGCGCCGCCCCGTGGAGGTCGACGGGCGAGTCGTGCTTCATGAGGTACGTATGCATGGCGTCGCGGCCCGTATGCATCGCGCCGCTGAGGAGCACGACGTCCCCCACCTTGAGGGACCGGACCTGTTCCTCGGTGATCGGGGTCGTGAGTGAGATCTCGCGGCCCGTCAGGGGGAGCCCCGTCGACTTCGCCATCCGTTTCGCCGTCGATTCGTCGCGGTAGAGCCATGTGCTGATCGCGCCCGTGCCCGCATCGAGGACGACGCCGAGGCGCCGGAAGGCCCAGCAGTCGTACGCCACCGTCACGAAGAAACTCGCCGGGAGGCGGTTGTAGACGCCGACCTTGCAGCCGATCAAGGAGACCTTGCCGCCGAAACCCATCGTCCCTATGCCGAGCGTGTTCGACTTCTCCATGACGTACGCTTCGAGCTTTGCGAGTTCCGGATTGGGGTTCACATCGTCGAGCGTGCGGAAGAGCTGCTGTTTCGCGAACGCGTAGCCGGAGGCGCGGTCGCCGCCGACCGCGACGCCGATTGCTCCGATCGAGCATCCCTGGCCCTGGGCCTGGTAGACCGAGTGGAGGATGCATTTGCGAATGCCGTCCATGCTCCGGTCGGCGCGCCCGAGGTTCGGGAGCTCCTGGGGGAGCGAATACTGGATGTTCTTGTTTTCGCACCCTCCCCCCTTCAGGAGGAGCTTCACCTCGATCTCGTTCTTCTCCCACTGTTCGAAGTGGATCACGGGCGTGCCGCCGCCGAGGTTGTTCCCGCTGTTCTTGCCGGTGAGGGAGTCGACCGAATTGGGCCGGAGCTTCCCGAGTTTCGTCGCTTCGGCGATCGCTTCGTGGATCTGCTGCTTCATGACGATCTGGTTCACGCCGACGGGGGTCTTGATCTCGAAGGTCGGCATGCCGGTGTCCTGGCAGATCGGTACGGCGCCGTCGCAGGCCATGTCGACGTTGACGGCGATCGCCTGGAGCGCAAGGGCGGACTGCGTCCCGGCGGTCTCGGTCTTCATTGCCTGTTCGATGGCCCGGCGGACGTCCGCGGGTAGGTTGGCGGATGTTTCGGTGATCAGCTCGAGCATGCTTTCTTTAAAGTTCTTCACAGCGCGTCTCCTTTGTCAGGGTTGAATCTCTCAAGGGCCCGGCCACGTGCGAGGCCGGGGGGTGCATACCTAAAAATACCAAAATTCCGAGCGTAAATCAACGCACGGGGATGTCGCCTTCAAAATGCGAACGGGGACCGTCCGCGATCAAGCGAAGGGTCCCCGTTCCGAAAACTCAGCCAGCGGCCGACGCCGCTAGTCCTCGCATTTGAGACCCAGCACCTCTAAGCCCTTTTGGGCATCCTTCGCCTGCGGCGTATTCGGGCAGGTCTTGAGGACCTTGCAGTAGTACTTCTTGGCCTCTTCCTTGTTATTGCTGTTCTGGTTCGACTGTGCGATCCAGAGGAGCACCTGGCAATCCTTCGGAGCGAACTCGAGCGCTTTCTTGAGCACCTCGACCGCCTTTGCGTATTTCTTGTCGAGGAGGTACTGGACGCCGATCATGCGGTAGGCTTCCGCCTTGTGGCCGTCATGAACGTTCGTCGTTGCGTTCGCTGTATCGGCTGCAATGAGATCCAGCACTTTCTGGTATGCATCGACCTTCTTCGTGTCCTCGCTCAACTGTGCGTAGTCCTGCGCGAGTGTAAGCCAAGCCTGGATATTGTCGGGGCGCCTGTCGATCGCCCCCTGGATATGGGCGAGGGCAGCCTTGAACTCCTTGATCTGCATCAGAGACATGCCCGCATTCAAGTGCGATGCGAACTGGAATCCCGTCGTCGTATCGCATGCGATCTTCTTCTCGAACATTGCGATGGCTTCGCGCCATTTCTTCAGTTTCATGTAGAAAGTGCCAAGATCGTATGGCACATCGCAGGCGGAAGTATCCTTTCGATAGGCCCGCTCCATGATATCGGTCGCCTTGACATAGTCATCCTGCGACTTGAGTGCGATGGCGTACGCTTTGAGCTTGTCGCGGTCGAGAGAGTCCGCATTCACCGTACCGAACAGATCCGCCGCCTTTTTCAGGTCGCCCGGCTCGTTCCTTCGTTTGTACGCACCTGCGAGGGCCTCCTTCACATCCTGACTATCCTTGTTCAACGTGAGGATATGCTCGCCCACCTCAATGATGAGCGCGTATTCCTTGATCTCTTCCAGGGCTTTGAAATAACTCATCTGGGTGGTAAGATCGGTCGGCTTCATCTTCGCGAGCATCCCGAGGACGCGCGCGGCGTTCGCCCACTGCTTGCCCCTCGTATAGAGACTGGCGAGTTCCGTCAGCGCCTTTTCGTTCACCGTATCAAGTTTGACGATCTGAGTATAGGCCGTGGCCGCTTCGGTGTACATCCGGGCCTTTTTGCTCGCATCGCCGAGCTTCATGAGGAGCGGGACGTTCGTCGAGTCGAGCTCGGAGGCCCGCTTGAACTGCTGGATGGCGGCCGCCGAGAGCTTCTGCGAGGCATAGACATCGCCCATGAGTTCGTAGATGAGCGCGTTCTTCTCGTCGAGATCGCGCGCCTGGACGAGCGCCGCTCCGGCCTGGTCGAGCGACTCGGCCTTGAAGAAGGCCATGCCGAGCCAATAGAACGCCTGGGCGTTCTTCTTGTCCTTCTTGGCCGCATCCCGGAGATCGTCGATCGCCTTGAGGAAGTTGCCGTTCTTGATAGCCTCTTTCCCGACGTCTACCCCATCCTGGGCCCGAAGGGCAGGAGCGAGTGTCAGGAACGCCGCGAGGAGAGTGATGGAAAGTTTCATAGACGCCTTCATCATTGTATGCTGTTGTTGGTCGTTTCGACAAGCCTGACCGGCATCGTTGCCGGCACCAGCCCGCTGTTAAGTACGATCTTCTGGCCCGGGCCGCTCGTGATGAACGAGGTGAACCCGGCCGCCACGCCGTAGTTATCCGCGCGGGAGTAGATGTAGACCACGCGCGGGATCGGATAGTATCCCTGGTAGACATAGGCCTGGTACGGCGCAAAGAACTTGCCGCGCGTCCCCAAGGAATCCGCGGCATCCGGGTCGGCGAGCTCTAGTATGCGCACCTGGTCGCCTTTGTCCTTGAGCCAGTTCATCCCGACAAGCCCGATCGCATCGGGGTCCTTCACGACGTCCTGGATCATCTCCGGGGACGAACCGGCGATCTTGGCCGGATGCGCGAAGACGCCGCCGTGGAGGATCTTTACGACGACGACCTCGTGGGTGGCGGTGTTGATGTCGGGCAGGACGAGCGAGATCTTCGACGTCATCTTCGCCGCGCCGAGCTCGCTCCACCGGGTCACCGTCCCTTTGAGGAGGCTGTCGAGTTGCGTCGTCCGAAGCCGGCGCAGAGGGTTTTCGTTGTTCACGATCACCGCGACGGCGTCGATGGCGATCTTGTGCTCGTGCACCGCGAGATGGAACCGGTCCTTGACCGCGATCTCTTCCGCGTTGAGCGGCCGGGCGCTCACGATGACCGTGATACTGTCGTTAAAGAGCCGCGCGATCGCTTCCCGGTCCGAGGAGACCTCGATGTCGATGTGCGCCTGCGCGTATAGCTCCTCGAAGGTCGCCTTCTCCTGCTTCATCAGGGGAGCGACCGATTCGGACACCACCATCGTCACTCGGCCCTTCGTCGGCGTCTCGGGCGGTTCGCCCTGACACCCGGCCAAGAGCATGAGACACGTCAGTGCCGTGATCAGTGCGCCGTTATGTCGGTTCCGTGTCATCGTTGTTCTGTTGTTTCGAACGTTTCAGCCAGAGCATCCAGAGACGGTACCCGCTGTAGAAGATCATCAGCGACCCCATGAGGACCCTGAACCGGTCCGGCACCGCCGACGGCATCATCGTGCCGGTGAGCATGAACAATCCGATGATCAGGATCAGCGATGCGGTGCAGACGCTGACGATCCTGAGGATAGATTCAAGGTTCAGAGTTGTCATACCGCGTCCTTCGGAGTGTCTCTCATTCTTTATACAAGCGCGCTCCAGCGAATGTTCCTTACGGCGCCGTACCGGCCCCTTCGGTCGAATTCCGCAGGGGGCGGGCTATTTGTTGAGCTTGAACCTGAACGGCATTGACGCCCACACCGCGACGGGACCATTGTTCATCATCGCAGGGGTGAAAACGAACTGCAAAGCGGCGTCGATGGCGTACTGGTTGAAGACATCCTCGTCGCTCTTCATGATCAAGGCCTTCTTGGCTTTTCCCGTCTTATCGACGAGGATCCTTACCCATACCGTACCTTCGATGCCGGCACGTTTCGCGATATCCGGATATTCGGGTGCTACCACCTTCACCGGGACGGGGGGCAATTCCACCGGCAGGAATATCGGCGGATCCTCGTCCTCGATCTTCACCTCAGGCGGAGCCGGGACGGTTCCCGCCGTCGTTCCGGTCCCCGAACTCGTTCCGATCGGAGAGGTATCCCAGAAGTTATTCTGGGTCGGGATCGTCTGTTCCATCCGGACTTCCGGGTCCGGCACAGGCACGGGAACCCCCGGGATCTCCTTGACAGCGGGTGCGGATACGCGCACCAGTGGGGAAGCATCGGTGTTCATGATCGACGGCGGCTGTACGAGCTGCCAGATGTTGATCTTATTGACGATCGAGGCGGGTGTTTCTACTGCGAAAAAAGTCCCCACCATGTAGTAGACCCCGATGGCGCTCAGGTGCGCGACGACGGCGATCAAGAGCGCGATCGTCGCATAGCGCTGATAGAGCTCGCGAAGTTCCCGAATACCGTAGCGCCCGCCAGATCCCGCAAATACTGTCTGCACTGTCATGGTCGTCTCTCCTTCTCTGAAGGTCGTTCTTCAACCATTGTCCACTCTCAAGGATCCGTTGTGCGCGGCGAGGGCCGCACGACGCCGGGCTATCTCACCCTCGTGGAGCGGGAGCGGAGTGCGATCGTCCGCGCCCGCCCTCATAGGGGTCTATTTATTCAGCTTGAACCGGAAGGGCATTGCCGCCCACACCGCGACGGGACCGTTGTTCATCATCGCCGGGGTGAACACCATTTGCATTGCCGCCTTGATCGCGGGTTCGTTGAAGATTTCCGCATCGCTCTTCATGACCAAGGCCTTCTTGGCCTTTCCTTCCTTGTCCACGAGGATCTTCACCCAGACCGTTCCTTCAATGCCGACGCGCCGCGCGATATCGGGATATTCGGGCACGACCTGCTTCACGGGAACGGGCTGTTTTTCCACCGGCACGAAGTCCGCGGGCTCTTCGTCCTCGATCTTGATGTCCTGCTGGACCTGGACGTTGCCGCTGCCGGCCCCTTCACTCGACGCAGGGGCGGAGATCTCCGAGAGCTCCTTCTGCGACGCGATCGTCTGTTCCGGGTTCACTTCCGCGTCCGGGACAGGCACGGGAACGCCGACGGTCGGCTTCGCGACAGGCACGGAGACCTGCACCTGCGGGGCCGCTTCGGTGTTCGTGATCGACGGCGGGGGGCCGAGCTCACTGTACTTCATGATCCGTACCAACGCGACATGTTCATCATCCTGGGAGAGGATCCCCACAATGTAGTAGGCACCGATGGCGCACAGGTGCGCAATGACCGCGATAATGAGCGCGATCGTTGCATAGCGCTGGTACAGCCCGCGCAGTTCCCGCATACCATAGTGTGCCACTGATTCTGCAGCAACAGCTTTCACTGCCATGGCTAGCTCTCCTTATGAGGATATTTGGTCGAGAATTTTCCTGTCACCGTCCTGCATCGGGGCAAGACTGAACCGCGTGATATTCGCCAGGTTCAACTCGTCCATCACGTCGACCATCATGTGGTACTTGCCTTTGCGGTCGACCTTGATGAGCGTGATGAGCTTGGGGTTTGCTTGGGACTGACGGACCATGAGCGCGCGAAGTGCCTTGTACTCCACCTTCACGGGCTTGTCCGTCGCCATGTTCCAGTAGATCGTGCCGTCCTCTTTCACCAGGAGGGTCAGGAGGTTGCTCTGGGCGACCTCCACCGTCGTCTTTTCCGGCGGCAGATTGATCTCCATCGTCTGGGGGCGGTTCATGGTCGTCGTCAGCATAAAGAAGGTCAGCAGAAGAAAGGCCACGTCCACCATCGGTGTATTGTCGATCTTTACACCAAGGCGGCGCTTTTTCTTCTTCTTTCCCTTTTTGCGATCGTGTCCGCCCCGGGGGGCGGTATCGACTGATGCCATAGTGGTGCTCCTTTAGTCTTTTTTCAGATCCGTCACGAGGTTGAACCTCGTGATGTTCGTCTTCTGGAGAATGTTCATGACGTCCTCCGTGATGCCGTACTCCGCGTCCTGATCGCCCTTCACCACGGTGCGAAGCTTGGTGTTGGCGATACGGGCGCGCACGAGCATGTCGGGAAGCTCCTTCAGCGTCACTTCCACCGCCGAGCGCAGCTTGTTCTCGTCGCCGAAGATCCTCGCGGTCATCCGCTGGGAGTCAAATCCCAAGAAGATGCGGTTGTCCTTGCTGATCGTGACGAGCATGACGTCCGATTCCGGCAGCTTGAACGCCGAATGGGACGACGGGAGGATGATGGTCACCTCTTCCGCCGGCTTGAACGTCGTGGTGAGCATGAAGAATGTCAGGAGCAGAAAACCGACGTCCACCAGGGGGGTGTTGTCGATCGCGATGTTCATCCTTCGTTTTTTGATTTTAGGCATGACGCAGCCCTTCCCTTATTTCTGTTTGGAAGTGATGGTCTGGATCACGTCGTAGCTCGCTTCGTCAATCATGTAGGTGAAGCTGTCGACCTTGTTGACGAAGAAGTTGTACGCGACGATGCCGACGATGGCGGCGAAGATCCCAAGGGCGGTGTTGATCAGAGCCTCGGAGATACCGACGGAGAGCTGGATCGCGTCCGGAGCGCCGGCCTGGGCCAGTGCCCGAAACGCGCGGATCATGCCGATGACCGTTCCGAGAAGCCCCAGCATGGTCGAGATCGAGGCGATCGTCGAGAGCGCGATGAGGTTCTTCTCGAGGATCGGCATTTCGAGCATGGTCGCTTCTTCGATCGCGCGCTGGACCTCAGCCATCTGCTTTTCGGCTTCGAGGCCCTTCGTGTCCCTCGTGAGCGTCTGGTAGCGCTCGAGGCCCGCGCGAATGATGTTCGCCATGGACCCGCGCTGCTGGTCGCATGCGCCGATGGCGGCTTCAAGGTCGCCGGTCGCGAGGCTCTTCTGGAGGTTCTTCAGGAACGTCGTGAGCGGACCGCGGCCCTGGGCCTTGCGAAGGGAAAGGAGGCGCTCGATGATGAACGTGATGACCATGATGGAGAGGGAGATCAACACAGGCACGATGACGCCGCCGGTGTAGACCTGTCCCATCATGTTGTTCGGCTTCAGGCGTCCTTCACCGTCCGAGAAGTTGGACGGGCTGCCGAGGACGAACATGTAGATCAAGACCGACGTCGCGAAGGCGGCGATCACCAGAGTGACAACGAATGTTGACTGTTTCATCTGATACTACTCCTTTGAGATGTGAGATATGGTGATGATTATGAGAGTGAATCTACTTTGACAAATGCTTCCACTGCTTGATTCGGCGTGTCATACACGTCGAAGATATCGATGAGTTTCGTGACGGCGAGGAGGTTCTGGACGTTCCCGCTCACCCCGGACACCTTCACTTCGCCGGCGTTCTTCTTGTAGCTCGCGTGCGCCGAGATGATGGCGCCGATGCCGGAGCTGTTGAGGTAGTTCACCTTCTGGAGGTTGATGACGAGGCGCAAGATCCCCTGCTCGAGGAAGTCCGCCACGGCCGAACGGAGCTGGTCCGTGTCCCCGTCGCCGATAAGGGAGCCGCGGATCTCGATGATCCCGATGGTGCCGTTCCGAGTTGTCGTTGCCTTGATGGACATGGTGTCCCGTGCTGGGTGAACTGTCGTGACCGGGCCGGTTCCGTGCGTGAGCGCCCGGAGGATGAGCGTGGGTCGATCGGCGCGAGCGAGAATGTGAGATGCGATGCGCCGGTACGACCGGAGAGAACCACGCTGCTACTCTCTTTGCCGTGCAAGATACGTGCCATCGCTGGAGAATCAGGCCTCAGACGCGACAGGAGGGGATTTTCGAGAGTGGCGGCGGTCCGTCGACCGGCGAGATCCGTGCAAAATGCACGATTGGGTCGTACAGTCCGGACGCCGAAGGCTTCATTCTTTTGGGAGAGAACGACTTACGCGGGGATTGCACATTGCAGTGCCTGCCGAACCTGCGCCAGAGCTAGAGTCCGTACTTCTTCCGTTTTCGCCAAAGTGTGGCAGGATCGATCGCCAGGACGCGCGCCGCCGCCTCGAGGTCGGCGGCAACGGCCAAGACGCGCGCAATGTGCTGGCGCTCGGTCTCTTCGAGCGAGAGCATGCCCGCGGGGCCCGACGGGCGTGGTTCGAGGAGCTCCGCCGGGAGGTGCGCGGGTTCGATGGGTCCGCCTCGGGCGAGGAGCACGGAGCGCTCCATGACGTTCTGGAGCTCGCGGATGTTCCCGGGCCACCGGTGCGCTGTGAGGATCTTCAGCGCCTCGGGAGCGATCTCGGGCTCGGCCTTCGGAGAATACTTCTTCGCAAAATAATGGATGAGCAGCAAGATGTCCTCCGGCCTCTCCCGGAGCGGCGGCAGCGTGATCCGTACAGCGTTGAGGCGGTAGTAGAGGTCTTCGCGGAAGCTCCCCTCCTCGAGCGACTCGGAGAGCTTCCTGTTCGTCGCGGCGAGGATACGGACGTCGACCTTCCGGACGACGTTCTCCCCGACCCGCTCGAACTCCCGGTTCTGGAGGAAGCGCAGGAGCTTCACTTGGGTCGACTGGGGGATCTCCCCCACCTCGTCGAGGAACACCGTGCCGCCGGCGGCCGATTCAAAGCGCCCCTCGCGCTCTTTCACTGCGCCGGTGAAGGCGCCCTTGACATGTCCGAAGAGCTCGCTTTCCAGGAGGTTCTCGGCCAAAGCGGCGCAGTTCACCTTCACGAACGGCTTCTCGCGCCTGCCGCTTTCGCCGTGGATGAACAGGGCGAGGAGCTCCTTCCCCGTGCCGCTCTCCCCTTCGATCAGGACCGAGAGAGGGCTGTCGGCCACCTGGCGTGCGAGTTCGATCTGCCGGCGCATGAGGACGTTTCGGGTGACGATGTCGCTTTCCGAGCGCGCGGAGGCGAGCTGGCGCCGGAGTTCCCGCACCTCGTGCCGGAGCGCGTGGTGATCGAGGATCTTCCCGGCAAACAGCTGGAGTTCCTTCAGGTCGAACGGCTTCTGGATGAAGTCGAACGCGCCGTTCTTGATCGCCTCGACCGCGCTGTCGATCGAGCCGTGCGCCGTGACCATGACCGCCGTGGTCGAGGGGGAGCGCTGGCGAAGCTCCCGGAGGACCTGCATCCCGTCGATCGGCTGCATCATGAGATCGATGAACGCGATGTCGTACGCGTCGGGCGTGAGCTGTTCGAGCGCTTCGACGGGGTTCGAAAACCCGTCAACGGAGAAGCCGATGGCCTCGAGGCCGATTTTGAGGGTCTTGAGGATGTTCGGCTCGTCGTCGACGACGAGGACCTTTCCGCGCGGCGTCATGCGTGCTCCACATGGACCGCCGGGAGGCGGAAGGTGAACGTCGAACCCTCATTCACGACGCTTTCGACCCAGATCGTCCCTCCGTAGAGCTCCACGATCTCCTTCGCGATCGCAAGACCCAGGCCGACGCTTCCCGGGGTCGTGCTCATGGAGTGCTTCACCTGGACGAACTTGTCGAAGATCGTCGAGAGGTATTCCGGGGCGATCCCCCGGCCGGTATCCCGGACCCGGACGACGACGTCGTCCCCACGAGAGGAGGCGGTGATCCGGACCGAGCCGCCGGCGTCGGTGTAGCGAAGCGCGTTGTTGACGAGGTTCGAGACGATCCACGAGAACTGCTGCTCGTCGCCGACGAGGATGGGCAGCTGACCCGCGAACTCCACCTCCAGGGCGACGCCTTTGTTCTTGAACTGGAGGTTCAAGGGCTCGATCGCCGACTCGATCGCCTTGCGCATGTCGACCTGTTCCTCCCGGCGGTCGATCTTCCCTGATTCGAGCTTCGAGAGCTGGAGGAGCTCCCGGACGAGCTTCGTGAGCCGCTCGCAGTCCTGTTTCGAGGCGTTGAGAAGCTCCTCTTGGGCGTCGGTGATCGGCCCGAGGAGCCGCTGGCGCAGGATATCGACGCCCATGTTAATCGAGGTGAGGGGGGTGCGAAACTCGTGCGAGACGGCGGCCATGAAGTCGGACTTCATCTTGTCGAGCTCCTTGAACTGCGTCACATCCTGGAGGACGAGGACGACGCCGGCGCGCGAGCCGTGCGCGCCCGGGATCTCTGAGATGCGCGGGCGCATGTAGACCGGGCGTCCGAGGTACGTAAAGAGAAGGTACGGCTGGCCTGCGATCGCGGGATCGTCGGGCTTTCGGAAGATATTGAGAAGGCGTTCGTCGGCGATGCACTCACCGAGCGGCTTCCCGAGGACGGCTTGCTCGCTCAGTTGGAGGAGCTCCTCGGCGCTATGGTTGATGAGCTGGAGCGTGCCGCCCGAGTCGCAGACCATGATGGCGTCCGAGATGCTCTCGACGATCGTCTCCGACTTCTTCTTCTCCGAGAGGATGTTCTCGATGTTCATCTCCTCGAACTTCCGGAGCCGCTCGGTCATCTTGTTGAACTCCCTGCTGAGTTCGCCCACCTCGTCGTTCGTGTTGATGTCGAGCTTCAGGTCGAGCCGGCCGCGGCCGATCCTGTGGACCGTCTCGGTGAGCCGCTCCGCCGGTTCGATGATGCGCTTCGTGAACTGGATGATCGTCAGGATGCTCAGGCCGGTGGCGAGGAAGGTCGCGAACAGGACGGCGATGATCGCCTCGTCCGAGGTCGACCGGGTCTGCCGGGCGACACGCTGCATCTGGATCTGGTTCTCCTCGATGAGCCAGAAGCAATTGTCGGAAAGGCGCTGGGAGAAGGGCCGCACCGTGTTGTAATAGTACGTCTTGGCTTCCCGCAGGTCCCCTTTCCGGGCCTGGCGCTCCAAGGGCTCGATGACGAGGAGGTAGCCTTCGTAGGTCGAACGGATGTTCTCGAGGATCGGTCCGGTCGCCGTGTCGCGGTGGTCGTAGACCTGCTGGAAGATCTGGTAGAACTCGTCCTTCGCCTCGATGAGCTTCACGCGGCCGTCGTTGACGTCGCCGTTGAGGATGTTCGAGATCGCCTCCTCGTGGCGCTCGACGGAGCGCGTCATGTTCTCCACGATCATGACGTTCGGGTAGTTCTCCGTCAGGATGGTATTGAGGGCGTCGGTGAGCCGGTTGAAGTTATAGATCGCGTAGGACGTCGCGGCGATGTTGATCACCACCAGGACGACGTACCCGACGCCGATCTTGAACCGGAGGCTATTGAAGAAAGGTATCTGCATGTTCTCTGGTACGGTTCAAGAATGTCCTTCTCAAAGTGCGTCCTGCTACAAATACAATGCAGAATTGCCGCGATAACCGCCGGGAATACAGAGCAATACAGATGCTCCGACCCGGCACCTCTCTGATGCGCTCGTAGGGGGGGCGCCTGCCCCGCTTGCGCGACCCTCACGTGCTCAAATGTAGTGATCCTCCGCATGAGAGTCAAAAGAATTTGCGAAAACGGCCTAAAATCCAACAAGTTGACTTTCGGGGATATTCTAGGTATTATGAAACCCACTTCAATCGTATGACTTCGATAATTTAGGCCCGTATGGAGCTTTCCACCAGCCGGCCCCGCGTTCTGGGCTGGCTCCGCAGTGCTGCAATCCTCGATGGTGACTGGGGCACAAGCATAGCGTACGTGTTGGGTATCGCGTTCTATCACGCGGGTTACTTCAGCGGCTGGCATCTGATCATGATGCTGACTTTTACGACGCTCATCGCGCTGAATTACGTCACCATTTGCCGGCTCTACCCCGGCGGAGGCGGCGTCTACAGCTCCGTCAGCCACCGTTCCCGCACGTTCGCCGTCATCGGCGCGCTCCTTCTGACGGCGGATTACGTCATCACCGCGTCGCTCTCCGTCCTCGACGCCTGCCACTATCTCGCGCTCGACTACCCGGAACTCTGGGCGATCGGCATCATTCTCTGCATCGGCGCCCTCAACTGGTTCGGCCCCCGGCACGCCGGGAGCGTCGCGATCGTCATCTCCGCCGCCACCTTGGCCGGCCTCCTTGTGCTCATCGTCATGGCCTTTCCGGCCGCCACCCGCAGCGCCCATCTGGAACTCGCGCCCGGCGGACTGGGGACGAACTGGACGTTTTTCGTGGCGATCATCCTGTCGATCTCCGGCATCGAGGCGATCTCGAACATGACCGGGGTGATGAAGGACCCCGCCAAGAGCTCCAAGAAGGCGATCTTAAGCGTCCTGGCGAAGATCTCCATCGCGACGGTCGTCCTCGGGTTCGCGATGCTGGCGATCCCGAACTTGAGCCAGACCGAGCATAAGGAGGAGATGATCCGCTACCTTGGGGAGTTCTACGTCGGCAACTGGTTCGGGCCCGTCATCGGCGTCGTCCTCGGGTTCCTCCTCATTTCCGCGGGGAACACCGCCATCAACGATCTCATCTCCATCCAGTTCCTCATGTCGGTGGACGGGGAGCTGCCGAAGAGCCTCAGGAAGCTCAACTCGTTCGGCGTCCCGATCCTCCCTCTTGTCATCGCAACGATGATCCCGGTCGTCGTCCTTTTGGTCATCCACGACCTCATCACGCTGTCGTCCCTCTACGCCATCGGCGTCGTCGGCGCCATCATGATCAACGTCGGCTCGACGGGAACGGACAAGACGCTCAAACTCTCCTACTGGACCCGGGGGTTCATGATCCTCTCCGCGTTCGTCCTCTTTCTCATTGAAACGACGATCGTCATCGAGAAGCGCAAGGCCGTCATCTTCGCCTCGAGCGTCTTGGTCGTCGGCCTCATCGCCCGCCAGATCGCGAAGCGCCAGGCCGGCCCGAAGGGCATCATCGAGGCCGCTCCGCCGCCGCGCCCGGCGGTCTCCGGAATCAGGGGCGAACCGATCTCCTTTACGACGAAGATCCTCCTTCCCATCCGAGACCGGGGAGAAAGCCTTCTTCGCCAAGTGTGCGAAGAGGCGAAGGTCCACAAGTCGTTCCTGTTCGTCCTCCACATCAACCAGGTCTCCGTCGTGGGACTCCTCCCGGAGAAGCTCGCCTCCGAGTCGTACGCCAGCCAGGATTGGATCGGGAAGGTCTGTTCCGAATACGGGATCCCGTTCCGGGTCATGAGCATCTTCTCGAGCGACATCGGCTACACGATCTGCGAGCAGGCCGCCACACTGGGCGTCGACAAGGTCATCATGGGCGCGACGCAGCGCACCCTCGTGGAGAAGGCATTGCGGGGAGACGTGATACAAACGGTGTCGGAACTGCTGCCGGAGGAGATCCAGCTCGCCATCTACAGGGCGTAGACGGCCCGATTATTTCTTGATGAGTTCGCGCAGACGGTTCTCGATCTGCTCGATATCGACCGGCTTGCGAAGGATGCCGAACACACCCACCTTCCGGGCTTCCGCGAGCACGCGGTCGTCCTGAAACCCCGTAATGAAGAGGAACGGGATCGCCGCGGTCGCCGGGGACGCCTTCACCTTCTTGAACATCTCGAACCCGCTCAGTCGCGGCATGACGATATCCGAAATGATGGCGTCGGGGGTGAACGTCTGGAGCTTCTCGAGCGCCTCCTGGCCGTCGTAGGCGAGAACGACCTCATAACTGTCCATTTCGAGAAGATCCCTCAGAAGCTCGGCAAATCCCGCCTCGTCGTCGACGAGGAGTATCTTCCGTGGTTTTTTTTCTGCCGCCATGTCGTTGCGCCGTGTGTGGTGAAGTTGTGTGAATATAGGGAATGCAAACCCAAGAATCAAGTTCCCCCACAGAACTGGACCCCTTGGCCGAAGCAGTGCAATTTCAACGCCTTCGATCGGTTCCCGCCTCCGTGATTCCCTACCGCAAAAGGACCATCTTCCGCACGTCGCTTCGGCCCGACGCCGTGAGCCGGTAGAGGTAGATCCCGCTCGGCAGCGACCCAGCATCCCATAGGCTCGCATGGACCCCCGGCGACTGGCGCTCTCGCACAAGGGCGGCCACGAGGCGGCCGCGTATATCGTATACCGAGAGTTCGACGAACCCCTCCCGGTCGAGTTCGTACCGGATGGTCGTCGCCGGATTGAAGGGATTGGGATAATTCTGAAGGAGCGCGCGTTGCCGGGGCAGTTCTCCGGGCCCGACCGCGAGGACCGAGTCGTTCGTCAGATCGACGATGAAATTCGCGCCAAAGTTCCACTTGTCCCCCGTCGGGATCCCGTTGCCGTTCACGCTGTTCGCGCCGCTGAAGAGCGTGTCGAGGCTCGTATCGGCGGGCGCGGTGTAGAAGAAGTCCCAGCGGACCGTGTCGGCCACGAACGCTTTCGGGGAGGTATGAGTGAGCTCCTGGCCGTCGATCGAAGGGAGGAGCTGCGACGTGCCGTCAGCCGGGGCCAGCGCGCCCCTCCCCGCCGCCACGTTGAGGCCCCCTTCAATGGCAGGGCCGCCGGTCATGAGGAGCGTATAACGCCCTTGCGTCCCCTGCCGGAGCCGGGCGGGTCCTTCGATCCAGACCGTGACGCTATCGGCCGGGGCGAACGCATGGCAGGTGCAGCCGAAGCCGTTCTTCTTCGTCACGCCGACGACGCCGCTGTCGTGGAGAAGGGTCCAGCCGGCAAAGAGCGCGTAGCACGAGGCGGCAAGCGCGACGGCGCACGCGCGGCGGGAAAAAGGGATCCTGTTCATGGTCTCATCACCAGGTGGTCAAAGGTCAAAGGGATGTACTCACCGAATATAGCGATCTGGGAGAATTCTATCAATACCTGATTCCACGGATCCGTGCCGGCCCCCAGCATGATGGAGAACGGCCGATTCCGGCCAGTGTTTATAGGAGGTTGGAGATGAGACGGAACTGTTCGGGCAGCGCGGCGCTGGTCGTCCGTGTCATCGGGGGGGAGGGGCCTACCAGGCGGTACCCGAGCGCAAGACCGCCACGACGAAATAGCCTGCGATAAGGGCAAGGACGATCACAATGCGAAGGAGAGTCTCTCGTTTCATGGGTGCCAATGTACGAAAATTCAACCATGATCCAAAATCCCTCCCCGGCCGGTCTTGACTCCGGTTTTCCTTCTGAGTATCTTGTTCATCATTTTCCATCACCCCACACGAAGGATCAACGTCATGGCTCGATCACTGCGCGGCGTCCTGGCCGCCCTCCTCTTTCTCCTGGTCCACCAATCGATCATTGCGTTTCCGGCGCTGCCCGACACGGCGGCGGCGAAGAAGGACGGCGCCAAGCCGGCCGATACGAAATGGGACGTCACGGCGAAGCACGGCCCGACCACCGACATTACGCTCGAGACGAGCGAAGGGACCTGGATGTCCGTCGATGTGAGCCCGAACGGAAAGCAGCTCGTCTTCGACATGCTCGGGGACATCTATACCATGCCGATCACCGGCGGAACGGCCGTCCTGTTGGCGGGGGGACCGGCGTATGAGTCACAGCCCCGGTTCAGCCCCGACGGCAAGAGGATCTCGTTCACCAGCGACCGCGACGGGACGGACAATATCTGGGCCATGGACGCCGACGGCAAGAACCCGAAGCAGATCACGAAGGAGAAGGAACGTCAAACGAACAACGCCGTCTGGTCGCACGACGGGAACTACATCGTCGCCCGGAAGCATTACCGCAATTCGCGCTCCCTCGGCGCGGGCGAGATGTGGATGTACTACATCGGCGGCGGCGACGGCCTGCAGCTGACGAAGCGGCGCAACTGGGAGCAGGACGCCGGTGAACCGTCGCTCTCCCCCGACGGCCGCTACCTCTACTACAGCGAAGATGTGAGTCCCGGAGGAGGGTTCCAGTACAACAAGGACCCGTACGGCGTCATCTACGTCATCCAGCGGCTCGACATGGAAAGCGGCAAGAAAGAGACGTTCATCCGGGGCGAGGGCGGCTCGGTCAGACCACAGGTCTCCCCGGACGGCAAAACCATCGCGTTCGTCCGCCGGGTGCGCCTCAAGACCGTGCTCTACCTCTATGACGTCGAGAGCGGCGTCGAGACCCCCATCTACGACAACCTCAACCGCGACGCCCAGGAGACATGGGCGATCTTCGGGGTCCACCCAGGATTCTCGTGGACTCCGGACGGCGGTTCCATCGTCATCTCGGCGAAGGGCCACTTCTGGAAGGTCAACCTCAAGACGAAGGAGGCGGTGCAGATCCCCTTCCATGCGACCGTGCACCAGACGATCACCGAAGCGGTGCGTTTCCCCCAGGTCGTCGCGCCGGACTCGTTCGACGTCAAGATGCTCCGGTTCGTCACCGTCGCCCCCGACCAGCGGTCGGTCATCTACTCCGCCCTGGGCAAGCTCTACCGCAAGGAACTCCCCCACGGCAACGTCCGGCGCGTCACGAGCGACGCCGAGAACTTCGAGGTCGATCCCTCCTTCTCCCGCGACGGCCGGTGGATCGTCTACGCCACCTGGAACGACAAGGTGAAGGGCGGCATCTGGAAGGTCCATCCCGACGGGTCTGGGCAAACGAAAGTGACGAAACGGATCGGGCACTACGTCGAGCCTCGGTTCTCGAACGACGGCTCGAAGATCGTCTTTCGGCGCACGGGCGGCGACGGCATCCGGGGCGACACGTACAGCAAGGAGCAGGGCATCTACTGGATCCCGGCCGACGGCGGCAAGGCCTCCCTCATCACCGACGAGGGGAGCAACCCGCTGTTCGCGACCTCCGGCGACAGGATCTATCTCTCCGCGAACGAAGGGGAGAAGAGCGCCTTGATCAGCATCGGACTCAGCGGCCAGGAACGCCGCGTGCACTTCACCTCCGACAACGCCGTCGAGTTCATGCCTTCGCCCGATGAACAGTGGATCGCGATCGTCGAACGGTTCAATGCGTATGTAGGGCTCTTCCCGAAGACCGGCCAGGCGGTTTCCATCGGCCCCTCCACGTCGGACTACCCGCTGAAGCGGATCAGCCGCGATGCAGCGTCGTATCTCAATTGGTCCTCCGACAGCAAGAAGGTCTTTTGGTCCCTCGGCCCGGAACTCTTCACCCGCGACTTCACGAATACGTTCGCGTTCGTCAAGGGAGCCGCGGACAGCGTCCAGGACAAACCCGACACCGTCGGCATTCAGATCGGCTTCAAGGCCCTCACCGACAATCCGACCGGGTCCATCGCGCTCACGGGAGCGACCGTCATCACGATGAAGGGAGACGAGGTCATCCAGAACGCGACCGTGCTCGTCGAGCGCAACCGCGTGAAGGCCGTCGGCCCGGCGTCGGACATCAAGATCCCGGCCGGCACGACGACCATCGACGTCAAGGGAAAGTTCATCATGCCGGGCATCATCGACGTCCACGCCCACATCGGTACGGGGAGCAACGACATCACCCCGCAAACGCACTGGCCCTACTACACGAACCTGGCCTTCGGCGTGACGACGTCGCACGACCCCTCCTCGGGCACCGAGATGGCCTTCACCAACTCCGAACTTCTCAAGGCGGGCATCCTGACGGGACCGCGGCTCTACACGACCGGGACGATCCTCTACGGCGCCGAAGCGCCATTTAAGGCGGTCATCACCTCCTTCGACGACGCGATGTCGCACTTGCGCCGGATGAAGGCGGTCGGCGCGTTTACCGTGAAGAGCTACAACCAGCCGCGCCGTGATCAGCGCCAGCAGATCATCGAGGCCGCACGCGCCTTGAAGATGATGGTCGTCCCCGAAGGTGGTTCGACCTTCTTCTGGAACATGTCGATGATTCTCGACGGCCACACGGGCATCGAGCATTCGCTCCCCGTCTCCCCGCTCTACGCCGACGCCACGACGCTCCTGGCGAAGAGCCATACCGGCTACACGCCGACGCTCATCGTGGGGTACGGCGGACTCTGGGGAGAGAACTACTGGTTCATGAAGACGAAGGTCTGGGAGAACAAGCGACTTCTCACCTTCACCCCGCGCGACGTCATCGACCCGCGCTCGCGCCGGAGGATGATGGCGGAAGAGGATGACTTCAACTACATCGAGAACGCGAAAGCGGCCAAAGGCGTCCTGGACGCCGGCGGCAAGGTGCAGTTGGGGGCGCACGGCCAGCTTCAGGGCCTCGGGGCGCACTGGGAACTCTGGATGTTCGTCCAGGGGGGCATGACGCCGCTGGAGGCCATCCGTGCGGCGACACTCGCCGGCGCGCAGTATATCGGCCTCGACGCTGACCTCGGCTCCCTGGAGCCGGGCAAGCTCGCGGACCTCATCGTCCTGGAGAAGAGCCCGCTCGACAACATTCAGAACAGCGAGTCGATCCAGTACGTCATGAAGAACGGTCGCCTCTACGACGGGGCCACGATGAACGAGATCGGCAATCACCCGAAACACCGGGGAACCTTTTACTGGGAATAGACCCGTGCGCGCTTACGGCGCGGAAAGGGGGCGTTCGAGCCCCCTTTCCGCGCCCCGCCCGGATGGGGACCAATCACTTTCAATCCGAGGAGATCAGGCCATGGTGCACCACATGAAGATGCTCTGCGTCGACGATAACGAGGAGCTCCGGAACAACCTGGCGCAGCAGTTCATCAACGAGGACTTCGACGTCGACACGGCGAACGACGGGATCATGGCGCTCGAGATGATCACCGCGAACCAATACGACATCGTCCTTCTCGACCTGAAGATGCCGAGAATGGACGGGGTCACACTCTTGAAGGAACTGAAGAAGATCACGAAGTACCCCCACGTCATCATGCTCACGGGCGTGGACGACGTTCAGACGGCGATCGAATGCGTGAAGCTCGGGGCGAAGGACTACATCCAGAAACCGTACGACCCCCAGGACCTCCTCCACATCGTGATCAAGGTCCTCGGTTCCTGACACCCCTGTGTCAGGAGCGCACCGATCGAACACGCCGCGGACCGATAGTGAAAGAACTCGCCCTCCTCTTCCTGAGACTCGGCACCACCGCCTTCGGCGGGCCTGCGGCGCATATCGCCATGATGGAGGATGAGGTCGTCCGGCGGAGGAAGTGGCTGACCCACGAGGATTTTCTGGACCTCGTCGGCGCGACGAACCTCATTCCCGGCCCGAACTCCACCGAGATGGCTCTCCACATCGGCTTCCTGCGCGCGGGCATCCGCGGTCTCGCGATCGCCGGGGTCTGCTTCATCTTCCCTGCCCTCCTCATCACGCTCGTACTCGCCCGGCTCTACGTCGTTTCGGGCGCCCTGCCGGCGGTCCAGCCGTTCATCGCCGGCGTCCGGCCCGCGGTCATCGCCATATTGCTCGCCTCCCTTGTCCGGCTCGGGAGGACCGCCGCAAAAAAGCCCGCCGCGCTCGCCGCCGGCATCCTCGCCGCAGCCCTCAACCTTTTGGGAACGGATGAGATCATGCTGCTTGCGGGAGCATGCGCGCTCGGGTTTCTGTGGAGCAACCGGGATCGGTTCCGGCCGGCGATCAGTGCCTGCATCCTCCTGTTGCAGCCGCTCATTGCAGCCGGCACCACCACGGTAACGACCCCCGCCCTCCAGGCCGCCTCGCTTTCAGGCCTCGGCCTCTTCTTTCTCAAAGTGGGGACCGTTCTCTACGGGAGCGGTTACGTCTTGATCGCGTTCCTCCAGAGCGGGCTCGTGGACGGCCGCCACTGGCTCTCACAAACGCAGCTCTTCGACGCCGTCGCCGCCGGCCAGATCACGCCCGGCCCCGTGCTTTCCACCGCCACGTTCATCGGTTACGTCGTCGCTGGCCTTCCCGGCGCCGCCGTTGCGACGCTCGGGATCTTTCTCCCGTCGTTCCTCTTCGTGCTTGCGAGCGCCCCGTTCATCCCGAAGATCCGCTCATGGCCCGCGCTCGGGGGTGCACTCGACTGGGTGAACGGAGCATCACTCGGGCTCATGCTCGCGGTCGGCGTCAAGTTGGCCGCGACTGCGCTTATCGGGCCGGGCGCCTGGATCGTGTTTGCGGCGGCGGCCGTGGTACTCGTTGCGTGGAACATCAATCCCGGATGGATCGTCCTCGCGTCCGCATGCGCGATGTGGCTCTTGACGCTTTTGGGTCGTTAATCAAAAAAGGTATAGGTATGAACAAAAACTTCGCTCTCATGGTACTCTTCGGAGCGCTGCTCCTCGCCCTGGGGTTCCTCGCGGCAAAGACCGCCTCGAACTCGGCGGACGCCGAGAGACAATCACGCGTTCTCGCCAATGTGAGCGACTCGCTCGCCTTCACCCGGCGCACGGTCGACTCACTCCGGGCCCAAACACCGGGCCTGGGAGAATACATGTCGTCGATCCAGCTCCATGTCGCGAAACTCTGGTTCGCGGGCCAAGCGTCCAACTGGGCTCTCGCTCGGTACGAACTCGATGAACTTGCCGAGAACATGGAAGGGGCGGAAGCGCTTCACGCGAAGCGGGACTCCGTCGACATCTCGTCGGTCCTCGCGTCCGTGCGGCAGACCCAACTGCCACTTCTCAAGACGTCGATCAACGGCCGCAACGCCCGCGGATTTGCCGATGCGTACGGCCAGACGCTCGCCGCCTGCAACGGATGCCACCGGCCGGCGGGATATCCGTTCATCCATATCATTACGCCGACAAGGGAGCCCGTGACGAACCAGGAGTGGAAAAGTTCCGAGACGCACTAGGGGGGGGGTGAAACTGCCGCGGGGGGGGGATCAGCGGTGGACGGCGGGCTGCGGGATCGTTACGAGGCTGTCGAGATTACCGAGGTTCTCCCGTTCATGATCATAGAGCCCCTTCTCCTGCTCCACGGTATGAGGGATGGCGGCGGCGCGCGCCGAATCTTGCCGAAGGCTGTCAAGGCGCGCAGATTCGATCCGCCGGGATTTGGGACTCTGGCATTGAAAAGCGAGGAAAGCGACGAGGAGGAACGGAAGCAGGTGCCGGAGGCGCGACGGCCGTTCCATCATGGGTGGATCAGGCGCCCGGCGAGGCGGAAGGGGAGGTCTGGTCCTTCTTCTTTCGGTACATGATCCCCACCGGAATCACCACGCAGTATCCGATCACCAGGAGGATCGGCGCGAGCGTCAGGGGCACGAAACCCTCCACCTTGTCGCCCGACAGGGCGATGTAGCCGACGATGATCAGGAGCAGCCCGACACCGAGGATGATGTAGTTCTCGCGATCGAACGGGAACGATCCGTCGAATTTCGGCTTCTTGAAGCTTTTATCTCGAACGACCTTTGCCATGACTCTTCTTTCCGATGTTATGTTCTACGGTAAGTTAATGAAAAACCTCAGAAAAACAAGCCTGCCTCACGCCGTTTCCAGAAGCTTGCCGTCCTGCATCCGGAACCTGCGGTCCGAGTGTCGGGCGAACTCCTCGTTGTGCGTGACGATTATGAAGGTTTGACCTTCGGTCCGGTTGAGTTCACCAAAGAGCTCCTGGAGCTGCGCGCTCGACGCTGAATCGAGATTCCCCGTCGGCTCGTCGGCGAGAATGACCCGAGGGGCGTTCGCGAGCGCCCGGGCCACGGCAACGCGCTGCTGCTCGCCGCCGGAGAGTTCCGACGGCAGATGATGGAGCCTGTCGGAGAGTCCTACCTTCCGGAGAAGCTCCTCCGCCCGAGTGCGGATCGTAACGCCCGACCTGCCCTGGATCATCTGCGGAATGAGGACGTTCTCCAGCGCGGTGAACTCCGGCAGGAGGTGATGGAACTGGAACACGAACCCGACGTGCGCCCCCCGCAACAGGGCAAGTGCGTCGTCATCAAGCCGGGAAAGGTCCTGTCCCCCCCAGAAGACCGAGCCGGACGACGCCCGGTCGAGGCCCCCGAGGATATGGAGGAGCGTGCTCTTGCCGGAACCCGACGCCCCGACGATCGTCACCACCTCGCCGGCGGCGACCGCCAGGTCGATCCCCCGGAGGATCTCGAGCGTGCGGCTTGTCGTTCGGTCGAGAAGGAACGACCGCTCGATCCCGGTGCATCGGATGACGATCTGTGATTCGGTCATGTCACTCCCAGCGTAATGAGTCAGAGGGCAGGGTCGCCGCCGCCCTGCGGGCGGGATAGTACGCGGCGAGGAACGAAAGGCCGAGGGACGACGCAGCGATCGCGAGAAAGTCCGCCAGGTGGATCTCCACCGGAATGGCCGGGATGATATACACGGTCGTATCGAGCGGGAAGATGCTGAACTCGACCTGGAGGAAGAGGACGAAAAGCCCGATCGCGATCCCGAGGAGCGTCCCGATGATGCCGATGAGCATCCCCTCGAACATGAAGAGCCGCGTGATCCGCCGCGGCGTCATGCCCATCGCCTTGAGGACGCCGATGTCCCTCCGCTTTTCGATGACGCCCATCGTCAAGGAGCCGAGCATGTTGAAGGTCGCGACGACGATGATGAGCGAGAGAAGGATGTACGCCGACCAGCGCTCGATCTGCATGACGGAGTAGAGCGTCCGGTGGAGGTCGTACCAGGTCGAGACGGTGTAACCCGCCGGTAACCGCTGAAGAATGAGCTCCTTCATCGCGTCGGCGCCCCGGACGTCCGCGAGCCGCAGTTCGATGCCGTTGTACGAACCCGAGGCATGGAACAGCTCCTGCGCCGACGCCACCGAAACGTAGGCGTACCCGGCGTCGTACTCCCGGTTGTTCGATTCAAAGATCCCGACGACGCGGAACCGAGTCGCTTCGGGCGCTCCCATCCCGGCGGCGGCGGCGCGGAAACCGTAGGGGCTGATGATCGAGATCTCCTCCCCTTCGACCGCGCTTAAACGGTCCGCAAGCGTCAGTCCGATGACGATCCCGGGGAGTTCGCCCGTATCGGCGAGCGCGAGCGATCCCAGGACCATCCTCGACGAGATGCCGGAGACCGACGCGGCCCGGACAGGGTCGATCCCCCTCAGGACGACGACCCGGTTGAAGGACCCGGCAATGAGCATCGCCTTCCCAGACACGAACGGCGAATACCCCGTTATCCCCGGGAGGGAGTCGAGCACCCGGCTCACCAAGGCGATCTCCCCGGGCGTCACGTTCCCCTTCTTTTCGATGCGGACGTGGGGGTCGAACCCCACGAGGACTCCGGTCACGACGCCGTTGAACCCGTTGAAAACGGAGAGGGCCACCACGAGCGCCGCGACGCCGATGGTGATCCCGGCGATCGAGATGAGGCCGATGACATTGATGAACCGGAGCTTCCGCTTCGACACCAGGAGCCGCTTCGCGATGAACGATTCAGCACTCGTCATGGCTCACCCGAACCGTAGTGCGTTGACGGGATCCATCTTGGCCGCCGCCCGGGACGGCAGGAGCGTCGTCACCAGGCAGAGGACGAACGCAATGGCGGAGACGAGGAGATAGCGCACCGGGTCCAGGACGACGGGGACCGTGCTCATGTAGTAGATGTCGGCGGGGAGCGAAAAGATCTTGAACTCGATCTGGATCCAGGAAAGGGTCAGGGCGATGATGTTTCCGAGGACGATGCCGATGAGCGCGATGGCGAGGCCCTGGAGAAGGAAGATGCGCCGGATGAGCGACGGCCCGGCCCCGAGGGAGGTGAGGATCCCGATGGCCTTCGTTTTTTCAAGGACGAACATGAGGAGCGTACCGATGATGTTCACCGTTGCCACAATGATGATGAGGCTCAACAGGAGCGGCGAGAGCTGCTTCTGGAGGTCGACCCAGGAGAAGAGATTCCGGTAGAGTTGGAAGACCGACCGGGCGTAGTGGGGGTACCCCAGGGCCTCCTCGACGGCATGGGAGGTCGCCTCCACGGTCGAGAGGTCCGTCACAAGGATGTCATAGCCGGTGACCGCGTCCCCGGTCTGAAAGAGGTCTTGGGCGAAGGCAAGGTTCGTGTAGGCGTAGACGTCGTCGTACTCCGACATGCCCGACTCATAGAGGCCGATGATCTCGAACTGCTTCGCGCGTGGCTGCGACGTCTGCGCCCCGCGCGGGAGGCCGTAGACGACGACCCTGTCCCCCACATTCACGTTGAGGCGGTCGGCGAGCTTTTTGCCGAGGACGACCACTGGAGCAGCAGGCGTTTTCTCATTCAGAAACGTCCCCGCCACGACGTAGCGCGCGGGGGTGAGCGCAAGCGTTCCCGGGTCGATGCCTTTGAGAAAGATCCCGTCCACGCCGTCGCGGGACTGGACCATCCCTTCGCGCGACACGAACGGTACGATGGCGCGGATGCCCGGGACGTCCCGGCGTATGCGGCCGGCGGCTTCGATCGGATGGTAGAGGAGCGCGTTCTGGTATCCCTGGACCTGGATGTGGGAGGAGAAATCGATGACCTTTTCCTTGATCTCGCGCTCGAACCCGTCGAGGATGGAGACCGTGAGGATGAGGGCTGCGGTTCCCATCGCAACGCCGACGACGGCGATCGTCGTGATGAAGGAAAGGAATCGCGTTCGCCGCTGGGAGCGGAAGTAGCGTTGTGCGATGAACCAGGCTATCGGCATGATCGGTCTCGCAATGTCACGGCCATGGCGTCAGGAATTCGGCTTCGCGCCGAACTCCAGGAGGAATGCTTTGATGAAGGCGTCGATGTCGCCGTCCATGACCCCCTGGGTGTCGCTCGTCTCGACGTCCGTCCGGTGGTCCTTCACCATGTTGTAGGGATGGAAGACGTAGGAGCGGATCTGGCTTCCCCATTCGATCTTCTTCTTCACGCTGTTCACGGCGTCGCGCTTCGCCTCCTCCTCCTCTTTCCGGATCTGGTAGAGCCGCGACTTCAGCATCTTGAGGGCCCGTTCCTTGTTCTGGAACTGCGACCGCTCCTGCTGGCATGCGACGATGACGCCGCTCGGCATGTGGGTGATACGGACGGCAGTCTCGACCTTGTTGACGTTCTGGCCTCCCTTGCCGCCGGAGCGGTACGTGTCGATCTTCAGGTCGACGGGATTAATCTCGATCGCGACGTCGTCCTCGACCTCGGGATAGATGAACACCGATGCGAACGACGTATGGCGCCTGGCGTTGGCGTCGAACGGGGAGATCCGCACCAGGCGGTGGACGCCGTTCTCCGCCTTCAGGTACCCGTACGCGTATGGACCCTGGACCTCGATCGCGACGCTCTTGATGCCCGCGCCATCGCCGGCCTGCTCGTCCATGAGGAACGTCTTGAACCCCTTCTTCTCGCACCACCGGGCGTACATCCGGAAGAGCATCTCCGCCCAATCCTGGGACTCGGTGCCGCCGGCGCCCGAGTGGATGGTGAGGATGCAGTTCTTCTCGTCGTCCTCCCCGCTGAGCATGTTCCGAAACTCGAGGTCCTTCAGACCCTGCTCGACCGCCCGGATCTCCGATTCGATCTCGGGGCCGAAGGACGCATCGGCGGATTCGGCTGCGAGAGCGCGCAGGCCTTCCGCATCCTGGAGCTTGCGCTGGACGGTGTTCCACCCGTCGACCCAGAGCTTGCGGCTGCTGATCTGCTGCATGATCTTCTGGGCGGCGACGTTGTCGTTCCAGAAATCCGGCGCGTGGGTCCGCGCCTCCAAGTCGGCTATCTCTTTTTCCTTGGTACCGAGGTCAAAGATACCCCCGGAGGACGTTCAGCGATCCTTCGAGGTCGTGCAGTCGGTCTTTCAGATCTTCAAACATAGGCCCTTGCTGAGAGAGAGAGTGGCTCTGCGACGTCGATCTCCATCCGGAGCATCGCGCTGCTCAAGGTCTTTCCCTGAGCGTCGTTCATGAGGGAGACGGTCCCGCCGCCCCCGAGGGAGTGGTGGAGAAGAAAATTGAGCGCCAGGAGGTTCGGCAGTTCGAACCGGTCCACCGGCCCGAGGCAGACGCCCGCAAAGTGCTTCTTCACCGCTTCCGCGGTGACATATTTCTTGATGACGGGATAATACTCCGGCTTCCGTGCGATGAGGCCGACGTTGCCGGTGTCGCCTTTGTCGCCCGACCGGGCGTGGCAGATCTGGAGGAGTTGTACGCGCATAGCTGGATCTCTTCCGTTAGATGGTTTCGACGATGACGGACGGCGTCACGGCATCCTTCGGCATGAGCGCGGGCCAGTAGGCGATGACCTCCGAGGGCTTCGGCCGTCCGCCGGCAAAGCCGGTCACGGCCGGGGGGCCCGTCAGGATGAGGGGCGCGATCTCCTTGCCGAACCGTTCCACGGCCGAAAAATCACGGCCCCGAACACCGATGCGAAGCACGACCTCATTGATGAGCGCGGGGATGGGCGCCATCGGACCGTGGCAGGAGTTCAAGCCGAGGAACTCCGTTCGGATCTCGTCGAACGAGAGCCCGAGGTCCGCGAGCCGCGTGCGAAGAATCTCGTCCGCCTTCTTCGCCTTCTCGAGCGCGTCAGGCCAGGCATAGGTCAGCGTGCTGATCGCCGTATAGCCGTCAGCGTACGACATCGAGACCTTGTAAGAGTCGGTGTTCGGCTTCCCTTTGACCCCGGAGACCTTCACGCGGTTCTTCCCGACTTGGTCGAGGCGGATCGTAGTGAAATCCGCGACGCACTCCGGCGTGATGTACTTCGTCGGATCGCCGATCTCGTAGAGGAGCTGCTCGCTGACGCTTTGAACGGTGACGAGACCGCCGGTCCCGTCATGCTTCGTAAAGATAACATCGCCGTTTGGATATGCTTCGGCGATCGGAAATCCGATATGGGCGAGATCGGGGACGTTCTTCCAGTCCGCGGAGAAGTTCCCGCCGGTCGCCTGGCCGCCGCATTCGTTGATGTGGCCCGCGACGACGCCGGCGGCGAGCTTGTCCCAGTCGGACCAGCTCCATCCAAACTCGTGGATCATCGGCGCATACGTCAAAGCGGTGTCGGTCGTCCGGCCGGTCAAGACGATCTGCGCGCCCCGGTCGAGCGCCTCCACGATGGGCTTCGCGCCGAAATAGACGTTCGCGCTCACGAGCCGGTCGCGGACCGCATCGAGGTTCTCGTCCGTCTCCATGTTCTTCAAGGCGACGCCCTTGGAGCGAAGCGCGTCAAGCTGGAGGAGAATGTCGTCCCCCACGACGACGCCGATGGTGAGCCCCGTGATGCCGAGCTTCGTCGCCGCGGCGAAGATCGCATCGCGGCAGCCGATCGGGTTGACGCCGCCGCCGTTCGTGATCACCCGGATCTTCTTCTCCATGATGACGGGAAGGATCCGCTCCATGAGCGGAACGAGGTCCTTCGCGTAGCCGAGAGCGGGGTTCTTCATCTTCTGCTTCTGCATGATGGACATGGTCACCTCGGCGAGGTAGTCCATCATCATGTAGTCGATCGGGCCTTTGGTCACTTGGTCGACCGGTGCGGTCAACAGATCGCCCCAGAAGCCCTGCCCGCTCGCAATCCTGATCTTTTCTTTCATGGCCGTGTGTGAGGTATCGGAAGTACCGCGTTCATGCGAGCTTGATGTGAAGTTCCGCGAGCTGTTTCGCGTCGACGTCCGACGGGGAGTCGTCCATAAGCGACATCGCGCTCGTCGTTTTCGGGAACGCGATGACGTCGCGGATAGACTTTTCCCCGTTGAGGATCATGCAGATCCGGTCGAAGCCGAACGCGATCCCGCCGTGGGGCGGAGCGCCGAACCGGAACGCCTCGAGCATGAACCCGAACTTCTTCTTTGCCTCCTCCGGACTGATGCCGAGGAGCCCGAAGACCTTGCTCTGAAGATCCCGGTCGTGGATCCTGATGCTCCCGCCGGCGATCTCGCTGCCGTTGAGGACGAGGTCGTAGGCGCGCGCGCGCGCGCGGGCCGGATCCGTGTCCAGGAGCGACAGGTCCTCCTCTTTCGGCGAGGTGAACGGATGATGGACGGCGACGTAGCGTTTTTCCGCCGGGTCGTACTCGAACATCGGGAAATCGGTCACCCAGAGAAGGTTGAACTTCTTCTCGTTGATGAGGTTGAGGCGCCGCGCCAGTTCCAGACGCAATGCGCCGAGGATGGCGTACGTTTTGGACCATGCGTCCGAAACGAGGAGGATAAGGTCGCCCGGCGACGCGTGCATCGCTCCGCGGATCTGCTCCAGGAACTCTTTTCCGAGGAACTTTTCAACCGGCGTCTCGATGCCGGCCTCGGTCACTCTCATCCAGACGAGGCCGCCTGCGCCGAGCTTTTTTGTGAAGTCGGTCAGGACGTCGAGCTGGCTTCGGGTGTAGGCGCCGCAGCCCGGGGCGACAAAGCCCGCGACGACTCCCCCCTTGGCGACGTTGTCGCTGAACACTTTGAACGGGGCTCCTTTGACGATCGCGCTGACGTCGGAAAATTTGAGATCGAACCGCGTGTCGGGCTTGTCCGAACCGTAGCCTTCCATCGCCTCTTTGTAGGTCATCCGGGCGAACGGCGCCGAGATCGAGATGCCGCAGATCTCGCGGAAGAATTCGGCCATGAGGCCTTCGACGACACTCATGATGTCCGGCTCGTCGACGAACGACATTTCAACGTCGATCTGGGTGAATTCCGGCTGCCGGTCGGCGCGCAGGTCCTCGTCCCGGAAGCATTTCACGATCTGGAAGTACCGGTCCATGCCGGCGACCATGAGGATCTGCTTGTAGGTCTGCGGGGATTGGGGCAGCGCGTAGAACCTGCCGTGATGGACCCGGCTCGGAACGAGGTAGTCCCTCGCCCCTTCGGGGGTGCTCTTCATCAAGACGGGGGTCTCGACCTCCACGAACTTCAGCGCATCGAAATACTTCCTCGTGATGAGATACATCTTGTGGCGTGATATGAGGTTCTTTTGCATCGGCGCGCGGCGCAAATCGAGGTAGCGGTACTTCAGCCGCGTCTCTTCCTGGACGTCGATGGAGTCCTCGATGGGAAACGGCGGCGTGTCGGCGCGCGTGATGATGGTGAGTTCACCGGCAAGGACGTCGATCTCGCCGGTCACGAGAGAGGCATTGAGCGTCCCTTCCGGGCGCCTCTGGACGGTGCCGCTCACCGAGATGACGTACTCCGAGCGCAGCTCGCCTGCTAGGGCATGGACCTCTGAGTTCGTCTGCGGGTTGAAGACCACCTGCGTCTTGCCATAGCGGTCGCGCAGGTCGATAAAGACGACGCCGCCGAGGTCCCGGCGGATGTCCACCCAGCCGGTGAGTGTGACGCTCGAGCCAATGTGTTGCGCACGGAGGTCTCCGCAGGTATGCGTACGCTTCTTGTACTGCATGAAGTCGAAATACTTTCAAATGGATAAGAAATCATTGAATTGAAGCGTTGGAAGATAGGGAAATTTTGGCGAAGGAGCAAACAATGGGGGGTATAACCCAGTGTGAAACGGCCCTCGGAGTTTCCCGCGCGCGCTCAGCGGGGGCCCACGGAGCATCAACTTCATCGTCGTGACGTGGGATGCACGGGTCGTACCGTCATCCCTGCGCCGGCGGATTCACCGTGAGCCGGTGGGAGAAGAGGTAGGAAGCAAAAAAAACGGGAACGATTTCTCGTTCCCGCGAATCCATAGAAAGAGCGGCTTAGTTCAGATGCGGGGTCAGCTTGTCGATGAGGTGGCGTTTCGGAACGGCGCCAACGATCTGTTCCACGACCTGCCCTCCCTTGAAGACGAGGAGGGTCGGTATGCTCCGAATGCCGAATTGCATCGCCGTCTGCGGGTTCGCATCGACGTCCATCTTCGTGACCTTGAGTTTTCCGTCATATTCGCTTGCGAGCTCTTCGACGACGGGCGCGATCATCTTGCAAGGACCGCACCAGACCGCCCAGAAATCCACAAGGACGGGCTTGTCGGATTTCAGCACTTCGGCCTGAAAATTTGCATCATCCACTTGAAGGGTCTTCATGTATATATCCTCTATTGGAATCGGTGAGACGAATATCGTACTGTAATATACGAAAAATTAATTTGAAAATCTCAGGGCATCTCTGCCCAAGACCTGCTCCGCTTCCTGGATAAATTCATCGGAGGTGTCGACGCTGTATTTCGTCGACTGAAGCCGCAACCCCCCCTTTCCAGTGTCGTCTTGCACATTGAAGAAACAGGAGCATTTTCCCTTGTGCTTTTCAACGACCTTCCGAAGGTCCGTGACGGTGGATTCCTTCAATTCACGGGGGCGGATGTTGATAATAACGCGTTTCGCAAATATCTGACGTACCTTTTCCATGGCGTGGACGTCGCTGACGACGATGCGCAACGTGTCGCCGTTCTGCTCCGCCTTGCCGATGACCATGACCATGGATTCTGGTCCCAGGAGCAGTTGATATTTCTGGAAGGCATCGGAAAAAACGATGCATTCCCCCTTCCCTGTGAAATCCTCAAGCGTCAGAAAAGCCATCATGTTCCCCTTCTTGTCGAGCTTCTTCTTAAGGGAAGAGACGATGCCGCAGACGCGGACAATGCTCCCGGACTTCACTGCTCCCGGGTTGCCAAATTGGGCGGTGGAAAATGATTGTATATCCCGCTCGAAACGGATCAGGGGGTGTCCGGAGACGTAAAAACCAAGAACCGCCTTTTCCTTTGAAAGTTTATCGCTTTCCGACCATTCGGGAGCATTGGGGAGCACGGGATAATGCTCCCGTATCGCTGCCTGCGCGGAAACCTCAAAGAGCGACGATTGACCTTTGGATGTTTGGCTTTTCGCCTGCTGGCCGAATTGTATCGCCTTTTCTACGCCGTCAAAGAGCTGCGCCCTGTTCTTGGAAACACTGTCGAACGCCCCAGCCTGGATGAGCCCTTCGAGTGTCTTCTTGTTCACCAGCCGGAGGTCCACCCTCTTGCAGAATTCATACAGGTTGTCGAATTTCCCCTGTTCCTCCCGGTTCTTGATGATCCCTTCCACCGCGCTGACGCCGACATTCTTGATGGCACTCAAGCCAAAGCGGATCCCGGCCGCGGTGACGACGAACTTCACGCGACTTTCATTGACGTCCGGCGGCAGGACCTGGAGTCCCATCTTCCGGCATTCATCGATGAGCTGAACGACGTAGTCGGTGTCGCCGATCTCGGCTGAGATGGCGGCGGCCATGTACTCGGCCGGATAATGCGCCTTGAGATACGCGGTTTGGTAGGCGAGGACGGAATACGCCACGCTGTGCGACTTGTTGAACCCGTAGGAGGCGAACTTCTCGATCATGTCGAAGATCTCGCCTGCGATCTTCTTCGAGAAGCCCTTCCCGACGGCACCGTCGATGAATTCGGACTTCTGCTTCGCCATGAGCTCCTTGTCCTTCTTTCCCATGGCGCGGCGCATGATGTCGGCTTTCGCGAGGGAAAAACCCGCCACCTCGCTCGCGATCTTCATGACCTGTTCCTGGTAGACGATGATGCCGTACGTCTCCTTCAGCACAGCTTCAAGCTGGGGATGGAGGTACTCGATCTTCTGGAGGCCCTGCTTCCGGCGGATGAAGTCGCCGATCATCTCCATCGGGCCGGGGCGGTAGAGCGCATTCATGGCGACGAGATCGCTGATCGTGGAGGGCTTCAATTTCCGGAGCCAGTCCTGCATGCCGGAGGATTCGAACTGGAAGACCCCGACCGTGTGCCCCTTGCCGAAGAGCTCAAAGGTCTTCGGATCCACCTCCGGAATGGCATCAAGATCGACCTCGACGCCGTGGTTCTCCTTGATCAGGACGAGGGTATTCTCGATGATCGTGAGTGTCCGCAATCCCAGGAAGTCCATCTTCAAAAGGCCGGCATCCTCGAGGTCGAGCATGTTGTACTGCGTCATGAGCTCGGTCTGCGGCGTCTTGTAGAGCGGAACATAATCAACGAGCGGTCCGGGGGCGATGACGACGCCCGCGGCGTGCGTGGAGGAGTTCCGGTTCATCCCTTCGAGGACGAGGGAGATCTCCACGAGCTCCTTGATCTTCTCGTCCTTGCTTTCCTTTACCCATTTCAGGTCGGGGAGCGTCGCGATGGCCTCGGCCAAGGGCGTCACCTTCCCCTGGAAGACCGGGATCTGTTTCGTGATCGACTCCGTGACCTGCAAGGGGACGCCGAGGACGCGGCCGACGTCCTTGAGGACTGCGCGGGTCGAAAGGGTTCCGAATGTGATGATCTGGGAGACCGAATCCGCCCCGTATTTCTGCTTGACGTACTCGATGACCTCTTCGCGCTTGGCGTCCGAAAAATCGATATCGATGTCGGGCATGCTCACGCGGTCGGGGTTGAGGAAGCGCTCAAAAAGGAGGTCGTACTTCAGAGGGTCGACATTCGTGATCCCGATGACGTAGGAAACAAGGCTTCCCGCCGCGCTGCCGCGGCCCGGGCCGACGAGAATTCCCCGGGCCCGGGCGGCGTTGATGAAGTCTTGGGTGATGAGAAAATACCCGGCGTACCCCATCCTGTTGATGACGGAGAGCTCATGCTGCAGCCGTTCCCGGATGACGGGAGTGACGTCCGCGTAGCGCTTCCGTACCCCGTCCTGGGCGAGGCGCTCGAGGAACTCCTCCGGCGAAGAGACCCCCTTCGGCATCGGAAAGTCGGGCATGAACGACTTTCCCGGCTTGATATTGAAGTTCTCGATCTTTTCAGCGACCTCCAGCGTGGAACGGATCGCCTCGGGATGATGGCGGAAGAGCGCGCACATCTCCGCGGCGGTCTTGAAGTAGATCTGGTCCGTCTGGTAACGAAGCTGGCGGTAGTCCTGGACGTTCTGCGCGCTCGCGTCGGGGATCATGAGCATCACGTTGTGCGCGATGGCATGCCCTTTCTCGATGTAATGGACGTCGTTCGTCGCGATGAGCTTGATGCCGAGTTCCTTCGACAGGAGGGGCATGCCCTCGAGGATGTACTTCTCCTTTTCGAGCGAATGGTCCTGGATCTCGAGGTAAAAATCCTCGCCGAAGATCTCTTTGAACCGGATGGCGGTCGCGCGGGCTTCCCCCTGGTTCCCGTTGACGAGGTGATACGAGACGACGCCGGACGGGCAGGCCGAGAGAGCGATCAGGCCGGAGGCATAGCGCTCGAGGAGCTCCATGTCGATCCTCGGCTTGTAATAAAAGCCCTCGGTGTGCCCGAGGCTCACGAGGCGCATGAGGTTCTTGTAGCCGGTGTGGTTCTTCGCCAGGAGGACCAGGTGGTGGTAGATGCCTCGGCCGCGCCCCTCTTTCATGCTCTGGGCGTCGACCTCCTTGTCGAACCGGCTTCCCTTCGTGACGATGTAGACTTCGCACCCGATGATCGGCTTGATCCCCGCCTTCTTCGCGGTCTTGTAGAACTCGATCGAGCCGAACATGACGCCGTGGTCCGTCAGGGCGACGGCGGGCATCTTCTCCCTGACGGCCGACTGGACCAGGCCGTCGATCGTGGCCGCGCCGTCGAGAAGACTGTAATGCGAATGGTTATGGAGGTGGATGAACTCGGACATACTGGAAACGACACTTGTCTGGTGGACAATGCGATACACGAACGCAGCCTCGTATCGCCTGAAAAGAAACGCCCGGCCGAGCCGGCCAGGCTTTCTCACGAACGTACTACGCCGGCGGACTCCCCCATCCGCTCAAGAGCGAACGTACCTACGACTCGTAATACTTCTCCACGTACTGGACCACCTTACCGATCTCGATGATCTCCCGTTCCCCTGTGGCCCGGTGCTTCACCTCGACGTTGCCGTTCGCGACATGTTTCTCGCCGACAATGACCTGAAGGGGCATGCCGAGCAGGTCGGCGTCCTTGAACTTGAATCCCGGACTCACGTCGCCGCGGTCGTCGTACAAGACCCCCAGGAGGAGGGCTTCGAACTTCTCATTGAGGTCGTTGGCGACGGCGGTGATCTTCGCGTTATTGGCATTGACGAGAACAAGGTGGACATGAAACGGCGTCAACCCCTTCGTCCAGACGATGCCGTTCTTGTCGTGGCTCTGCTCGATGTGGCATGCAATGACGCGTTCGACGCCAATGCCGTAGCTTCCCATGATGATCGGCTTTTCCTTGCCGTGCTCGTCAAGGAACGAGGCCTTCATCGCGTCGGCGTACTTCGTCCCGAGCTTGAAGATATGGCCAAGTTCGATCGCCCTGATGACGCGAAGCGGCTTGCTGCACGTTGTGCAGGGTTCGCCGGCGAGGGCAGTGCGCAGGTCGTAGTACGCGTCGATTTTCGTGTCACGTTTCAAATCGATGTTGCGCAGGTGATAGTCGTTCTTGTTCGCGCCGCTGATCAAATTGTTCGCGCCTTCGAGGCGCTTGTCGGCGATGATCCTGAAACCGTCGAGGCCGATCGGCCCGATCGAGCCTCCATCGGCTCCGGTGAGCGCTTTGAGCTCGTCGGGATGGGCTGGCCGTGCATCTGCGCCTAAGACGACCTGGAGCTTCGATTCGTTGAGCTGGTCGTTTCCCACCATGAGGATCATGACAGGCCTTTGGCCAGCCATGTAGACAAGCGATTTGGCGAGCACTGACTCGTCGACCTTGAGGAACTCTCTGAGCTCGTCGATCGTCTTTACGCCAGGCGTGTGGATCTCCTCGACCGCCGCACTCTCTCCGTTTTTCAGCGCACCAGGAACGGCCGAGGCGGCGACCTCGATATTGGCGGCATATCCGCAGCCATCACAAATCGCACACGTATCTTCGCCCGCCTCCGATTCGACCATGAATTCCTGAGAAGCGCTGCCGCCCATCGCGCCGCTTGAGGCGCCGACGATGAAGAACTTCAAACCGACGCGTGTAAAGATGTTCTTGTAGGCTTGCGCATGGGCGTCGTAGCTCGCGTCCAGGCCAGGCCATGTCGCGTCGAGGCTGTACGAATCCTTCATGAGGAACTGACGGCCGCGGATAACGCCGGAGCGCGGACGGGCTTCGTTACGGAACTTCGTCTGGATCTGATACCAGATCTGGGGTAGGTCGCGGTAGGACCGGATATGGTTCTTGGCGATGGAACAAATGACCTCTTCGTGCGTCGGCGCAAGGACGAGCGCTCGGTTCTTGATATGGAACATCGTGTCCCCAAATGCCTTCACACGGTCGGTCTCTTCCCAAAGTTCGACAGGGTTCAAGGCAGGAAGATGGAACTCCTGGCCGCCGATACCGTCCATCTCATCACGGATTATCTCCATGACCTTCTTCATGAGCCGATATCCGAGGGGGAGGAATGAATAGATCCCCGCGCCCAGGGGACGGATCATCCCGGCGCGCAACATGAGCTGATGGCTCGGGATCAGAGCATCCGATGGGACTTCCTTTAACGTGGGGATGAAGATCTTGCTGAGTTTCATGAATTTCCAATGATTGATGAAGTGCCCCTGAGAGGAGTCGAACCTCCGGCCAACGGTTTAGGAAACCGCTGCTCTATCCATACTGAGCTACAGGGGCGGCATGTTCCAGTTCCCAACTGTAGACTTACTGTGGAATACTCTACAGCGTTTTCTGAACATGGTCGGACTGATTGATGGTCAAATATACTCAATCTTGTGTAATTTCACAACCGTTGTGCTCAGTCATGTGCAACAATGTAAGAGCCCCCGAGTACAGGCGCAAACACTGAGAACTACAATGAGTGCCATGAAGGAGTCGCCCTATTGCAGTCCAGTGTGAATCTCATCTCAGAATCTCAAGTCTAAATAGAGGAATTGGTGTTTTACCGGATTCATCTGCCGTGTAGGATCAATATCTTTAGACTGCGCGTACCGACACAGCCCTTGATCTCGGAGGGCTGGATTCTGTCCCCCCTTTTCTTATATTAGTGAAACTTTTCGTCTACAATGGCAACCAAGAAGAACGCTACGAAACCAGGCAAGTCCGAGGGAATCATCAGACGATTCGATTTCAATGAGCATCGCTTGTTCCTTCTGATCTTGCTGGCCGGAGTGATCCTTCGTGTTTGGCAGATTACCTGGGGTCTCCCCCACATCTACGAAGAAGCGATCCCACTTCATTATGGGATGAAATTTTGGGACCTCGCAAAGAGCCCAATCGATCGCTTCTTCTTCGTCTACCCCGCGCTCACATATTACCTGCAGTTCGCCGCACAGTCCATTCTCTTCGGGCTGGGCTACGTTTCCGGACAATATCAGAATGTGGCAGGCTTCCTCGCTGCTTTCGACGCTGATCCGACTGCCTTCGTTGTCTTGGGCCGCCTGATTTCAGTCGCTTTCGATGCAGGCACAATCCTCGTGGCCTACCTCCTCTTGTGCCGTATCGCCACGAAACGAACTGCGCTTTTTGCTGCCGCTCTCGTTGCCTGCAACCCACTCCATATCTCCCAGGCACACCTTATCAATGTCGATACACCGCTGACATTTATCTCGCTGCTTCTCGTATACTTTTTGTATGCGCTCTTCGAACGCCCGGAGCGAATGTGGTATATCCTGGCTGGACTGATGGTTGGCCTTGCCGCCGCCACGAAGTACAACGCCGCCATTCTCATCGTGGCGCTTGTCGTCGTTCATTCGATGAGAGCAAACTCGCTTTCCGGCATGCTTCGGGGGCTCGCCGACAAGTCCCTCCTCGCGGGAATCGCCACTTCCGGGGTTGTATTCGTTATCCTCAACCCTCTGATCTTTACGCACTTCAACGACTTCCTCTTCAAGTTCCAGTCGACCGAGCAACACTTGGAGGTCGGGCATCTCGGTATTGACACTGGGTCGAGTAGTATGTGGTTCTATTTCTCGCAGTCCCTCCCTTCCAACCTTGGCTGGATCTTAACGATTGGGTCTCTGGCTGCGGCTGCATCACTCCTTTTCTCCAAGAAGAGGAAGGACTATACTCTGCTCGTCATCCCGACGCTCTATCTTCTCCTGTTGGCTTCATGGAAAATGCGGGCCGACCGCTATATCCTTCCTGTCGTCCCATTCCTGATCATTATCGCATCAATAGGACTCATCCGGCTCTGGGACTACCTCGCACAGCGATTCCCGAGGTTCCTGAAGAGCGATAGAAGCCAACAGTACGCCCTTGCTGTACTCTTCCTCGTGGCTGGTTTCTCTTCCCTAGGGTCCGTGGCGAGTTATCACCGAACCATCGGGCTTCCCGATACCCGCACTGTCGCAACAGCGTGGATCGAACAAAATCTCCCGGTCGGCGCGGCGATTGCTGCTGGGCCGTTTGGGATCGAACTGTCCGACAAGAGGTATTTGGCAATGCCGATCCAGTTCAACGCCGTGAACTCTGAGGAAATGGCCCCGTTCTACGACACGAGATGGTACGAAGATCTCGACTTGCTCGTGGCGAGCGATTTTGACTACGGGCGGTATCTTCAGGACCCGAAACGGTACGGCGGAATGCTTGCGTTCTACGATTCGTTACGCGCGAGCTGGAAAATGTCGACGGAATACTCTCCCGGCGATGCATACACTGGGCCTACGATTTGGCTCTATACATTCCCAAGATCCCAATCGTCAAGAGTGTTCGAGCCCGCGCTCTTCGCTCCACTGGACGCATCTTCACTTGAGAACGGGCGAAAGGTGAGATTTCTGGGAAAGCTCGGGCTTATCCTCATGGTAAAGCAGAAGCCTCAAAAGAGCGAACAGTGCTTCCGAAAATTGCTGGAGATTGACCCGGAAAATGCGATCGCGAAGAACGCACTCGCCCAACTCGCCGTGCTATCACAGGGGCACGAGGATTCGGCGTTCCGAGGCAAAGACTCCGCTCCATCCGCTCCCGGAGGGATCCAGTCACTTGAGGAATCTGCGGCTCGTCTCGCCGAGGAAGGAAAGCTCGCAGAGGCTGAGACTGCATACAAGGCGATCCTGCGCAAGGATAAGAACAGCCATGCCGCCTACCAAGGACTGATGATGATCTATGCATATCAGGATGATAGGGCAAAAGTAATCGAAATCCTCACGAGGTATTTGGAGATCCTGCCTCCAGGGAACAATGAGCACAAGCTGATCAAGCAGAAAATTGACGCTCTGAGAACGGGAAAATAGTATTGGAGGGCGAGGGCTTCGAGACGATACTACTTGACAAGGTTGGCCTTCGTCACAAAGGAGTACTGACCAGCCGTCATCCGCATGAAATACACGCCGCTCGATTGCCCGCTTGCATTCCACTGGACGAGATGTTCTCCGGGGCCGCGATCCCCCCTCATCAGGGTTTGCACTTCTCGTCCAAGAACATCGTTCACGTTGATGCTAACAAACGTGGATTGGGCCACCCGGAACCGAATGTTGGAAGTCGCATTAAATGGATTGGGATATGCGTCGAGCAGAGCGTATTCGCTCGGAGCTCCGGGGTTGGCAGCTACTACTCTCGGGATGAGAATCGGGACATTGAGATATGTCGTAAACCTTCGGCCTAATTCTCTCCAGTGTTCGCCCAAAGATGAGAAGAGTGTCACAACGAGTGTGGTAGCGAACACCAGCATACCAGCCCCACTCGCGGCGGTTCGGAAGAATGCTACGCGTCTTCTTGTTCGCATCGAAACCTCAACAGTGAGTCCTCAGCGAGATAATACGATATCCTCGATCAAGTATTAGATCCAGCGTCATCACCCTTAGGGTATCTTATGTGATATTCTCGGCCGAAGTCCTTTTATAATTTACGTAGTACTGTCGGTGCCAGCTACACTTAACACCTATTCCCTCCCTCGTAGCGGGCTTGACTCGACTTTTCAATGAATTTGCGTAATTGTACCGTGCCCGTCACACGACCAAACGAATGAAAGATCTCTAGGGCGTGTGAACCTTTTGAAAAACATCTCTACTTGGTCAACACCTGCCTGATGGTGTTAAGGAGATCTCTACGCATGAACGGTTTACCGATGAAGTCATCTGCGCCCAACTCCTTACATTCCACGGCGAGTTTGAGCTCCGAATACGCTGTGAGCATAATTATTTTTGTCGATATATTATGTTCATTGATGAACGTCAACACCCCGTACCCGGAGATATTCGGCATAAAAATGTCCAACAGTACAAGATCGTACGTGTGATTTCGCAAGAGCTCAATTGCCGCCTGTCCATCGATTGCCGTCGTAACGACAAATCCTTCCTTCAACAATATATCACTGAGGACCATTCTGAGCGCATCATCGTCGTCGACAACGAGTATGCGAGGATGCTCGGGCATCTTCGTCTGTTGTGTGAGATCGGGTGCGGGACTCTCTTTGAGCTGACCCGCTCCTTGTGACAATGCTTGGATCACTTCGGAGAAAGGCTGAGCCTCGGTGGGCTTCTCCATGGTTCCAAACTGTTTGATGAGTTGGAGGAGTTCATTCGCGGGGCGTCCTTTGCTTACGAACGCAGAGTTGCCGAGCGAGCTCACTTGCGCGAGTATCTGTGTGTCCCCGTACGCAGAGACGAAGATAAACGGCATGTTCTTGAATCTTGCGTCGCTCCTTGCCGTCTTACAGAACGTGAGGCCATCCATGACATGCATGTGGAGATCCGAGATGACGAAGTCGACCTCTTGTTCAATGAGCTTGCGAATGCCATCCTCTCCATTGTCTGCGAGATGCACAACAAATCCTTCGTCGACAAGACTATCCCTCAAGAGCGATCTGAACAACACGTCATCATCGACTATGAGCACCTTTATCACTCTAACCCCTCCTAAGCAATTGAAAGAAACGTCCCGTTCATCATCGTGATACGATAGAGAGTAGAATAAATATCATTCACCTCAAAATGGTTCTCCACGAGCCGATGTCGCATCCCCCGCCCAAATTAAAACCTGATCCGCTCGGCTTTGCCGACTCCTTCGCCGCCGCGGGTGGTAAGCTTTCCCTGCTGATCGAATATTTCAAAGACGAGCGAGGATTCAAAAGAGTTGCCGTCCTGAGAGAGAGTCATCTTCTCCGTGAGCACGCCGTACCCGTCCGGTACCCAGCCTCCGCCTTTGGCGATCTCATTTTGGATCGAATCGGCCGTTGTTTGCCAGACCATATATTTTGCTTCATACTGCCTCGCCCCGGTCTTCTGCCATATGCCGTATGCCGGCGGACCCGGAGGCGCGGCGTCGTAGTTCGAAGACTCCGTCATCGTGCCGCCCGCATTGAAGGCGTACATGAACTCGAGATCCTTGACCTCGGCATACACTCCAGACATGATCTGGATCTTTGCTCGCCATGCCCCCGTTACGTCGTCGGTCTTGCCGGTATCAGCACGGATAAAGCTCGAACAGAGACCCACAACCAGAGCGGCTGCGCATATCGCCAGCATGATCATTTGCCTTTTCATCGCACGTCCTTTGTTGTAAGATAATGGGAGCTGCCCAGCATGAACATGTCATTTTGGATCGAATCAATGTAATCACTCCCGCGCCATAAATCAATTGGTCGAAAAATATTCACGCCGAAACGGCGCGAATGCCCTTTTTTCGTTAGGTGTTACCGTGATTCTGGATGGTCGCATAAAGGGGTGGTGGTGTAGCGAGGATCTTGCGTTGAGCAATGGAGAGTCGTTCTAGCCCTCAGCGGGACGGGCGAGGCTCCTTACGCCGGTTTCGCTCTTCGCGTCACAGTTCGTAGCTGACGACGAACCAGACGGAGGGCAGGTTGAATTCCTCGCCGGAAACATATGAGAGGATGCCTTCACCGTTCCAGGATCTCGTATACAGACCGGGCTGCAACTCACCCGAAGCGAGTGTCGCGGTCCGGCGACCGAGCAGATCGTACACGGAGACGTCGATAAATGCCAATTTCGCAACCGTGAACTCGATCGTCGTCGAAGGATTAAATGGGTTCGGGTAATTCTGGAGTAGGGAAAAGGAACTCGGCGGGAGATCATCGCCCGGCTTTACTCCTTCACAGATAATGCCTCCGATGATGTTCACCGAAGAAATAAACGACTGGGTGATCGTCACGCTCGAATCAGTGAGCATGTTGACGTTGACCAGACCGAGACCGAAGGCATCGGTGAGGTCCAGGCGCCACCACGAACCGTTATTCAAGCCAGCAGGCCAGCTGATCTTGAAAGTATATGGCCCATCGCCTTTCTGGAACGCGAGCTGAAAAGTGTCAGTGATGCAGAAATACTGAATGTCCAATCGCAACCCTTGACCGAGGCATGGGGTGTCCCGGTGATCGACAAACCGAGCATCGAACACGCCTGTCGGGGGCTTCGGCGGAAGCTCCATTTCGCCGAGAAGAGAGTCCAGACAGTATGTGGCTGAATGCGCGAGGCCGAACGTATCCCTCCCTGTGTTCACACCCTGAGTGATGGTGATCGGGACAGAAGAGAATATCTGTGAGTGGAGAGCATCAGAGAATGCACAGACGCACAGGATGACGGCGAGAACTCGTAGACGATGGATCTTCATATTCTCCGACCCCCTTTCCCCGAGAGAACGTCGAGGATGATCCTCTGACGTGGCCTACTTCGGCAGTCCGTTCTTCGCCACCCGCGCCATCACGTCCACGAACCGGTCGAGCTCCTTCAAGGTCGTGTAGACGTTCGGCGTCACGCGCAATCCCTTGAACTCGTCGTGCACGATCGGCGTCGCGAAGATCTTGTGCTTGTCCATGAGGTAGGTCCCAAGAGCGCCCGGGTCGACGTTGACGATCTCGACGTTTCCGATGCCGCACGACTGATTCTCGTCGAAGGAGGTGTGGAACCGGACATTTTCCAGGCCGTTGAGTTTGTTCTCCCAGTACCGGGAAAGGAACCGGAGCCTCGCCTCTTTGCGCTTCGCGCCGATCCCGTTATGAAACAAGATCGCCTCGCCGATCGCGAGGTGCGGCGCGGCGGAATGCGTCCCGATCTCCTCGAACTTCCGAATGTCCGACGCCTGACTCTCACCGGCCGCCATGAGCGGCCAGATCTTCGAGATCTTCTCCCGCTTGATATACAACAGCCCCGTCCCCTTCGGCGCATAGAGCCACTTGTGGAGACTCGTGCCGAAATAGTCGCAGCCGAGGTCCTTTTGGGTGAAGGCGAAGTGCGCGAACGAGTGGGCTCCGTCTACGATGACCTCGATCCCTTTCGCTCTCGCCATCTCGCAGACCGCCTTCACCGGCAGGATCTGCCCCGTGAGGTTGATGACGTGGGAGATGAGGATGAGCTTCGTCTTCGGGGTGATCCCCCGCTCGAACGCCTCGGTGATCTCATTCAGATGCTTCGGCGGTACGGGGACCTTGACGGTCTTCAGGACCAGCCCTTCGCGTTTTTCCCTCTGGCGCAGCGTCGTGAGCATGCGCGGATAGTCCTGCGTCGTGGTCAGGATCTCGTCGCCCGATTTCAGGTCCATGCCCATGAGGAGGATCTCCAAGGACTCGGAGGCGTTGCGGGTGATCGCGATCTCCTCGGGGTCGCAGTCGAACATGTCGGCCAGCCCGGCGCGGATCGTCTCGGTCTGCGGCTCGAGGATGGCCCACATTGTGTACGCCGTGGCATCCTCCTGTTCCCAGAGGTAGCGCGCCACCGCCTCGGTGACGATGCGCGGCGAGGGGGAAACGCCCCCGTTGTTGAGGTTGGTGATCCCGCGGGTGACGGAGAAGGCCTGCTGGATCTCGAACCAGAAGTCCTCGTCCGCGGCGGCATCCACCGGCGAAAGATGTTCGATACGCTTCGTGGCGGCCTTGACGTTCTCCAGGAGGGCCGCGACGGAAGTGGTGGTGAGCGCCGCAAGGCCGACGCCTTTGCCGACAAGGGAGAGGAATTTCCGGCGGTCGAAATCGTTTCCGATACCCGAAGTGAGATCAGACATGGCAGTCCTCGATTTGGTGGTGAGAGTCAGAGGCATGAACCGGCCCCGCGAACGGCTCCTCATGGAATCCCATGATGGTACACAATTATCGGAGGAGAGTCAAGGAGGAAATTCGGGCGAGAGAGAGAACTGTTACAACTTAATAGAAATGTCAGGTCTTAGAACTTAGTAGAAATGTCAGGTAGGTGAGGTTAAGATACATACGATTTACGGTGTTTGTCAAGGGTTTTGGTGTGTTGCTTTTGGAGTAGAGTTTTGGGTCCTTTGCTA
>JANYJZ010000021.1 GCA_025358305.1 Ignavibacteriota bacterium
TAGCAAAGGACCCAAAACTCTACTCCAAAAGCAACACACCAAAACCCTTGACAAACACCGTAAATCGTATGTATCTTAACCTCACCTACCTGACATTTCTACTAAGTTCTAAGACCTGACATTTCTATTAAGTTGTAACAGGACTTCATGATCTCCTGGCGAGTCCTTGACTCTCCCACGAAATCTCGCTACCTTCCGGTAGTTCGACACACCCCTTTGCCACTATGTTCCCGGAGGACCCCATGACGCGAACACTGTTATGGACCGCACTCTGTCTTTCTCTTTTTTCACTCCGTTGTAAAGAAGAGACCACGATTCAATCTTCCATGGAGAACCTCGTCGATCCGCATACCAGCCCGAAAGTGCTCTTTACCTACCCGGCGCTCAACAGCGTTGGACCGTACAGCGAATGGGAGGCGTCGAACTCATACTATTCCACGTTGCCGTTCGAAGTGCGGTTCAATAAGCTGATGATGCCCGCCTCAGTAAGGCGCTCCCTTTCGCTCCGATCATCTCAGCGAGCGCTTCTCATTGATACGAACGCCATATATAGCTCGAGTCGCGAGACCTATCGGTTCGCGCTCTACGATCCCTATTTCACACCCAAATCCTACAGATTGGGAGAGATCTTAACTCTCTCCTTTTCACAACCTGTGGCGGACGTCAATGGAAACCTCATTCCTGCGGGTGATCTGGGGACATTTCTCCCGGAGCCGACGTTCCGGGTCCGGTGGATGTCGCCTCCGGATGGGTCGCAACTCTACCCGAGTAACGCCTATTCCCTGATATTGGCCTTCAATAGCAAGATCGACGCGTCGGTCCTGCCATTCGTCTCCCTCGTTCCCGCCTCCGTGAGATCCTGGAAGATCAGCGCGGATTCCACATCACTCAGCACCACGATCGCGATCTCTGGTCCGACACAAGAGTATCGGGTGCGCGTCGACGCCGCCGCATCGGATCGGTACGGGAACCGCTCTGAGAGCTCATTTTCCGGCCGGATCACTGCGGCTCCGTTTGTCGATCGAAACTATTTCTACGACTACGATACCATCGGGGTTCCGTTGTACCGGGGCTTTTATCTCTCGTTCACGTATCAGCTTGATACGACGACGATCCGGCCGGCATTTCACATCCTGCCTCCGGTCGCTGGCGGGATTTCGTTTTCTCCGTACTTCGGCTCATTTGACTTTCCGTTCCGACCTACAGTTGAGTTTGCCCCGAATACGCGCTACACGATCCGCATTGACACAACGCTCCTGTCACAGTCGGGATTTCATCTCTCCAAGGAGTACACATTCGCGTTTCAAACAGGCCCGTTTACCGTGATGGACGCGTATCCCCCCGATCAATCAACAGGCGTATCGAGAAATACCTCGGTGTCAATGTCTTGGTCTGGGATTCTGGACACGGCGTCCGTACGCCAGTCTTTCTCCATCGTACCCGCAACACCCGGGACGCTTTACCTCTCCGTTGGTTCGACCGGTTTTATTTTCTACCCGGCGAACGGTTTTCTGGCGAATACGATCTATACCGTCACGGTCAATACCTCGATTCGGTCGGTGGGCGGATACATGATGAGTGAACCGTATACGTTTACATTCACGACGGGCCCATGATAGGACCGGATCTCGCGCTTGTTCAATGCGCAGTGAAAGACTCTGCACACCGGCTCGGGTCCGAGGCATCATAGTACGTTCTTCGATCCGAGCGTTGATACGAACATCTTCTAAGGTCATTCTTATGAGGAAACATCTCTGGTTCGCGATCCTCGGGGCACTCTGTGCCCTGAGTTGCCAGGAGGACAATCTCATCGTTTCTTCGAGTGATTCGCTCGTGGATCCCCATATCATGCCGAAAGTGATCTTTACCTACCCTCCTCTGAACAGTTCCGGGCCGTACCCGGATTGGGAACTGCCAAGCTGGACCAGCCCTGGCACGCGATTTGAGATCCGATTCAACAAGCTCATGGATCTATCCTCCGTCCGGCGTGCCGTTCACCTGAACTCTACTCTACGAACACTGTCGATCGACTCAGGCTCCGTTTACTCGAGCGGCCGAGACTATTTTTACTTCACGCCGAACGAGATCTGGTATCAGGTACCCAATTTTCGCCTCGGGGAGGTGCTGACACTGTCACTCGCACAGCCTGTGAGCGATGTGAATGGGAACATGCTGGCAGCGGGTGAACTCGGGACCTTTATACCGGAACCGGCGTTCCGGGTCAGGCAAGTGAATCCGGCGCCCGGCACCGTCCTCACCGCGCAGTTTTCCTCCTACATAGACCTCATGTTCAATAGCAAGATAGACTCTTCGATCCTTCCGTACGTCTCGGTCTCGCCGGAGTTGCACGACCGGTGGTCGATCAGCGCTGACTCGATGACGCTCGAAATGCCAACGTGGAATATCGAGGCGGCTGCACGCTACATCGTCACGGTCGCAGCCGGCGCTCCGGACAGGGAGGGACACCGTTCGCCCGTGCCGTTCACTGTACAATATTTCGGCGTGCCGTTCAGCGTCGTCGAGCGAACGCCCCTTGAGATCACGGCTCTACCGCTCTACACGGAGTACAGGCTGACATTTTCGTTCCCGGTCGATACTGCCACGTTCCGAGGGGCGCTCCATTTCACGCCGGCGTTAGCCGGCGGCGTGATCGTTTCGAACTATCCGCAAACTCAGGTATGGTTCAGACCCGCCATCGAATACCGGGCAAGTACGCATTACGACGTTCGCATCGACACGACGCTTATGAGCATGAACGGCGTTCACCTGAGCCAAGAGTACGCCTTCTCCTTCGAGACGGCGGAGTTCAGGGTCAACTCGAATTATCCGGAAGATGGAGCGACGAATATTTCGACGAGCGACGCCGTGATTGCACGGTTTACCGCAAACCTCGATTCTTCCACGATCCGGAAATCGTTCAAGATCGTGCCGCCCGCCGCCGGGATATTTCCGTTCCTCGTGAACAGTTCCATGATCTATTTTTATCCGGCCGACACGCTCATCCAGCATCAGACATATGTCGTCACGATCGATACTACCGTGCGCTCCAAGAGCGGATATCGCATTCTTGCTCCGTTCACCTTTTCATTCACAACCGGGAGCTACTGATGTCTCCTCCGTGGGTGAGGAACTGGCCGGGAGCAATGAGATCGCGGGTTCACCTTGCCGCTGTGCTCTTCTGTGTGGCGGTCCTGGCATCTCTCCTCGCACTGAGCTGCGAGGATAAGAGCATCATCGTCTCGGCCGGTGACGCGGTGGTCGATCCTCGTATCGCGCCGAGGGTTCTTTCCACCTTCCCGCCCGTCAACAGCGTCGGCCCGTACAGCGAATGGGAGCCCGAAAGTCCCCTTCTTCCGCAAGCGTGGATGGAGGTCCAGTTCAGCAAGGTGATGGATCTCTCCTCCGTCGTGCACGGGCTGCATCTCTCGTCATCGCAGCGTGACCTCCAGATCGATTCACAATCGGTGATCGATATTAACCGGGAGGCCTTCATGTTCGTGGCGAAAGGGATGACGTTCCCGGATTTTCACATCGGAGAGGTGATCACGCTCTCCCTGTCCCAGCAGGTAGCCGATGTGAACGGCAATATGATCGCGCCCGGTATCATAGGCAGTTTCACTCCCGAACCTTTATTCCGCGTCCGGCGGAGTTCGCCCCCGACCACGACGATCCTCACCGCGGACACGGTCCAGTTCGTCACGCTCGTCTTCAACAGTAGGGTGGATTCTTCGATACTGCCGTACGTGACCTTCACTCCAAGCGTCAAGACGGAGAAGCAGTTGAGTGCGGATTCTACGATGGTGTTCGTTTTTGTTACGCTGGCCGAGCCGGTGCAGCACTACTGGCTTACGGTGGCCGCGGGGGCTCCGGACAAGAACGGCCATCGTCTCGTGAACGGATACACATCCCAGTTCTCCGGGACCCCATACGAACTCGCCCTGCGTTCGACGTCGACGACCAACGTACCACTCTACAAGACTTTCATTCTGACCTCCGAACAGGTCATGGATACGTCGACGTTTCGATCAGCGTTTCATATCACGCCCACGGTGGCCGGCGGAATGACCTTCACGTACAAAAAGGGCTTCATGCGGTTGCGATCGAGCGTGGAGTATGCTCCTGAGACGGATTACACGATACGGGTCGATAGCGGGCTTCGAAACGCCGACGGATACAGGCTGTCGAAAGAGTTCGCGCTCGCTTTCCGAACGGCGGCATTCGGGGTCACGGGGTCGATACCGGCGGATCAGGCCGTCGGCGTTTCCCGTACCAACGGAATGGCCGTCTACTTCTCTGCGCGGCTGGATACTTCCACGATCCGCAACTCGTTCACGAGCGTTCCTCCTTTTGGCGAATTAACATTTTCTTCGGGTGCCCCGTCGTTCGTTGACGTTTCTCCTGGCGACACGCTTCTGCCGTACCAGACATACGTTGTCACTGTCGATACGACGATCCGTTCGTTGAGCGGGTACGCCATGTCGCAACCGTACACGTTCTCGTTCACGACCGGAGGAAACTAGGCTGTTGTGCTCTTACGCGATACCCACGAACGATCCTACAAGAATGATCGGTCGGGGCTAGCGGGTGAGTGAGTAGATCGATGCGCTGTTCGGCTTGAGGGAGAGCGATATCGCGCGGTCAACGGTCATGCCGGAGAGGAGATCTCGAAGTTTTCCGGGGCTTTTGAAGAGGGATGAAAGGGATGTAAGGTCGAGCTTCTGTTCGGTCGCATTGTTGTTCGCCGCGACCAAGACCGTGTCGTCGCCGGCGATCCTGAGGTACACGTAGATGTTGTCCTTCGATGGGAAATGAAGCATCGTCCCGCCCGAGAGAGCGGGTTGCTCCTTCCTGATCGAGATCAAGGTGTGGAGAAAGTCGTAGAGATCGTTTTCCTCTCTCGTCCTTCCGGCCGAGGTGAACGCGCTCCGGGTTTGGCCCGGGAACCCTCCTGGAAAATCCCCCCTGATCTCGCCGTGATCGGTCCCGCCCACCATATCGATCTCCGTGCCGTAGTAGATCACCGGTATCCCCCTCAAGGTCAACAGGAGCGTCAGCGCGAGCTTGCACCTATCGATCTCGTCATGGCAGACGTACATGATCCGTGCGACGTCGTGGTTGTCGAGGAACGTCACGAGCTTTTCCGGGTGGGGATAGAGAAAATCCTTCGCGATCATCGTGTAGATCGCGCTGATATCCGCGCGCTCGTCGCCGAACACCTTCATGAACGCCTCGAAGAGGCCGAAGTCGGTCACGGACGGGAGGTTCGTATCGAAGCCTTTTGACAGTATGCTCCCCGACTGGTACGGCGCAATGAACGCGGGGTCGTTGATCCAGACCTCGCCGACGATATTGAAGGCAGGGTATTCGGTCCGGATGGCCCTCGCCCATTTCGACAAGAACACGGGGTCCGCATAAGGATAGGTGTCCTCCCGAATGCCGTCAAGCCCCGTATACTCGATCCACCAGAGGGTGTTCTGGATCAGATACGCCGCCAGCAGCGGATTGCGCTGGTTGAGATCGGGCATATAGCCGTTGAACCAGCCGTCGGTGACATTCGTCCGAGTCGCCTCGAAGCTGTGGATGTCCGGCGTCGATAATTTCCAGTGACGGGTCTCCATGTGATGCTCGACCGAACCATTGAGCCAATCAGGGGAGGGGAGATCGTTGAGCCAAGGGTGGTGGATGCTGATATGGTTGCTCACATGGTCGAGTATGATCTTGAGGCCAAGAGCGTGCGCCTCTTCCACGAGCTGCCGGTAGTCCTCATTCGTGCCGAACCGCCGATCGATCAGATAGAGATCCGTCGCCGCGTAGCCGTGATAACTCACTTCGTCATTGTTTTCGATCAAGGGATTGATCCAGACCCCCGTGACCCCGAGGTCATGGATGTACCCGAGGTGCTGCCGGAGACCCGCGATATCGCCGCCGTGCCGGCCGATGAGCTGGCCCGGCCGCGGGGTGTCGATCATCCCGGCAACCGAATCGTTGGACGGGTCGCCGTTGGCGAACCTATCCGGCGTAACGAGATAGAGGACGTCGGCAGGGCCGAAGCCCTGATAGCGGCCCGAGGCCGGCTTCCGCTTGAGGATCGGAAATGCCGCAGCCGCGGAGGAGCCTTTTTTTGAGAGGGTGAGCCTGTAGTTCCCGGGAGGGATCGAGGGCGCGACCCGGAGGTCGATGAACGCGTATGAGTGGCTGAGTGCGTTTCGAACGCGCAGGACCTTCAGCAGCGGTGAGGAACTCCGGACCGAGACGCCGTCCAAGTGGGCGCCGGTGACCATGACCTGGACGGTGCTCCAGCGCATGCCGGCCCACCAGTTGGGAGGTTCGATCCGGGTGACGGCCACTTGGGCGAGGCAGGTCGCCGTGAAGACGAACATCAGGAGTGCACGAAGCGTCTGGCGCATGGTCCTCTCCTCTGGTCATTCCCGAAATGGGCGCGCCCGGGGGGGAAGCGCTACTTCCGGGTGAGTTTCTTGTACTGGATCCTGTGCGGACGGTCCGCCTCGATACCCAGGATCTTCCTGCGGTGCTCCTCGTATTCGGAATAGTTGCCGTCGAACCAGTTCACCGTGCTGTCCCCCTCGAACGCGAGGATGTGGGTCGCGACCCGGTCGAGGAACCAGCGGTCGTGGGAGATGACCACGGCGCAGCCCGCGAAATTGATCAACGCCTCTTCGAGCGCCCGCAAGGTATTGACGTCCAGGTCATTCGTCGGTTCGTCGAGGAGGAGGACGTTCGCGCCCTCTTTGAGGACCTTCGCGAGATGGACGCGGTTCCGCTCGCCGCCCGAGAGGACGCCCGTGCGTTTCTGCTGGTCGGGGCCAGAGAAATTGAACCGGGCCACGTACGCCCGGGAGTTGATCTCATGCTTGCCGACGCGCAAGATGTCCTCACCGCCGGAGATCTCCTCCCAGAGCGACTTGTTCGGGTCGAGGGGCCGGCTCTGGTCGACGTACGCGAGCTTCACCGTCTCACCGAGGCGCAACACGCCGCCGTCGGGCTTCTCCTGGCCTGTGATCATCCGGAACAGCGTCGTCTTGCCGGCGCCATTGGGGCCGATGACGCCGATGATCCCGCCGGGGGGGAGATTGAAATTCAGGTCCTCATAGAGGAGGATGTCGCCGTACGCTTTCGAGACCCCCTTCGCCTCGATGACGAGATCGCCCAAACGCGGTCCGGCCGGGATGAAGATCTCGATCTCCTCAGCCCGCGCGTCGTTCTGTTCCGCGAGCATCTGTTCGTAGGCCGTGACGCGCGCCTTCCCCTTCGCGTGGCGCCCTTTGGGGTTCGTGCGGATCCACTCGAGTTCGCGCTGGAGCATCTTCTGGCGCTTTGATTCCTGCTTCTCTTCGAGCTCCAGGCGGCTCGACTTCTGTTCGAGCCACGAGGAGTAGTTCCCTTCGAACGGGATCCCCTCGCCGCGGTCGAGTTCAAGGATCCAGCCGGCGACGTTGTCGAGGAAGTACCGATCGTGCGTCACCGCGATGACCGTTCCCGGGTACTGCCCCAGGTGGTGTTCGAGCCACGCCACCGATTCGGCATCGAGATGGTTCGTGGGTTCGTCCAAGAGGAGCACGTCGGGCTCCTGGAGGAGGAGCCGGCAGAGCGCGACGCGGCGCCGTTCGCCGCCCGAGATGACCTTTACGAGAGTGTCGCCCGGTGGGCATCGCAGGGCGTCCATCGCTTGGTCGAGCTTGCTGTCGATGTCCCAGGCGTTCAAATGGTCGATCTTTTCCTGGAGCTTCGCCTGCTTTTCCAAGAGGGTGTCGAAGTCCGCGTCGGGTTCGGAGAACTTCGCGCTGATCGCTTCATATTCTTTGAGGAGGGAAACGGTCGCCTGGGCCCCTTCTTCGACGATCTGTTTCACCGTCTTCTCCGGGTCGAGCTCCGGCTCCTGGGGAAGATAACCGAATGTGATCCCTTTCTGTGCCGTGATCTGGCCGAGGAAGTCCTTATCGACGCCAGCGATGATCTTGAGGAGCGTGCTTTTACCGGAGCCGTTCAAACCGAGAACGCCGATCTTTGCGCCGTAGAAAAACGAGAGATAGATGTCTTTCAGAACCTGCTTGTTGGGTTTGTGGACCTTCCCGACCCCAACCATGGAAAAGATGATCTTGTTGTCTGCCATGAACTTCCGAGTCTGGTGAAAAAAGAGCCTCCGGCCGTAGCGCCGGAGGTATGAGCGGTTCTAATATACAAAAATTGCGGAATCGAACGCAACGCTTGGACCTTTGGGGGAGACATCGATTAGGGGAAGACCTCGAACTCTTTCCCTTTGGGCCGGATCCGGTCGTACATCCTTCGCAAGGATGCGTATGCGACTCGGTTTCCGCGCTGCGCGATTGTCCGGTAGGTCCGCACCGCCGACGGGATGTCTTGCGCGACCCCCCGGCCGGTCTCTTGGGCGTAGGCCAAGGCGAGCTCCGCCTGGACCGAACCGAGGCGCACCGCTTCGCGGAGCCGCCCGATCTCTTCGGGAGGAGGGGCAGCCAGGTCTGGACTCAGGAGCGAGGTGGAAATGAGACGCACGGCCGCTTCTTCGCTTCCTTCGTCCGCGGCGCGCTTCCACCACTCCATCCCCTTCGCCTTGTCCTGCTTCACCCAGCGGCCCGTGAGGTAACACAATCCAAGTTCGATCATCGCCTGGGGGTGATGCGCCTCGGCGGCCGTGCGGAGGAACTCGAACGCCTGCTCGTCCGTGAGCTGGTGGTCGAACCCGAGCGCGACGAGGCTCGCCCAGGCGACCGTGGCGTCGGCATTGCCGCGATCGGCTGCCGCCCGAAGCTTTTCGAAGTACCCCTTCGTTTGCGTCAGGTTCCAGAGGAGTTCAGGCGCGCGCGGGGAGTCGAGCCTCACCGCCCGTTCGTAATCAAGCGTCGCGGCGACGACGTCGCCTCCGGTGCGTTCTTCCTGCCACCGTCCGATGAGCGCGAGCGCCTCAGGGCTTCCCGATCCGGCAAGCGTCTGGAGGGACCGTACGGCGGGCGTGTCGAGCTTCGCGACGGAGGAAGGGGAAGGAGGGGCCGAAGCGGCGAGCTGCGCGGAATCGGCGGACGAGGCGGCGAGATCGTCGACGAGCATCTCGTCGCTGACGTGGACGGAGGTGTCCTGGCTGAAATCGAGAAAGATGAGTCCGAGATTGCCGTTCTTCGACTGCGAGCGGTCCCCCGGATGCGTGCCGATCTTCCGTTTTTCGAGCTCGGCGAACAGCGAGACAGCCGGGGCATACCCCGTATCCGCGGACGTCCGGATCCAGCAGAGGGCTTCGGACTCATCGCGGGGGATGGCAAGATTATCGAGGAGGGCGAGCCCGAGCGCATATCCCGCCTCGGGGACATGGCGTTCGGCGGCAAAGCGGAAGTTCGTGTAGGCCGCGAACGGGTTCCACGCTGTCCCCCAGCCGTTGTTCTGAAGGATGCCGTAATTGAAGCAGGCGGTTGGGAGATGCTGATTCGCCGCGCTCGCGATCCAGTGCGCCGCCTTCACCGTGTCGGCGATGAACCCTTCTCCGAACAGATAGCGCAGGCCGAGTTCATGTTGCGACTCGGCGTCCCCGCCGTTGGCGTTCCGGACGAGCTGGAAGTCCTGCCAGAGCCGCTCTGTCTCGTCATACGGCCGAACGAGCGAGGGGGCCTCGGGTGCGTGGTAGCTTTTGAGCGCAGCGCTGTTGCTCTTTTGTCTCGCAGCAATCGTCCCCGTGGAGAGAAGCATCAGGATCGCAAGAATGAACTGGCGTGAGATCATCTCGGCGGCGAAGGTTCAGGAGCGGAAGGGGCGAAAAGGTACAGGAAGCCGTCGCCGATGACCTTTACCCAATATGCCTTTCCGGGGAGAAGGGTGTCTGCAACGTAGTATCCCTCGGCGTATCCAACGAACCGCGAGGCGATGAAGATCCCTCCTCCCGGAATGACGGAGGTCGCGGAAACCGGCCGAGTGATGCCGCTGATGATATTCCATCCTGAGACGACCTTGACGGACTCCACGGCGATCGTGTCGCCTGCGAACTGCACCGTTCGTCCGACAGGGAGTTTCAGCCAATACCCGGTGCCGGCTTCGAGCGAGTCGACCTGTTCATACTGACCATGCGACAGGCGGAAGGCCCGCGACAAGGCATCGGGAAAGAGTGTCGCCACCGGGCGTTTCGCGGATCTCAGGGGGATCGACAGGAGTTCCCATCCCGATCCGAATGTGACGGAAGCGGTGTCCGTATCGTACACGGGATACCGGTCCACGACGTCGCCGGTGCGGGCGACGAATGTAAAGACGATGCTGTCCTGGTCCGCTTCCACTCTCATCGCGCCGTAGTCGCCGTTGTACCGGAACTGGCTCCCTGCGACCGGCGTTGCAAACGTGTAGATGCTCTTCCCGCCGAGGCCGTCGACGAAGTAGGGGATCCCGCCGGGCAGGATCCGTTCGTACGTGTGGTCGTGGCCAGAAAAGACGGCCGACGCGCCCCACCGTTCGTACGGCCACTGGAGGATCGGATATGAGCCGTGGCGCGAGCAGGAGGAATAGGGGGAATGGTGCATATAGACGATCTTCCACTTCTCGGTCGCTGATGCAAGCTGTGCCTTGAGCCACTGGGCTTGGACGGAGTTGCTGTCGATGCCGTCGGGCTCGTGCGGGTCGACGTCGAGGGAAAAGAAATGAACCGGCCCCCGCACAAACTCATAGTAGCGTTCGATCCCCGGGAGCGTGAAATAGTCGAGGTAGGGCGCGGCGCCTGCGGCGACCCAGTCATGGTTGCCGAGGCAGGGGAAGAAGCGGTTCACCGTGTCGCCGGCGCCGTACGTCCCGGCGTAGGGCGAGATGAATTCGTGATAGTATTGTCCGATGTTCGCGTCGATGGTCGCCGCCTCGCCGTTCTCGTAATTATTGTCGCCGACGGTGAGGATGAACTCCGGGTCCCAGCTCTTGACGAGCGCCGCGACGTCGGCCTCGGGCTGGCTCGCGGACCCAAAATCTCCGATGACGGCAAAGCGCGTCTGTTGGGCGAAGCAGACGGGTGCGAGGAAGACGAGAAACAGAGTGATGGCGTGTGCCGCGGAACGCTGTGAGGACACGGAAGCCCGATCAAGATGTGTACATGGTGAGAGGCTCTTCAGGAGACTTCGCGGCCGTAGATCCAGCTGATGGTTCCCTTCGTGTCGAACGTCATGCGTTGCGCGAGCTTCAGGTAGCGCTCGCTCAAGGTGCAAAGGTACTCCTGGGCCTTCGCCGCCGAGTCGGACAGGCCGGTGAGGGAGGCGACGTTCCAGTGGCTGACGAGGTCCTCGATGATCTCCGCGTAGTCGATGACGGTGTAGACGCCGATCTTCTGCGCGATATTCGAGAACTTCGTGTACAGGTTGTTGTCCTTGCCGTCGTGCATGAGGTATGCCGGCATGGCGACCTTTTTCCGCATCATGAGGGCGAACGACGCGAGCGCCCCCTTGGGATCGACTTCGAAAATCTTCTGCATGAAGAGCTTGTACGCGCGCTCGTGGCGCGCCTCGTCGCCGGCGATGAGGCCGCAGATCTCGTGGAGCTTCTCCTCACCGGCGCGTTTGGCGAGCTTGGCGACGTTGCGGTGGGAGATCTTCGTGGCGCGTTCCTGAAAGGACGTGTAGATGAAGCCAAGATATGGGTCGTTCTCCGTCTGGGGGTTGAACCCTTCCTTGATGAGGTGGTGGATCGTCGCTTCGACAGAGCGCATATCGACTTTGCCGGTGAGATAGAGATACCGGTTGAGGAGGTCTCCGTGCCGGTTCTCTTCCGCGGTCCAGCCGCGGCTCCACCGCGCCCAGGCGGAACTGTCCGTACCGGACATGTCGGTGACACCGTTGAGACGGTTGATCCAGGTCTGATAGCTCGGCAGGGCCTCTTCGGTGACCATGTCGCCGATCAGGACGACGAGGAGGTCGTCGGGGACCGCCTTCGCTTGTTCCCGGAATGCGACAAGATCTTCTTTCCAGGTCGGGGAGGCCATGTCGGGGAGAAAATCGCTCGGCTGCCAGCTCTCGTCGACCGATTTCAGAAGGTCGCCGAGCTGCGCGCCGACGAACGGCTCGATGCTCTTGACGGCCTCCATCCTGGAGTTCGTGATCTCTATTTCATTGCCGATCGTAGACATGGGTACCGAAAAAGGTTCGTAAGAAAGATACAACAAATTGGCGTTGCTGTCAACTGATTGGCCGGGGGGGGCGAGAGGGATCGCGAGGGGGGGGCGAGG
>JANYJZ010000027.1 GCA_025358305.1 Ignavibacteriota bacterium
GGTGAGTGCCAAGTTAAGCTGATCCTGTTCTCGTTGGGTGCGGAGTGAAGGTGCTCCACTTCAAGTCCCAACCGTGACGATCCCTGACGTCACGATAGCGAGGAGTCGGTCTGAGGTTGGTAACGACTTCAGACTAAGCGACTCGACAACGTCACCTTTGAAGGGTGCAACGCAAACAACCAGGTCGTAACGCAAGTGAACGCAATGGTAGCCTCGTAAAAAGCATAGAGAGATGGGCGAGCCCCTATCGTATGGGCGAAGCCAATACTCGCGCAGAGAACAAGAGAGGGAGAACAGTCTGCACGAGCATCTCCGGGGTGTGAGCGACGACATGGATGGAAAGAGCAGGAACGGAACTTGGGAAGCCTCCATGGGCCGAGAGTCGAAAGACTCAGGAGAAGAGCCCTCTTCATAATGGAACAAAAGAGAGGGAAGTCAGGTGGAGGTGACGGATGAGGCCGTACTACCGATGAAGTCGTGGAAACACGACAGAGGGAAGGGCCTCTGCTAAAGGTCAAGCTTTCAGAGAAAAGAAGGAGCGTGTATTGCGCGAGCTAAGAAGCACGGAATGGCTTCGGGACTTTCAAAGAAAGCTGCATGAGAAGGCGAAAGCCGAGCCGGGGTTCCGGTTCTACGTACTGTACGACAAGATGAGTCGTATGGAAGTGTTGGAGGAAGCCTACGCACAAGCCAAATCCAACGGTGGAACGAGCGGGGTAGATGGAGAGACCTTTGAAGATGTTGAAGCAAAGGGAGTCGCCAACTACCTTGGGGAACTTCAGCTTGAGATGAAAGAACGGCGCTACAAGCCGAAACCAGTACGGCGGGTCTACATCCCGAAACCGAATGGGACGGAACGCCCCTTGGGGATACCGACCATCCGGGACCGGGTCGTGCAAAGCGCGTTCTTACTAATACTGGAACCGATCTTCGAGGCGGACTTTGCCGACTCAAGCTACGGGTTCAGGCCGAAGAAGAGCGCGCACGATGCGGTACGGGAGTTGTATAAGTACCTGAACTGGGGATGTCACGAAATCTACGACGTTGATCTGGAGAAGTACTTCGACACGGTCAACCACGCCAAACTCATGAAGCTCGTCGCGAGAAGGATCTCGGACAGTCAGGTGCTTCATGTGATAGGGGAGTGGCTCGACTGCGGCTACATCGAGGACGGACAACATCGGGAAAGTAAGCAAGGGACACCACAGGGCGGGGTGATCAGTCCTCTACTGGCAAACATCTACCTGAATCCTGTCGATCAGGCGTTCGAGAGGAAAGGGCTCGGAGCAATCCGCAACGGGTCGATTCACGTGGTTCGATACGCAGACGACATGATCATCCTCGCACAAAAGAACCTGGATGAAGGCATAGCCCTGCTGGATCATTATCTTGACCGGTTGGGCTTACGCCTGAACAAAGAAAAGACGCGCAGACTCAGGCTCAACATCGGAAAAAGCGTGGACTTCCTTGGGTTCCGGTTCCAGAATGTGAGAAGCAGGAAGACAGGCACTCGGTTGATACTGGTTCGTCCAAGTCCGAAGAGTCAGGAGCGGTTCCGGGTGGAGGTGCGGCATCGCATACATCACTCGACACCACTCAGTGCGAAAGAGCAGGTGGTGAATCTGAATCGATACCTGCGTGGGTGGATGGGATACTTCCGGGTTGGGAACGGATCGGCGACGTTTGGTAAGCTGGCCCACTTTGTAAACAAGCGGGTACGGCGGCTCATCTGGCGGCGACGGGGGAAGGGTGGGTACGGCTGGAACAAGTTGACGTCGAAATATATCTATGGTCAACTCGGCCTCTACTACAACTACCACGTCACTGCGCTGTAGTCTGATGATGTTCTGACCTTCAGGAAAGCCGTATGAGGGAAAACCTCACGTACGGTTTAACGAGGGCTTAATAGGTTAACAAGATGATGGCTTGCTTGAGCGGGACACTCGACCCGAAAGGGGAGAAATGGCCGGGGCTCACAGAGCCTGCACATTATTGCACTATTATTCTACTCTACAGGAGAACAGATGGCGACAAAGATAACGGTAAAGACCGACGGTTCCATCCGCATTGAAGGGGAATTTGAGATGTTCGACAAAGAGGGGGGAAAATTCGACCTCTCCGGGCGCACGGTCGTCTCGCTCTGCCGTTGCGGTCACAGTGCGACCATGCCCTTGTGCGACCACACGCATAAGACCCTTCCATTTCACTCCGAGGTGAAGGCCCGTGTGCTCCCGCCGCCCGTGCCCAAATAGTTCGTTTTTCCGATCGGGGTATTGCAATAGGGAGGGGAGTTTCGTAATTTAGAAAAATCAGGCCCTGAGAGTCTGGGCCTCCACTTCCACGCTGACCTTTTTTTGCTTAATATGAGAACGATCAAAACGCTCATCTTCCTTCTCCTGTTCCACGCACCGGTTCTCCGGGCGCAGTTCGAGGGGCTCATCTCCATGCAGGCGAGATCCTATTCTGAGACCGAGACGACCACGGTCGCCTACACCATGTCGGTGAAGAACGACATGCTCTCGATCATCACCACCGGCGGAGCGAAGGACGCGCAGGGAGGAAGCTTCATCATCCGGGGCGACAAACGCCTCATGTGGATCATCAACGACGAGGGGAAGAGCTACGTCGAGTTCCCGCTCATCGACGACACCTCCACCTCGACGAAGGCCCCGCCCAAGGAACTGAAGCCCGCTGGATCCAGACTGACGAAGACGGGCAAGACGAAGAAGATCCTCGGTTATGCCTGCGACGAGTATGTCGGCTCGACCGACGAGGAGACCTCGACCATCTGGGCCTCGTCAAAGCTCGGCAAGGTCTATGACGGACTCTTTAAATCCTTGAATCAATTGAACCGCGCCGATGAAGCCGGGAGCGCCGGCGGCGACTGGCAGGCGGATCTCGTGAAATTGAAGGTGTTCCCCTTGAGCATCACGACGCGGCGCAACGACGTGGTCGCCGAGACCCAAGATGTCCTCAGTATTGCGACGAAATCCATGCCGCACTCGGTGTTCGAGCCGCCCGCGGGATACACGAAGCAGTCGATGCAGAATCAGTTCGAGGAGATGATGAAGCAGATGCAGGAAAAGATGAAATCCGAGGGAGGGGAGAAGAAGGATTCAAGCGGCGGGTGAGTGAACCGGCGCCGAAGGTGGCCGGAACGATGCCTCAGGAGGTCCTATGAGAATACCATTATTGATCGCTCTGTTCTGCTGCTGTCTTGCGACGGCGGCTGTTGGCCAGAAGATTCGTCCACGCTCCTCGGATCAAACTGCCGTTCCATATGCAAAGCAGGTCCAACAGGGGTTCAGCATGCGCATCTGGCTGAGCAACCAAATGGCGATGGGAGAACAGGCGTGGGACACCGACCAATTCCAGTTTTTTCCGTACGTCGGGCTCGAATATCCCGCCGGCTCTAACATCGAGCATCTCTACGCCGCGGGACCCTGGGTTGGCGGGATCGTCAACGGCGTCCGAAGAGTGAGCGAGGGGTACAATGGCGATGACGCAAGCAAGTACTTTCTGCCTGATCGCCTTCATCCTTTGCGAGACCGGATCTGGTTCACTTCTACGAATAATCTTAATGAGCCGAATAGGCGCGGCATCGACGATGACGGTGATGGGAAGATCGACGAGGACGAGCTCGACGGCCTGGATAACGACGGCGACTGGGTCCTCGCGCTTGATGACGTCGGCTCGGACGGCATACCCGATTCTCTGGAAAGCGGATGCAAGGGCGGCTACAACGCCCTGGCGAACCCCGACCCGGCATATGATGATTATGATCCCGCCGCACTCGATCTCTGTCACTCGACCGCTCCGGGGATCTTCCGCCACAAGAATGACAAGGACCTCTACACGGAGAAGAACGGGATACCGGATCACGGCGAGCCGCACGTGGACGAAGACTACGGGGCAGTGTCTGAGTCCGACGTGTACATCTCTGCGACCGATACGACCAATTTCACGAGACATGTTCCGATGGGGCTACGGATGACCCAGAAGTCATATGCCTGGTCGGCTCCGGCGGGAGAGGCGATCCTCCCCATGGAGTATACCCTCGTCAACATCGGCCACGATGTCATTCACAGCGTCTATATCGCATTTTATGTCGACAGCGATGTCGGCCCCAAAGACATCAACGCGTACCCGACCCATAACTATTCTTGCTATTTGGACACGCTTCATACCGCCTTCGCCCAGAACCCGGTCGACCGCGGCTCGACCCCGTTGGGGCTGACGCTGCTCAGTGCGCCGAGGCCATTGAGTCAGCTCAATTATTTCTTCCATTGGTTTGACGCCGCCACTCCTACCCCGGGAACCGTCGATTCGATCTTATACGAGTGGATGGACGGCGGGTTTTTCCCAAATCAATTCGTCCAACCGTGCCAGAGCCAGACGGGTCTGTCCGATTCCCGATACTTCTTTTCGTTCGGTCCGTTCGACGATCTTCGGCCGGGGGATTCGCTGAAGTACTCGGTGGCATTTGTCTCTGGTTTCGGCGTCGACGCAGGGGAGGGAAACATGACGGAGAATATCAGACGGGTGATCGTCCTCCATCAACGCTCGTTCCATCTCCCGGCTCCGCCGCCATCCCCGGCGCTCCGGGTGATAAGCGGCCCACACAGCATCACGATTGATTGGAGCGGGGACGCGCGTCCCGAGTCCTTTGTCGACCCGTACGATCCCACCGTCAGTGCCCTCCCCGACACGGATTGGCGCAGGGCACATGTTGCGGGACCGGGCGGACACACGTTCGAAGGGTTCAGGGTCTGGCGAAGCAGCTCTCCCGAATTCGACAGCACGAGTTTCGTCGAGCTCGCGCGGTACGACGTAAACGATGGCCTTGGTTTGGGCGCCCAGACCGGTTTGAAGTATTCGTTCGTTGATTCGAGCGTCTCCCCCGGCGTACCGTACTGGTATGCGGTGACGTCGTACGGCATCCCGGGAAGGTACCTCCAGCCGGAGTGGGATCCCGATTCGGTGCGCAATGACACGATCCAAACGGCCGGCCTGGAATCGAACGTCAGGGAGAATGCGACGCGCGCGCTGTTCGGATTCAGCGCGGCGTCAACCGGGGACCAGGTCCTCGTCGTTCCGAATCCCTACCGCGGCGACAATAGGTATCCGGGCGGGGGAGGGCTGTCGATGTTCGCGGGTGCCTTCAACGGGGACAACGGCCTCATTTGGTTCATCCACCTGCCGAAGAAGGCCACGATCCGGATCTTCACGCTCGCCGGTGATATCATTACGACGCTCCAGCATGACGATGTTCGCCGGGCCGCCTCGGGGCTCTTCACTGGCCAGGAGGAGTGGAGGATCCTGACCGAGAGCGGGGCAGCGCTCGCGAGCGGCATTTATCTCTATTCGGTCGAGTCGGACCTCGGCACACAAATCGGTAAATTTGTTATATTACGTTAACACACTTACAAGGAAAAACAGAGAGACATGGAAAACAACAATCGCCGGAAATTCTTGAGGGAGTTGGGTCTGACGGTCGGTGCGCTCGCCGTCGGCAAGGAGATGATGTTCGGATTTCCTCCGTTCCAGAAGCAGATCAAACCGTTCACCCGCGAAAGGCCCACGCCGAAAGCCCCGCCGGTCGACTACCGGTATGCGCCGGAATCGTGGCAGTCGACCTTCTGTTTTCCCAATGACCCGTTCAAGAGTCTCGTCTCCAAGCACGGCGAACTCCTCTACGGCTACGCGACGAGCCCCGACGCTCCCGCCGGGTTCGCCCAGGTGGTCTCGTTCGGATTGCGGGACCGCGAACCGGGTACGTATGTCCTTCAGAAGAAGGATGACGCCGGCGTGCCGGTGGTGACGACCGTCCTTGGGTGGAAGGACGTGAAGGCAGAGCTCACGCTGTTCGCGACACAGTCGGCGAGCGAAGGCCGCGTCGACAATCTCCTGGTCAAGATCACGCCGCTCACCCCGGACAAGACGGCCTTCGTGCCGGAACTCCGCATCAAGTCGCACGCCGACTTTTCGGGCGACTCGAAGGACGACTCCTCGGTCCCGGGCAAGGAGATCGGCATCGGCACCCTGAAGGGGAAGACACCGCGTGTCTACTTCGTCGCCGATGCGCCGGTCGATCATAGCGAACATGACGGGGTCCACCATTTCCGATTGAAGAAAGAGGAGCTCGCCCAAGGTGCGAGTGCGTCGTACTTCTTCCGTTTCCCCCAAGAGGCGCAGTCGGCCGAAAAGATCACGCCCGGACTCGTCCTCTCGGCGAGTCTCCTGGCCGAGGCGCGCTCGTTCTGGCAGTCGTGGAAGCCCACGGGTGCTCTGCAAGGGTGGACGCTCGCCGGGACGAACCGCGATTTCCTGATCGGTTCCTCTCTGATCATGGGCCAATGCAGGGAGAGCCGCGCCGGTAAAGGGTCGTACCTTTCCGGCCCGTCCGTCTCGCGTTCACTCGGAGCGGTGGAGGGGCATTTCATGACGGAGGCGGCGCTCTACCTCGGGAACACGGCGGAGGCCCACGAGACGCTCGTCGCGCTCTGGGACCGGCAGGACGACAAGGGGGCCATCGTCGGACAGGGGCCCGACCAGCATTCGAAGGAGACCGCCGCGGCGATCTACTCCCTGGTCCGCAGCACTGAACTTTCACAGAACTGGGACTACTTCAACGAGCTCTATCCCGACGCCTACAAGGCTGCCATGCACCTCAAGAGCCTCCGGGACTTGGCCGCAGGCGACGGCACGCCGAACGGCAACTACGGTCTCATCCAAAAGGGGGTCGGCGAAAGCGGACTTCCCGGCGTTCGGTCGGAGCTCACGAACACGCTCTGGACACTCACCGCACTCAAGCTCCTCCTGGAAGTGAGTGACAGGCTCACCCTCGACAAGCGCTCCGACGTCCGCGAGTTCTACGGGCAGCTCCGGGCCGCGTTCATCGCCGCTTCGAAACAGGAGGTCCGGAAGCACCCGAACGGGTTCTCGTATCTTCCGATGCTCCTCAAGGGGGACGACCTCTGGTCGACGAAGGACGCGAAGCTCATGCCACAGCCTCAAGCGTCGCAGATCTTCTTCTCTCAGGCGATCTACCCCGGCCTCCTGTTCACGAAGGAGGACAACCTCGTGAAGAGCCACATCGACCTCATGAAGGCCTCCATCAAGGAGGAGGTCCCGGCGGAATCCGGTGTCCTCTCCCACGGCGGTGTCTGGAACGCGGACGCAGCGGCCGCGGCGCAGGTGTTCCTCTGGGCGGGGATGCGCGAAGAAGCGCGTGCGATGTTCGATGGATTTTTGAACCACGCCTCGCCGCTTCACGCCTGGCGCCAGGAGCAGCCGCTCCTCGCGTCGGGGCTCACCGAGTACTTCGGCGACATGCCGCAGGCGTGGGCGAGCGCCGAGTGCATCCGCTTCCTCAGGCACACACTCGTGCTCGAGGACGACAAGGACCTGCGGCTTCTCGACGGCCTCGCCGACGCCGACATGACGGCCGCGAAACCGCTCGCGCTCGCTTCGACGCCGACACGGTGGGGACGTGTCTCCGTCTCCCTGGAGCCGGTCGAGGCCAAGATCTGGAAGGCGAAATTCACGCGTGAGCCCGCGGACGAACTGAACATGCCCAAGCTCGCGAGTGTCGTCCTCCCGTTGCGTCTCCCCGGGAATTACCAGTTCGATACGTTTACCGGCCCGAAGGTGATCAAGAACGCACCTTCTGCGATCATCGATCCGTCGCTCCTTTCGTTTGAAGTGACCTACAAGAACTTCCGGCGGACGTAGCGCTCGCTGCCGTCCTCGGCCGATCATCATCGCAGGTCCTGAACGATGGAATTCTATCACGATGCTCTCGCTCGGTACCGGAAGCTCTGCGGCGGATACGTCCTGCCGGTCGCGATCGACCGCGCGATGCTGATTCCTTCCTGCTCGATGACGCCGGAAACACTTGCGTTGCGCCTATGACCCGGTTCGCCGCGTTCCTTCTTTGCTTCGCCGCGCTCTCGTTGGTCCGGGGCCAGGAGCGCGTGACGCTCCGGCTCGTCGACTGGGCGAGCCTCGAAGAGATGCCGATCGACGAGAGGACCGTCGCCGCGTTCGAAGCGAAGTACCCCTGGATCAACGTCCTCTACGAGCCGAACCCGGGGAGGCAGTATGAAGAGAAGATCCTCACCGGACTTGCCGCCGGCGAGCCCCCCGACGTCTTCCTTCTCGACTCCAAGCTCATTCCGACCTTTACGAACAAGCGCGTCCTCCTCGACCTTGCGCCGTTCATCGGCCCCTTGGGCATCGACACCGCGCAATGGTACCCCAACGTGCTCGGCATCGCGAGAAAGGGAAGCGCGCTCTTTGCCTTCCCGAAGGGTTTCACGCCTCTGATGGTGTACTACAACCGGAGTCTCTTCCGGAGTGCGGGAGTGCCGGAACCGCGGCCGGATTGGACCTGGGACGACCTTCTCGCGACGGCGAAGGCCCTCACCCGCGACGACGACGGGGATGGCACGCCGGAGCAGTACGGGACCGCGTTCACGAACTACTACTTCTACTGGATCCCCTGGGTCTGGTCGGCCGGCTCCGACGTGGTGAGCCCCGACGGTACGCGAGCAACGGGGTTCCTCAACTCGCCGGCGACAGAAGCCGCGCTCGCGTTCCCGATCGCCCTGCGCCGTACCGAGCACGTCGCCCCCGACGTCGGAAGCTGGATCCAGGCGGAGAAGACCGGCACGAACTACGCGCTCTTCGCCAACGGCAAGATTGCGATGATCGTCGACGGCCACTGGCGCCTCCCGAAGTTCATTCGGTTCATCCAGGAGGGGACGCTCGACGTCGGCGTTGCGCCGTTCCCGCGCTCTCCCGGGGGCTCGAAGGTGAACGTCATGTACGAATCGGGTTGGTGCGTCCCGGTGAACGCCCCCCATCCGAAGGAAGCCGCGCTCCTTGCGGCCTTCATGTCGGGAGAGGAGGCGTGTCGGATCCGCTCCTCGGGCCGCCTCGAGATCCCGTCGGTCCGGTCGGTGGCCGAAGAAAGCGTCGGGAGCGACCCGACCGGACTCGAGCGCGTCTTCCTCGACGAAGTGCCGTTCTGCCGCCAGCCATGGGGATCGGTCATCGAGCGCTTCAGCGAGATCGAGTGGACGCTCCAGGACGCCGTCGACGAGGTCATGGTGAACAACGCTCCGATGCACGAGACGATGACTCGGTACGCCCGGCGCGTCGACAACGAACTCGCCGAGATCCGCAAGGCCGGCTCGACGGAGTTCACCCCGCTCAAAGAGCGTTCGGAGATCCTCACGTTCCTCTGGATCGCGCTCGGGGCGGTGACGACCGTTTCGGCCGTGATCTACGCCCGGTCGAAGCGTGGGGGCCAGGGGGGACTCGCCCTCGGGTTCCTCGCCCCGTCGATGCTCCATCTCGTGGTCTTCACCGCGACGCCGATCCTGTTTGCGGCGTATCTCAGCACGCACCGTTGGGACATGGTCGTACCGGACCAGCCGTTCGTGGGCTTGCAGAACTTCCGCGAGATGTTCACCGACCCGTCGTTCTGGAACGCACTCGGCAACACATTCATCTTCTCGCTCCACGTGCCGGTCGGCATGCTCGTCGCCTTGGGCGTCGCGCTCGTCCTCCACACGCGATTGCGCGGACTCGGGTTCTTGCGGGCCCTCTACTTTCTCCCGAGCGTCTCCTCCTTCGTCGCCATCGCGCTCGTCTGGATGTGGATCTACCATCCCTCGTTCGGGGCGGCGAACCTCTTCCTGAGCATTGTCGGGCTGCCGAAACTCGAGTGGCTCAATTCCTCCCAAACAGCGATGCTCTCGCTCATGCTCTTCAGCGTCTGGCTCGGTCTGGGGTATCAGATGGTCATCTTCCTCGCGGGGCTCCAGGGCATCCCCGGCGAGCTCTACGACGCCGCTCGGATCGACGGGGCGGGGAAGTTCGCCCGGTTCCGGAGCGTGACCTTTCCGCTGTTGAAGCCGACGACGTTCTTCATCCTCGTCACCTCGCTCATCAGCTCATTCCAGGTCTTCACGACCGTCTACGTCATGACGGCCGGGGGACCGGTGGGAAGCACCGACGTCATCGTATACCACATCTACAAGGCGGCGTGGGAGCAGCTCCGGATGGGCTACGCGTCCGCGGTCTCCTGGGTGCTCTTCCTCATCATCATGCTCGCGACGTGGCTGCAATTTAAAACGGTGGGGAGCGATGTCGACTACCAGTAAATCCGGCAACGAAAAGCGCTCCGTCGCGGCATCGCTCGGCGTACTTCTCCTGGCGCTCACGATGATCCTCCCGTTCCTCTGGATGCTCAGCACGTCCCTCATGGGGGAACTGGAGGTCTACCAGTTCCCGCCGCGGTTCCTTCCGTCGACATTCCGGTGGTCGAACTTCACGGAGGCGCTCACGCTCCAGCCCTTCGGGAGGTTCTTCCTCAACACGGCGATCGTCGCCGCGGCCTCGGTCGCGGGCCAGCTCCTGTTCTGTTCGATGGCGGCGTACGCGTTCGCCCGGCTGCGCTTCCGGGGACGGGACGCGCTCTTCCGGGCCTACCTGGCGACGATGATGATCCCCGCCATGGTGACGCTCATTCCTGCGTTCCTCTTGATCGTCCGGTTCGGATGGATGAACACCTATTGGGCCCTGTTCACTCCAATGATTTCAAGCGTCTGGGGCATCTTCCTCCTGAGGCAGTTCTTCCAGACCATCCCGAAGGACCTCGAGGACGCAGCAAGGATCGACGGCGCCTCGGAAGTGGCCATCTTCTGGCGCATCATCCTGCCGCTTTCGCGGCCGGCGTTGGCGACCTTGGGGATCTTCGCGTTCATGGGGAGCTGGAAGGACTTTCTCTGGCCTCTCATCGTTACGAATCGAACCGATATGCGGACCGTGGAGGTGGGGATCGCCAACTTCAGCTCGATGTACCAGACGGACTGGCCCCACCAGATGGCGGCCGCGGTCGTCGTCATGCTGCCGATTGTGCTTGTGTTTTTCTTCGCGCAGAGGTATTTTGTCCGTGGCATCACCACGACCGGGATGAAGGGCTGACAAGAAAGGGAAGCGGATGACACCAGTGACAGAGCTCCTCGTGACGAGCATCGAGGAGGGTTACCGCGCGAAAGCGTGGCACGGGACGAACCTCAAGGGTTCCTTGCGCGGCCTGACGGCGAAACAGGCCGCCTGGCGGCCCGGTCCGGGGCGACACAACATCTGGGAGATCGCGCTCCACTGCGCGTACTGGAAGTACATCGTCCGGAGGCGGCTCCTGGGCGAGGCCCGCGGATCGTTCCCGGAACCTGGAAGCAACTGGTTCAAGCGGCCCGGCCCGGGGAGTGCGGGGGCGTGGAAGCGCGACCTGAGGCTCCTCGAACAGATGCACCGATCGCTCGTCCAAGCACTCGCGAGCGCACCCCTGCGCACGATCCGGCGGACCCCGGCCGGCAGGAAGATGAGCAACCGCTCGATGGTCGCCGGGATCGCCATGCACGACGTCTACCACGCAGGGCAGATACAACTCTTGAAGCGGCTCATGAAGCCGTGACACGATGTGGGCACTTTTCACGACGCCCGGTACATGATCACTCACCACGGAAGACAGAGATCGTATGAACAGACTTCGCCCCATCAACACCCCCGCGGATATTCCAGAGGCCTATAGAAAGACGCCGATCGGTCTTCTCCTGGAATACCATAATCTCAATCGTCCGTACGAATCCTATGCGGAAGCGCGCCTCCTTGTCGGGATGTGCATGGACAACCGGAAGCACCTTCACATGCCCGACAATTTTGCGTTCATCATCCGGACCGGCGGCGCCAATTTGCGCTATAGCGAGTTCAAGGTCTCCTATGCCATCGGCGTGGGAGGGGCGCGCGCCATCGCGCTCATCGGGCATACGCAGTGCGGCATGGTGAACCTCGTCGCCCGAAAGGAGCAGTTCGTGCGTGGCCTGGCGGAGCACGCCGGCTGGTCGCTCGAGGAGGCGGAAGAGCACTTCCACCACTTCGCGCCGATGTTCGAGATCGGGAACGAAACCGATTTCATCCTGAGCGAGGTGAAGCGGCTCCGGCTTCGCTACCCGAAGATACCGGTCGCGCCCATGCTCTACCGAGTGGAGGACAACCAGCTCTACATCATCGATGAGACATCCGGGGCGAACCGAGCCTGAGGTTCCGGCGAGACGCCGCGACAATCAACGAACACACACTTCTGCGGACAGAATGAACAAGCGATCGATCCTTTTATTTATTGTGCTCTTCGCGGCTGCCGCGGCGAAGGGACAAGAGACCACCGAACTCTGGGAGAAGCCCTATCCCATGAGCATACAGGACAACTCGTTCTTCATCGAAGAGGCGTTCAACCAGGACCCGCGCGTGGTGCAGCATATCTCGTCTATCACCTATTTCCGGAATCCTGTGCGCGAGCTCGGATATACATTCACCCAAGAATGGCCCGTCGGGGGGATCAGGCACCAGCTGAGTTACGTGATCCCGTATGCGAGCGCCGGGAGGGAATCGGGGATCGGCGACCTGATGCTGAATTACCGCTACCAACTTCTTGACAAGACGGACGGCGTCGCAGTAGCCCCGCGCTTCTCAGTGATCTTCCCCACGGGAGACGGTCAGAAAGGGCTGGGGATGGGAGCGATGGGGTTCGAAGTAAGCCTCCCGGCGAGCAAGCGGCTCTCGGAACTCATTGCCGCGCACGTCAATGTCGGCGTCACGCTCTACCCGTCAGTTGAGGTGGAGGTGGACGAGTTTGACCCTATCGACCCCAGTTTCCACAGCGCCCGCCGCGCGATACCCAGGTATTTTCTTGGGGGGAGCGTGATCTATCTGGCGCATCCCAACGTGAATCTCATGCTCGAATATCTCTTCTCCTCCGCAGGCGAGATCGACCCGGCGGGGGAGCTGCACTTCTCCTCGAGCCACATCATAAGCCCGGGACTGCGCGCTGCGATCAACCTGGGGGACCTGCAGATCGTGCCCGGCGTCGCGGTGCCGTTCCGGATCGAGCAGGGGAGCACGGAGAGGGGCATCTTCGGATACCTCTCCTTTGAACATGGATATTGACCGGCCTTCGGTCGCATGCAGAAGACTATTGGAAGGAACAAACCCGATGAAACGACTACTTCTCCTTCTTTTCCTTCTTTCCTGCGCCGCGATTGCCGGCTCGCCCGCGCCGGCGAAGTTCATCCCGGCATTCCGGTTCGAACCGAACGACCTCGAACTCTCGCGCCTCGCCCAGCCGTACCAGTATTTTGACAAGATTGGACGCCGGGCCGCCCTGATGGGGAACGAGAGCGGGAACTGCGAGCTTTGGGTCTGGCCCTGGAAGCCGTTGCGGAGCTTCGAGTTCTCGTTCCTCCTGGGGACCTCAACGCAGCCGATCCTCGCGCGTGACATCCTTAAGACGATCTCCGTGACGCCGGAGGCGACGACGATCACTTTCGCCCACGAGTCCTTTACCGTCCTGGAGCATATCATCGTCCCGCGCAAGGAGCCCGGCGCGATCATCCTCCTGGAGGTCCACACGACGAGCCCCCTGACGATCGTCGGCGGGTTCATCCCGGTCATGCAGCCGATGTGGCCCGCCGGCATCGGCGGCCAGTTCAGCTACTGGGACGACGATGCCCACGCGTACGTCATCTCGGAAGGTCAGTGGCGCGCGATGTTCCTCTGCGGGTCACCGGGCGCGAAACAGCTCGCCGCCCCGCCCGCCCATATGTTCGCCGACAACCCGATCCAGTTCTCCGTGGACGTCGCTCCGGGCGAGTGCGACGGCTCGTTCATCCCGGTCGTCTTCGCCGGCGCCGTCCCCGACACCGCGACGCACAAGATGAGCCTCGACTCTGCGAAGGCGGTCTACGCCCGGCTCTGGAAGAACGCCGAAGGGTACTACCGTGAGAACCGCGCGTATTACGCGGACCTCCGTGCATCGACCGTCCGTCTCGTCACGCCGGATCGGGACATGAACCTCGCCGTCGAGTGGGGGAAGGTCGCGCTCGACAACCTCCTCATCGACAACCCGCGACTCGGCTACGGCATGGTGGCCGGGTTCGGCCTTTCCGGCGGGGGAGGCCGACCCGGGTTCGCGTGGTTCTTCGGCGGCGATGCGTTCGTCAACATCCTGACGATGAACAGCGTCGGGATGTTCCGGCAGTCGCACGACGCCCTGGCCTTCACGCAGAAGTGGCAGCGGCAGGAGAACTTTCCCGTGCGCAGGAAGAGCCCGACCGATGCGGCGAAGGACGTCGGGAAGATGGCGCACGAACTCTCCCAGAGCGACGGCGACCTCTGCGACTGGTGGAACGACTACCATTACGGCTACAACCACGCCGACACGACACCCTGGTACCTCGTCGCGATGGGCGATTACGTCCGTACAAGCGGCGACGTGGCGTTCCTGAAATCGAGCTGGGGCTCGGTGAAGCAGGCGTACGCGTGGTGTTTGTCGAAGGACAGCGACGGGGACGGGCTCATGGACCTCAAAGGAGCGGGCCTCGGCGCCCTCGAGTTCGGCACGCTCGTCGGGATCTACGCCGACGTCTATACGTGCGGGGTCTGGGTCCAGGCGGTGAAAGAGATGCACGCGATGGCGGAACTCGTCGGGGACCGCGCCACGGCCGATGCGGCGGCGCTCCAACTCGCCAAGGCGCAGCCGCAGCTCGAGAAGAAGTTCTGGATGGAGAAGGAGGGATACTACAGCTACGGCGCGACGGAGAAGGGGGAACAGGTCCACGAGAAGACACCCTGGTCGGGGACGGCGATGATGTTCGGGCTTCTCAATGAGGAGCGAACCATGGAGAGCCTTGACCACTTCAACGGCGCGGACATGTGCACCGATTGGGGCGTGCGTTCGCTCTCGAGGAGTTCGCCGCTGTTCGAGCCGACGAACTACAACTACGGCGCCGTCTGGCCGTTCATCTCCTCGTTCTACACGCTGGCGCAGTTCCGACATCACTCGGGTGCGGCCGGTTACCAGCTCCTTCGGGCGAACATCGCCCATGTGTTCGACAACGGCCTCGGCGTCGTGCCGGAGGTCTTCTCCGGCGAGGTGAACACGAAGCTTGCCGAAGGGTACCATCACCAGGGCTTTTCCACGACGGGATATCTCCTTCCCCTGATCCGAGGATTGATCGGGCTGGAGCTTGACGCCGTCGCCGGGACGGTCTCGTTTCGGCCTGAGACGCCGATTCTTTGGCGGGGGAGTTCTCTCGTCATCGAGAACATCCCTTTGGGAGAGGGGCGCCTGCGTCTGGAGTCGGGAGAGAATGACTCGGGCCGCACGCTCGCGTTGTCGCTCTCGGGTCGCGAGAGCGTCGCCGTCGCCTATGCGCCGGCCATTGAGCCCGGGGAGCGCGTCCTCGGGGTCAGCGTGAACAACACGCCGGTTCCGGATCGGAAGATCGACCGGGAACATTCCGTCGAGGACGACCACGTTGTCGCCCGTCTCACGGTCGGGCGCGGGGAGACCGATGTTGCAGTGCATCTTCAAGGGAGCCCCGTCGGATTTGTTCCCGATCAGCGAGAGGACCTCGGAGCGCAGAACCAGAACATCCGCATCATTTCACGCCGGCTCAAGGGACGCGAGTTGACGATGGTCGTCGAAGGGCGCCCGGGCCGGACCTACCGGCTAACGGGACGCGGCCAAGGGATCGCGAGCGTTGCTGGCGCACGGCTCGACGGAAATGCGCTCTACGTCTGGTTCCCCGATGCCAAGAGCCGGGAGTTCGTCCGGGCATCGGTCGTCGTCACGCTGAAGCCATGAACGAAGGGCTCTCACCATGACCCGGCGCTCGATTCTCTCGCTCCTGGCCAGAACCGACAAGTGGTACCTCGGAGGCGGGAACCGCCTCCTCTGGGCGCCGTTATTCCCGCTCTGGCTCGAGCGGCCGGGATTCTGGGATAGCGCGCATTACTACAACCTCGAACACGGTCCGGTCTTCACCTGGACGCTTCTGGATGAGGAGGGGCGCGAGCTACCCCTCAGGCAGGTCCGCCGATCCTGGGACCCGGCGAAGCTCACCGCGGAGTTCCGTGTCGACGGAGGATCGCCGTCCGAGAAGCGTCGGAACGCAGGCTTGCGCATCGTCGAGGAGAAGTGCCTTCTCCCCGAGGACGTCCTGGCCAGCTCCATCCGGATCGAGAACCGCTCAACCGTGCGCCCGAGAAAGCTCCGCCTCGTCGCGTGGACAATGCGCCCGAACGCGGCGTCGGAGAAGCGCACCTGGATGACGGATGTCGGCTTCCGGCACGACGCGGTCACGTTCGCAGCTCACCTGGCGTCAGAGACGCGGCCGGAGTTCTCATACCAATGCGTCTTCGGACTCGGCTCGCCGGTCCTGTCGCATGCCATCCAGCTTTCCGAAGGCTCTGCGATCCAGCCCCACTGGTCCCTGACGCCGTTCGTCGCGAAGCTCTCGGGCGGATCGCTCGGGGACGCGACGCATCTCGGCGGCGTCAACGCGGACGGACTCGTCTACATGGCGCTCGAAACGCCGATCCATGTCGGTCGAGGGAAGACCGGACGCGCCTCGGTCTTCTTCGCCGCCGCGCCGAAGAGGGCAGAGGCTCTCTCGCAGCTTCGCCGGGCGCAGTCGCACGCCGACCCGGTGGCGGTAAGCGAACATGCCTGGAACGAGTATTTTTCCTCCGTTCCCTACTTTGACTGCTCGGACCCTCACTTCAATCGCTATTATTGGTACCGATGGTACGGCCTCCGGCTCCTGACGACCGACGGCGGCGAGAAGAACTATCGTCATCCAACGGTGAGCGAGGGGATCGGATACTTCCGCGCCCCGATCTCGTACAGCGCCGTCTGCCACATGCTGGAGAACCGCTGGAGGCACGACCCGGCGCTCGCACAAGGGTCGCTCTTGACGTTCATCGACAATCAGAGAGACGACGGGGCGTTCCGGGGGTACATCGACCCGGATTACTACCGGCGCGATGCGCTCGGTGAGCCGTTCTACCATGCGAACTGGGGAAAGGCCCTCATGGCGCTCCAGGCGCTTCATCCGGACGGTGCGTTCCTCCGGCGGGTCTACGCTCCGCTCGCGGCGTACGCACGCTACTTCGACCGCGAACGCGACGCGGAAGCGAGCGGACTCTACGATATCGACAATCATTACGAGACGGGCCAGGAGTATATGCAGCGCTATCTCGCCGTCGATCCCGACGCCGACAGAGACAACTGGGGGGAGGTCTTCCGATTGAAGGGGGTCGACGTCTCGGTCTACCTCTACGACCTGAAGCGCGCCTTGGGCGCCGCCGCCCGGCTTCTCGGCCTCAGCGCGGCGGAATCCGACGCGTGGGACCAAGGCGCGGATCGGACCCGGAGCGCGATCCTCGGCTCCATGTGGGACCCTGAGGCGGAGATGTTCTTCGACGTCGACCCGCGCACCGGGGTTCGCACCGGCGTCAAGGCCGCCACCTGCTTTTACCCCTACATGACGGATATCGCCGACGACCGCCATCTCCCGGGACTGCGCAAGCACCTCCTCAACCCGAAGGAGTTCTGGACGCCCGTCCCCGTCCCGTCCTCCTCCCTTGACGATCCCATGTTCTCGGCGGAAGCGCAGTGGAAGGGGAAGCGTATGAACTGCCCGTGGAACGGGCGCGTCTGGCCGATGACGAACAGCCATATCGCAGAGGCGCTCGCGCGTTCCGCTCGGACCTCGGGCGACGCCGAGCTTACGCGGGCGGCTGCGACGTTCCTGCGGAAGTTCGTCCGGATGCTCTTTGACGGCGGCGACCCGGAGCGTCCGAACGCATTCGAGCACTACCACCCCTCGACGGGGGAGCCGTCGCGCTACCGAGGCGTGGACGACTACCAGCACTCCTGGGTCAATGACCTGATCATCCGCTACGCGGCGGGTCTCGAAGTCGTTCCAGGCCGCATCGAACTTGCGCCCTTGCCGTTGGGATTGACATCGCTCACCCTAGACCAGGCGTTCGTCGGCGGCCGGATGGTACGCCTCCGGATGCACAGCGGCATATGGACGCTCTGGATCGACAAGAAGAAGTGTTTCGAAGGAAAGGTAAGAGGGAGGGTCGTTATTCCGCTTTGAACGTACAGAAGACATGCCCCCTGGTGGGAGCATGTCTTCTGGAGGAGGATCTCAAGATTCCGAGAGTTCGGAAGAAGGCGTTTCTGCCTTAGAAGCGCGTCCCGGTGGGGTTGAAAACGGCGATGCCGGTCGTCGTGCCGATCCAAAGGTTGCCCTTGCGGTCGATGAGGAGTGACGTGATCACATCACCCGGGAGTCCGGGTGTATTCGCCGTCGTAAACGTCGTCCAGGTCGTATCCTTCAATCGCGCCAGCCCTGCATTCGTACCAAACCAATGCGTGTCGGCCAAATCGCCGGTCACCGCCGTCACACCGCCGTCAGGAAGCTGTCCCCCGGTGGTGAGGTTCGTATAGGATGTAAAATCCGTCGTTACTCTGTCGTATCGCGAAACGCCCAGGGACGTTCCCGCGCTCTTGGCGAGCCAGACATATCGCTCCTTGTCGAACCAGATGGAGACGATCGTCCCTTTCTGGTCCGCCGGGAGCTGGATCTTCGACCAGCCGGAGATCGAACTGTAGGCATTGACGCCGAGGTAGGATCCGAACCAGACGGTGTTATCAAAATCATTGTATGCAGCGCTCACGATCCTGTCGGTCAGGAGTTCGGGGACGTTGGAGGTGGAATACTGGGTCCAGGATCCTTGATCCTCGGTCGTGATCGAGGGCGTGTACCGGCTGATCCCGTTGACCGGTGTTGCCACCCAGATATCCCCGTACTTGTAGAGGTCGGAACAGAGAGCGGAGACCGTCCCGAAGGCGATGTCAGGTTCTGTGTAACTCTGCCACACGTAGAAGGAGGCGCCTTGATGGTAGCGCTTTACTCCGCCGCCGGAGAGACCAAACCAGACGCTCCCGTCCCTTCCAGGAGCAACGGCATTCACCTTATATGACGCGACCGTCCCCCCGGAGGAGAAGATCGGATAGGCCAGCGTATCTCGGATGTAGCCCCAGTTTCCGATGGAAAAATCACTTGCGCCGCTGTCCGTCGCGACCCATATGTTCCCGCCGGCTCCGAGTGAGATGCCGTTGATATTGTCGTCGAGAAGGCCGGGCGTCGTGGCATGCCGGAACGTCAGCCAGGCTGGGCCGGCCGGCGGAGGCGCCAGGACGTTATCCTTGTTCTTGCACGAGGAAAGGATGAGCATGAGAGGCACGAGAAGGAAGATCGAACCAAGGCTGAGGCGATGAGTCACGGTGGCAGCGCTCCTAGGATGTATGTCCATTTCTGCTGTAGTACGGTCGTTCCGGGTGGAAGTTTCGCGTGCGCGGGGAGGCCGCTCACGACGGTCATGAAAGATACAAAAAAAAGGAGAATGAACCAACCGGATTATGGCCGCAGGCTCAGTCGTGCCCGTCCGGAAAGCGCAAAGCGTTCCTCAACGGGGGAGACCCGTGACCGGCTCTCATCCGCGTCCTCCTTCGGCCCACTCAACGGCCGAGGAGGGTGGGACCTTGATGGAACAGTTGGATCACGTTTGAGAGTTCTTACCCTGGCTCGCTAGGGGGGGAGGGCAAGGCGCGACGATGGAGCGGCCGAGTCGTTTGATTTGCCACATTCTCCGCGAATTCTCGCGAGAAGGTCCCCACCCGTTCGCATGGAGCAGGGCTTGGAACGCTCGCGCGGGACGAGACGACGACCCGGATCCGGACACGCTCGAAATGACGGGAAAAAGCGACGAAATTCCCTTGAAATACTTGACAGTGAATTAATTTTTAACTATACTACCGAATAATATCCTTTCCGCTGTATTCTTATACCAACTACTTTGTGGACGTCATATGAAGGCCCGATGGAAGTGCCTCCCCCTGGAGATTACCTTGCAATGTCTTCTTCTCGCCGTTCTTGTTCTTACCAGTGGCTGTCAGTACGATTACCAGACTCCGCTCCCCGGCATCATTGAGGTTCGTCTCAAGACCGTCTCCAAGAACATCCCGTTCGCTCCGAACAACAATTTCGTCCTGAAGGTTTCCCGCATCGTCGCTGTGCGTGAGGATCAATCCCAGCTTCTCGTCTACGAGGATCTCAAGTCCATCCAGCGAACGACGAGCGTCTACAACACCCTCGATGACCGCGCCCGGGACTCGGCGCTCGTCATAGGCATGTCGTACGCCCCTCCGGGGCGCTACGTCGGGATCATTATGTCGGTGGTGCCCGCGGACGCCGTCATCCGCGACGGCTATCGCATCATCACCGTCGAGAAGCTGCCGGACTTTGATTCGGAGCTGAAGTTCCACCAGCCCTTCGAGGTCTTTGAATCCCGGTCGACAGCCATCAAGTTGGCGATCAATCTCGACTCCACGCTCGTGCAGCGTGCCAACAGTTACCTCTTCGTCCCGTATTATTATATCTCCGCTATAGAATAATCCCACAGAGGAAATTGACCGATGAAGTCTCTTAGTCGCGCGTCTCTTTACATTTCGTTCCTCCTCATCCTGATCGTCTGCGCCGTAACGTTCTGGGCGTGCGAGGGCGCCGGGGCATTGTATCCGAAGTTGCCACCCGACACACGGCTTTCCAACATCCCGCCGGACAGCATCCTCGCCGCAAGTCCGAGGCTCGCGCTCTCATGGATCGGGGACGATGCCGACGGGTACGTCGTCGCCTACAAGTATCGTTGGAGCTTCCGGCTCACCGCGGCCGACACATTCCAGGAACGTCGCTGGACGACCCTCCTGAACTTCCCGGTCACCGGTCTCGCTCTCATCATTCTCGGCGACGAAACGGTCGCACCGAAGGTGTACAAGTACTTCTCGACCCTGCCGAGAGAGGGCCTTGACCCGGCGAAACTGGCGGCGTTCTTTGCCGGCGATACGCTTCTGATCGAGGGGGTCCCCGTCTATGCCTCGAACCCCGACGGGCAGCGTTATCCCGTCCATTCGAACCCGAGTTCCGGGACGTTCATCTTTGATTCGCCCGACTTCATCAACCCACACATCTTCGAGATAGCGGCGATCGACAATGACGGTCTCGTCGATCCGACGCCGGCGACGCTCTTTTTCAGCACGCCTCAGGCATCGCCGCCCTCCACCGAGATCGTGAGCTCGCCGGTGGATTCCGTCTTCGCACTCGATTACACGACCGACACGTTCCGGGGGATCCCGTTCGAGTTCCGCGGGATCGATAAGAACAGTCGTACGCTCGAGTATCAGTGGGTGATCGACAAGGAGATCTGGCTTGCGACGACCGGCCGGATCCCCTGGACTGAGTTCAGCTCCTCTACACATGCGCTCGTGACAGCGGCGGACTTTCCGGACCGCTTCGCGATCCACCACACCTTCTACGTACGAGCGAAGAACGAGTTTGGCGCCATCGACACTCTCGGCTGGTTCCTGCGCACAGGACAGACTGACACCGTCTTTGCCAGGGTTGGATTCAACTCCATCTACCCGCTCTTCAAGCGCAGTGGGTACGCCCCGCGGACGCTCCTGATCAACAATTCGTACGACTTCGACACCCTTGCGGTCGATCCCCAGCGGCCGAATTATGCCATGCTCGAACAGTACTATCGCGACATCTACGGAGCTCTCGGCAAGACCGAAGGGGTCGATTACGATATCTGGCGCGTGAAAGAAAAGAAGTTCCCGGGGCCTGGAACGCTCAGCCGGTACAGCAAGGTCCATTTCTTTGGCGATGTCGTGAACTATGATAATTTCAAGTGGAGCAAGACCGCCGGCACGGAGCTTTCGCTGAGCGTCGGCAGTGAGGGGATCGTCACGGCATATTGCAACATTGGCGGAAAATTGATCATGAACGGGTGGGACATGACCCGGGCGGATCAGATCCCCCAAGTTCCTGATTTCTGGCACAACATCCTCCACATTTCTCTCCAGTTCTCCGTCGGAGGCGGCCCGGACGTGACGGAATACATCGGCGCGACCGCCGAGGCGGGAACGGGATATCCGGACATGATGATCGATCAATCAAGGCTCGATACAGTGTTCCACGGCGGCCTGAACTATTCCTGGACCTATCAGTTGAGCGGATTTGGAGAGATCCTCTACCGGTATAATGCAAAGACGCTCCCGTCACCATTCTTTCCGCCGCCCAACGGGTTGCCGGTCGGCGTTCGGTACCTCGGCATTACGTACGATGTGTTCTTCCTTTCGTTCCCGCTCTATTACTCGGATAAGACCGCGGCAACGGAGCTTCTCCGGAAGATCAACCTAGACTTCGACACCCCTAGATAACAGGAGAACAAGACGTGAACTCATTGCGAACATGGATTGCGGCGTCCCTGATGGCCTTGCTGGCCCTCAGCGGAACACTCTACGCCGGGAACACCGGTAAGATCGTCGGCAAGGTGACCGACAAGAACACTGGAGAAGTGCTCTTCGGCGTGAACATCCTCGTCGTCGGAACGACGCGCGGAGCGACCACGGACCTCGACGGTAAATATTCTATCATCGGCGTTCCCATCGGAGCGTATACGCTCCGGGCGAGCCTGGTGGCCTACGGCCAGGTCGAGGCGAGCAATGTCAAGGTGGGCGCCGACGAGACGACGCAGCAGAACTTTCAGTTGCTCTCGAGCGAGGTAGAGGTGAAGGGCGTGACGATCACGGCCGACGCGCAGCTTGTCAACAGCCAGGTCACATCGGGCACACAGACGGTGAGTCAGGAGGCCATCGCGGCCATTCCGAACGTCAAGAGCGTCGACGACGTCATCAAGCTCCAAGCGGGCGTCGTGAAACAGGGAAAGAACCTCTACGTTCGCGGCGGACGCCCGAACGAGGTGCAATACCTCATCGACGGCATCTCCTCCAACGGCATCCTTGGGACCAGTTCAACCTCCGGTGATGCGAACGCCGGGCTGGCGAGCGTGTACTCCGGTTCGGGCTCCGTCGGCGGGTCGACCCTCGGCGTTTCCTCGAACGCGATCCAGTCCGTGAGCGTCCAGACGAGCGGCTTCGATGCGGACTATGGCGACGCGCAGTCGGGTATCGTGAACATCGTGACGAAGTCGGGCTCCGACAAGTACGGCGGCTCGGTCCAATTTCGGTCGGACCAGCTCGCGTCGAACAACTTCAACGAGTCGTACGGCGCCTTCTCGTTCGGCGGTCCGGACCCGGTGACGAAGTACCTGTTGCCCCAGATGGGCGTGACGGTGCCGGGAAATCTTACGTTCTTCTTCAGCGGCGACATGGACCGAGGCGACTCGTACGTTCAGTTCGACCACAATGAATTCTACAATCCGATCGAGCGCAAGGTCCAGCTCAGCGGATTCCTGGGGGGCTTGCTTGACGGCCTCGGATTTCGGTACCGGGACAATCAGGACAACTCCTTCAAGTTCAATTCAAAGGTGAAGTACGAGCTTGCCGGCACCGACCAGGTCACGTTCGGATACAGGGCGGACATCAGCTCCACGCATCCGTATTCCGTGCGTTACCGTGACCGGGCAGACTCCTCATCGCTCGGCGCCAAGCTGTCGATCCAGAACAATCTCGGATGGACGCACTTCTTTAGCGGCGGCAAGAGCTTCATCAAGGTCTTCCTCGCGAAGTTGTCCGTCCATGACGGCAACAACGTCGCCGGCATCAATCCGCCGGACTACTCGTCGGCGTATCAGAGCACAGATATCAACGGCGATGGGACGATCGATCTGAGCACGTCCCAGACTTGGACGAACGCCCGGAGCGCGGTCTGGACACTGCGTTTCGATTACAACGGCCAGGTGCACGAGCTCCACATGCTCAAGACCGGTTTTGAGTTCAATGCCGAGGAGGTGAACCGCACGACGATCACCAACCCCACCGCGCCGACGCAGATCAACGGCGTGCTTGTGGCCCCGCCCTTCCCCTTAGGCCTTCGCGGCCAGGACCGCGGGGAATACCCGGGGTACGGCCTGACGAGGTCGAACATCAACAACTACCCGAACCGCGGCGCTTTTTACGTGCAGGACAATATCGAGTTCTCCGGCCTCAACCTTCACGTCGGTTTGCGCTATGATTATTTCGACATCGGCAAGCAGGTCTTCTACGATGACTGGATCAGCGCGTGGAAGGCGGTCACGAACCCGAAGAACCTTTCGGACCCTGCGTTGAAGGCCGATTGGGCGGAGCGCGACGCAGGCGACAGCACTGGCGCCCTCGGCGCGTTCAAACGGCTCAAGAACGGAAGCAGTTTCCTCTACTACCTCACGCACGGCAATTTCAGCCCGCGCCTCTCCATCGGGTACCCCGTCACCGACCGCATCGTGTTCTATTTCAACTACGGCCAGTTCCTCCAGCTCCCACAGCGCGAGGCCTATTTCAACGATCCCTACGCAGCGGCGCTCACGGGCAACGGCGACATCGGGAATCCGGACCTCAAGCCCCAGCGGACGGTCATGTATGAGGCGGGCTTCGAGGACCAGTTCACCGACGACATGTCGTTCAAACTCGCAGCATTTTACAAGGACATCTTCGACTATACCGCTTCTGTGCCGGTGACAGCGACCGTGAACATGGTGCGGAACCTCGACTACGCCTCGGCCCGCGGCTTTGAGGTGATCTTCAACCAGGCGCTGAGCAACAACTTCTCGCTCACCGCCAATTATTCCTATCTCCTGGCAAAGGGACGTTCGTCGGACGTGAACGCGAGCATCCTTCAGACGTCATACCAGTTGCCCAGGGAAGTGCGGCTCGACTGGGACAAGAACCACACCCTCAACGTCTTTAGCCGCTACGCGGTCGGTCCGAACGACAAGGGGACATTCTTCGGCCTCCCGTTCATGAACAACTACGGCATGTCCGTCTCCTGGCTGCTCTCGAGCGGTTCACCCTACACACCGTTCACGGTCGGGGTCCAGGGTGACATCCTGAACCAGTACAGGCAGAACAGCGAAACGAAGCCCTATACCTCCACGATCAACCTTTCGTTCTACAAGGGCTTCAGCATCACCGAGGGCATCAATCTCCTTGCTACGTTCGACATCAACAATCTCCTTGACCGGAAGAATGTCAACAGCGTCCGTCCGAATACCGGCCAAGCGGGTAAGTACGGTGATATCGATCCTTTGACGGGACAGATCATCCCCTGGACCAAGGCGGAGGCCGTATCCTATGAAGGGTCGTCCATCCTGGACCCGTTTCGGCTGGACACTCCTCGCCAGATCCTCATCGGCCTAAAAATGAATTGGAATTGATAAACGGTATTAATTGAAGGGACGATTGGTAATGAAAAGATCGGTAGTCATGGTCGGACTTTTACTGGCCCTCCTTTGCTCCACCCAGGCGGGTACCAACCCGCGCATGGGATTAAAGGACGGCTCGCGCCAAACCTCAAAGACGACAGTGGCCTGGGCCAAGCAGGCGCTGCAAGGGTTCAGCATGCGCGTGTGGCTTAGCAACCAGATGACAATGGGAATTCAGGCCTGGGACGTCGGCGCTGGCGCCAATATCCCGTTCCCCCCGCATTACGGCCTCGAGTACCCGGCCGGCACGGGGATCGAGCATCTTTTCGGTGCGGGGCCGTGGTTCGGCGGTATCGAGAACGGCGTCCGCAAGGTCTCCGAAGGGTATAACGGTGATAATGCGGAAAAATCGTTCCGTCCCGATCCGAAGCATCCTTTGCGTGAGATCTTCTGGACCACGTCGGTGAAGAACGAATTGGAGCCCAACAAGAGGGGTTACGACGACGACGGCGACGGCAAGATCGACGAGGATGACCTCGACGGCCTCGACAACGACGGCGACTGGGTCCTCGCCCTTGACGACGTCGGAGCTGACGGCATACCCGATTCTATGGAAAGTGGATGCAAGGGGGGCTACAATGCCCTCTCGAATCCCGATCCGGCGAACGATGATTATTTGCCGGCCGTGATCGACGCCTGCCATCCGGACGGATTGGGGAACTTCCGGCGGAAGAATGACAAAGATGTCTATACCGAAAACAACGGCATCCCCGACCACGGGGAACCGCACGTCGACGAGGATTACGCCGCGATCTCGGACCACGACCTCTATTGCTCCGCGACCGATACGATCCCGTTCTCCGGTCATTTCCCTCTTGGGGTCAAGGTGATCCAGAAATCGTATGCATGGTCGGGCGAGTTCGCCGAAGGCGTCCTGCCATTCGACTACACCTTCATCAACATCGGCCACAGCGTTATCTCGGGAAGCTACGTAGGGTTCTTCGCCGACATGGACGTCGGCCCGACGAATATCGGCAACTACTTCCAGCATGACTACGCATGCTATTTCGAATCACTGCGCTGCGCCTTCATCCATAACCCCGTCGACCGGGGTTCAACGCCGCTCGGCATCGTCGTCCTCCAGACGCCGAAACCGCTCGATCAGCTCAAGTACATCTTCAAGTGGTTCGATTTTGCGAACCCGACGCCCGGAACGCTCGACTCGACGCTCTATGCATGGATGAGCGGCGCGGCGTTCCCCACGCAGCTCATCGCTCCGTGCCAGTCGCCGACGAGCCCGACGGACACGCGTTTCTTCTTCTCGTTCGGACCGTTCGACGATTTTAAACCGGGAGACTCGCTGAGGATCTCGATCGCGCTCGTCGGCGGTGACGGCGTCGATGAAGGCCCGAACAATCTGAAGTCCAATGCCGAGAAGGCGATCAAGCTGCACGCGCGCGGATACCGCGCTCCCGTCATTCCGCCTGCTCCGAAGCTCGCGGTGACCGAGGGCTTCCGGAAGATCACGCTGAAATGGGGGAAGTCCGTCGGCCTCCCCGATCCCGTCGAAGGCTCATGGGACGATTCGAGCAAGCTCGCGGGAGGGTATCCCGATACGAGCTGGCGCCGGATCAATCCGCCGTGCAATCCGCCCCATGTCTGCGTAGGAGGGGCCCTTCCCGGCGGCAGGATCTTCGAAGGCTACAGGCTCTACCGCAGCCAAGATCCCGGGGATACGCCCGCGCCGAACTCCTGGACGCTCCTGAAGCAGTATGACATCCCGGATGATTCGTACGGCTACAATGTCGGACTCAAGGAGGAATTTGTCGACTCCAATCTCGCCACCGGACAGCGCTACTGGTACTCGGTGACGTCATTCGGCATCCCGGACCTCTCGCTCATCGAGCGCCCGCTGCAGGACGGCACGGTCATCTTCGACAGTCTCTTCTCGGACCCGCTTGAATCGGCGAAGGAAGATGCCAAAGTGAAGGTGGACCTTGAGTTTGCCGCCTCCAACGATCTTGGCCATGTGCTCGTGGTGCCGAACCCGTACAGACTCAATCAGGACTACACGTTCGAGAACGGCGGCTGGGAAGGCCCCGCGTCGGACTGGCAGGAGAAGTTCCGGCTGATCCGTTTCATCCATCTTCCGCGCAAGTGCACCATCAGGGTGTTCACGCTTGTCGGCGACCAGGTCGTCACCTTGCACTTTGAGGCGGACGCCGGCAAGCCCGATGCCGGCCAGCTCGACTGGAACCTACTCAGTGAAAGCGGGAGAACCCTTGCGAGCGGCCTCTACATCTTCTCTGTGGAATCTGATCTCGGTACGCAGATTGGCAAATTTGCTCTTATACGTTGAGCTCAAAAGAAGGAGAATCTGAGCATGAAGAAGGTTAATGTTGTCGCAGTGTTCGGGGTCGCCCTTATCCTCGCGCTTGTCGCGTGCGGCTCGGCGGTGGCGGGGAACCGTTCAGGCGCGGTGTCCTTGCAATTCCTGAAGATCCCGGTGAGCAGCCGGTCGATCGGCATGGGTGGGGCGTCGGTGGCACTGGCCGAGGGAGCGAATTCCCTCGCATTCAACCCGGCCGGGATCCTCAACATCGAGGACATCGGCGTCGGGATGACGCACACCTCCTGGCTCGCCGATATCCAGCATTCGTTCATTGGAGTCGTGCGCCACTTCCCCGGATTCGGGAGCGTCGGCATCGGACTCATCTCCCTGACGACCGATGAGATGAAAGAGACCACGCCGCAGTTCCCGGACGGGACCGGTCGGACGTTCCGGGCGTCGGAATACGCGCTGAGCCTCTCGTATGCCCGGCAGGTGACCGACCAGTTCCGGTTCGGTCTCTCAGGGAAGATCATCAAGTCGTACCTCTTCAACACGGAGTACGGTGCGTCGACGTTCGCCTTTGACATCGGCACGCTCTACGACATCCCGGCCTTGCGCTCGCGACTCGGCGTCTCGGTGACGAATATCGGCAAGGACATCATGTACATCGAGGAGATATACTCCCTCCCCACGTCCCTGAAGTTCGGCGTGGCGGTCGATGTCCTCAAGGACGAGCAGAACTCGATCGTTACGACGATGATGATCACCCGGTACAACGACGCTGACGAGCAGTACAACGTCGGTGCCGAGTACGAGTTCAATCATATGTTCGACCTCAGAGCCGGGTACAAGTTCTTCTACGATCAGGAGGACGTGACGGCGGGGTTCGGTATCAAGACCAAGGCCCTTGGATTCAACGGGACGTTGGACTACGGCTACAACAACTTCAAATACTTACCAGGCACGCATTCGTTCACCATCGAACTGCAATTCTAGCACGTACGATCGAGATATATCTTGGAGAATCTGATGAAAATGCTTTTCTTGAAATTCATGTTGTTGCTCTTGGTCTGTTTGCTCTTCTTGGCAGGTTGCGAACTTCAGACGGATACGCCGAGAAAGATCCCACCGAGCGTCATCGGTAAGGATCTTATCATCGACGAGGTCTTTGTGCTCCCCCCGTCGAAGTACTACGCGTATTCATGGATCGAGATCTTCAACCCGAGCACGAGATCCATCCCCTGGTTCAATGAGTCGTTTCCCATCACGGCGCACGTCGCCGGAAACAACGGCGCGCTTCTGCGTACCGACAACGACGGAGACCTCTGGACGGATGTCTACAGCGGCTCCGAGTCGTTCCGCGGCATCTTCTTCTCGTACCCGGACACGGGATTCGCCGTCGGATCCGACGGTGCGATCAAGATCATCCATCATCACAAGGACGGCACGTTCGACTACCTCGACCCGGCGACGGTCCCGGCCATCCCTGCGGGATCCTTTCTGCGGAGCATCTCTGGTCCGTTGATCTCCCCGACGGTCTTTACCGTCGGCGACAACGGTCTCATCCTCCGGTCGACGAATCGGGGAGGGATCTGGGCGACTCCGTTGAACGGAAGCGGCACGACGAAGCGCCTCAACTCGGTCTACTTTGAGTCGTTCGTGGCGACCTACGTCGCGGGCGATTCCGGACTCATCATGAAGTCTCCCCGGACGAACCAGTGGGACCAGAACGTCCTTCAGGACCCGTACTCGCACCGGAATTTCTACGGCATCGCGTCCCAAGGCACGACGGAGATCGCGGTCGGCGATTCCGGGTCGATCCTCGTCAGCCGCAATGGCGGAGGCCCTCCGACCGGAACGTGGCTCCCTGACACCAGCAACGTCACTTCCGCGCTCCGGGCGGTCTATTACAACCGGGGTATCAACCGGGCCTGGGTCGTCGGCGACGACGGCGTCATCCTGAGTTCCGTCGATTCGCTCAAGACCTGGGTCCCGCAGATCAGCGGGACATCGAGCTCCCTGCGCGCGGTCGCGTTCGCCGACAGCTCCAACGGGTGGGCGGTCGGCACTGGCGGCGTCATCGTACACACGACCAATGGTGGCGGTAAGTGGACGCTCCAGGAGAGCGGCACGACCGAGGACCTCTATTCGATCTTTCTCAATCCCCCGTCGATCCGTGTTCGCGACAGGCTCGTCGTGGAGATGCACGCGAAACGCAAGGTGTTCTTCATCGACCAGACCGCCCCGTTCGTAGCGGGCGTGAATCCGAACTTTGATTTTATCGTTTCGACCGACACGGGATCCGTCTTCTACGATCCGGGGCTTCTGCGCGACCTGACTCAAGGCTTCTTCAAAGCGCCCGACCCGGTCCCTCCCCAAGGCTGGGTCATCATCAACAGCGACAGCATCAAGTTTCAGGACCACTCGAACGTCGGACCGGGCCATCCGCAGCAGGTCAATTTCGCCATCAGTTTCACGGACACGGCGCTCTTCCGCGCGCGCGGCGTTCTCTGGGACCTTCTCGAGTCGGGTGAGGTTCGCCTCATCAGGATCTTCAGGAAGGAGATCAAGGGGACCGGCGAGGTGGTCGGACCCCAGAGTACGGACGTCGTCGATGTTGTTCGCTGGGGCGGCTATCGCCCTGACCCTGCGGTGACGCCGCCGGAGCTCCAATTCCCGAACAATGTGCCGGCCGGCTTCATCCCTGAATGGTACTCGCTCTCACGGTATGTCAACGACCTTGGGGGGGATGTGAACACGATCAGCACCTCAGCGTCATTCTACATGTCGAATCAACCCATCCCGGGCTGGTACAGCCAGAGAGCAAAGTAACCTTCCCACATCGTCACGAAAAAGCCGAGGGCATCCGCCCTCGGCTTTTTTTTGCCCCGATTGTTCTCACGCGTCATTTCCTCTCCGGCGGGGGGGAGGTGAGAACATGCGCCCGCCTTCGATTCAGTCGCTCAGATGAACGTGCATCAACCGGTTCGGCTCGAAAAGGTCGATGTAGCGTTTCGAACCCTCGTCGCCGAATGGGCACTGCACGCCGAAGAGGATCCCGAGCGCGTCGCCGGAGCGGAGCGTGAGACCAAGGAACTCGTTCCTCGGCACGATTACCGTCATCCGGTAGCGCCCCTGCGCGTGCGTGAGGGATGACTTGAGGCGGATCGTGTCCGAGAGGCTCTTGTCCATGAAGGGCCAGGAGGAGGGATCGGTGGCGTTGAAGATCTGCACCGACGCTGTGAGCGTGTTCCCCGCGCCGGGCGTCAGGAGGATGAGATAGTTCCCGCGCCCCTGAAACCAGCCGTCCGCCCCGGCGTCGAGCATGATCTTGACGGGGCGGGCCTTGTCAAGTTCACACGCGATCGTGAGCGTCGAATCATCCCACCAGGAAGAAAGCGACGCGCGGACCGACGTGTCGGCGAGCGTCCCGATGAGGTTCGCGTTCCTTGCGAATGAAAGCCGGTGGATGAACGGCTGCTCCGGATAGCAGGGATACGGGTCGCGGTCGTCCGTAAGCCCGTCGCCGTCGGTATCGGCCTTCGTGAGGTCCGGGAAGATCTTCTTGGCGCCGTACGTCTCGCCCCACCCTTCGGTGATCCAGTTTGACGTCAGGAGTTCCTGAAGGTCCGAAACGCCGTCGCCGTCCGAATCGGCGCGCGTCGAGTCGCTTCCCAAGCGCACCTCGTCCAAGGGGAGCCCTGGGGCGTTGTCGGGGATGCCGTCCATGTCGGCGTCGCGGGCTTCGGCGAGCGTGGTGTATTTGAGATCGGTCCACTCCTCGTCCGGAACCATCCGGATGATGTCCGCGTTCGCGTCGAAGTGCTCGCCCGAGGCGCTCGCGGTCCCGATGGTGGGGGAGATGTGGTTGAACCAGTATTCGGGATAGCCGCTCACCATGAAGATGTCGTCAAGCTGGTGGTTGAACTCGTGGACCATGAGCCAGTTGTTCCCGGCGTTGTGGTCCTTGCGCGTCACGTCCCACCAGGAGATGCCGTACCCTTTCCCCGTGCCGACGCCGTTGGTGAACCCGCCCCCTCTCCCGTAGAGCATGTAGCGGTGGAGCGTCGTGTCGTACGTCTGGACGCAGGGGAGATAGAGGAAACTGCTGTAGGAACTTACCGAGCGCCCGTTCTTGGCGAGCGTGCTCGCAAGAAGCGACTCCTTCGGCGGGTACCACCAATCGCTCCCATAGACTTCGCTCCGCTTGAGAGGGTCAGTGACGACCACGAAGTCGACGTCGAGGAAGAGCCGCATGCCGCTCTGGATCCAGTAGAAGCGCACGCCATCGCGGATCTGCGCCTTGATCCGTTCCACCTCGGAAGCGGAGAGAGCAGAGGAGAGAGTTCCGGAAGGTCCCGGTGTTCTGTCGTCGGCAACGTTCGTGAAGATGACCGCGGCCATTGGGAGGCGGGAGTACTGTTTCGCCTTCGGGGTGCCGGTGGTTGTGAAGGAAAAGTTTCCCCCGAATTTCGAATACGGCACGGTCAAGGCTCCCGGTTTGATCTGAAAATGGTACGTCGTCGACGGCCGGAGGTTTTTGACCACGAACTGCGGAGTCACACCGCGGACCGACAACGAGTGAGCAGTCGGTTTGAGAGCTCCGGAGAGTGTGTCGGAGAACCGAACTGCCGGATACGAGCCCGCCATGTTCGTCCAGCGGATCTCGGCGGCGAGTGGGTCGCCGGATGTGAACAGGACAACGGGCAACGGGTCGGTGAGCGCCGGATCGGTGATGATGACCCTCGAACCAATGTAGTCGCCGATGTAGACTCTTCCTTTGTGATCAAATCCGATCCCTTCGGGAAAAATATATCCGATGCTCCTCCCGAGAAGTGTGTGGAGAAGGGTCCCGTCGAGACTATAGGCCCGTACTTGATTGACGACCGAGAGATAGATCGTATCATTGCGGACCGCGATGCAGCGCCCCTCGCCGCCGCCGTACGAAATGGAGCGGATCCAATGGGTCTTCGCTCCGTCCCAACGGTAGCATTCAATTTGGCTGAGGCCCGCGTTGAGGACAAAGATGCTGTCTCCCTGGAGCGCAATGTCCGACGGAGATTTCAATCTGTCGCTCCCGAACTCCGAGAGCGACCGGAGGCTGTCATCAAAGACCTGAACGCGGTTATTCTTCCGTTCCACGACAAAGATGCGCCGGTTCGCGTTTGCCGCGACCGCGCAAGGCTCGTCGAGGGTCCCGAGGGACTTGCCCTTCCAGCCGGCGGATGCCTTCCACGCGTATGTGCGGCTGTCGAACAGGTGGACCTGGCTCGCTCCGCGGTCGGTGACGACAATCGTCACGCTGTCGACAAAAGCGACAGCTGTCGGGTCGACGAGGACTCCTTTCGGAGAGAGCGGAACAACTGTCCGGTCCCTGAAGGTGACCTGACCCATTCCACGAACAAGACCGAGCCGTGCATCGGGTATCAGGAGCTCTCCATTCGGTTCTGCGGGCGGCGGCGGACCGGGTATCACGGCGAAATGGCCGATCCAGTCGTGCCCCTCCCAGCCAACTGCGAACGGATCGTTCGAATGGAGTTTGCGCACGGCCACCGAATTGAACCGGACGCTTCCGGCGGAACTCTGTAGTCCGATATAACCGCCGCCGTAATGCATCGGGATCTCTCCGTCGAAGATCGGGGTCCCGTCAAGCCGGATCGTCCAGGATTGGGTCTCCCGGTTCACCCGCAGGAGAAGCGTGTGGCTCTTTCCGGGGACCAGAAGCGCCGCCTTCGTGGAGACCGTGCCGGTGAACTCCCCGCCTTGAAAATACCCGGCAAGGAACGTCGTTCCGCCGTCGAAGCGCGCCATCTGCGCGTACGCCGTCTCGTCAACCCGCCGCGAGGCGAAGATGAACCCAACCCCCGGATCTCCCGAGACCTGCTCAAAGGCCGCCTCGAACTCGAATGAACTGTCCATGTACATGTCGAGCATCGATGCGCAGTCGTATTCCGCGGAGGTCTGTTCGTACTGGCCGCCGCGCATGTGCCAATTACCCTTCACGATGTGCCAATTCGGTCTCCCGTCGGATCCGTCCGGAGCGCTCTTGAATGAGTCGCTGAATGTGGTGCGCGACGGCTGACCGATCAGGCCGGAGACCGCAGCAAGCATGAGGAAGAGGAGCATGGATCTCATGGGGTGTCGGGGGGGAAGAGTGGGGGAAAGGGAGGAGGAACAAGTGCTGAAGGTGGGAGTTGAACCCACACCCGGGGTAAGCCGGACTGGATTTTGAGTCCAGCGCGTCTGCCAGTTTCGCCACTTCAGCATGAAAAGAACATGCATTCGTTTCTCGCGCGGTGAGCAAAGCGCTCGTGAAGAATACGTGGGGAGAAATATACACAAATACCCCCTCAATTTCAACGCGTGCGCGTTGAATCCTTCTGTTTTTTTCTGTATCTTGCCAGCATCCTATGAACATGAATGAGATACAGATCGCCCGGCTCCTCGATCAGGCGCGTTCCTACGTTCAGGAGGAGAAATATCTTCACGCCATCCAGATCTACCGCCGGCTGACGCTTTCCGAGCCCGAGTTCGTGCTCGCCTACCGGGAACTCGCATCGGTGTACGCCGAGATGGGCCAGCCCCAGGCGGCGATCGGGCTTCTCCAGCGTGCGGAAGCGGTCCTCCCGGGAAACAGCGAAGTGATATTCCTTCTCGGGATGCGGCATTTGCAGCTCGAGCAGTTTGACCGCGCGCTCTCCTACTTCAAGCGGCTCGCGGCGCAGAAGCTGCCGCAGGTCCACTTCCAGATGGCGACGGCCTATTTTTACAAGGGAAACCTCACGGCGGCCGAAGAGCAGTTCCGGCTGACGCTCCAGCTTGACCCGCTCTTTCCGCGGATCAATGAATCCCTGGGCGAGGTCCTCCTCCAGCGCAACGCCTTCACCGACGCGGTTCATTACTTGCGCAAAGGGATCGATGTCGATCCGTACAGTGCGGTGAACCACGTACTCTTGGGCACCGCCTACGCGAGACTCCACGACTGGAAGAAGGCCTACCAGGAGTTCATCATCACCGTCGACATGGACCCGAACGAATACCAGCACTGGCAGCTCTGCGGCGAGTCGCTCATCCACCTCAAGCGGTATGACGAGGCGGAGCCGTACCTGCGGAAATCGCTCGAACTTCTCCCGACGTCGGTCGACGCGATGCTTGCCCTCTGCAAGGTCCTCACCGTCAAGGGAGACCTTGAAGGCGCGCAAGAGATCCGCACGACGGCCTTCTCCCTCGATCCTGTCAACGCGCGCGCCGGCGAGACGCGCTGGAAGTTGCGTCACCAGGCACAACAACTAACACACTGACTTCCCATGCCCGTCCGCTGCACCGTCCTCCTCCTCCGTTCTGTCCTCGTCGCGCTCTGCCTGAGCTGCGCGCTCCCGGCGCTCGCGCAGAAGCGCTACCAGGTGAACCCGGGTGCGGACGCGCGTTTCGCGCAGGGGGTGGAACTCTTCGACACGGGCCGGTTCGACGACGCTCTCGCGGTCTTCACAGAGCTGCGCAAAGGGGAGCCGATACACCAGCGTACGACGGCCGCCTACCTTATGTCGGCCAAGGCGGAGATCGCGTTGAAGCGCTACGAAGCGGTCTCTCCGCTCCTCTTCGAGTTTTTCCAGCGCTTTCCACAGAGCGGCTACCAGTCGGACGCGTACTACACGCTCGGCACGACATCGTTCGTCATGCACAACTACCTCGACGCGGGACGGCAGCTCGTCCATTGTCTCGAACTCGCGCGCGATTCACTCCTCGTCACGAAGGCGTCCGGGCTTCTCGAGTACGTCGCGGAGAAGAACCTCACCGCGGAGAACCTGCGCGATCTCTACGCCTCCGCCCGGACCCCGGTCGCGAAGGACCTCCTTCGCCTCAAGCTTGCCGAGAAGGTCTACTCCTCGGGAGAGCCGTCGCGGGCGAGGATCATCCTGGAAGACACCGTGGGCCGCGGGTACGTCAGCCCCTACTCCGCCCGCATTACGGCCTTGCGGCAGAAGATCGCCGAATATGTGACCGTCAAGATCGGCGCGCTCCTGCCCTTGATGCGCGATGCCGAATCGAATGCCGTGCAGGTCCTCTCCGTCGAACTCCTTGAGGGCATGACCTTCGCGCTCGACGAGTACAAGAAGACCGAGGGCTCCTCCTCGGCGCGCATCTCCCTCGACGTACGCGACATCGGGAGGGATTCTATGACGGCGATCCGTGTGCTCGAGGACCTCGTGAAATCCCCCGAGACGATCGCGGTCGTCGGTCCGCTCTTCAGCAATATTGCGTTCGCCTGCGCACCGATCGCCGAAGCCGCTGCCGTCCCGCTCGTCTCTCCGACGGCGACGTCGAACGGCCTCGCCGCCACGGGACAGTTCATCTTCCAGGCAAACCCCGACTTTGCGACACGCGGGAAGGCCATGGCGCAGTTCGCCTCCGCGCAGCTCGGCCTGCGCCGCGTCGCGGTCCTTGCCCCGACCGACGGCGTGGGAAAGTTCGTGGCGGAGAGCTTCCTGGCGGAAGCCCGCCGCCTCGGGCTCGAGGTCATCGGGATCGAATCGTATTCTTCCGACGTGGGGGACCTTCGGGAACAGTGCATGAGCCTCCGGCGTTCGGCCGCGAGGTACATGCGCCAGATCTCCTTCGCCGGAAAAATCTCCGAGACCGATGTCAAGAAGATGGCGGAGGCCGGCGCGCCGGCGGCCCTCCTTGATTCCTTGCGCGCGAAAGGGGGGACGGTCGAGGCCCGGCGGCTCTTCGGCGAGCGCGGGGGCGCCATCGCCGAATCGCTTCACCTCACGATGATCGTACCGGAGATCGACCCGGAGAACGTGGACACGCCGATGACGCATATTCAGGGGCTCTTCGTTCCCGTATCGAACGCGGAGGAGATCGGTGCTATCGCACCGCAGCTCGCGTTCTTCAATTTCAAGACCCAGCTTCTCGGGAGCAACGAGTGGTACGACGCGGGCCAGCTCGCCGAGCACAAACGATACGTCAACGGGGTCATGTTCGTCTCCGATACCTACGTCTCGGCGGAGGACCCCCAGTACGCGGCGTTCGACTCTGCGTACGTCGCATCGACGACGAAGCATCCGACGAAGTATTCGCTCTACGGGTACGACACGATGAAGCTTCTCCTGGCGCGCATCCAATCCGGGGCGACGGGGAGGAAGGAGCTCGCGAAGCAGCTCGGCATCGTCGCGCGCTATCCTGGCGTGCACTCGAAGATCACCCTAGCGACGAAACGGGTGAACTCCGAGGTCCATATCCTGCAGTTCTACAACGGCCGCGTGTCGGAGATCGGGGAAGTTTCGGTACCGTAGCACCATCCACATTTATGGGAGGCTGTCATGAAGCGACGCACCGCGGCGGTCGGCGAACCGTCATTCTATCACTCCGCCATTCCAGACTGGCCGAAGGGGGACCGGCCCCGTGAGAAGCTCCTCCGCGCCGGCGAGTCGGCGCTCACCGACGCAGAACTTCTTGCCATCCTCATCCGCACGGGCTCCAGACGGGTCACGGCCGTGGATCTTGCCACGACGCTTCTCCGGGAGTTCGGATCGCTCCACCACCTGGCCACCCGCACCGCCCGGGACCTCCGGCGCTACCGCGGCCTGGGCGAGGCGAAGTCGCTTGCGCTTGTGGCCGCATTCGAGCTGGGACGCCGTGCGGCCGCACGGGAACGGACCGAGAAGGTCCAAGTCTCGTCGCCCGAGGTCGTCGCAACGCTCTTCCAGCCTCTTCTCAGGGACCTGCGCCAAGAGGTCTTCATGGTGCTCCTCCTGGACAGCGCGAACCATCTTCTGCGGGACGTCACGATCACGACCGGCATCCTCAACAGTTCGCTCGTCCATCCCCGGGAGGTCTTCCGGCCGGCCATCCTGGAGCCGGCTGCGAGCGTCATCCTCCTCCACAACCACCCGAGCGGGAACGCGGAACCGAGCTCGGAGGATATCGCGATCACCCGGCAGCTCGTCGAAGCGGGGAGGATATTCGGGATCCCCGTGCACGACCATGTCATCCTGACGGCGCACTCCTATACGAGCCTCGCCGAGCGCGGAATGATGTGAAATCGGGCGTCTAGCGCCGTAACCTCATATTTTCCTTGACAAAGAAGGTTTTATTCACTACTTTTCCGCTGTATGATTGGAATATGAAATTATTGCTGAACTTTATCAGGGGTACCAAGCATGATCAAATCACTGAAATATATCATCTTCGCCGTCTGCCTCGTCTCGGCGCTCTTCCTCGCGGGCTGCTCCAGCTCGCCGTCGGACGCGGAGCTGAAGCAGCTGAACGACCTTAAGGCCCAGGCCTCCTCGCTCGAAAAGCAGGTCCAGAACAAACAGAGTGAAAAGACTGCGCTCGAGAAGCAGATCGCCGAAAAGAATGGAAAGCTCCAGCAGTGCCAATCTGACCAGGAAGCCGTCAAGAAAGCGTTAGGTGCCAAATGAAGACGCTCATGACGACGACTTCCCGAATCCTCCTCGTCCTTCTCGTTCTCTGTTCCCTCGGCGCGACCCAAGTCTTCGCCCAGCAGGAGATGTCGAAGGATGAGTGGTCGAAGCAGATGGCCGAATACAAGGCAAAGGTCGCAGACCTCACGGCGACTTTGAACACCTTGACGACCGAGGTGACCGTCCTCCAGGGGCAGTCCGCCAAGGCGGACGCGGACCTCGCAGTATGCGAAGATGCGCTCTACGCGATGCTCGGCGTCACGCGCGCCGACGTGGCCGCCTTCGACAAGGAACTCACCGATATGGAGTCCCGCGTTGCAGAACTGCAGCGGATGTCTGATGCGGAGCTTCTGAACCACCGCGACGAGATCGAGCGGATGAATGCGCGCTTGGGCGAGATGGCGAAGAGCAAGATCGCGCTCATTCCCCGCTACGGCAATCGCGTCGCATCGCTCCAGGAGAAAGTCACGGCCCTCATGAAGAGCCTCCAGCACGAGAAGACCTACACGGTCGGCACCTGGTCCAAGGACCGCGACTGTCTCTGGAACATCGCGAAAAAGAAGGACATCTACGCGAACGCTTGGATGTGGCCGAAGATCTGGCAGGGTAACCGCGACATGATCAAGGATCCGGACGTCATCAAGTCGAAGATGGTCCTCAAGATCCCGGAAGGCACGACGATGTCGAAGGAAGAAAAGTCCGCGGCGAACCGGTATTACCGGAAGCATGCGGCCGCACCGGATGCGGGCAAGTAACGGCCGTATCGTACGGGACACGAGGCCATTTTTACCTCCTACGGACACGACGAACCAAGGATCGCGAAAGAAGCCCTTCTCCGCCTGACGGCGGAGGGGGCTTTTTTCTTTTCAGGCGCCTAAGGGGCGCTCAGAAGGGAGAGACGGACTTCATTGGCTGAAAAAAAACTTACGGTGGAAGGGGTCGACATGCTCAGGCTCGTGGGCCTGAACGATGCGAACCTCCAGGTGCTCGAGAACAAGTACAGCGCGAACATCACGGTGCGGGGAGAGATCATCGCGCTCCGGGGCGAGCAGGTGGAGGTCGACCAGCTGGAGAAGATCTTCAAGGAACTCGTCTACATCCTCAACAAGAACGGGACGATCTCCATCAATGACGTCGACACGGTCGTCGACCTCATCCAGATGAACGGCGAGCCCGCTCTTCCAAAATCGATGCTTGCCCAGGTCGCGCAGGAGGACCTTGACACCGTCGTCCTGTTCACGCGCAACGGCATCATCAAGGCGAAGACCGCGGGCCAGCGGGAGTATATCCGACAGATCCGCACCAACGATATTCTCTTCGGCATCGGGCCTGCGGGCACGGGCAAGACGTACCTTGCGGTCGCGATGGCCGTGGCGGCTTTGAAGAACCGCGAGATCATGAAGATCATCCTCGCACGGCCCGCCGTCGAGGCGGGGGAGAGCTTGGGATTCCTGCCGGGCGACCTCAAGGACAAGGTCGACCCGTACCTCCGGCCGCTCTATGACGCCCTCGACGACATGATTCCGCCGGAAAAGCTCAAGACCTACGTGGAACGCCGCGTCATCGAGGTGGTTCCGCTCGCCTACATGCGCGGCAGGACGCTCAACAACGCGTACGTCATCCTCGACGAGGCCCAAAACGCCTCCGCAATGCAGATGAAGATGTTCTTGACCCGGCTCGGAGCGAACTCGAAGGCGATCATTACGGGGGACGTGACGCAGATCGATCTGCCCGTAAAGACGGTCTCAGGGCTCGTGCAGATCCAGGACGTCCTGGGGAAGATCGAAGGGATCCATTTTTGCTACTTCGACCGGAACGACGTCGTCCGGCACAAGCTCGTGAAGGACATCATCGACGCCTACGACCGCTTTCACAACAACGAACAGCCGCCGGGGCCCGCCCGACGCTAGCACTCAGGGCGGAAGGACCTTTTTCGCCTGGTTCCAAAGCGCATCCATCTCCTCCAGGGTGCTCGCGTGGATGTCCTTGCCCGATTCTTTGAGGGTGCGTTCCACGTACTGGAACCGCCGGGTGAACTTCTCGATGGTCCGCCGGAGGGCGTGCTCGGGGTTGATCTCCAGGAACCGGGAGTAGTTGACGATCGCAAAGAGGAGGTCGCCGAGTTCGGCCTCCGCCTCCGGTGCGTTGCCGCGCGCGAGCGCCTCGTGCAGTTCTCCGGTTTCCTCCTCGACCTTCTTCCATGCATCGTCCCGGTGCTTCCAGTCGAATCCGACCTTTGAGGCCTTCTCCTGAAGCCGGTGCGCCCGGAGGAGCGCGGGCATCTCTTTCGGGACGCCGTCAAGGACGGATATCCGCCCTTCTTTCATCTTTAACTTCTCCCAGTTCACCTTCACTTCTTCCGCGCCGGTCACCTCCGTCGCGCCGAAGACGTGCGGGTGCCGGAAGATCATCTTTTCCGTGATCCCCCGGATGACGTCGTCCAGGGTGAATTCGCCGCGCTCTTCGGCGATATTGGCGTGGAAGACGACATGGAGGAGGAGGTCCCCCAGTTCCTTTCTGAGCTCGTCCCAGTGTTCCTCCTCGATCGCCTCGACGACCTCGTACGCCTCCTCGATGAGGTTGTACCGGATCGATCCGTGGGTCTGCTCCTTATCCCAGGGGCATTCCCGGCGGAGACGTTGTGTGATCGCGACGAATTCTGAGAATGGCGTGTCACTCATGAAGCGCGTCCTTGGATGTGAGATAAAAACGTAGAGAAAATCGGCGAGAGATGCAACCGCTCGAACTCGAGACCATTGGATATCTTTTGGGAATTCGGTATATTGGCAGCCGAACCGAGACAGGCTCGATGATACTCACTAAGGGAAGATGTACATGAAGCAGGCGGTCTGGGCATTGTGCGTGCTGTTCGTCGCGGGGCTCACGTTCTGGAATATCGAGAGCGCCACGCCGCGCCGCGCGACGCTCCTCCTGGTGAACGGGAAGGTCTACACGCTCGATCCCACGAACACGGTAGCGGAAGCGGTGGCCCTGCGTGGCGGCCGGATCGCCGGCGTCGGTTCGACCGACGAGATCCGCCGTATGTTCAGGGCAGATTCGGTCATCGATCTTGAGGGCAAGACCGTTGTTCCCGGGCTTGCCGACGGCCACTGCCATGTCCACGGCATGGGAACGGTCATTGCCACGATCTCCCTGTTCGATCTCACTTCCACCGACGAGATCCTGCGCCTGGTCGAGCGAAAGGCAGCAGAGACGCCTCAAGGAGGATTCATCCTCGGCAGGGGCTGGGACCAGAATCTGTGGCCGGTGAAGGAGTTTCCGACCGCCTCCATCTTGGACGAGGTGTCCCCACTCCACCCGGTAATCCTCATTAGGGTCGACGGCCACGGCGTCTGGGTGAACAGCGCTGCCATGAAGGTCGCCGGCATCACGCGCGAGACCCCGGACCCTTCAGGGGGGAAGATCGTACGCGGAGCGACGGGAGAACCGACGGGGGTCTTTCTCGACAATGCGAGGGAGCTTGTGGAGAAATTCGTTCCCCCGCAGACCCGCCAGGAGATACGTGACCAGATCCTCGCGAGCTTGCGGACGTGCGCCGGCATGGGGCTCACCGAGGTGCAGGATATGGGCGTGAACCAAGACGAGATCGGCATCTACCGCGAACTTGCCGACAAGGGCGAGCTGCCGATCAGGGTGTACGCCGCCGTGAGCGCTCCCGGCGACGCATGGAACGAGTGGCGCACGAAGGAACCGCTCGTCGGAGCGGGGGGCGGCATGCTCACGATCCGGAGTGTCAAGCTCTATGTCGACGGCGCTTTGGGCTCGCGCGGTGCGGCGCTCTTCGAAGAGTATAGCGACGATCCCGGCAACAGGGGGATCACGATCACGAACGAGACGGAACTCGTGTCGACCATTCGGGAGGCATGCGCCCGCGGATTTCAGACCGCCATCCACGCCATCGGTGACAGGGCGAACCATATCGCACTCGATGCGATCGAGGCGGCCCAGAAGGACATTCCCGAAGGGGACTACCGTCCCCGCATCGAGCATGCCCAAGTGCTTGCGCCGGAGGATATCGGCCGGTTCCATGCGCTCCGGGCCCTGCCGAGCATGGAGCCAGTCCACGCGACATCCGATATGTACTGGGCGGAGGCGCGGCTCGGGCCCGTCCGTGTCAAGGGATCGTACGCCTGGAGGTCCCTCCTGAAGACCGGAACCATCATCGTGGGCGGGTCGGATTTTCCGAACGACCAGCCGAACCCGCTCTGGGGCTTCTACGCCGCGTGCACCCGGAGCGACCGGGACGGCTACCCGCTCGACGGCTGGCGAGCCGAGGAGAAGATGACGCGCGACGAGGCCCTGCGATGTTACACGCTCTGGCCCGCCGTCGGTTCCTTTGAAGAAGCTTCGCGCGGGACGATCGAGCAGGGAAAGTGGGCCGACCTGACCGTCCTTTCGGCCGACATCATGACGATCGCGCCCAAAGAGATCCTGACGACGCAGGCGGAGCTGACGATCGTTGCAGGAAAGGTGGTCTACCGCAGGACCAACGCGGCGCCGGCACAGTAGAACCCCCAGCGCAGCCCTGCGCCCGAGAGGGCGCGGTGAGTATCTTTCATCAAGAATGAAAAGCTAAACCTATGTTCAAACGACGTCTCTTCACGCCGGGCCCGACGCCCGTTCCCGAATCCGTCATGCTGAGGATGGCGGAGCCGATGATCCATCACCGCAATCCGGAATTTACCGAGATCCTCACGCGGGTGAACCGGAATCTCCAGTACCTCTTCCAGACCGCGGGCCCCGTCCTGACGCTCACCTGCTCCGGCACCGGCGGGGTCGAATCGACGTTCGTAAGCCTCTTTTCGCCCGGCGACACCGTCATCGCGGTCAACGGCGGCAAGTTCGGCGAGCGCTGGGTCGCCATGCCGCGCGTCTTCGGTTTGAACGCCGTCGAAGTGAAGGTGGCATGGGGAAGCGCCCCGCAGCCCGCGGAGATCCTCGCGGCCTTGCGCGCACACCCCGAGGCGAAGGCAGTCTATCTCACCCACAGCGAGACCTCGACGGGAGCGGCGACCGACGTCCGGGCGCTCGCGGCCCTCATCCGGGAGCATTCTCAGGCCCTGGTCTGCGTCGACGGCATTACCGCCATCGGCGCGCATGAATTTCGGTTCGACGAGTGGGGCATCGACGTCTGCGTGACCGGTTCTCAGAAGGGCCTCATGATCCCCCCGGGCCTTGCGTTCGTCGCCCTGAGCGCACGGGCGGTCGAGCGGGTCCGCACTTCCACGATGCCGCGGTTCTACCTTGATCTTCGCAGAGCCCTCGCCGCGTATGAAAAGAACGACACCCCGTGGACGCCCGCGGCGTCCCTTATCATCGGCGTCGACGCGGCGCTCGAGATGATCCGGACAGAAGGGATCGAACAGGTCTGGCGGCGTCACAAGCGAATGGCAACAGCGGTCCGGGCAGGCGTCGAGGCGCTCGGACTGAAGCTCTTTTCCCGGGACGCCTCGTACGCCGTGACGCCGGTGTGGCTGCCGGCCGGCGTGGAGTGGAAACCCTTTAACGCGCTCCTGAAGAACACGTACGGCATCACCGTCGCCGGAGGCCAGGATGAGTATACCGGCAAGATCTTCCGGATCTCCCATCTCGGCTACTACGACGAGCTCGACATGGTGACCGTCATTGCGGCCGTCGAGCGGAGTCTTCACGATTGCGGGTGGAAGTGCGAACCGGGAGCCGGCGTGCGCGCCGTCCAGCGTTCGTTCATGGAAAGCGCCTCATGACCGCCCGGGCCGAAGAGCGTTTCACCGTCCTTATCGCCGACCCGGTCGATCCGCAATGCCAGGAGATCTTCCGCGCCGCGGGCCTGGACGTCGAATACCGCACGGGGCTCGTACCTGCGGAACTGAAGAAGATCATCGGCACCTTTGACGCTCTCATCGTCCGGAGCCAGACGAAGGTCACCGCCGACGTCCTGGAGGCGGCGAAGCGGCTGAAGGTCGTCGGCCGCGCCGGGGCAGGCGTCGATAACATCGACGTCGAGACGGCGACCAGGCAGGGAGTCCTCGTCATGAACACGCCCGGGGGCAACACGATCTCGACGGCGGAGCATACGATGAGCCTCATGCTCGCGCTCGCCCGGAACATCCCGCAGGCGAATCGGAGTTTGGTGGAAGGAAAGTGGGACAGAAAGAGTTTTGTCGGAACGGAGCTCTATCAGAAGACCCTCGGCGTGGCAGGCCTGGGCAAGGTCGGGGCGGAGGTGGCGAAGCGCTCCCTCGCGTTCGGGATGAGTGTCATCGGATACGACCCGATGCTCTCGGCCGAAGCGGCCGCGAAGATGGGGGTCGAGCTTGTCGATCTTGACGAGCTGTTCCGCCGTTCGGACATCATCACGATCCACACCCCGCTCATCCCGGAAACGAAGAACCTCATTCGCGACGAGACGCTCGCAAGGTGCAGGGATGGGGTGCGCATCATCAACTGCGCCCGGGGCGGGATCGTCGATGAGGGGGCTCTCTTGAGGGCCTTGGAAAGCGGCAAGGTCGCCGGTGCCGCGCTCGACGTCTTTACGCAGGAACCCCCCGGAGCGTCGGCGCTCATCGCGCATCCTCACGTCGTCGCCACGCCGCACTTGGGCGCATCGACCGAAGAGGCCCAGGAGAAGGTCGCGATCCAGGTCGCCCACCAGGTCGTCGAGTTCCTCAAAGGCCGAGGCGTCAGCGGATCGGTGAACGCGGGCGTCATCGCGCTCGCGATGCGGAAGGAAGTGCGTCCATACCTCGAGCTTGCCAGGAAGATGGGCATCCTTCTCTCCCAGGTGAAGGATGGGACGCTCAAGAGCGTCCAGGTGAGTGCAAGCGGTCCCGTGATCGGTGAATCGCTTCCCGTCCTCGGTTCGGCGGTCATGCAGGGCTTCTTCGAGCGTAGTCTCAGTGAACCTGTGAACCTCCTCAATGCGTCGATCATCGCAAAGGACCGCGGCATCCGCCTACAGATGCATCTCGACGAGCGCGACCACCGGTACGGGAACATCCTTTCGGTGGCCTATACGACCGACCGGGAGGAACGCCGCTGCGCTGGGACCGTCTTCGGTGAGGACGACCCGCGCATCGTGGAGATCGACGGATTTCACTTTGAGGTACGTCCGGAGGGCAATCTCCTCCTGTATTACAATATCGACCGCCCTGGCATGTTGGCCGCCGTAAGCGCCCTCCTTGCCCGGGCGGGGGTCAACATCGCAGGTCTCTCCCTTGGCCGGTTCGGCGTCGGGGGGAGGGCTTTGACCATTATTGCTACGGATACTGGCGTTTCTGAGGCACTTTTGAAAGAGATGACCGCCGTCGAGGGGGTTTCGACGGTGCGGTTCCTCGAACTCTAGGCTCGCTTCGAGGGAGTCAGGGGAAGGCGCGGGCGGTGGATTTTCCGAACGTCCACTATGCGAAAACTTGACAAGATTACATTGTTTCATTATATTGGCCGGTAAGAATGCGACTCATTCCCCAATTAGGTGCGAGGTTCGGATAAACCTTTTCTACAACCTACTTACATGAAAATACTGGGGCGCACACACGACATTCTACCACTTCTATCGTCTTTTCATCCTCGCGGGATTTCTCCGCACTCTTCCGTTTCTTTGTTGTTACCTCTCTTCCGTTGTTCATCCGAGTTTCAAAATCAATCCATACCTGAAAGGATGTAATTATGCGAAGCCGTGTACTATTTCTACTCGCCTTACTTCTGGTGCCGGGGCTGCTGTTCGCGCAGGGTACCACGGGTAAGATTAAGGGTGTCGTTACCGACAAGGAGTCCAAAGAGCCACTGATCGGTGCGACCGTGAGCATTCAGGGCACATCCTACGGTGCGGCGACTGATATCGAAGGTAGCTACGTCATCCTCAACGTGCCGCCGGGTACGTACGTCCTCACCGCGAGTTACGTCGGCTATCAGAGCGTCTCGGTGAGCAACATGATCGTGAACACCGGACTGACAACGGAGCGGAATTTCGGGCTTGCCAGTTCGAACGTCGAACTCCAGCCGATCGAGATCGTCGCTGAGCGGCCGCTCGTGAATAAGAGCGCGACCAATGCCGTTCGGATCACCACGCGCGAGGATATCGACGCCCTGGCGGTCCGCGGCGTGAACAACATCATCGCCCTTTCCCCGGGCGTCGTCCTCCAGGACAACACGGTCTTCATCCGCGGCGGCCGCCAAGACGAAGTCGGCTACTACCTTGAAGGCGTTCCGATCACCAACGCGATGGTCGGCGGCAGAGCCGTGACCCTCGTCCAGGACGCCATTGAAGAGATCCAGGTCCAGGCCGGCGGGTATAACGCCGAATTCGGCGGCGCAAACTCCGGCATCGTGCAGTCGCAGCTGAAGTCTGGGACCTCCGTCATGAAGGCGAGCATCCAGTACGCCACGGACAACCTCGGTTTCAAGGGGAAGAGCAGCGTCTTTGACGGGAAGAAGACTCTCGGATCGTATCAATACGGATCCAACGAGCTCACCGCCACATTGAGCGGCCCGGTCGTCAACGACAAGATAAAGTTCTTCGGGCTCTTCAACTACAATTTTAACCGTGATCAGAATCCGCAGCCCTTTCCGGGCATAAGCCTTGGGACGATCCAGGATCCCGTTTCGGGCGACACGATCCGGATGGAATATCCCGCGGGCCCCGTCTACGGCAATTCTTCGCAGCAGTTCACCTATACCGGGACGCTCACCACGGACCTCAAGCCCATCACCTTGCGGTTCAGCGGAACGTATACGGCCGGGACATCCTTCAACGCGTTCAGTGGAGCGAGGGTGGCCGGCAATATCGCCAACATACTGAACACGGGCAGGATCGAAAAGGTGACTGCCACCAACGGCTCCTTCAGCGCAAAGATCACGCATCTGCTCAATCCCACGACGTACTACGACCTCTCTCTCGGGTACTTCCGCCAGACGAGCAATACGTTCGATCCTCTCCTTGAAGACGACTTCATGCACTACGGCGATAGTCTGACCAACGCGCAGGCCGGCGTGACGAATTTCGCATCCCGGTATCTCCGCCCGGTCGGCGCGAAGATCTTCACGTTCGAGTTCAACGCGCCGGGCAACCCCGTGGCCGATTACGTGAAGTTCCGTCGGGAGAACATCTCGCTCTCCGGCGGCCTGTCGACGCAGATCGGCAGCCAGCACAGCGTGAAGATCGGCGGCGAATACGAGCGCTACACGATGCGGAATTACAGCCTCGGCAACGAGGGCGCCTTCGCCATCGCAGGCCTCGTCGCTCAGAACGACCTTCTCGCTGACGGCGATCCGCAGAAGCTCTCGCTGAAACAGATCATGATCAATCGCGGCGTCAACAACTTCGGCTATGATGTCTTCGGCAACGAGACGGATGCCGAGGGCATCGACGCGCCGAAGCATCCGATCTTCTCGGCCGCCTATATCCAGGATAAGGTCGAGTTCAAGGATCTCGTGCTGAACCTCGGCCTGCGCTTTGATTATATCAACAGCGACAGCAAGACGTTCGCTCAGCCGGATTTCCCGGACGCTACCATCAACAAGGAAACCGGCGAGATCTATACCGATTATGTCGGTCCGGTCGATTCGGGTCTTGTGAGCGTCTCGTCGTTCAAGTCGGTGAGCCCGAGGATCGGCATGTCGTTCCCGGTGACCGACAGAACGGTCTTTCACACGCAGTACGGCAAGTTCGTACAGCAGTCGCGGCTGCGCGACATCTACCAGGGCTACTATGCGACAGGTTCGAACATCCGCGGCGGATTCTTCATCCCCGCCCCGGTAGGGTTCGATATCCGTCCGACCCGGACGACGCAGTACGAGATCGGGTTCTCGCAGCAGATCAGCGATTTCGCGTCGTTCGACATCACCGGCTATTACAAGGACATCCAGGATCAGATCATCTACGAGCAACAGAATACGCGAACCGGATCGAAGTACGGAGCGTATAACGTCCTGGTCAACGGTGACTTTGCTACGACGAAGGGGGTCGAATTTACCTACAATATGCGCCGGACGAAACGCGTGCAGATGACCGGGTCGCTTTCCTTCAACGACGCGCAGGGCACCGGGTCATTCCCGAACTCGAATCGCGGTATCGTGGCATCGCCGATCGACGGTGTGACGATCTTCAAGCCGAAGTACGTCTCCCCGCTGGAGTTCAACAATACCATCCGCGGATCCGTCAATCTTGATTATCATTTTGGCGTGAACGACGGGCCGACCGCCCTCCAGCAGTTTGGAGGATCGATGCTCTTCACGTTCAACAGCGGACACCCGTTCACAACCGGGAAGGGCGGCGCCGATCTTGAAGGCGACGCACGCGACCGCCAGCCCTTGGAACCGCTCAACAGTTCCTCGACCCCGTGGCAGTTCCAGGTCGACCTAAAACTTGACAAATCGTTCTCCCTCATGGATAAGATGAACGCGAATGTGTACTTGCTCGTAGTGAACCTCTTCGACATGCGCAACATCGAGAACGTCTTCCTGCGCACTGGGACGACGACCGACGACGGGTATCTGAGCGATCCTGCGCTTGGAGGCCAGCTCCTTCAAAGCTACGGTCAGGATTACGCAAATATGTATAAGGCGGTCAACATCGATTACTACGAGCAGTATCAGAATGCCCCCGGCTTGAACACTGTGCCGCTCTTCTTCGGGCCGCCGCGCCAGGTTCGGTTTGGCATCCGGCTGGAGTATTGATATGCACAGTGACCGAGTCCTCTACTACAACAAGGAGAGTCTTACCATGAAAATGAGAATCATATCCTTTCTCTGCCTGCTCATGACAGGCCTGTTCGCCCTCCAGGCGGCAGCTGCGGATAATCCGAAGGATCGCCGGGGCATCATGAAGGTCACCGGAACACCCGTCAGGACGTATCTCAACATCAATAACATCTCGACGGTCTTCAAGAATGACGGCGTCTCCGACATCGACGCTCAGGAGTCAAACTCCGGGTTCGTCTTTCCGAAGGGAAGCCACAAGACCGCCGTGTTCCAGTCTGGGTTCCTCTTCGGCGGCATCGTGGGCGGAGAGAAGAGGGTCGGCGGTTCCGCGTACCGGACGGGCATGCAGGGGGGAAGGATCCTTCCTGACGGCACGCCGGCTAATCCGGACGCCCCAGACAGCAGGATCTTCCGCGTCCGTGCGGACGTGAGCCCGTACGAAGACCTGAAGGACAAGATCTCCGATAGTTTCGCGGCGGAGATCGCCGACGAAGGCGGCTCTGCGGACGGCATACGCGCGCAATACGAGAAGGACTGGAACGAATGGCCTGCCGCACAGGGCGCGCCGTACAAGGACGTTAACCACAACGGCGTTTACGATCCGACGGTCGACATCCCGGGATTTCCTGGCGCCGACCAAACGATCTGGTATGTCTGCAACGATCTGAACTCGGGCCTGACGACGAACCTCGCAGGCGCGAACCCGATGGGCATTGAACTCCAGGTCACCGTGTGGGCGTACAACCAGACCGGTGCATTGGGGAACATGCTCTTTCGCAAGTATACGATGATCAACAAAGGAACGAACACGATCGACAGCATGTACGTCTCGCAGTTCTCCGACATCGACGACGGAAACTCGACCGACGACTTCGCCGGCTGCGACACGACCACGAGCCTCGGCTTCTGCTACAACGGGTTCTCTTCGGATGCGACGTACGCACCGCTGCCTCCTCCCGCGGTCGGATTCGACTTTTTCCAGGGACCGGTGGTCGCGTCTGCCGGCGATTCCGCTATTTTCAACGGCCAGCGCGTCTACAACAAGAAGAACCTCCCGATGACCGCCTTTGCGTACTTCGCACGCGGCGACGCTACGGTGACGGACCCGACGCAGGGCTCGTATGAGGGCACTCTGCAGTGGTATAACTTCATGCGCGGCAGAGTCGGCAAGACGGGAGATATCTTCACCGATCCCGACAACAATCAGACGACGTTCGCCCTCGCGGGTGATCCCGTCAAAGGGACCGGATGGCTCGACGGTCAGATCTTGCCGGCGGGTGACCGGCGCATTGTCCTCTCCTCCGGACCGTTCACGTTTGCGCCGGCAGATACGCAGGAGATCGTGGTTTCAGAGATGGCTGCCGGAGCAATCACGGGCGTCGACCGCCTCACCGCGATCACGCTGCTGAAGTACTACGACAAGCAGGCACAGCTTGCCTATGATCAGTTCTTCAACATTACGCCTCCTCCCCCGCCGCCGATCATCAGCGCGACCGAGGAAGCGAATTCCGTCACGCTCAGTTGGGCAGATGACAGGAACAACGTGGCCAACACGGAAAAATACGACCGGAACGGCTACAAGTTCGAGGGATATAACGTCTACCAGCTCCCGTCGGCCACTGCCACGAAGGACCTGGCGCGGCGGATCGCAACGTTCGATCTCAATAACGGGATCACGACCATCACCGACACCGACTTCGACGCGCTGGCGGGCGGGTTCGTGACAAGACCGGTCCAGTTCGGCACGGACGGTGGGATCGTACGGTATCTGAAGGTGACGAACGACATCTTCAAGGGTCGCCCGCTCATCAATGGCATCAAGTACTACTTTGCCGTGACCGCCTACGGGTTCAATCCCGCGGACGGCCTGTTCGAGCAGGGCCTCGCCAGGGTGAAGGAAAACGCCCTCCGCGTCATTACCGTGGTTCCACACAGCGTCAACCCGGGCATCGTCTATCCGGATGGCCAGTCGGGCTCGACCGTGGCGAGTACGCACGTCACCGGCTCGTCCGACGGAAGCGTCACGCCGCTCATCCTCAATGCGGATAAGCTCACCGGTCTGACGTACAAGGTCTGGTTCGACACGGTCGGTGGCCAGATGGCGTGGAACCTCTCGCGCGCGAACGCAAACGGCACGATCGACACGCTCTTGCGTCGTCAGCAGGACCAGTCGGGCGCGGATACGAACGCGGTCGTTGACGGCATGCTCATCAAGGTCAACGGGCCTGCACTCACGTTTAAGAACTTCGAGGTCGTGGCGAACGCCTCAGGCCCGCTCGTTCCGTCCGAGGGCGGTGCGGCGGACTTTGCCGGGTTCCCGTCTGCCACGCCGACCTCCCGGCAGCAGACGACGGGACAACGCTGGCTCTTCCATACTGGCGATAATGGGACGAGGGGCGATTACGCCTCGTTCCTCGCCCGCACGACGAGAGACGGTAGTCACTGGCCCGACATCATTCCGTTTGATTTCGAAATGCGCTTCACGGCCGCGGGATCCATGGGCGTCGACTTCAATCTCGGCACCAAATTTCCGCTTCCATTCGAGTTATGGAACATCGGGAGCAACACCCCGAACGATCCGGCCGACGACTACCAGCTGATCGGATATGACCTCGATAATGGTGCCGACGGGACGTACAATCTTGAGAGTTATGGTGCGAATGACCATACCGTCTCAAGCGGTGACAACGATCCGTACACCGACTGGATCTACTGGTTCCGTCCGCAGGATCAATCACCTGGCCGCGCGGGTTATCTCGCGTCCGAAGCGGAGCTGAACGCAGGGACGTACGACGGTTCCCGCGAAACGGAGATCATGGCCCGGACGGTCCTTGTCGCATGGAACGGCGGCTCGGCGCCACCGTTCGCTAATCCGCTCCCTGAGGTGGGAACGATCTTCCGGATCACGAGTACAAAGCCGAATACGCTCGCTGACACGTTCTCGTTCGTCGCGCCGAAGCCGACGTTCGACGCCTCGAAGGCGAAGGACGACATCAAGCTTATCAACGTCTTCCCGAACCCCTACTACGGCGTCAACACGGAAGAGCTGAACAAGTACCAGCGCTTCGTGACATTCTCCCATCTGCCGGAAAAGGCGACGATTCGCATCTTCAACCTTGCAGGCGTGCTTGTTCGGACGGTGGAGAAAACGACTGCCGGACAATATCAGCGCTGGGATCTCTCGAACGAATCGGGTCTTCCGGTTGCCAGTGGGCTGTATATCGCATACATCGAAATGCCAGACGTTGGCGAAACCAAGATCATCAAGCTCTCGATCATCCAAGAGCGCCAAATCCTTGATCGATTTTAAGGCGAGGACCATATGACCAACCACGCCAAACGAACATTTTCGATGTTGACCCTTAATGACAAGGAGCACATTATGAATCGGATCATGCTTACCATCTTTGCTGTCCTGCTACTGGTGGCGGCCACAGGACAACTGATCGCCGGCTCCGGAAACCGGACAGGAACCGGGGGAGCGTCGCAGTTGCTCATTCCGGTCGGTGCCCGCGATATGGCGCTCGGAGGATCGACCGTGGCGACAACGACGGGTATCGAGGCTCTTTTCTGGAACCCCGCGGGCGTGGCGAAATCGTCCCGCTCGGCGAACCTCATCTTCTCGCATATGTCCTACATCGCGGACATTGGCGTGGAGTACGGGGCGGTCTCAGCGACCTTCGAAGGGCTCGGGACATTCGCCGTAAGCGTAAAAACACTCTCGATCGGAGATATTCCGGTGACGACGACGACGAACCCCGACGGGACCGGACAGACGTACAGCCCCCAGTTCTTCACGACTGGCCTTACCTACTCCAAGATGCTCAGCGACCGGATCTCCGTAGGTCTCACGGCGAACCTGGTCTCGGAACGGTTGAGCGAAGTGAGTGCCTCGGGAGCGGCGTTCAGCGTCGGTCTGATCTATGACAACCTTGCCGATTTTTCGGGCCTCAGCCTTGGCGTGGTCGTCAGGAATATCGGACCGCAGATGCACTATGACGGACCTGGCCTCTACCAGCTCGCAGGGGTGCAAGACCAGAACCGTCCGCCGCAGTTCTACAAGATCGACTCCGCGCCGTTCGAATTGCCGTCGACGATCGAGTTCGGCCTCGGCTACAAGGCGAACATGGGCGGCCAGAGCCAACTTCTACTCGCGAGCGCGTATCAGAACAACAACTTCTCTGATGACGAACTCAAGCTTGGAGCGGAATACTCCTACAATAACACGTTCTTCATCCGCGGCGGCTGGTCGCTCGCTCCGTCCAAACCGGACAACGCGGATTACATCTATGGCGCTTCCGTGGGTGCAGGCATCCAGACGAACCTCGGAGATGCGGACCTCGCGATCGATTACGCGTTCAGGGACACGGAGTTCTTCTCCGGCAACCACACGATCGCAATCAGACTGGGGTTCTAAGTTACGATCATCGTTCGAGCATTACTCATCGCCGCCCTCTTCTTGGGCGGCGATGTTTCTTTTAGCAGGGGAGTCCGGGATGACTCGACCGCGGTCCGATTCACGCGGGCGACGGCGCTTGCGGTCGACCTCTTCGGCAATGTCTTCGTCCTCGACGGAGGCGCGAGCGAACTCGTAAAGCTCGACGCGGCAGGCGCGCGGCTCCGTGCGACGGGGGGGTTCGGCTGGAAGGAAGGAGCCATGGACCAGCCTCGGGATCTCTCCGCATCGAACGGCCTCGATATCTACGTCGCGGATTACGGGAACCACCGGATCCTTCACTTTGACCGCGATCTCAATCTCCAGACGGCGACCGCAACTTCCTCCGATGCCGATGCTTCGCCGCTTTGGTTCGGCTACCCGCGGAGCGTCGCAACGACGCGCTTCGGAGAGCTCTTCGTTGCCGACGCAGAGAACAACCGCATTCTCTCGTTTGCGCCTGAGTCCCGGGAAGGGAAGCCGTTCGGCGATCTTCACGGAGGAAAGGGATCTCTCTCGTCGCCGCAGCGTATCCGCATCTCTGAGTCGGACGAAGTGTTCGTCCAAGATTCTGGGCGCGTGGTCCAGTACGACATCTTCGGGAATTATGTTCGGACGTATGACAAGGATCTGTTCCCCGGGATGCGTACATTTGCGCTTGATGACAAAAATCTTTATGTTCTTGACAGTTGCAGGATCATCGCGGTGGGTGAGGGAGGAGCCATCCGGTCCCAATGGGCTCTTGAGCAGTTCAAGGAAGGTCCGGCGTGCGACTCGGTCGTCGATTTTCAGATCCACAAAGGAACGCTCTATCTGCTGACGCGGCGGGCGTTATGGATACGCCCCCTTCCGCGCACTGGAGAGTAACACCCCTGCAGCCCGGACAGGCATTTTCGGGTATTCCAATAAGCAATTTAAGCAATTCAATCAGGAGAAGGCAGCATGGCGGGTAAAAGTTTGAACAAGGTTCAGCTCATCGGTAATCTCGGAAAAGACCCTGAACTGAGCTACACGCCCTCGGGCGTTGCTGTGGCAAAGTTCTCCGTCGCCACGGGTGAACGCTGGAAGGACCAGGAAGGCAACGTACAGGAACGGACCGACTGGCACAACATCGTCGCCTGGAGGAAGCTGGCGGAGATCTGCGGCCAGTATCTGAAGAAAGGCAGCAAGGTGTATATCGAAGGAAAGCTGCAGACGCGCTCCTGGGACGATAAGACGACCGGGATGAAGCGCTATGCGACGGACGTCGTCGCTGATGATCTCATCATGCTCGATTCGAAGGGCGGCGGCGGCGGCGGCGGTATGTCGTCCGGCGGTGACAGCGGCGGCGCTCCCATGGAAGAAGCCCCTGCGCCAGAGAAGGACGATCTGCCCTTCTAGTCATGGTCGTCAAGACCAGGTTGTACCGTACACGTAACACGTTTGATCATAGTTGACAAAGATGAAGGCGAGAGCCTTCGAGGGAATTCCGTGATTCGCTTCGGCGGAAAACCGGAAGCTGCCCCGCAACTGTAAATCCGTCCCGCATTTTTTGAGTTCTTCAAGCGGGGTCATTCTGCAATGATACGTCACTGTTCCTGTAGCAAGGGATGGGAAGACGGCAGGATGTTGGATGAGCCAGGAGACCGATCTGCGTCATGACCTTTATAAAACCTTCGCGGGAAGGGTGAGGTGTGTCGCACGATTTGTGTGTCATATACCCCCCATCCTCGCTTCTGAAGATGGGGATTTTTTATGCTCCAACGGATCTTTCAGGCCTCGATCGTGCTGCTTGCGCTGCAGGGAATGCTCCCTGCCTGCGCACTCGCACAGTCCGCCGCGGGAGACAGCCTGCGCCCGTTTCCCCTCGAAGAGATCGTCATAACCTCGACACGGCTGAACACTCCCGCAGGCCGCGTGCCGATGAGAACATCCGTCATCACGCGCGTAGCGATCGGAGAAGGGAACGGGACGACGCTCGGGGATGCGCTGAGACCCATTCCGGGGCTCGTCGTTCGGGAGTACGGGGGTGGAGGCGGCATTCAAACACTTTCGTTCCGGGGCGGAAGCTCCGAGCAGTCGCTCATCCTTGTCGACGGTGTACCGGTCGCCGCCCTCGAGACCGGTGTCATCGACCTGCGGATGTTGCCGCTGGAGGAGGTAGAATCGATCGAGGTCGTCCGAGGCGGGATGTCCTCGCTCTACGGCTCGAACGCCATGGGAGGGATGGTCAACCTGAAGACCGTACCGATGTCGTCCGCGTCGGTCCTCCGGGTGCGCGGATCGGCCGGTTCGTTTGGGACGAGCGGGATCGCCGCGTCGTCCAGAGTCGCGATGGCCGGGTTCGTTCTTTCCGGAGGGTTCCAGAGAGATCGAAGCACCGGCGAATTTCCTGTCAATTCCCCGACAGGAGGCGCAGCCCTTTCCGGCGTCCGGGAAGACAACGATTTTCGCTCGGATCATCTGTTTCTGAGAGGCGATTGGGCGTCGGCGAATGCCGACCGGACGTCGCTTGACGTCAGCGCGACACAGTGCGACAGGGGATCGCCCGGTCCGCTTGTGGGCATTGCGCAGCAGGGAGATGGCCGCCAGTCGGATGCAGCATACCGCGCAACAGGTTCCATCGAACGGCGCATCGCGTCTGCATTATCGCTGACCTGCACGGCCAGTATCCAGCGTGCCGACGAGCATTATGCCGATGCAACGGGCGTGTTTCGCGGGGACAACTATTACCGCAACGCGGTTGCGGCGATCTCGCCGCTTCTGCGTTATGAACCGGCTGCCCATTGGACGGCGGTGACGGGGTGGGACCTTGACGTGGCCGTTGCCGATGGAAACGCCCTTCCCGGGAGGGTCCAACGGTCCCATGGGGCTTGGTTCGCTGCGGCCGAGATCCGCACTGACACGCTCAACGCACGCCGGTCGGTGATAGCGCTCATGCCAGCACTCAGGTATGAGACATTCTCCTCCATGCACCCGATCTGGAATCCTCAATTGGGCCTCCGCGCGATACTTGATCTTGGAGGATGCACGGCGACGGCCCACGCGTCGGCGGGGAGGAGTTTCCGCGTCCCGACGATGAACGAGCTCCACTACTCGGGAGCAGGAGGATTCGGCAATCCGTCTCTCGTGCCCGAAGTGGCCGTAAGCGCCGATGCCGGCGTGACGATCGCCTCGGAACTCCTCGGGCATACGGAATGCGACGCGACATTCTACTCCATTCGGACGGACGACAGGATCTTCTGGCAGCCGGCGGGATCCGCGCTCATCTGGTCCCCTGTCAATATCGCGCGAACGCTCTCTCGGGGGTTCGAGCTCGAAGCGACGTGGACTTCCCCGGGCGGCACAGCCGAAGTGCACGGTGCGTACGCGTTCGTGGACGCGCGGAACCGCTCCGGGACGGCCTCCGATAACCCGCTTTATGATCGTCAGTTGCCATACATCCCGCTGGAAACCGCCTCGATGTCCGCGCTGCTGCGGCTCCCGCTGAGCGGAACGGGGGCCTTACGGATGCTCGCCGTACGCTTCGCTGATGCGTTCCTAGGCCAGCGGTACACCTCGGACGACAACAGCTCGTATCTGCAGGCGGGACACGTCCTCGGGGGCAATCTAACGCTCTCGTTCGCCCTGTTGGGGGGGACAGCCGGGATAAAGTATGAACTGAACAATCTGACCGGCGGAAACGTTGAGAGCATCCCTGGGTACCCGATGCCCACGAGGAACCATCTCATTTCACTTACGATCGAACAACAATTGGGTAAGTCGTTATGAAACGTCTCAATGTCATCGTTTTCCTCGTTGCCAGTATTGCATTCGCAGGCTGCCGATTGACTCCGACCTCGCCGATCGTCCTTCCGCCGGGTTCGGCTCCGGGAGTGTACGTCTTGAACGAAGGAGGCTTTTCCGGAGGGGGTGGGGTCAGTTTTTACGATCTCCAGCGTGATTCGGTCTATCAGAACGCGGTCGCAGGATCCGACGGTTGGGTGTTCCCGAATGACATGAAGATCATCGCCAACAAAGGATATGTCACCGTGAACGGAACGGACCGGATCTATGTCGTCGACATCGCGGGGCAGTCCATATTGAAGTCGATCACGTTCCCCCATTTCTCCGGCCCCGAATTTATGGCCGCGTGGGGGGAGACGCTCTATGTCGCAAATTTCGACGGCTCGGTCTCCTTGGTAGATCTGCGTGCGGATACGCTTCTCGGGACCATCCCCGGGGTGGTGGGCTTTCCTGGGGGGATCGTTTGCGCAGCAGGGAAGGTCTTTGTGTCGGATATTGGGCTCTACCCAAAGATCGGGAATGTCGTCAAGGTCCTTCAACCTGGCTCGGTCTCCGTTCATGATTCTGTGACCGTCGAGAATGCTCCCGGTGCAATCGTCCAGCTCGGCAACGGTGTTTTCGTGGTCTGTACGGGCACGTCCCGGATCTACCGTATCGACTCGGGGACGCTCGTTCTTTCAGACTCTCTGCAGCTCAGCGCTTACCCCAGCGACTGCGTGACGGACGGGGAATTCCTCTATGTCCTCGGATCGGATAGTGTGGCAAAGGTTGATGATAACCCGTTAACCCTTATAAATTCTGGTCTTATACGCCGTGCTGTCGGAAGCTATTTCTATGCCCTGGGAATTGAGCGCCCGGCGAACGTCCTTTACGTTTCCAATATTCTTGCGGCCGGAGGGTCCGGAAGGGTGGAATCATACCGAACAGACGGGACCCTGCGCAGGGCCCCCTTTCCCGTGGGGGTATTCCCGGGAGCATTTGCATTTCGGCAGTGAGGGGGGCGCGTGCGCATCTGTTCCCTCCTGCCGAGTACGACGGAGATCTGCTTTGCCCTGGGTCTTTCGGACGAGATCGTCTGTGTGACGCACGAGTGCGATTACCCTTCGGAAGCCTTGAAAAAACCTCGCGTTACACGCAGCGCGATACCGTCCGACATTCCCGGCGCCGAGATCGACCGCCTCGTTCGGAGCCAGCTCTCCGGTGCGGGCACGCTCTACCATCTTGATACGGAACTCTTGGCGCGCCTCGCACCTGACGTCATTTTGACGCAGGAGCTCTGCACCGTGTGCTCCATTTCGTACGAGACCGTGCTCCGAATCGCGCAGAACCTTCCATCTCTGCCTCAGGTCGTCAATATCGAGCCGAGGAGTTTGGAGGGGATATTGGAATCGATCCTCGCCGTCGGCCGCATCGCCGGCGTTGTCGGCAAGGCGGAGAGCCTGGCAGCCTCTCTCAGAGACCGTATCGAGCGGGTCCGCGCACTGGCTGCGCCCCAGGAACCGAAGCGTGTCGTCTGCCTCGAGTGGGTTGACCCCCCGTTTTGCGGCGGCCATTGGATCCCGGAACTTGTGACGATCGCCGGCGGTATCGACGCGCTCGGCAGGCTCCACGAGCCGTCGAAGCCAGTTGCTTGGAATCAAATAATTGAGTATAATCCTGATGTAATTGTCGTCATGTGTTGCGGTTTTACGGTGGAGCGGGGCATGGCGGAATGGCTCTCCCGAGGCCGGCCGTTCCTTCAACAATCGGGCGCGCGGATTCGACCAAGGGTCGCGGTCGTCGACGGTTCGTCGTTCTTCAGCCGACCCGGGCCGCGGATAGCAGAAAGCGTGGAACTACTCGCGTCCATCATTCACCCGGATCTCTTCCCCTATGAATATCCGGAGTCGGTTCTTCACGTTGCAGATCAATGAACATCGTCAAGCACGTTCACGAAAGGTCGTTACCATGATCCGTTACTTCTTCACATTCACCCTTATTTTCCTAGCGGTGCTCTCACGCCTGGTTCCTCACCCGGTGAACGTCGCGCCGATAACGGCGCTTGCCCTCTTTGGGGGCGTCTATCTCGATAAAAAGCATACGTTCATCGTGCCGATCGCCGCGATGCTCATCGCCGACTACTTCATCGGGTTCTACTCCGGCATCCTCTGGGTCTACGCTGCGTTCGCGCTCGTCGGAGTGCTGGGCCTTTGGCTTCGGGATCATTTATCGGTCAGGAACACTATCGGGGCAAGTCTTGCCGGCTCCGTCACCTTTTTTATCGTTTCGAACTTTGGTACATGGATCTCCGGTCAAGTGGGCTACCCGTTGAACGTTGCGGGGCTCGTCGCATGTTACGCCGCAGCAGTTCCGTTCTTCAGAAATACGCTTGCTGGTGACATGGCATATGTGGCTGCGCTCTTCGGACTGTATGAACTTGCCGCCAGAGCGATCCCGTCGCTCGCCAGGCCCGAGCGGGTGGCGGACGCGGTCTGAATCGTTGAAAGCCGGCGCACATGCCGGCTTTCTCTTATCCCAAGCATCTACCGAACAGCATTGTTGAGAAGATCAGTACGACCATGTTCACACACGCCACGCTTGTACTAGAAGACGGATCTGTGTTCCGCGGCGAATCATTCGGCGCGCAAGGGGAGACGACGGGGGAGGCGGTCTTCAACACGAGCATGACCGGCTACCAGGAGATCCTCACCGATCCTTCGTATACGGGGCAACTTGTGACGATGACGTACCCTCTTATCGGCAACTATGGCGTCAACACCGAAGATATGGAAGCGGCGCGGCCGTGCGCCGCGGGCCTCATCGTGCGGGAATATTCCGATTTTTATTCCAATTTCCGAGCGAATGAGAGCCTCGGTTCTTGGCTGAAGAAAGCAGGTGTCGTCGCGATCCAGGGGATCGACACGCGGATGCTCACCCGGATACTTCGGGAGTCGGGAGCGATGCGCGCGATCCTCACGACGTCCGATGAGGACGATCGCGCGCTCCTCGAAAAGGTCCGGCGCTCACCGGAGATGACCGGCCTTGATCTCGCGTCGAAGGTCACATGCGCGGAACCGTATACATGGACCGCAACCGATCAGACGCCGTTCGCCCTGTTGCCGGTTCGGTCGGACGATCAGAAACGCCCGTTCAAGGTCGTTGTCTACGATTACGGCGTGAAGAGAAACATCCTTCGTCGTCTGACGGCGCACGGATGCTCGTTGACGGTCGTCCCGGCGGGATATAGTGCCTCGCGAGTGCTCGCACTCGAGCCTGACGGCGTCTTTCTCTCGAACGGCCCTGGTGACCCGGAGGCGGTGCAATACGCGGTGGAGCAGATCCGCGAACTCCTAGACAAGAAACCCCTCTTTGGCATCTGTCTCGGCCATCAGCTCCTGGCACTCGCACTCGGCGGCCGGACGTTCAAGTTGAAGTTCGGGCATCGAGGTGCGAACCATCCGGTGAAGAACATACGGACGAACGAGATCGAGATCACCTCCCAGAACCACGGTTTCGCCGTCGACCCGGAGTCGCTCGACCCCAGAACCGTCGAGATCACACACGTCAACCTCAATGACGGGACAAATGAGGGATTCGCCCACCGTGAGCTTCCGGTCTTCTCCGTGCAGTACCACCCGGAGGCGTCCCCGGGGCCTCATGACAGCGACTACCTCTTCCGACAGTTCATCGATGCGATGGCCGCGAATGTCCCTACCGTCGTCCGCGCGTAACGAACGATCCGCACCCTGCGCGACTATTCCTTTCCTCAAGCGCCTTTCTGAACTGTTTGCTTCGAGTCCGTGCCGTGTGATCGATCGGCACGCTCCCTTCTACGGTTGGTTACTTTAGCGTGAGTGCGATCCGGTGGATCGCGGCGAGATGATGGTCGTCGTGTTCTGCCACGAATAACACCATGTCGATCACCCGCATGGGGGTCTGAAGCCGAGGATGGATGGCGGAATTGAGGAGGGACGCGTCGTCGAGCTGTTCGATGCGCTGGACGAAACGCATCCGGGTCGTGCGAAATGATGCGAGAATATCCTGGATCTGAGAGGCGTTGTGGTTCGCCTCGAACGTCCGTCTGTTCGACATGTCCGCCGCGCGGAGCGTCGGCATTCGCGTTTTGAAGTCATCGAGACGAGAGTTGTGGAGCTCCTCAAGGTCGAGGAGATGGCCGGCGTGCTCCTGAATGGACCAGAGCGCATTGATCTTCGCCGTGAGGATGCGTGGAGGATGGGCGCGCACCAGCTCCTCCAGACGTGCCGGGGTGCCGCGGACGCGTTCGAGGATGGAGGGAAAGAGTCCGGCCGGAAGGTCGAACCGGAACGTATGCTCTGTCCAGGCGAGATAGGTCATGGGTAGTTCAACACATGATGGATTCGAAGACGTCTTGGGTGTGTCACAAGGCGTTCCAACGCTTGAGCTTCGGAATCTTACGGGCAAAGAAGCCCGAGAGGAACCCTGGAAAGCCCATCTCGCTCATCTTCTGCCGCACACGGTCCTGCATTTCTTGGACCGTCATCGCGGGGTTGGTGAACGCGCCATGCGAATAGCAGTGAGAGCAGTAGGTCGTGCTCAGTGTGCCGTCGGCCTCGGTCCCGCCGCCGTTCGTATCTCGTTTCATCGGCATTCCGCAACTCTGACACGATCCTGATCCGTTCATGCATTCCGCCTTTCTCGTCGTGTGTCGATCCGGTTTCAGCGCCGTTCGGGTCCACGCGTCCGCTGAAACTACAAAAATTCCCGCGAGATGTCAACCGCGTACGAACGCCTCTTGATTTCGAACGGAAAATCCGTATATTTGACTGCCTTTAAGCAGATCCTCCATCACATCGTCGAAGAGCACGTGCCGCAGTTTCCTGGTCCCGTTTCGGTGCGCATCGCCCGGGTTCACCCCGAGCTGCGCGATATCCCACTCCCTTCCTACGCGACCTCCGGTGCGTCGGGAATGGACATTCACGCCGCAGTCGACTCGGAGCAGATTATCCGGGGAGGCGAAACGGCACTCGTGCCGAGCGGGTTCATGCTCGAGATACCGCCAGGATACGAGGCGCAGGTTCGGCCAAGGAGCGGACTCGCGATCAAGCACCAGATCGGCGTTTTGAACTCGCCCGGCACGATCGACTCCGATTACCGCGGCGAAGTGAAGGTCATTCTCACGAATTTCGGCAGAACGGACTTTCATGTCCATCGCGGGGACCGCATCGCACAGCTCGTCCTCATGCCGGTCGTCCGCGCCGAATGGCGCGAGGTCGGCACGGTGGACGAGACTGAGCGCGGCGCAGGCGGATTCGGGCACACGGGGCGATGAGACGCCAACTCCGCCCCAAGCACACGTCTGAACGGCACGGGTCCCCACCATGAGTGGGACGCTCTATCTCGTCGCGACGCCAATCGGGAACTACGACGATATCACGTTCCGGGCGATCAACGTACTGAAACTTGCCGACGTCGTCGTGTACGAGGAGAGGAAGGAGGGCCAGCGCCTCCTCGCGCACTATGGCATTCCGGAGAAGCTCGTCGAGAGCCTGAACGAGCACAACGAGGCCGCGGCGTCATTCCATATCCTGGAGCATCTGAAGCAAGGAAAGAACGTCGCGCTCATCTCCGACGCCGGAACGCCGGTGTTCTCCGATCCGGGGCAGATCATCGTCAGGAAAGCGATCGATCTGCAGATCCCCGTCGTGCCTATCCCGGGTGCGTCGTCGCTCATGCCGGCGCTCACCGTCTGCGGATTTTCCATCGAGCAATTTTTGTTCTACGGTTTTCTTTCGCCGAAGACCCCCCGACGCATCTCCGAACTGCGGCAGCTTCGCACTGAGAAACGGACGATGGTGTTCATGGAGGCACCGTATCGTCTCGTGCCGCTGCTCCGGGACCTTGCCGAAGTGTTCGCGAATGACCGGCGCGTCTGCATCGCGTTCAACTTGACGATGCCCGACGAGCAGATCTTCCGCGGCACATCCCTTGAACTCTACCGCAGCTTCGAGAAGAAGGGGACGAAAGGGGAGTTTGTCGTTGTTGTCGAAGGTACCGTGACGGCGAAGCGCGAACGTCAGTAGGCTCTCCCAGCTCTCTGTCGCTCCGCGTTCCTCGGCGTCCCGCCCCAGGCGTTTCTCCTCACCAAACAGAGTCATCCCGCGCGCGACGTGCGCGCCGCGACGACGTGCGCCCCGAGACCCCATCAGTTGCATCTCCTACCGCTTTTTTCTATATTTTTAAAGAAGTCTTTCAAAAACGGGCCTATTCGATGGAAATACTGCCACAACAGTTTCGTTCGCCGGAGTTGTACGGCGACTACTGGTTCAATTCGGATCCGCTCCCGATCAGCGCGCTGCGTGGCTACACGATCCTGATCGATTTCTGGGATTACGCCTGCCAGCCGTGCCTGCACACCCTCCCATACATCAAGGAATGGCATAAACGCTATTCGGAAAAGGGTCTCGTGACCGTCGGCGTGCACACGCCGGAGTTTCCGTTCGGACGCGATCCGATGAACGTCCGCGCTGCCATTGAAAAGCTCGGGATACGCTATCCCGTCCTGATGGACAACGACTTCCTTGTCTGGGGAGCCTTCCGGAATCAGGTGTGGCCCACGAAGTACCTCATTGACCGGCACGGATACATCCGGTATCTCCACAGCGGCGAAGGATCGTATCAGAACTTCGAACACGCGATCCAATCCCTCCTGAGCGAAGGGGGATACCGTGACGATTTTCCGCTTGTCATGGAGCCGGTCCACGATTTCGATCGTCCAGGTGCCATCTGCTTCCGCGCAACGCCACAGATCTTCGCGGGTTGGCAGCGCGGGACGGTGGGCAGCGTCGAAGGTTACTCGCCCGAATCGACGATCCATTATGTCGATCCCGGCATCCATCTTCAGGACCGCCTCTACCTCAACGGCAATTGGTTCAATGACCGGAATTTCCTGAAACTCGACGAGTCGGACGGAGCGGAGGGATATCTCATCGTCGCCTATCAGGCCAAGGACGTGAACGCAGTCATCAAGCCGGAAGGTGAGAAGAATTTCCAGGTGTTCGTCCACCAGGACGGTGCGTACCTGACGGCGATGAACAAGGGGGAGGACGTCACGATCGACGACCAGGGCCGGAGCTACATCCTCGTGAACGATGCGAAACTCTTCAGCCTCATTCGGGACACCGAATTCGGCGAACATACATTGAAATTGAGCACCCGTTCGAACGGCTTCGCGCTCTACGCGCTGGCCTTCGTCTCAAGCATCATGCCGGAGATGGTATCGAACAACTGATCCATGGCGTGCTTTCGGAGCTGGTTCAGCGGCGATCTCGGGCATCTTCGAAATCGCCGTTTGTTATTAACGAATTCCACGACAACTCTCAACGTGAATGACTGTGAAGTCCTTTCTTGACGTACTGCGTGATAAGACGATTGTTTTCGACGGCGCCATGGGCACGAACATCCAGGTCCAGAATCTTTCCGCCGACGATTTCGGCGGGGAGGACTTCAACGGATGCAACGAACGCCTCGTCGTCACGAAGCCTTCCGCCGTCGAAAAGGTCCACGCGGACTTTCTCGAGGTGGGATGCGACGTCATCGAAACGGACAGCTTCGGTTCGACATCGATCGTGCTCACGGAGTACGGCATCGCCGATCAGGCGTACGACCTGAACGTTCGCGCCGCAGCGCTGGCGAAGAAGGTCGCGAAGGACTTTTCCACCGCAGCCCACCCACGGTTCGTCGCCGGGTCGATGGGGCCGACGACGAAGCTCCCGTCGCTCGGCCATATCTCCTTCAAGGATATGGAAAAGTCGTACTATGTCCAAGCGAAGGGGCTCGTCGAGGGCGGGGTGGACCTGTTGGTCGTGGAGACATGCCAGGATGTCCTTCAAAGCAAGGCCGCGCTCGCCGGGGTCTTTTCGTATTTTAGGGACGCGCGCGTGAAGGTGCCCGTCATCGCATCGGTCACCATCGAGACGATGGGAACGATGCTCCTCGGAACGGAGATCGCGGCGGCCTTGACCGCTCTTGAGCCGTTCGACATCGACCTCCTCGGAATGAACTGTGCCACAGGCCCGAAGGAGATGTCGGAAAATGTCCGCTACCTCTGTCAGAACAGCCCCAAGCCCGTCTTCGTCATGCCGAACGCCGGGATACCGGAGAACGTCGGCGGGCATGCGCATTACACGCTCTCGCCGGAGGAACTGACACAGTTCCTGTCGCACTTCGTCAAGGACCTTGGCGTCGCCGCCGTGGGCGGCTGTTGCGGCACCACGCCTGCACACCTCGCGAAACTCGTACAGGCGGTCGGGGCTTACGCCCCGATAGCGCGGAAATGGGAGTTCACGCCGAGCTGTTCAAGCCTCTACCAAAGCGTGCCGTTCCATGTCGATCCCGCCCCTGTCATCGTGGGGGAGCGGTCGAACGCGAACGGGAGCAAGCTCTTCCGCGAATACCTCGCCGCCGAGGATATGGAGGGGATGACGGCGATGGGCAAGGACCAGGCGCGCGAAGGCGCGCACATCGTGGACGTCTGTGTCGCGTATGTCGGGCGGGATGAAGGGAAGGATATGCGGGAACTTATCTTTCGGTACAACACGCAGGTCACCGCCCCCCTCATGATCGACTCGACCGAAACCCCCGTCATTGAGGACGCCCTGGAACGGATCGGTGGCAAGGCCATTGTGAACTCCATCAACCTCGAGGACGGAGAGGAACGGATGGGGCACGTCCTCCCGCTGTGCCGGAAGTTCGGCGCCGCCGTCGTCGCTCTCACCATCGACGAGCGAGGGATGGCGAAGACCGTCGAACGGAAGGTCGAGATCGCGAAGCGCATCCATGATCTCGCGACGCGCAAATTCGGGATGAAGGAAGAGAACATCATCTTTGACACGCTCACCTTCACGCTCGGCTCCGGGGGCGAGGAATTCCGGAAGGCGGGCGTTGAGACGATCGAGGCGATCCGTGAGATCAAGAAGCTCTTTCCGGGGGTCCACACAAGCCTCGGCGTCAGTAATATCTCCTTCGGGCTCTCAGCGCATTCACGGCACGTGCTCAACAGCGTTTTTCTCCACTACGCCATCGAATACGGCCTCGACATGGCGATCGTCCATGCGTCGAAAATTATGCCGCTCTACAAGATCACCGAGCGCGAACGGGAGATCTGCCGGAAGCTCATCTTCGACGAGCGGACCGACGCGTACGATCCTCTCGAGGACTTCCTCGCCTTCTTCTCCACCCACAAGGGGGAGGGGAAGAAGAAGGTGGAGCGCGCCGGGACGATCGAGGAGCAGCTCAAGAACAGGATCATCAACGGGGACAAAGTGGGTCTTCCGCAAGATCTCGATGAGGGCTTGAAGAAATACCCCGCCCTTGAGATCATCAACACGATCCTCTTGGGGGGAATGAAGGTCGTCGGCGAGCTCTTCGGAAGCGGTCAGATGCAGTTACCATTCGTCCTGCAGTCGGCGGAGGTCATGAAGTCCTCCGTCGCATATCTCGAACAGTTCATGGACAAAGCGGATTCGACGTCGAAGGGGACCATGGTCATCGCGACGGTGAAGGGAGACGTCCACGACATCGGGAAGAATCTCGTGGACATCATCCTGACGAACAACGGCTACAAGGTCATCAACCTCGGCATACAGTGTCCCCTCGAGAAGATGCTTACGGCGGCGGCGGAGCATTCCGCCAACGCGATCGGCATGTCCGGCCTACTCGTGAAGTCAACGCTCATCATGAAAGAGAACCTTGCCGTCATGACCGAGCGGGGGATGCTGACCCCCGTCATCCTGGGCGGCGCCGCGCTCACCCGCCGGTACGTCGAGAATGATCTTCGGGCGGTGTACAGCGGCACGCTCTTTTACGCGAACGACGCCTTCGACGGCCTCCATTTCATGGAACAGATCGCCTCCTCAGCGGGCGCGACCGTCGTGCGCAAGGAGACCGCCGTCCCCGCCGCCTCGGCCGAAGGGGAAGAGGCGGAACTCTCCGGGCTCGAGGCAAAGATCGCGCTCTCGCCCCGCGAATCCGAGGCCACCACTCCCCGTGCGCGGCTCGCCCCGGCGGAGATACCGAAGGCCCCGTTCTTCGGGTCCCGGGTCGTCGAACATCCGAACCTCGACGAGATCTATCATTACATCAACGAGCGCGCGCTCATCCGCGGCCAATGGCAGGTGAAGAAGGGCAAGCTCTCCGAGGCCGAGTACGAAGTGATGTTGAAGGAGAAGATCTATCCCGACCTCGCGCGGTTGAAGAAGAAGTCGAAACAGGAGGGATTCCTCGCGCCGAAGGCGGTCTACGGATACTTCCCCTGCCAGTCGGACGGGGACGACTTGATCATCTACCGGCTGCGTTCTGCAAAGCGCCCTTCGGAGATCTGGAATGTCGTCGGACTTCCCGCGCCCGAGGATATGGAGGAATTTCTGCGCTTCACCTTCCCTCGACAGACGAAAGGGAAGGGCTTGTGCATCGCAGATTTCTTCGCCGCACGAGAGTCGGGCCGCTTCGATGTCGTCGCGTTCCACCTCGTGACAATGGGAAGCGCAGCCTCGGACCACGCGGCGAAACTCTTCCAGGCGAACAACTACAAGGACTATCTCTATTTCCACGGCTTAAGCGTGGAGTCCGCTGAGGCCTTGGCGGAACTATGGCACAAGAAGATCCGCGAAGAACTCGGCATTGACAAGAAGGATGATACCGATACGAAGAAGCTCTTCAGTCAGCATTACCAGGGATCGCGGTACAGTTTCGGGTATCCCGCGTGTCCGAGCCTCGAAGATCAGGAAAAGCTCTTCCTGCTCCTGGATCCCGAGCGCATCGGCGTGAAGCTCACGGAGGAATTCCAGCTCGTGCCGGAACAGTCCACATCGGCGATCATCGTCCACCATCCAGAGGCGAGATACTTCAATATCTGAGCCGCGAGCCACTTTTTTTGGAAGCGACCTTGAATTTCCGATGATTTTTTCTTATACTGTTTTCAGATGACTGAAAATCCTCAGTTTCAGCAGGGCATCGCGGAATTCAATAGGGAATTGTTCTTCGAGTGCCACGATACCCTGGAAGAACTCTGGATGGATACGAGCGGGAACGACCGGCTGTTCTTGCAAGGACTGATACAGGTGTCCGTCGGTTTTTATCACTTTTTTAACAGGAATTACAAGGGAGCGACCAGCCAGTTCACGAAAGGGCTGGGGAAGCTCGACCAGTATCGCCCCCGCCACGGCGGGATCGACCTGGATACGTTTACGCGTCAGATCGTGGCCTGGCTGGCGCTTGCAGAACAGGGTGTCACCGGTGGCAGCATCGGGTCAGAAGAATTCACTATTCCAAAGATTCACGTCGTACAGCATCAACGTTGAAGGAGAAGACCAATGGCAACAATGATTACCGAAGAGTGTATCAACTGCGGAGCATGCGAGCCCGAATGCCCAAACACCGCGATCTATGCCGGCGGCGTTAACTGGGAATTGAACGGCGAAAGCACTGCTGCGCTCTCCAACGATTTTTACTACATTGTCCCCCAGAAGTGCACTGAATGCGTCGGCCACTTCGACCAGGAGCAGTGTGCTGCAGTGTGTCCCGTTGACTGCTGTGTGCCGGATCCAAACAATGTCGAGAGTGAAGAGCTCCTGATGGGCAGGGCGAAACAGCTCCACCCGGGCAAGGAGTATGCGGAGCTGAGCGAAGCGACGTCGCACTTCCGCAAGGTATAGCCTGAGGTCACAGATGTACGAAAGGCCGGTTGATCTCGAATGTCAGCCGGCCTTTCTTTGTTGTTGCGTTACGAGCGGACGATACTGAAATGAAACGTGCTGACCCATGAAGATTGGCAAATATGAATTGTACCCCGTCGAGACAGGCCGCTTCGCGCTCGACGGCGGGGCGATGTTCGGCATCATCCCGAAACCGCTCTGGCAAAAGGCCCATCCGACGGACGACAGGAACCGCATCGAGCTCGCCGCGCGTTCACTTCTCCTGAAGGGGGACGGACGGGTCATTCTCGTCGACAATGGCAACGGCTCGAAGTTCACAGACAAGCAGATCGATATCTACCGCCTCGACACGAGTCGCAACGACCTGTTTCGCTCCCTCCGGAACCTCGGCGTTTCGCCGGAAGAGGTCACCGATGTCCTTCTGACCCATCTCCATTTCGATCACGCAGGCGGTTCCACCGTTCGCGCGGGAAAGGAACTCGTGCCGGCCTTTCCGAAAGCCCGGTACTGCGTCCAGAAAGCCCATTGGGATCAGGCGATGCATCCGACGGAGAAGGACCGAGGAAGCTTCATGCCGGATGATTTCATGCCGCTGTTTCACGCAGGTGTTCTCGACTTCATCGACGGGCCGTGTGAACTCTTTCCGGGGATCTCGCTGGAACTCGTGAACGGCCATACCGCAGCCCAGCAGCTCCCGAAGATCTCCGACGGCACGCAGACGGTGCTCTTCGTCTGCGATCTCTTCCCGACGACCTCCCATATCCCTCTGCCGTACATCATGGCGTACGACATTCGGCCCCTGACGACGCTCGAGGACAAGAAGCGGATCCTCACGAGCGCGGTCGAGGAGGACTGGACGCTCTTTTTTGAGCACGATCCCGGCACGGTTGCCGGCAAGGTCGCCCGGACGGAGAAGGGGTTCGCATTTCGTGAGGCGATCCCGTTCGGTCATTCCAACGCTCATCCCTCGTAGGAGATGTCGATGCGTCTGAAGATCTGCCCGGCAAGCGATATCCATGAGGAACGAGGAACCCGGTTCACGGCGGAAGGCCGTGAGTTCGCGCTCTTCCGCCGGCAGGGTGCCGTCTACGCGATCAACAATGTGTGCGCACACCAGCACTTCGCCGTCCTCCACCAGGGGCATCTCGAGGGACTCACCGTTACCTGCCCTATGCACGGCTGGACCTATGATCTCCGGACGGGGAAAGCGACGACGGGCCAGGGAGCCGTCCCATGCTATGAGACGAGCGTCGACCGAGGTATCGTCTACCTCGAGCTCCCGGACGAAGCATGACCGCTCCCAAGACCGTCCAGGGCGATCTTACTCGCCGCATCAAAGCGGAGGCGCTCCGCCTGGGCTTCCACAAGATCGGCATCGCCGACGCCGAGCCGCTTCACGACGACGGTGCGCGCCTCAACGAATGGCTTTCCCGCGGCTACCACGGCTCGATGGAATGGATGGCGCGGACCGCGACAAAACGCGCCGACCCGAGCGCGGTCCTCGCCGGGGTCCGATCGATCATCTCGGTCGCTCTGAACTATTACACGGGTTCGCCCCATTCTGAGGATCCCTCCTACGGTAAGGTCTCGCGTTACGCTTGGGGGGATGATTATCATGAGGTCGTCACGGCGCGCCTGGAACGGCTTCTGACGTTCATTCGTGAAGCGTGCCCGGAGGCCCAAGCCAAACTGTATGCCGATACGGGTCCAGTCATGGAGAAGGCGTGGGCAGAACGTGCGGGGATCGGGTGGCGCGGCAAGCATACGAATCTCATCACGCAGGAATTCGGGTCGTGGGTGTTCCTCGGCGAGATCCTTTTGACGGTCGGGCTCGACGCGGACGCTCCTGCGCTTGACCACTGCGGTTCGTGCACGCTCTGCATCGAAGCATGCCCCACTACAGCGATCGTGGAGCCGTATCTCGTCGATTCGAACCGCTGCATCTCCTACCTGACGATCGAGCACCGGGGAGAGATCGCCGAAGAGCTTGGTGAACATTTTGACCGATGGATCTACGGGTGCGATATTTGCCAGGATGTCTGTCCCTGGAACGAGCGCTTCTCGCGTGAATCGCCCCTCGAGGAATTCCAGCCGCGCGAGGTCAACCGCCTCCCCGCGCTCGATGCGATCTCCGCGATGACGGATGTGGAATTCGCAGAGCGCTACAGACGCAGCCCCATGAAACGGACAAAGCGTTCTGGACTCGCCCGCAATGCGGACATCGTTCGCGCATCGCGTACACCTCAATCACCGACATAGAAAAAAGCCATGGACAATCATTTTAAAGTCATCATCATCGGATCGGGACCCGCAGGCCTCACTTCCGCCATCTACACCGGGCGCGCGAACCTTAGGCCGCTGGTCTTCGAAGGCATTCAGCCGGGGGGACAATTGACGATCACGACGGATGTGGAGAACTATCCCGGATTTCCGGACGGGGTGCTCGGCCCGGAGCTCATGGACCTGTTCCGGAAGCAGGCGCACCGGTTCCAGGCGCAGACGGTCTTCCAGGATGTCACGAAGGTCGATTTTTCACGACGCCCGTTCCGGCTTTGGTCCCAGGAGCAGGAATACACGGCCGATGCGGTCATTATTTCCACCGGTGCTACCGCAAAATGGCTCGGCCTCAGTTCAGAACGGATGTACATGGGGCACGGCGTGTCCGCATGTGCGACGTGCGACGGATTCTTCTTTAAGGGGCTCGAGGTCGTTGTCGTCGGCGGCGGGGATACGGCGATGGAGGAGGCGACATTTCTGACGAAGTTCGCCACCAAAGTGACCGTGATCCACCGCAGGGAGAAGCTGCGCGCATCGAAAATCATGCAGGACCGCGCCCTCAAGAACCCAAAGCTCGCCTTCATCTGGGACTCGGAAGTCCTGGAGATCCTTGGTAAGGACGAAGAGGGGAAGAAGAGCGTGACGGGCCTCCGGTTGAAAAATCTCAAGACAGGGGACTCGTCTGTCTATCGGACCGACGGCTTCTTCGTCGGGATCGGCCACCAGCCCAACACGGAGATCTTTCAGGGCCAGATCGACACCGATGCGAACGGATACGTTCGCGTGAAACCGGGGACGACGCAGACGAACGTCGCCGGGGTGTTCGCCGCGGGGGACGTCGCGGATTCGGTCTTCCGACAGGCGGTAACGGCGGCCGGCACAGGTTGTATGGCTGCCATCGAGGCCGAGCGGTATCTCGAAAGCCAGCATTCCTGAGCTCTCTGCCAAAGCTGTCAGATTCGTACGTACACCGTGTCAGACGTTTGCCAGCCTGACACGGTTTTTTCTGACGGCGGCAGATGCCGTCTGTCATTTCGACAAACTCTCCTTTTCCTCCCTCCGAATTTCTGCCGCATCATGCGGATGTCCTCCTTCCTCGGATTGGCACGCTGTTTGAATCTTATGAGAGAGAAACCAGCAGCGCCATCACAATCACTGATCAAGAAACGAACACCATCATGACACTCATTCGTTGGAACCCCATCCGGGACGTCGTCGTACGGCATCCCGTCACCGATATCGCTTCGGAATTCGTCAGCATGCAGAAGGAGATCGACCGTATGTTCGGCCTCTTCCGCGGCGGGTCACGTGATGAAGGCACGTCGACCGGCGTGCTTCCGGCCGTGGACGTCGTCGAACGCGATTCCGATTTCGTCGTGAACCTCGAGATCCCCGGCGTGGCGAAAGAGGATGTGAAGATCACCGTACAGGAGAACGTCCTCACGGTGAAAGGGGAGAAGAAGTTCGAGACCGAGAAAGAGGGCGAAACGTACCACCGTGTCGAACGTTCCTACGGCGCGTTTCAAAGATCATTCACGCTTCCCGCTACGGTCAAGAGTGACTTGATCGAAGCTTCGCATACGAACGGCATCCTGCACATCGTCCTGCCGAAGCAGGAGAAGGCGAAACCAAAGGAAATCGAGGTCAAACTGAAGTAAGAAGCGGCATTCAGCTCATGCCGGTGGGGGAGACCCCATCCGGCGGGATTTCGAAGAGGCGCCCGGACACCATCGTCCGGGCGCCTTTATTTGAAAGCCGAGATTATTTTACCCTTCATGGGATTGACTTTTGCCTGCAAGTTTCGTATAATAGGCAGTAAAATCAACAGGTTATGGCCGTTTTCTCATCTTGTGCGAAATAGTTCTGGCGTAATTATGAGCAATTCCACTAAGTGGTTCCTGATCATCGCCGGATTGCTCCTCTTCTTCGGGCTTCTCGCGCTGGGGTTTATTTCCCTCATCGTCGTGGGGATGTCCGACCGTGAAGCGGACGTGACCACGGGGTCCGGTCAAAAGATCGCCGTCGTCGAGCTCCAGGGCGAGATTACGGCCTCCGAAGACATCGTTCGCCAGTTCCGCAAGTACAGGGAAAACCACTCCGTCAAGGCGATCCTCTTCCGGGTCGATTCACCGGGCGGGGGCGTCGTCGCGAGCCAGGAGATCTACGAAGAGGTGCGTAAGACACGCGCCAGCGGCAAGCCTGTCATCGTTTCCATGGGTTCGCTCGCGGCAAGCGGCGGGTATTACGTGTCGTGCGGTGCGAACAGAATCGTTGCGAACCCCGGGACGCTCACCGGAAGCATCGGTGTGATCTCCCAGTTCATGAACTACGACACCCTGATGCGGAAGGTGGGGGTCGGCGTCACCACCATCAAGAGCGGCAAGTTTAAGGATGCCGGCAATCCGTTCCGTTCGATGACGAAGGATGATGCCGCATATTTTCAGACGTTGATGGACGGTGTCCACCGGCAGTTCATCGCCGCGGTCGAACATGAACGCAAGATCGACCATGATTCGCTCGTGTCGTATGCCGATGGGCGAGTCTTCACCGGCGAGCAAGCGTATGCCATGAAACTCGTCGACACCCTTGGGACCTATGAGGATGCGATCAAGATCGCAGCCCGGATCGCGGGCATTTCGGACGACCCGGCGATCGTGAAAGAGCGTAAGCGCGGACTGACACTGTTCGAGCGTTTGTTCGGAGAAGTACTGGCCGGTAATCTTGACGGTCTCAAAGAGGAATTGTTCCACCGGCCGATACTGCAATATCGCATGATGCAGGGGCTGTAACATCACATCACCCGCAGCACCAGCGCGGGCGTTCGACAACCATACAAGGAGACATGCTTTGACGAAAGCGGATATCGTTGATCATATCGCATCGGGAACCGGCCTGACGAAGGTGGAGACCGAGGCAGTCGTCGATGGCTTTATCCAGACGGTGATCGAGGCTCTCAAGGAGGGCCGGAACATCGAGATTCGCGGCTTCGGCAGCTTCAAGACGAAGAAGCGAAAGGGTCGGATCGCACGAAACCCCCGTACGGGCGCGCAGGTGAAGGTAGACGAACACTTCGTACCGTTCTTCAAGGTCTCAAAGGAGCTGAAGATGCTCGTGAATGAGAACCTGAAGAAACTTCAGCCGTTCACGTCGTAACACCCGAACGCGAGCGTATGGCGGCCAACGATCAGAGTGTGTGCAAGAAGTGCGGGAATGCCCTTGCGCCGGCGGATAAGTTCTGCGCGTCCTGCGGGACGGCGGCTGCGGCGGCGCCGGAGTCTCCCCGGAAGAAAGAACAGCCCAGCGTAACGGGACCCGTACGGTGCAGTCTCTGCGGACACCAGAACAAGGCTGGAGCCGCCGCATGCACGAGTTGCGGCAATTCCCTCGGTCCTGCGGGTGCAGCCGCTCCGCAGCGCCGCAAGCAGCAGCCCGGCAAGCCGAAATCGGTTCACGCTACTCCGCTGACGTTCTTCCAAAGCTGGAAGTTCACCGCATCGTTCGCCGCGATACTCATCGTCGGCATCATCCTGTATAAGAACTATAAGCCCGCCGACACGCAGGCACCTGTACAAGCGATGTCCCCGAATGCCGCCGCTGCCGTTGAACAGATCGAAACGCTCCAGAAGCTCGTCGACGCCAACCCCAAGGATGCGGACCAGACGTTGCGTCTCGCGAACATGCTCCATGACGTACGGATGTACCCGCGTGCCGCAGCGATGTACACGAGATACCTTCAGCTCATCCCCACGAACCCCGACGCGCGCGTCGATCTCGGCACGACCTATTTCGAACTCTCGATGACCGATTCGACCCGCCGAGTTGAATACCTAGCGTCTGCGAAGACGGAAATGGAGAAAGCGCTCACGTACGCGCCGCGGCACCAGTTGGCCCATTTCAACCTCGGCATCATCAGCCTCCACGACGGGAACATGGAGGACGCCAACAGCTGGTTCTCAAAGTGTGCAGCGATAGATTCAACGACAGAGGCCGGCAAGCGGGCCTCCCAACTTCTTCATCAACATTCATTCACAAACCCCCAATAACGTTAGGAGATTCGTATGCCAAGCGGTAAGAAAAGACTTCGCCGGAAGATGGCGACGCACAAGCGCAAGAAGCGCTTGAGGAAAATGAGACACAAGAAGAAGAACAGGTAAGTTGTCGGATTGCCACGCGCGATGTCGTGCGTGGCAATCGCCGACAGTGCCCTCTCCCACGAACGTGTGCAATCACCACCTTTCATGATCGGAACCCACTCCATGCGTGCTCAGCGATGGTGCAGTCTCTGCGTTGTCCTAATTTTAGCGTTCGGCGTCCCCTCGTGCGCGTCGTCGCAGCCGAAGTCCATCACGATCATCCATACGAATGATGTCCATGCAGCTTTCGTGCCGCATGAGGCCGGATGGATCCAGTCCGACCCGAAACCGCTTGTCGGAGGCTACCTGGCGTTGTCGCATCTCATCGACAGCCTGCGCGGAGTCAAACCGGTGACGCTCCTCTTAGACGGCGGGGACGTCATGACGGGCACGCCGATCTCCGAGTACGAATACGCAGGGACGAAGGGCGGCGCCTTGTTCACGATGATGAATGTCATTGGATACGATGCGTGGACGATCGGCAATCATGACCTTGACATTTCGCAAGAGAATCTTAAACAGCTGACATCCATCGCGCATTTCCCTACGCTCAGCGCGAACCTCGTCGACTCCCTCGGAAGCTTCCCGTTCCACAACAAGGAGTACATCATCGTCGAGCGTGGAGGCCTGAAGATCGGTCTCTTCGGCCTCATGTCGAAGGACCTCTTCCGGTTGACGAACACGAATAATCTCGTCGGCCTGAAGGTCCTCCCGCCGGTCTCCACGGCGCAGAAGATCATCGACATTCTTGATCCCCAAACGGATCTTATCATCGCCATCACCCACGAAGGGGTGGATGAGGATTCGACGCTTGCCGCGCAGACGCACGGTCTCGACGTCATCATCGGCGGGCACAGCCACACGCGACTGAAGCGGCCGAAACTCATCCACGGAGTGATCATCTGTCAGGCAGGATCAAGCGCCGAGAACCTCGGTCAGCTCGATCTCACGGTGGACCATGATAGCGTCACGTCCTTCGACGGCAAGCTCATCACGCCGTGGGCGGTCCCGAACACCGGTCAAACGGAGCTTGCGAAGCTCGTCCGCGAGTTCACAGACAAGGTCGATGCAGAGTACGGAGAGGTCGTCGGAACGCTTGCGGGGGACTGGAAGCGGAACGGGTCGAGTGAGAGCGCCATCGGTTCCTTCGTTGCCGATGCCATCCGCGAAGGGACGTCGGCCGATCTGGCCGTGACCAACAGCAGCGGCATACGCAAGGACATGCATGCCGGACCGGTGAAGAAGCTCGATCTCTTTGAGATCTCTCCCTTTAGGAATTATCTCTCGACATTTCCCATCAAGGGGAGCTCTCTCAGGGAGCTTCTCCAACGCCATGTCGCGTCTCTCGCCGAGGGGAAAAGCCCCATTCAATTCTCGGGAGTGACCTGCACTTGGAAGCGTCTGGAGGGCCGCGGCGTCCTCCAAAGCGTCCTCGTTGGACGCGAACCGCTTGATGATGCGAAATCATACACGTTTGGAACGAGCGATTTTGTCATCGACCAGGGGGACAAGTATCTCGGGATCGTTCCGACCGGTGTGGCATCGAGCCGTACCACCATCTTTGAGGCGCTCGTCACCAAGTCGAAGAAGCAAAAGGACCTCAGGGATCCAGCGGACCATCACTTTCTCGAAGTTCCATAACACCAAGGATGTGCTGAAACATGAACACAACGCATTTTGACATTATTCTCCTCATCGGCCGCCCGGCCGCCGGGAAGTCCGAGGTCATCGATTTTCTCAAGAAGACGCCGTCGCAGGAACGAAAGAGCAGGTTCCACATCGCCGATTTTGAAGAGATCGACGATTTCGTGTATGTCTGGGAGACGTTCGAGGTAGATGACATCCTGACACGCCACGGCAAGAAGCGTGTCTGGTCCGATGAAAAGTACTGGTTCAACGATCCGTTCATCTGGAACCTCTATATCGAGCGGATCAATCTCGCGTACCGGAAAAAGATGGCTGCGGATCCTCGGTACCACGAGAAGATGACCGCTATCGTGGAATTCGCCCGCGGTGGAGAGAACGGGTTCGGCGAGGCGTTCTCGTATCTGCATGAGGACATCCTGAAGCGCGCCGGGATCGTATATATCAACGTCCCCTACGAGGAGTCGGTGAGGAAAAATCGACGACGCGCCCGCCCGGGAATGGAGGATTCCATCCTCTATCATTCGCTGCCCGATGAGAAGATGGAGTTCTATTACAAAACGAATGACTGGGAGAAATTGACCGGGAAGGACGCGCGGTATATTACGGTGAAGGGGATCAACGTGCCGTACGCGGTGTTCGAGAACATGCCGGAGAAGACCGATGAGCCCGGAAGACTCGGCGCCGAGCTCGAGCGGGCCACATCAAAGCTGTGGGGCATCCGCCAACCGTAAACCTCGACCCGTCAGAGCTCCTTGTTCGCCGCGAGTTCTGCCGACCGTTTGCGTTCCGCGATGCTCAGGAACGCGACGGAGACGAGGATGAAGAAGAGTGAAAGCCAATCCTGCATTTTCGGATACTTTGCCCCGAGCAGAAATGCAGAGATTATCGTTGCCACCGTTCCCGCGGTGAGGGAGGTCAGCCTGTTCACTAATCCAGCGAACGTTGCCGTGCGTCCCTTGAACATGAAGAGAAATACGGAGAAGAACGCCACGATCCCGAATGCCGTGCCGCTGACGACCGCCCATCCCCACATCGGCGAGATGTTCGTGATCGACGCCCTGAACAGCGTGATCTGAGGGACCTCCCAGCCGAACCAGTCTGGCGCGTTGAAGAAGAACATGGCCATGAGAATGACGAAGAACGACGCGCAGATCTGTTCGAGCCCAAAGTACCCGTTGTTGTCGAGCGGGACGCCCTTCGCCCGGGTGTTCTTGAAATAGTTCATGATGTAGATCCTGATGGCGTACGCCGTGATGTACGTCAGGAGAATGACAACGGCCGCCGTGTTGTGCAGAAAGTCAAAGTCCCCCGCCTGTACCCAGATGAGGTTGATGCCCGCCGCGACAAGAGCGAAGACGACGGCGAAATTCTCTTCCCGATAGACCTTTTTGTGAAGGATCCCCTGCGAGATCTGAACGGAATCGACCACGCGGCTGATGACGATCACGCTCGCGCGCATGATGACCATGGCGACCATGACCGACATTCCCTGGAACGTGTACATGAGCGTCGTCGACGGAATGATGATCGCGGTCATAAACCCGGCGGGAAAGATGTAGCGGATCTCACTGGGGAGGGTTACACCGGCGATCGTCACCAAACTGTTCGTCTTGAGTCGGTACCATCCCATCGCAAGCACGATCCCGAGCGCCGTGAACATGCCGCCAACGGTGTTGTAGGCCATGTACGACATCTGCTCCATGTTGAGCGTGATACTGGCACCACTCGGAGTGAAATACTTCGCGCTCACTCCCGTGATCACGTAGAACACGAAGTAGCCGATACACAACTGTATCAAGCGCCCTGTGCTTCCTTCCGCTGTTTTCCACATTGCGCGTACACCCACTCGTAAGTGAACTATGACTGCGACAATCTTCCGGCCGTGAGCAGTATGGTAAAGCAGGCCTAAAGTAGCTGTTCTCGAGTAGAATTGCAACCCGAGACGTGCGCCGCTGCCGTCATTTTGCGGGGCGGGTGTGCCGAACGTCGTGCCGGCAAACAGGATGGAAGGAAGGAGCGTCCACAGGCATCCGCGTTGTCGTGAAGAGGCAAATCCCTCGAAAACACATCGGAATTACTTGATTATGATGATGTTTATCCGTACTTTGCGGATGTAGAAGCATGCAATGTACGGCTTTGCACATGGAGGGATTATGGCGATCGAGAAGAGTGGATTCACCAAAGGGCTGGTCATCGGACTGCTTGCAGGAGGTGTGGTTGGCGCAATCACCGCCTTGCTGTACGCCCCGAAGAGCGGCAAGGAATTACGGACTGATCTCAAGCAGAAAGCGAACGACCTTGCGGATGGAGCATCCGAGTATGTGAAGATCGCCCGGACGAAGGCCACTGATTCGCTTCACAAGACGAAGAACCATGCGGATGAACTCGCCTCCGAGGTGAAGGAACAGGCCGACCACATCCTAGATGACGCCGAAAAGGTACTGACCGGGATCCGGGAACGGGCCAATTCGGAAACAGGGAAAGTGAAATCAGCCTTCCGTTCCGGCGTTGACACGTACCGAGCCGAGAAGGACCGCGACCGGAACTCGGCATAGCATCAGAAAAGGATAACCCCTCATGGATGCAATCCTCGTCGTCATGCAGGTGATCGCCCTTGCTGCGCTCACCGTCCTATCGATCTACGTCATCGCAGTGCTCATACGTGTCCGAAGCATTCTCATCGTCATGGAGAGGGACCTTAAGGAGCTCAGCGCCCGCGCCATCCCCGTCCTTGAGAATATCGAAGCGATCACCGAAAAGGTGAAGAATGTAACGGAAAGCATCGATGAGCAGGTCGAAACGTTCAAGTACTCGATCAATTCCATCAAGGAAATAGCTGAAAACATCGCATCATTTGAACGGCGTATTCAGGACAGGATCGAAGAGCCGGTCCTCGATACCGTCGGTACCATCGCAGCGCTTTTCAAGGGAGTACAGGCGTTCGTCAGCCGCCTCCGGGCATAACCTCTACGCTCTCCCATCGCTGCCCCGAATGCAACAACCATCGCGGGGTCTCGATCTTCCCCCCGCGCTCAATCCGACATCGGGATACTCCTGGCAGTTGTTTCCACAGCACGCCTCACGGTGTTTTCGATGCCAACCTCACGACGGTAAGGAGAGACTTCGCCTATGAAAGAATATACGACCGACCAGATCAGGAACATATCCCTTGTGGGCCACGGAGGGTCCGGGAAAACGACGTTCGCTGAAGCATGTCTTTACGCGAGCGGCGCCATCACGCGCTTCGGCAATGTTGCCGAGGGCAACACGGTCTCCGACTATCATCCCGACGAGATCGAGCGCCAGATCTCGATCAACGCCTCGCTCATGGTCTTGGACTGGAAAGGGACCAAGATCAACCTTATCGACACTCCTGGCTACACGGATTTTACAGGTGAAGTGAAAAGCAGTCTGCGCGTCACCGACACTGCGGTCGTCTTCCTCAAAGCGGTCGAGGGCATAGAGGTGGGGACGGAGATCACGTGGCAATACACGAAACAGCAGAAGAACGCGGCAATCTTCATCGTCAACAAGACCGACAATGAGAATGCCGACGTTGACCCTGTCGTGAAGTCCGCCCGCGAGCGATTCTCGCACGACATCGTCGCAGTGCAGTTCCCCGTCAATCAGGGTCCGAACTTTGACTCCGTCGTTGACGTGTTGAAGATGAAGTTGCTCACCGGTACGAAGGACGGCAAGGGAAAGTATGCCGAGTCGGAGATCCCTGCGGACTTGAAGGAAAAAGCGTCTGAGATCCGCGAGCATCTCATCGAGCAGATCGCTGAGACCGATGAAAACCTCTTGAACACCTTCTTTGAGAAAGGCACCTTGACGAACGAGGAGATCACCAAGGGCCTCCGTCTGGGCATCCGGCAGCGGAAGATATTCCCTCTGTTCTATACATCGGCGCAGCGAATCGTCGGCATCGGTCCGGTGCTCGATTTCATCGCAGAATATTGTCCGAATCCGGCGGACGTCGGACACGCCGTCGGCATCGCTCCGGGCTCCGGCGAGAACAATCATAAAGAGATCACCGTGAAGTGTGAGGCCTCCGGACAGCCGACGCTCTTCGCGTTCAAAACGGTCTCGGAACCCCACGTCGGCGAGCTCTCGTTCTTCCGGGTCTATTCTGGGGTCATCGCTCCGGGCATGGACCTTGTGAACGATGCGAACAACAAGATCGAACGCATCACGCAGCTCTTTGTCATGAACGGCAAGGAGAGGAAGGATGTCAGCAAGCTCTACGCGGGGGATATCGGCGCCGTGGTGAAGCTCAAAGACACACATACGAACAACACCTTAAGCAGCAAGACATTCCCGGTCATTCTGCCGGCCATTCCGTTCCCCGAACCGGTCATCACCATGGCGATCATTGCCAAGAGCAAAGGCGATGAGGACAAGATCGCGACCGGTCTCCATGCGCTCCACGAAGAAGACCCCACGTTCGTCATGAAGGTTGATCCAGAGATCCATCAGACGGTGATCAGCGGTCAAGGCGAGCTCCACCTCGGCATCATCACGCGCAGGTTGAAGGCGAAATACGGCGTGGAGGTCGACATGGTCGAACCGAAGATCGCCTACCGGGAAACGATCAAGGGACGCGTCAACGAGGTTGAATACAAGCATAAGAAACAAAGCGGCGGGAGGGGACAGTACGGCCACGTGTGGGTGAAGCTCGAGCCGTTGCCGCACGGCGCAGGGTTCGAGTTCGAGGATGCGGTCGTCGGAGGCGTGGTACCGGGCCGATTCGTCCCCGCGGTCGAGAAAGGCGTCATCGAGGCGATGCTGACGGGCGTCATTGCCGGCTACAAGGTGGTGGACGTCAAGGTGACCCTGTTCGACGGATCGTACCACGACGTCGATTCCGACGAGCACTCATTCAAGATCGCCGGCCGGATGGCCTTCAAGAAAGGGTTCAAGGATGCGAAGCCGATCCTTCTCGAGCCCATCTATGAGATCGAAGTGACAGTTCCGGACGAATACATGGGAGATATCATGGGCGACATCTCCAGCCGCCGCGGAAAGATCCTCGGGATGGACTCCGACGGTTCGCACCAGGTGATCAAGGCCCTCGTCCCCTTGAAGGAGCTCTTCCGTTATTCCACGAACCTCCGATCGATGAGCCAGGGACGGGGGATCCATAAACAGAAGTTCGACCACTACGAGGAAATGCCCCGTGAGATCGCCGAGAAGATTGTTGCGGAACATGCGAAACAGAAGGTCGAAGAAGAGGCCTGACGTCCCGGGGTCGCTCCCAGCCCTCATCTGGTCATCGATGCATCACTCCATCCTCCGGACAGAGTGATGCGCAGGTTGTTTTCGCCCTGGAGATCGAAGTATATTGAGTCCTTTCATGAGTCCTCCGCAGAGGACCAACCCTGCGTTCTCTGCGCCGCCCACGCGGACCCAGTCGACGAGCATCATCTTGTCGTGCTCCGTGCAGGCTCCTGCTACGCGCTCCTCAACAAGTACCCCTACAACAGCGGTCATCTCATGGTGGTGCCGTACCGCCACACCGGGGATTTTTCCGCCCTGACCCAGACAGAAATGGGGGATGCGATGCTCGTTCTTCAGCGGCTATCTGTGGGACTTACCGAGGTCCTCCACCCGGACGGCTTCAACATCGGATCGAACCTCGGGAGGTCCGCAGGCGCCGGCATCGATCAGCATCTCCATTTCCACATCGTCCCCCGCTGGAACGGCGACACGAACTTCATGCCCGTTCTCGATGACACGAAGCTCATCTCGGACGACATGCAGGAGACCTGGAGGAAGCTCAAGTCGCAACTCTCGAAGACATAAGACCGCGCCGAAGCGCAGGGGAGGTGGATCAGCGCTCAGAAGGATTGTTTCTTTCACGAATAATCCGTACTTTAGAGCGTCAATTTTGCACTTACTGAGACTGATTGCACCATGGACCTATTGACCCCGCATCTCCTCTCTATCGGCCCGCTCCTCACTCTCGTTGCTGTCGCGCTGTTGGTCTTGTTGCTTGAATCCATCATCACAAAGAGTGAACCCGTCTCGTTCTGGACCTCGGTTGCGGGGCTTCTTGTCTCTATCGGCATCGCGGTTCCTGGCATTGCCGTACACGGGTCGGCGTTCGGCGGCATGCTGCGGACGGGGGGATCTGCAAATTATTTCTCGATCATCTTCTTCATTTGCGCTCTTCTCACGATCGTCTTTTCTCGGGATTACCTCAAGAAACGGGATTCCGTTTTCGGGGAGTTCTATCTTCTCATCCTCTTTGCGACGGTAGGCATGGTGCTCATGGCGGCCGCGGCCGACCTCATCATCGTATTCCTCGGCATCGAGCTCATGTCCATTTGCCTCTATGTCCTCGCTGGGTTCATCCGGGGAAGCGTCCTTTCCAACGAATCGTCGTTGAAGTATTTTCTCCTGGGCGCATTCGCGACGGGGTTTCTGCTCTACGGCATCGCACTTCTCTACGGATCCACCGGCAGCACGAGCATAACGTTCCTGACTGAGCATTTTGAGACATATGCGAGTTCACGCCTCTTTCTCGCCGGCATAGGCCTTCTCATCGTCGGGTTGGCCTTCAAGATCGGCGCGGTTCCCTTCCATATGTGGGTTCCCGATGTCTACCAAGGGGCCCCGACCCCCGTTTCCGGTTTCATGGCGACGGGCGCAAAGGCCGCCGCATTCTCCATTATCATCGGCTTGTTTGCACAGCGATTTGTCCATGGCGTTCAGATCGGAACACTCCTTGCCATTCTGGCCGCCGCATCGATGATCCTGGGTAACGTCGTGGCGATCGCCCAGACGAACGTGAAGCGTATGCTTGCGTATTCGAGCATTGCGCACGCCGGGTACATGCTGACCGGATTGGCTGCCGGGAACGCGTACGGCAGGGACGGCATCCTCTTTTACCTCCTCGCGTACGCCTTCATGAACCTGGGGGCGTTCGGTCTCATCTCCTTCATGGAACAAGAAGGGGAGAAGCACCTCACCTTCGACGACTACGCAGGACTCGGTACGACGAAACCGTTCCTCGCGGTCCTCATGTCCGTATTCATGTTCTCGCTCGCTGGCATCCCGCCATTCGCCGGATTCTTCGGGAAGTATTACATCTTTGTGGGGGCAGTTCAGGCGGATATGACGTGGCTCGCGATCGTCGGCGTGCTCATGAGTGTCGTCTCCGTCTTCTACTATCTTCGCCTCGTCATGGTCATGTATTTCCAGGATACGTTGATCGGGCAGACGGCATCGTATTCAGCATCGAGCGCCGCCTTCGTCGTACTCGCCGCGCTCATTCTACTCGGGCTTGGCGTGTTTCCTTCCTCTCTCCTGGCCATCATCACGACGCTGTACTGATCCCGTGGCATTTGTTGTCACATCGAACGAGATGCGGAAGTGTGAGCGGGCCGCAACGCGCGACCTCGGGATTCCCGTGTCCCTTCTCATGGAACATGCGGGATTTGCAGTGGTCAGGGCGATGGAACGCCGGTATGGTACGATTCGGGGCAAGTCGGTCATCGTCGTTTGCGGGAAGGGAAATAACGGCGGGGACGGACTAGTTGCGGCGCGGGGACTTCTCTCCCTTGGGGCCCGCGTCATTGTCCTCCTCTGCGCACCGTTCAGCGAGTTGCGCCCTCTTCCCAAGATGCAGGCGATGCGGTTTCGGCGCCTTGTCGATGCGTCCGGTCCTGGGAGCACTGGCTCGATCCTTGAACTATCCTCAACGCGCAACCTTTCCGTGCTCCCGAAACCAGATTTTATCATTGACGCACTTTTTGGGACGGGGTTCTCGGCCAAGCCACGTGGGCTCCCTGCGCGGGCGATCAAGTGGATGAATACGACCGGCGCCACCACCATTGCCGTAGACGTTCCTTCCGGCCTCGACGCTGATTCCGGAGAAGCGCGGGGAGACGTCGTCCAGGCAGAACATACCGTAACGTTCCAGGCGATAAAGCCCGGCCTATTGATATGTGAAGGAAGAACTTATGCCGGTTATATTGAAGCGGTAGATATCGGTATCGCCGAACCTCTCGTCCGCCACTATGCGAGAACGATACGGCTGGCTGACAGCACCGGCGTGTGCGACTCACTCCCGAAGCGCTCACGGACCGCGCATAAGCACAGCGTCGGCAAGGTGCTGATGATCGCCGGCTCCGTGGGGTTCGCTGGGGCGGCCGCGATGGCCGCTCAAGCCGCTATGCGGTCGGGAGCAGGTTCGGTCATACTTATCTCGCCAAAGTCCCTCTACACGGTCCTCTCCCGGAAGCTGACGGAGGTCATGGTAGTGCCGGCCGATGAGACGAACTTGGGGACGCTCTCTGATACCTCATGGAACGTCATCGAACGCCACCTTGAATGGGCGGACGTCGTAGGGGTAGGTCCGGGACTCTCCCGGAACAACCAGACCGTCGGGATCATCCACTCGATCATCCGGCGAACACCTTCAAAACTCCTCCTCGATGCGGACGGCATAAACGCTTTTTCCGGTTCAATGGACCTGCTCCGATTGCGCAAACGGGGAGATCTCATCCTTACGCCGCATGTTGGAGAGTTCGCCCGCCTTACAGGCGAGACCGCCGGCGCGATCGAGCGCAATCGGCTGGTACTCGCCCGCGCACATGCGAAACGGCTTCGGGCAGTGATCGTCCTCAAAGGCGCCCCGACGGTGAGCGCAGCACCTTCCGGCATGCTCACCCTCAACGATACAGGTAACCCTGGCATGGCGACCGCCGGTGCGGGCGATATCCTGACCGGACTCCTCGCCGGCCTCTGGGCCCAGGGTATGGGGGCCGAGGACGCCGCATCAGCCTCCGTGTACCTCCACGGCCTTGCCGGCGACTTCGCGCGGGATCGCCTCGGTGAACGAAGCCTCCTTGCGCTCGACATTCTGGAAGAGCTGCCTGCCGCATTTCTGGCGGTCGGAAGGGGGGAGCAGCCACATGACCAATAGGCTGAGGGAGTTTTGGCGGTATCAGTCCCCGGCCATTGGTTGGGGTATGCTCATTTTCATCGCCTCCTCGGTTCCCTCGTCGAAGATACCGTCGCTGTTTATATTGTCCTACGACAAGGTCATCCACGGGATCATCTTCTTCGTCCTTGGCGTTCTCGTTTACCGCGCGATCGCGCCGAGAGTGACACCCATGGTCTTTGTCGGCGGCCGCGTCCTTGCTTCCATCGGCGGCGTCGTCTTCTACGGTATGCTCGACGAATTCCATCAGAGCTTCGTTCCCGGAAGGACGATGGACGTCAAGGATCTCTGTGCCGATGCAGTCGGGGGGTTGCTTGCCGCGCTCTACATCTACCTGTATTCCCGAAGACAGAAGCCCCTCGGAAGTCGCCGGAGATCGTGAGAATTATTGCTTTTTGGGCGGATTTTCAGTATTTTCAATGAGATGAAGTTCACCCTCAAGCATACAGACGGCACGGCGCGCACCGGGGCCGTCACGACCGACCACGGCTCGTTCCAGACCCCCGCATTCATGCCTGTCGGTACACAGGGCACGGTAAAGGCCGTTTCGCCCGCATCGCTCGAGGCGACCGGTGCCGAGATCATGCTCTCGAATACATACCATCTGTATCTCCGGCCGGGAAGCCGGATCCTCGAGAATGCCGGAGGGTTGCACAAATTCATCTCGTGGCCGCATCCGATACTGACGGACAGCGGGGGATACCAGGTGTTCAGTTTGTCGGATCTGAGGAAGATCGATGAGTCCGGCGTGACATTCCGGTCGCACCTTGACGGCTCCTCGCACGCCTTCACGCCCGAATCCGTCGTCGACATCCAACGTTCGATCGGATCGGACATTACGATGGTCCTCGACGAATGCGCTCCGTTCCCGTGCGAGCGGGAGTATGCCGCCACCTCGAACGACCTCACGATCCGGTGGGCGCGACGAGCGCAGGTCCGGTTCGCTTCGACGGAGCCCCGATACGGCCACCATCAGGCGCTCTTTGCGATCGTTCAGGGGAGCACGTATCATGATATCCGAAGGGAGTCCGCGACGGCGCTGACGGACCTTAACTTCGAGGGCTACGCGATCGGCGGACTCGCCGTCGGCGAGCCGGCGCCTGAGATGTACGATATCGTCGCCTTATGCTGCGAGATCCTGCCGGAGGAGAAGCCGAGGTATCTCATGGGAGTCGGGACACCGGAAAACCTCCTCGAGGCTATCGACAGAGGGGTGGATATGTTCGACTGCGTCATGCCGACCCGGAACGGACGGAACGCAATGTTCTTCACGAAACACGGCTCCCTTGCGATCACGAATGCGCGGTTCAAGGAAGATTTTACCCCCGTCGACGAGAGCTGCGGGTGCTATGCGTGCACGCATTTTTCGCGTGCGTACCTTCGCCACCTCTTCCAGGCGAGGGAAATCCTGGGCTTGGAGCTCGCTTCGGTCCACAACATTTTCTTTTATCAATGGCTCATGCAGTCTGCGCGCGAGGCGATCGGCCGGGACATGTACGCGTCCTGGAAGTGCGAGATGATCGCGTCGCTGCGTCAGCAAGTGCCAGTTCTTTCCTAATCACTCATTCTTTCATTGGAGGGTTTCTTGAATATTGTTGATCTCATCGCGATGGCCCAGCAGGGCGGCGGGGGCGGAAGCATGCTCAGTACGGTCGTCATGTTCGCTCTTATCATCCTCATCTTCTACTTTATGATCTTGCGTCCGCAGCAGAAGCGCCAGAAGGAGCGGGAGACCCTCCTGAGCAGCATGAAGAAGGGAGATAAGGTGATCACGCTCGGCGGCGTACACGGCATGATCGTCGGCATGGAAGAAAAGACGGTACTTGTCCAGATCGCGGAGAACGTGAAGGTGAAGTATGAAAAATCAGCAATCGCATCGATCACACGCTCGAGCGACGGGGAAGAAAAGGCCTAGACGAACACATTATCAAAGATGCGCATATGAGCAAGAACGAAGTGGCGTTTAGCACGATCGACGAGGCGGTCCCGGATATCGCCTCCGGAAAGGTCGTCATCGTCATCGACGATGAGGACCGCGAGAACGAGGGGGACTTCGTCATTTCGGCGGAAGGATGCACGCCGGAGACGATCAACTTCATGGCGAAGTACGGCCGTGGCCTCATCTGCGTTGCGCTGACGTCCCAGCGTGCCAAGGAGCTCTCTCTGGACCTCATGGTCGACAGCAACACGTCCCTTCATGAAACGTCGTTTACGGTGTCCGTCGACTACGTGCACGGCACTACGACTGGTGTCTCTGCGTTTGACCGCGCAGCGACGGTCCGTGCACTCATCGATCCTGCGACGAAGGCGAGCGATCTTGCACGCCCGGGTCACATCTTCCCGTTGCGCGCGATGGAGGGGGGAGTGCTCCGCCGCGCCGGCCACACAGAGGCCATCGTCGACCTATGCCGCCTTGCAGGTGTCGCCCCGGCAGGCGTCATCTGCGAGATCCTGAACGAGGATGGGTCGATGGCCCGCGTTTCCGACCTCCTTCTCATCGCCCGGGAATTCGGCCTCAAGGTCATCACGGTCAAGGACCTCATCGAATACCGGATGCACCGCGAAAAACTCGTTCAGCGCGTCGTAACGACCACGCTCCCGACCGCTGCAGGCGTCTTCGAGATCCACGTCTATCGAAGTGACACCGACAGCAAGGAACACGTCGCGCTCGTCAAAGGCGTGATCAACCCCGATCAGCCCGTGCTCGTCCGCGTGCACTCTGAATGCCTGACCGGAGACGTCTTCGGCTCGCTCCGGTGCGACTGCAACTCTCAACTCAGCGCCGCGATGATGCTCGTGGAGAAGGAGCAGCGCGGCATCGTCCTGTATATGCGTCAGGAGGGGAGAGGCATAGGGCTTTCCAACAAACTCAAGGCGTATAAGCTCCAGGACGAAGGACTTGATACCGTCGAGGCGAATGAAAAACTCGGCTTTCGGCCAGATCTGCGCGATTATGGCATCGGCGCCCAGATTCTCCGGGACCTCGGTGTCCGAAAGATCCGCCTGATGACCAATAATCCGAAGAAAGTCGTCGGATTGCACGGCTACGGGCTCGAAATTGTGGAACGCATCCCTCTCGAAGTGGAGTCCCACGCTCTCAACGAGAAATACCTTGAAACAAAACGGGATAAGCTCGGCCACTTGATCCTTGTTAACCGAAAAAAATAATTCCATATTCTCCTTGCTTTTGTACCACCTGAGTTGTAGATTTACAAGAGAAATAAGTCATACAGCCACCACCTCGCCAGGTGATGGCTTTTCTTTTTGATTCTTCAGCTTTTCCACGGAGGATTGGCTGGTTTTCATGATCGCGCAGAGGTTTGTATGAGTGATGATAAGGGTAATGGCATAGTATATCTGACCCGCGAGCGCCTCGTGGAGCTGGAACACCAGCTGCACGACCTGAAACTTAATGGCCGCGCAGACATGGCTCAGAAGATCGGCGAGGCAAGGAGCCACGGCGATCTCTCAGAAAATGCCGAGTATGACGCCGCGAAGGAAGCGCAGCAGCATCTGGAGTTGCGCATCGCAAAGCTCGAGCATACGCTGTCGCGCGCACGCATCATCGACAGCAAAGAACTTCCGAACGACAAGGTATACATCCTGTCAAAAGTGAAGCTCCGGGACCTCAAGTCGAAGGAAACGGTCGACTATATCCTGGTGTCGCCCGAAGAAGCTGATTTTGAGAAGAACAAGATCTCGGTGACCTCCCCGCTCGGTCGCGGACTCATGGGCAAGACCGAGGGCGAATCAGTGAAGATCCCTGTTCCCGCGGGCACGCTGGAATATAAGATCCTCGAGATCGCCCGGTAGGGATCTCCGGTCGGCCTCCCACAACCTACCCGCGACCTCGTTCCTCCCCGTCTTCCGTACCCCCTCGCGCATGGCATCAAATCTCGAAATCAAGGCATCGCTTACCGGGAAGGAAGTCGCAGTCGCTCAAGCGCTCCGGATGGGTGCGGTGCACGCCGGATCGATTCACCACGTCGACGTCTATTTCAAAACGACCACCGGCAGATTGAAGCTCCGGACGATCGACGGGGTGCATTCTGAGCTGATCTTCTACGAGCGTGGCGAGGGCTCCGACCAACGGCTCAGCCAGTTCGAACGGTATCCGGTCGAGCATCCTGGCCAATTGCGTCGCATGCTCGAACGGGCGTACGCCGTCAGGGGCGTGATCGAGAAGGAGAGGAACCTGTGGATGTACGGCCAGACGAGAATCCACATTGACGAGGTGCTGAATCTCGGATCTTTCCTGGAAATTGAGGTTCCCGTCCCTTGCAGTTCCGGCGATCCGGAAGAGATCATGCAGACGCTTCTCGACGGGTTCCAACTCGCGCCAGAGGCCTATATCCGGTCCTCATACATCGACCTCATCGCTCCCTGCATCTAGAGAACCGGCACGAAAGGCTCCTTTCGTGCCGATTCCCCCCTATAGATTGCCCGAATGGCGTGTTCCGGGCCTCCTAAGGGGGTTTTGAGGCGAATATCGCCCGGACGCGAAAAGCATTTGCGGAAACAAAAATAAATTACTATATTTACTGCCGTTCAACGCGGGAATAGCTCAGTTGGTAGAGCGTCACCTTGCCAAGGTGAATGTCGCGGGTTCGAATCCCGTTTCCCGCTCGAGGTTGTCCGTCAGGGGTGACCTTGACCCCTTGAAATGGGGGTCAACTGTCAGTGTGTCGAGTACATTGCTCCGTCACGCCTCATCCCACTGTTGGTGACGGGGCTTTATTTTTGATTTGACAGGGCGCCGTACCCAAGTGGTAAGGGAGAGGTCTGCAAAACCTTTATGCGGCGGTTCGAATCCGTCCGGCGCCTCTGAACAAATCTCGCGGCGAGAGGTACATCGCGGGCTTGCTGGTTCGTTCGTCAGCCGGGGTGGCGAAACTGGTAGACGCACAGGACTTAAAATCCTGTTCTTCGCAAGGAGAGTACCGGTTCGATTCCGGTTCCCGGCACATGCCGTTCTTGTTCGGGCTCTTAGCTCAGTTGGTTAGAGCGCTACCTTGACATGGTAGAGGTCACAGGTTCGACTCCTGTAGAGCCCACTTGAGGTCGCAGGCAACCGGATGAGTTATGTCGTTTCAAAATCGGATGCTCTCCGGTTTTTTTTTGTTTCTCCAAACCTATGCCAACATTGAAACTGACATCTCCTGACGGCACTGTTCGCGAATACGAGCAGGGCGTAACTGGGCTGGAGGTTGCGAAAGCGATCAGTAACAGCCTGGCAAGGGAAGCACTTGCCGTCGAGATCAATGGCGAGGTCTGGGACCTCTCTCGGCCGATCCCCGCGGATGCCACGATGAAGATCCTGAAGTGGCAGGATGCGGGTGGAAAGTACGCCTACTGGCACAGCTCCGCGCATCTCATGGCGGAAGCGGTGGAAGCGATCTTCCCCGGAACGAAGTTCGGCATAGGCCCCCCGATCGAACGGGGCTACTATTACGATATCGACATGGGGGACCATACGCTCTCTCCTGACGATCTTCTGAAGATCGAGGAGAAGATGTACGAGCTCGCCAAGCGCGATGTGCCGTACCTCCGCGAGGAACGATCGTGGGATGAAGCCGCAGCGTACTTTCGGAAGAAGAACGACCCGTACAAGCTCGAGCTCCTCGAAGGGCTGAAGAACGAGAAGATCACGTTCTATCAGCAGGGCAACTTTACCGATCTCTGTTACGGTCCGCACATACCGTCGACCGGCAGGATCAAGGCGATAAAGCTCCTGAGCGTTGCAGGCGCGTATTGGCGCGGCGACGAGAAGAACAAGATGCTCCAGCGCATCTACGGGATCACATTTCCCACGAAGCAGGAGCTCGACGAGTATCTTTTTCGGCTGGAAGAGGCGAAGCGCCGCGATCACCGGAAGCTTGGCCGCGAACTTGAACTCTTTGTGTTCCATGATATCGCCCCGGGCGCCCCGTTCTGGCTGCCGAAGGGGATGGTCATCTTTCGACAACTCGAGCAGTTCCTGAGGAGCGAGCTCGACCAACGCGGCTACCAGGAGATCAGCACGCCGATCCTCGTGAAGAAGGACCTCTGGGAGCAGTCGGGACACTGGGCTCATTACAAGGAGAACATGTTCATCCTTGAAAATGATGAGACGGTGTACAGCATGAAGCCGATGAACTGTCCGGAAAGCACATACGTCTACCGGCAACGCATACGGAGCTACAAGGATTTGCCGCTGCGTTTTTCCGAGATCGGCAGACTCCACCGGAACGAACTCTCCGGCGCTCTGGGCGGGATGTTTCGGGTCCGGCAGATCACGATGGACGACGCCCATATCTACTGTCTCCCGGGCCAGATCCTCTCGGAGATCAACGGGCTCATCGAGCTCGTCACACATTTCTACGCTATCTTCGGGCTGAAGCCGTCATTCAATCTTTCGACGAAGCCCGACGAAGCGATGGGTGATGCCGCACTTTGGCAACAGGCGGAAGCGAGTTTAAAGCAGGCGCTTGAGGTGAACGGCCTCCCGTACCAGATCAAGGAAAAGGACGGCGCGTTCTACGGGCCGAAGATCGACATACAGATCGAAGATGCGATCGGACGCGAGTGGCAGGTCGCGACGATCCAGCTTGATTTTGCAATGCTCCCCGAGCGGTTCGCTCTCGAATATATCGCCGAAGACGGAAGCCGGCAGCGTCCGGTCGCGATCCATCGAGCCATTTTCGGATCATTCGAACGGTTCATCGGCATCATCACCGAGCATTTTGCAGGAGCGTTCCCGGTCTGGCTTGCCCCCGTCCAGGTCGCGGTCCTGCCCATCACTGACGGCTTGCACGCGTACGCTCGTGAAGTGAACGACGCGTTGAAGGCTGCGGGGGTCCGGGTAGAGCTTGACGACCGTAGCGAGAAGATCGGATACAAGATACGCGAATGGGAGCTCCAGAAGGTACCGTACATGCTTGTCGTCGGTGAGAAGGAGAAGGCTTCGAACGCCGTCTCCGTCCGGCAGCACAAGAAGGGCGACCTCGGAGCCGTTCCGCTCGCCGAATTCACGGCAGGAATCGTCAAGGAAATAGCTGAAAAGCGACTCACACTTTAGGAGAACGACCATCAAGGGCACAGAGCGCGTACGTGTAAACGAAGAAATCCGAGCACCGAAGATCCGGGTGATCGATGACAAAGGCCAGCTCGGCGTTCTGACGCCGCAGGAGGCCATTAAACTCGCGCAGGCGCGCGGACTCGACCTCATTGAGATCGTGCCGAATGCGGCGCCGCCGGTCTGCAAGATCATGGACTTCGGAAAGTTCAAGTACGAGCAGACCAAGAAGGACAAGCTCCAGCGGAAACACCAGCATGTGACCCAGCTGAAGGAGCTCCGATTCCACCCCAACACCGACGTGCATGATTTTGAGTTCAAGGTCCGGCATGCGAAGAACTTCCTCGAAGAGGGGCACAAGGTCAAGGCGACGGTCGTGTTCAAGGGGCGGGAGATCACGTACAAGGAGCACGGCGAGGATGTTCTGAAGCGCCTCGCAGAGCAACTCGTGGAATTCGCGAAAGTGGACCAGGTCGCCAAGCTCGAAGGGCGCAGTATGGCGATGATTTTTGCTCCGGACAAGTCCGGAAAGAAGAAGCCAGAGACTAAATCAACAACAGACGAAGCATCATAAACCAGGGATCCATATGCCAAAGATGAAATCCACTTCGGGCGCGAAAAAGCGTTTCAGGAAGACCGCCTCCGGGAAATTCAAGCGCATGAAGGCGTTCCGGAGTCACATGCTCTCCTCGAAGTCATCGAAGCGGAAGCGCCATCTCCGCAAGTCGACTCTTGTCTCCGAGCAGGAGAACAAGAAGATCGTCATGATGATCCAGTAGGACGCGCGGCAGCGCACACATTGTAATTCACCGATCTATTCACTCATACCACTGAGAGGAGACAAGAGCAACTATGCCACGTTCTCAGAACAAAGTTGCCTCCCACCGCCGTCGGAAGCGCATTCTTGCGCGAGCGAAAGGCTACTGGGGTTCCAGAAGTAAAGTCCTCACGGTCGCAAAGCATCACCTCGATAAGGCGGGACAACACGCCTATCGCGACCGTCGCTTGAAAAAGCGAGAATTCCGCCAGCTCTGGATTGCGCGCATCAACGCGGCAGCCAGACTCCACGGCACCACGTACTCCCGGCTCATTGCCGCTCTGAACAAGAAGGAAGTCGGCATCAACCGGAGAGTGCTCGCGGACCTTGCGGCCCGGAGCCCTGAAGCCTTCGCGGAAGTTGTTAAGTACGCGACGGCCTGAGTACTACCCTGTGTAGACATGTCTCGAGAGGGCGGCCGATGCGCCGCCCTCCGGGTCATGACATCACCTCCCCACATCGTTCGCCGGTATGAATCACGAGATAGATGATATCAGGCAGAAAGCCGCCGCTGACCTCCAGCAGGTGTCGACTGCGGAAGCTCTCGATGCTTTCCGGATAACATACCTTTCTCGGAAGGGGCGTATCGCCGAACTCTTCGAACGTCTCAAGGACGTTCCTCCCGCTTTGCGTCCAGAGACGGGAAAGGCGCTCAACGCACTCCGTAACGATATTCAATCCCTCTTTGAAGCGCAGCAGCGCGGTCTGGCGGGCCCTCCAAAGGCCGGTGCATCCGCCGTCGATCTCACCATGCCCGGGAGAAGAAGGTGGGTCGGGTCGGAGCATCCGATCACCCAGACGCTCCAGGAGATCCAACGGATCTTCTTCAAGATGGGCTTTGATGAGGCCTCTGGGCCGGAGATCGAGGATGACTACCACAATTTTGAAGCCCTCAACTTCCCGCCGGACCACCCGGCCCGGGACATGCAGGACACGTTCTTCATTTCCGACAAGGTCCTCCTCAGGACCCATACGACCCCCGTGCAGATCCGCGTCATGGAACACCAACAGCCACCGGTACGGGTCATCATGCCGGGCAGGGTCTACCGTAACGAGGCGGTGAGCGCCCGAAGCTACTGCCTGTTCCACCAGGTCGACGGGCTCTACGTCGATACCGGCGTGACCTTTAGCGAGCTCAAGGGCACGATGGTGACATTCGCGAAGCAGTTCTACGGGAGCAGCATCAAGTACCGGTTCCGGCCGAGCTATTTTCCCTTTACCGAGCCTTCAGCCGAGATGGATATCACCTGCTTCCTGTGTGCGGGGAAGGGGTGCCGGATGTGCAAAAAGACCGGATGGCTGGAGATCCTCGGCTGCGGCATGGTCGACCCGAACGTCTTCGCTTCGGTGAAGTACGACCCGGAAAAATATTCCGGTTACGCGTTCGGCATGGGCATTGAACGGATCACGATCCTTCGCCACGGCCTCGATGATATTCGGACCCTGTTCGACAATGATATTCGATTTCTGAAACAATTCTAATAAGTCCTTCTGTCATGCGCGTTTCATTAAACTGGCTCAATGACTACATAGCACCGCGGCGAACCCCCGAGGAACTCGCGCACGAGCTCACGATGGTAGGGCTCGAGGTCGAATCTATCGACAAACCGGGTGAACGATATGCCGGGTTCGTTGTAGGTTCAGTGGCGCTCGTTTCGAAGCACCCCAATGCCGACAAGCTTTCGGTCTGCCGCGTTGATGTTGGCGGCGAAACGCTCCAGATCGTCTGCGGAGCTCCGAATGTCGCTCCGGGCCAAAAAGTAGCTGTCGGACTCCAAGGAGCGGTGGTTCCCAAGAATCAGCACGACCCTGCCGGAAAGCCGTTCACGCTCTCGCAAGTGAAGGTACGGGGGGAGGATTCCTACGGGATGATCTGCTCCGCCTATGAACTGGGACTCGGTGACGATCGCCAGGGTATTATGCTCCTTGACCCTGGGGCAAAGGTCGGCATGGCCCTTGCCGCGTATCTCGGCCTGGACGACAGCGTCATGGAGGTGGGGATCACGCCCAACCGTCCTGATGCGATGAGCCACATCGGCGTGGCGCGGGAAGTCTCGGCGATCGTTTCACGTGCAATGAAGCTTCCAAAGCCCGTTCTTCGGGAATCCTCCCGGCCGGTCAAGAAGGCGCTCGCTGTCCGCATCCAAGACCCGAGTGACTGCCCTCGGTACTCGGCGAGGGTAATCCTCGGTGTCCGATTGGAGAGTTCCCCGACGTGGCTGAAGGATCGTCTTACGGCGATGGGGGTTCGACCGATCAATGCAGTCGTTGATGTAACGAATTATGTCCTTATGGAGATAGGACATCCACTTCACGCGTTCGATTATGACAAGATCTCCGGCCATGAGATCGTTGTGCGTCGTTTAGGAACTCCCGGACCGTTCACAACGCTCGACGGGAAAGAACGGGTTCTCCGTCCTGACGCGCTCATGATCTGCGACGGGATGAAGCCTCTCGCCGTGGCTGGCGTCATGGGGGGGATGAATTCAGAGATCTCCGATACGACCAGGAATATCGTTATCGAAAGCGCCTATTTTCACCCACAAGGGATACGCCGGACATCCAAGCACCTCTCTCTGAGCACCGACGCCTCCCAGCGATTCGAACGGGGAGCAGACCCGAACATCACGCTCTGGGCGCTCGATCGCGCGGCCGGCCTCATCCAGGAGCTCGCTGGAGGGGAGATCCTTAAGGGCGTTATCGACGTGTATCCGCGAAAGGTAAAACCGAAGAAAGTGACACTTCGTATCAAGAAAGTAAATGAGATACTAGGCCTATCGCTTGACAGAAAAGCAGTTTCAGCACTTTTGCGAAAGATAGATCTCAATTCAATAGCCGGTGATTCAACTGCCCGAGGAAAGGAATCCCTTCAGATCTCCGTGCCCACGTTCCGGCCTGATATTGAACGGGAGATCGACCTCATTGAGGAGGTCGCACGTCTTTACGGGTATAATAATATTGAAACGACCGTCAAATCGTTCTCCGGCGCGCAGCGCGGCATTCGATCCGGCCGTTCGCTAGATCTCGTGAGGAAATGGCTACTCGGGTCGGGTTATAACGAGGTCGTAGCGAACAGCATGGCTGAGACCTCGGTCGCGAATCTTGCCACTGACCGATTCGTGAAGATCGCCAATCCTATCAGTAAAGAGATGGGTGCCCTCCGGACAAGCCTTATCCCAGGAATGTTGGCGATCATGGGGAGCAATATCGCCCGGGGCAACAAAGATCTCCGGCTCTACGAATTCGGAAGATCCTACCTTCTTGCAGACGAGCGATCGAAAGGGGAGTACCTGCCTGAGTTCATTGAGCGGGAAGAGCTTCTTTTAGCCTTTTCGGGAGCAGCGCTGCCGCATGCATGGGACGTAAAACAGAGGGAAATCGATCTTTTCGATGTTCGAGGGGAGTTAGAGACGCTCTTTCAAAAAATATTTCTTGACAAAATTCAATTTATTCCTTATAGTAATGGTAATACTTTAACTCAGGCAGGCCTAACCATTGAAATTCAAGGAGAGTCTGCCGGGTTACTTGGTGTGGTTCGGAAGGAGATCCGGGAAGAGTTTGACGTGAGTAACGATGTCCTCGTCGCACTGCTTGACCTGAATGTCATTCGGAAGCATCTAAGCGAGGAACGACGGTATGTCCCGCTTGCACGTTTTCCTTCCGTTCATAGAGATGTTGCGTTTGTCGTTGATCAGAGCCACGCCGTCGGTAGCATTGAGGCGTGTATCCGCGATGGCGTAAGGAACCTGGAATTGACCGTGGCGCTCTTTGACGTCTACATCGGCGATCAGATCCCGGCAGGAAAGAAAAGTTGCGCATTCGCTCTTGAGTTCTTATCGCGAGACCATACATTAACTCAAAGCGAAATTGATCAGGTCATGCAATCAGTTATCGGGAACGTCTCAAAAGTATTTCAGGCATCCATCAGGGCATAGGAGAATCATCCGTTGAATCAGGTTCAATCTGATATTGAAGGTCCGGTCGTCAAGGACCTCGGCTCATTGGAAGTCGCGCTGAAGACGATGTGGGAGAAGGCGAGGGCCGCCGGAGATATGATCGCCCGGCTCCAGTCCGAAAAGACGGAGCTCCATGCAAACGTCCGTGACCTCGAAAAGGGCATCGCCACCTTGCGCTCCGAGATGTCATCGAAGGAGCAGGACCTGAAACGCCTCCGTGCGGAGCACGCACAGCTCTCGAGTCTCGATTCGAAGAATGTCTTCTCCGAGGAGGAGAAGGAAATGATCCGGGTCCGGATCAAGGACCTGATCTCGCGGATCAATTCGCACCTGTAGGGCGGGGGCGAACGAACGACCAAGTATATGTTTGACCAGAACAGAACACTACTTCACACCATGCTCACGAACGGATCATCTGGCTATGGCCGCTGACGGAAAAAGCATCAAAGTAAAGATCTTCGGTTCTGAATATCCACTTCGCGGTGAAAGCGAGGAACTTACGAAGAAGGTCGCGGGGTACGTGGATCAGATGATCAGCACGATCCACGACAAGATCCCCGAGCAGCCGCCGCTCACCGTTGCGGTCCTCTCCGCGCTGAATATCACGGAGGATCTCTTTAAGGAGCGGGAGCGCGCGAAGGCGCTTACCTCCCTTCTGGAAAGCGAAGTGACGAAGATTGGCGAGTATCTTGACCGGAGCATGAACCCGGAAGCAGAGTAGCGTTTCTTTTCTGTTCTTATACATACATGTGCGGCCAGCGATGTATCGATTATAACCGCACCGTCAGCCTGCGCCGGTTTAACCGCCGGCGAAGAGTCAAACATATTAAAGAATCTGACAAGTAACTTTAATAGGGAACTCGACTCATGGGCGTCATATTACGGGCCTCATCCCGCCTCGGCGGGATTTGACGGCCAAGCCTCCGGGCCTGGCCGCCAGACAGTGGAAGTAAGAAACGTTCAGGGGAGTACCCACCGTGTCTTGAAAAGAGATTCTTCAATACACTAGACTCAACAGGCTGCGGGCGGTTTTTTATTTATACCCGGGAGTGCGGTTGCTCCAGGGTGGTCTTCTTGGGTTCTTTGGAGAGAGAGCAATGCCTGAACTATCTACGTTTCTTCCCGCTATTATCGTCTGTGCCGGCATATCGTTTGCGCTGGGTTGGTACCTCAACGTCCGCAGGAGCAAACAGAAGATCGACAATGCTGAGGAACGGGCGAAGAGCATCCTCGCGGACGCCGAGAAGGACGCTCTCAATCTCAAAAAGGAAAAGCTTCTTGAGGTGAAGGACGAGTGGTACAAGAAGAAGCAGGAGTTCGAGCAGGACGCCGCTGCCAAACGCAGCAAGCACCAGACGTTCGAGAAGCAGCTGCAGGGCCGGGAAGACAACCTCGAGCGGCGCGTTGACCTTCTCAACCACAAGGAAAAAGACCTGGAGACGAGCAAGCGGACGCTCGACGATAAACTTCGCCAGGCCGACGAGAAGAACACCCACATGGCGAAGCTGATCCAGGAAGAGAACGTCAAACTGGAGCGCATCGCGAGCACGTCGCGCGAGGAAGCGAAACGAATACTCCTCGAAAACCTCACCAATGAGACGAAGTCCGAAGCGGCCCAGATGCTGAAGGACCTCCGGGACGTGGCCCGCGCCGACGCGAAGAAGGAAGCCCAGAAGATCATCATCCAGGCGATCCAACGCACGGCCGCCGATCACTGCGTCGAGACGACCGTGAGCGTGCTCCACATTCAGAACGACGAAATGAAGGGGCGCATCATCGGCAAGGAGGGACGGAACATCCGCGCGTTCGAGGCGGCCACGGGAGTGGACGTCATCGTCGACGATACGCCTGAAGCCGTCATCCTTTCCGGATTCGATCCGCTGCGCCGAGAGGTCGCGCGCATCTCGCTTGAACGCCTCATCGCCGACGGCAGGATCCACCCGGCCCGGATCGAGGAGGTCGTCGAAAAGGTCAGACTAGAACTCGACGAGGAACTCATCCACACGGGCGAGAACGCACTCCTCGAGGCGGGTCTGCACGGCGGGCATCTCGAACTCATCAAACACATCGGCAAGATGAAGTACCGTTCGAGCTACGGCCAAAACCTCCTGGCACACAGCCTCGAAGTGGCCCACCTCGCCGGGCTCATGGCCGCCGAACTCGGCCTCGACGTGTCTTTGGCGAAGCGCGGCGCGCTCCTCCATGACATCGGTAAGACGGTCGACAAGAGCGTCGAAGGGCCCCACGCGCTTCTCGGCTTCGACCTCACCAAACGCTTCGGCGAACATCAGATCGTTGTGAATGCCGTCGGCGCCCACCATGATGACATCCCGATGGAGCATCCCATCGCTGCCCTCGTCCAAGCGGCTGATGCGATCAGCGGCGCGAGACCCGGGGCGCGGCGCGAATCCGTGGAAGGATACGCAAAACGGCTGGAACGCCTTGAGAACCTCGCGAAGTCCTTCGAAGGCGTTGCCAATACGTACGCCATTCAGGCGGGCCGGGAGATCCGCGTGATCGTCGAGCACGACAAGGTCGACGATGCGATGGCAGACCAGCTTGCGCACGACATCGCGAAAAAGATCCAATCGGAAATGGGCTACCCAGGTCAGATCAAAGTGACGGTCATTCGGGAGACGAGATCTGTCGCGTACGCAAAATAACAAGCATGGACTTTAACGATGCGGCCCGCACGCGGACAATCCGCGAGCGGGCTCTTTTTTTGAACGCATATGCAGCATCCTGACGCATCCTTTTCTCTCGCCGTTGGCGTGACCGGAGGCATCGGCAGCGGGAAGTCGCAGGTCTGCCGGTACTTCGCTGACTCCGGTGCCACGACGATCTCCGCCGACCTCATCGCCCGGAATCTCCTCGACACACATTTACCTCTGAAGCAGAAGGTCCGAAAGGCGTTCGGCGATGCCTCGTACCGGCCCGACGGTACGCTCGACCGCAAACAGATGGCGAAGCTCATCTTCCAGGACCCAACTCGGCGCGAAACGCTCGAAGGCCTTGTCCATCCGGAGACCCTCATCGCCATCGCCAACGAGATCGGCCGGATCCGGCGTGACGCGCCCGTCCCGGTGATCGCCGTCGAAGCGGCGCTCATCTTCGAAGCCAGGGCAGAGGAAATGTTCGACTACGTCATCGTCGTCGACGCCCCCGAGGAAGAGCGGGTCGCCCGGATCATTGAGCGCGACACTGTCAGCCGTATGGACGTTCTGGAGCGCATGGGAGCACAGATGAGTGTCGAAGAAAAACTCCGGAAGGCTGATTTTGTCATCAAGAATTCGACCGGACTCGCCGCGCTGGAACAGAACACGAAGTTTCTCTACACTCTCCTTGTCAGAATCTCACAAACGACCAATGCCGGCGACGAATCACCAGAGTGACTACCTCATCATCGGCAGCGGGATCGCTGGACTCTCCTTCGCGCTGAAGGCGGCGGAGACCGGCTCGGTCTCCATCATTACGAAGAAGGAACGCGCTGAATCGAACACGAACTACGCTCAGGGGGGGATCGCGGCGGTCACCTCTTCGCTTGACACGTTCGAATCGCACATCCGCGATACCCTCAATGCGGGCGTGGGTCTTTGTCACCGCGATGCGGTCGAAGCCCTCGTCAGAGAGGGTCCCCAGCGCCTGAACGAACTCATCTCGATCGGTGTGGCGTTCACGCGGAAAAAGGGAGGGCTCGATCTCGGAAGGGAAGGGGGGCATTCGCAGAACCGTATCGTTCACGCCCGCGACAGGAGCGGCTGGGAGATCGAACGTGCGCTCCTCGCCGCGCTCGCAAGCCATCCGAACATCACCGTGTATGAGGACCATCTCGCCATCGACCTCATCACGGAGCACCACCTCGGCATCCCGGTCTCGGAAGCGACCGCGACCCACTGCTGGGGTGCATACGCGCTCGACGTCCGGAAGAACGCCGTCAAGGCGTTCCTCGCCCGGACCACCGTGCTGTGCAGCGGCGGACTCGGCCAGGTCTATCTCCACACGACGAACCCGCCGATCGCAACGGGGGACGGCGTCGCCATGGCATACCGGGCCGGCGCCGCGATCGCAAACATGGAATTCATTCAGTTTCATCCGACGACCCTCTACAACTCCGGCTCCCCCGCGTTCCTCATCTCGGAGGCGGTCAGGGGATTCGGAGGCATCCTCAAGACCAAGGACGGCCAGCCGTTCATGGAGCGCTACGACGAACGCGCATCGCTCGCCCCGAGAGACATTGTCGCCCGGGCGATCGACACCGAATTGAAGAAGCGGGGGGACGACTTCGTGTATCTCGACGTCAGGCATCTGCCCGCAGAAAGCGTGCGGGAGCAGTTTCCCCACATCTACCAAACGTGTCTGGAACGGTACAAACTCGACGTGACGAAGGAACTCATACCGGTCGTGCCCGCCGCCCACTATTCCTGCGGCGGCGTCGAAACAGACCTCTGGGGAAGGACCTCCATCGAAAATCTCTACGCGTGCGGAGAGGTCGCGATGACGGGCGTCCATGGCGCGAACCGACTGGCGAGCAATTCTTTGTTGGAGGCGCTCGTCTTCTCGCACCGCGCCTTCGAACACGTTCGGCACTCGCCGGCGGGCCGCGGCGTCGCATTCCCAACGATCCCGCCCTGGGATGAGAGTGGCACCTTCGACATGGAGGAGTGGGTCCTCATCTCCCACGATCGCAAGGAGATCCAGCAGATCATGTGGGACTACGTGGGCATCGTCCGGTCCGACCTTCGATTGGACCGCGCCGGACGCCGGCTCCAGCTCATCGCTGATGAGATCGAGAACTTTTACAAGAAGACGAAGGTCGTGGAAGGCGTCATCGAGCTGCGAAATCTCGCCACGGTCGCCGTGCTCATCATCAGGAGCGCCCTCCTCCGGAAGGAAAGCAGGGGGCTTCACTTCACGACCGATTACCCGGAGCAAGACGACATCCGCTGCGCGCACGACACGGTCGTCTCCCTCTGGAAGGGTTGAGTTCCGTCTGATTTATTTGTACCTTCATGCACATGACACACACACCAGAACAGGACCCTGACGGGCAGTCGGAAGGCAAACCCCGCGACCACTGCGGGGTCTTCGGCATTTTTGGCCATCCACAGGCAGCGCTCCTGACCTACTACGGCCTCCTTGCACTGCAGCACCGAGGCCAGGAGGCGGCCGGTATCGTCACTTCCGAGCATGACCCGGTGAAGACGAGGGCCCGGCTGCACCTCTACAAGGGCTTTGGACTCGTCAATGACGTCTTCAGCGACGACTCGATCCTCGTCGAGGAACTCAAAGGCGACATGGCGATCGGCCACAACCGGTACTCCACGACCGGCTCCGCCGACAACCAACTCAACATCCAGCCCCTCACGGTCAATTACCGCAACGGCAACGTCGCGATCGCCCACAACGGCAACCTGACGAACTTCCAGGAGATCCGGACCCAGCTCCAGGAGGACGGGACGATCTTCCAAACGACGTCCGATACCGAGGTCATCCTCCATCTCATGGCGCGGAGCAAGGAACGCGACGTCGTCCATCAGGTCATCGAGGCGCTCAACCAGGTGGATGGGGCTTTCTCGCTCACCATCCTTACCGACGACCTCCTCATCGCGGCGCGCGACCCGTACGGTTTCCGGCCCCTCGCGGTCGGCCGTCTGGGAGACGCCTATGTCGTCGCATCGGAAACGTGCGCCTTTGACATCATCAACGCACAATATCTCTGCGACGTCGAACCGGGAGAGGTCCTTGTCTTCGACCGCGAAGCCCTGCGCACTGGCGAGACGAAGTCCTTTCACCTCCAGAAGAAGGTGCATGAGACGCGGCACTGCATCTTCGAGTATATCTACTTTTCGCGCCCCGACAGCACCGTATTCGGAGAGAGCGTCGACCGCGTACGCCGGAAACTCGGGAAAGCGCTCGCCATCGAGCAACCCGCGCGCACTTCCTCCTCGGACGACCGCATCGTCGTCATCAACGTGCCCGACTCCAGCAATACGGCGACGCTCGGCTACGTGAGCGAGAACAACAAGCTCGGCAATGACAGCAAGTATGAGATCGGCCTCATCCGGAGCCATTATGTCGGCCGTACGTTCATTCAGCCGGTGCAGGGCGTTCGGGAGATGAAGGTCCGGGCGAAGTTCAATACGGTCAAGAGCGCATTGAAGGATAAGATCGTCGTCATCGTCGACGATTCCATCGTCCGCGGCACGACGTCGAAACAGCTCATCCGGCTCATCCGCGAGGCTGGCGCGAAGGAGATCCATTTCCGAGTGACTTCGCCTCCCGTGCGCCATCCCTGTCATTACGGTATGGACTTCCCGAGCCCGGAAGAGCTCATTGCGAACCGGTTCCAGGGTGACATCGATGCGATCCGCAAGGAACTTGGCGTCGACAGCCTCGGGTATCTTTCGCTCGACAAATTGCTCGCCTCGGTCCCGCACGACAGGGGGCAATCATACTGCACGGCCTGCTTCAGCGGGGTCTATCCGACAGAGGTGTCCCGACAAGGCGCCAAGAACGATAATGACGAGTAACGGGTCATGCACGGTCGCATCTGGACGGTCTCGAACGGTCTGAGTGTTCTTCGCATCTTGCTGGTGTACCCCATTATCGCGCTGCTGTCATCCGGAGCACCGACCGACAGGTACGCCGCGGCGGGACTCATCGTATTTGCAGCGTGCACGGATTTTCTGGACGGGCTCCTCGCCCGATCCTTGAACCAGGTGTCGGACATCGGGAAGGTGATCGATCCGATCGCCGACAAGCTCGGCATCGGCGCGGTCGCGGTGGCCCTCGCGCTCAAGGGCGCGCTCCCGGTCTGGTTCCTCCTCCTTCTCCTGGCGCGAGATGTCGCCATCTTTTTCGGTGGCCTCTATGTCCAGCGGACGAAGGGGGTGATCCTCCAGTCCACGATGGTGGGGAAGTGGGCGGCCGGATCCCTCGCCGTCCTGATCCTTGGCATCGTTCTCGACCTTCCGTCATTCGCACCCGTCGTGCGAGCGCTTCTCATCGTGAGCGTCTGCCTGTTGGTGATCTCCTTCGGCGTCTATGCCCGCCGTTTCGTTACGCTCGTACGTCGACACTAGGCATTCTCACACGTCCACAACGCTTAGGACCACATGGGTTTTTTTGACAAGATATCCTTCAGCAAGCTGAAGGAAGGCCTCGCGAAAACGCGGGAGACGCTCTTTGGAAAGGTCCAGAAGATGCTCCTGGGCCGTTCCAAGATCGACGCCGAGCTTCTTGACGAGCTCGAAGCGATCCTCATCGGGGGGGACGTGGGCGTCGCAACGACCGGCGTGATCATCGAGAACATTCGCCTCCGCGTCAAGAAGGAAAAGTACGAGGACCCGGCCGAACTCGACACGTTGCTCCGGGAGGAGATCCAGAAGGTCCTCGCTTCCGGTCCGGAAGAATCTTCACCGTTCGCTATTCCGGCGGACCACCGGCCGCACGTCATCATGGTCGTGGGCGTCAACGGGGTGGGGAAGACGACGACGATCGGCAAACTCGCCCACAACTACCGGAGCGCGGGGAAGAATGTCATGATCGCGGCTGCGGACACGTTTCGCGCAGCGGCGAACGAACAGCTTGAGATCTGGGCGTCTCGGGCAGGCGTGGAGATCGTGCAGCAGGCGCATGGCGCCGACCCTGCAGCGGTCGCCTATGACGCGCTCAACGCCGCTGTGGCCCGGCACACCGACGTGATGATCATCGATACCGCCGGGCGACTCCACACGAAGGTGAACCTCATGGAGGAGCTGAAGAAGATCAAGCGCGTGCTCCAGAAATTGATGCCGGATGCGCCGCACGATGTCTTTCTCGTGCTTGACGCGTCCACGGGCCAGAACGGGATACAGCAGGCCCAGCAGTTCTCGGCGTCCGTCGGCGTCACGGGGATCGTCCTGACGAAACTCGACGGCACGGCGAAAGGCGGTGTGGTGCTGGCGATCAATAACGTCCTGCAAATCCCGGTGAAGTTCATCGGTGTGGGGGAGAAGATCGACGACCTCCAGCCGTTCGACAGGAAAGAATTCGTAGAAGCCCTTTTCGCAAAATAAGGATCCCTCTCCGCCATGAATATCACCGCCACGCCCTTTGACCTCCGGCTCCGCCACACGTTCACGATCTCGCGCGGCTCGCGGGACATCGAACCTTGCATCCTGACGGAGTTCGAGCACGAGGGGATCGTCGGGTATGGCGAGGCGGCACCGTCGGCGCGGTACGGAGAGACGACCGACACGGTCATTGCCTTCCTCCGCAGGGTCGATCTCCGGCGCTTCAATGACCCGTTCGATCTCGACACGATCCTCGCATACGTCGGCGGACTCGCCCCCGGGAATACCGCCGCGAAGGCCTCGGTCGACCTCGCGCTGCATGACTGGATCGGACGCCGGCTTGGGCAGCCGCTCTGGCGCCTGTGGGGTTTCGACGGCACGAAGCGCCTGCAGACGTCGTTCACCATCGGCATCGATTCGCTTCCTCTCATCGAGAAGAAGGTCCGGGAAGCAGAGCCCTACAACATCCTCAAGGTCAAGGTTGGCGTCCCGAACGATGAAGAGATCATCCGGACCATCAGAAAAGTGACGGACAAGCTCATCCGGGTCGACGCCAATGAAGGCTGGTCCACGAAGGAGGCCGCCCGCGATAAGATCCTTTGGCTCGAGGAGCAGGGGGTGGAATTTGTGGAGCAGCCTCTCCCTGCTGCGATGAACCGCGACATGCCGTGGCTCAGGGCACAGGTGCATATCCCGCTCATCGCCGATGAGAGCGTCATGGTGCTTTCCGATATCCCGGGGCTCCGGGACGCCTTCGACGGCATCAATATCAAGCTCATGAAATCGACGGGACTCCGCGAGGGTCTACGGATGGTCCACGCCGCTCAGGCGATGGGGATGAAAGTGATGCTCGGGTGCATGATCGAGAGTTCCATTGCGATCTCCGCCGCCGCGCAGCTCTCACCCGTCGCAGATTACGCCGATCTCGACGGCAACATCCTTACCACGAACGACCCTTTCAGCGGGGTCCGGGTCGAAGAGGGAGCGCTCGTTCTGAACTACGCGCCGGGTCTCGGCGTGGAGCGCCGGTAGGCGCATGGCCGACCGCATCTCCATACTTTCCCCGACCCTCGCGAACAAGATCGCGGCGGGCGAGGTCATCCAGCGTCCGGCATCGGCCGTCAAGGAACTCCTTGAGAATGCGATCGATGCGCACGCATCGGCCCTCTCCGTCATCGTCAAGGATGCGGGCAACACGCTTCTCCAGGTCATCGACGACGGAGATGGTATGACGCCGGGGGATGCCCTGCTCGCCTTTGAACGGCACGCGACGAGCAAGATCTCCACGTACGACGATCTCCTGAACATCCGGACGCTCGGGTTCCGCGGTGAGGCGCTCGCCTCTATCGCCGCGGTGGCGCAGGTGGAACTGCGCACCCGGCGAGCCGAAACGGAGACGGGGACGAAGGTCCGCATCAACGGAGGGGATGTCGCGGAGAACGAACCCTGTGCCGCGCCCAAAGGGACGTCGGTCACCATCAAGAATCTCTTCTACAACACCCCGGCACGGCGGAAGTTCCTGAAGAGTGCCGCGACGGAATTTAAGCATATCTACGACGTCGTTCAGCGCGTGGCGCTCGCGCACCCCGATCTGGCCGTTTCCATTCGGAGCAACGACGAGCTGATCCTCGATCTGCGGCCTGCGGACCCCGGGCGCCGCGTCGCGGACCTCTTCGGCGAGAAGCTCTCTTCGGGCGTCTTCTCCTTCAACGACGAGGCCGGCGGCATCAGCGTCTCAGGATTTCTGGGGAAGCCTGATTTTGCGCGGAAGTCGCGGACCGAACAATACCTCTTTCTCAATGCACGCCCTGTCGTCAGCCGCAGCATCCAGCACGCGGTGTTCCAGGCGTACGAACATCTCCTCGAAAAGGGGAGCTTCCCGTTCTTCGTCCTCTTTCTCACGATCGACCCGCGCAAAGTCGATGTGAACGTCCATCCGGCCAAGATGGAGGTGAAGTTCGAAGATGACTCGGCCGTCTACCGGTTCGTCCTGTCGGCCGTACGCTCGGCGCTTTCCGCTCATAATCTTGTTCCCGCTCTCGGCCTCCGGGACCAGAGCGCTCACTCCGGTGACGCTTCTCTTCGGTTCCGCGCCCCGGGCGGCGTCGAGCGGGGAGACCGAGGTTCCGGATGGGATGCCCTCTTCCGCCCCATGCCAGGCCCGGGGGAAGCGCCCTCAGTCCCCGGGATGACCACCGCGTCGCTGCCGTTTACGCCTGCGGGCCAAGTCCGGGAACCCGCACGTTCCTCGGCAGAAGGAGGAGTACGCGGCGGGAGCATGCCGTTGAGCGAGGAGGAACGCCGGTCCGCCCCGATCTGGCAGGTCCATAATAAATATATTCTTTTTGCAACCGGACAAGGGCTCTTGCTTATCGACCAGCATGCCGCCCACGAGCGTGTCCTCTATGAGCGGGCCGTTGGGACCTTTGCCCAGACGCAGAATAAGAGTCAGCAGCTTCTCTTTCCCCATTCGATCGAATGTTCCGCGGGCGATGCGGCGCTTATACAGCAACTCATTCCGGACCTGGAGAGCATCGGCTTTTCCGTCCGGGTCTTCGGCAAGAACGCCGTCATCGTAGACGGTGTGCCGCTCGATGTCAAGCCGGGGGAGGAAGGGAGCATCCTCCCGAGGATACTCGATCTCTACAAGGAGGATGACCAGAGTCTCCAGCTCCAGCCTCGGGAAAAACTCGCAAAATCCTATTCCTGCCGGGCTGCCGTCAAGGCCGGGGATCCCCTGAGCGAAGCGGAGATGCGCGCCCTGATCGGCCATCTTTTCGAAACAGAGATCCCCTTCGTCTGTCCTCACGGAAGACCCGTCATGATAACGCTTTCCCTCTCCGATCTCGACAGGAGGTTCGGAAGGACCTCCTGAGCCGCCGGATTGCATCGCACCGCGCCACGATGCTGACGAAGACCATCGTCGCACGAATGTCGATGAAACATTCTGCGCTCATTGCCGAATACGTACTATCATCCACCAAACCATGTACGGAGGTTCCGCCATGAAGTACGTTGCCGTCCTTTGCCTCACCTTGTGCCTCTCGTTGGGGCTGTTTTCCCAAGAATCTGATTTTGGAGGCAAGGTGCTCGTTTCGACGAGCTGGCTTGCCGAACACATGAATGACCCCCATGTGGTTGTCGTGCACGTGGCGGGCCTCCGCAGAGACTATCTTTCGGGACACATCCCCGGCGCTCGGTTCTTATGGCCTGGCGATGTTGCCTTGTCCAACGCCGATCTTTCGTATCAACTCCTCTCCGTAACTCATTTAGATTCCATAGTAGAATGCCTTGGCATCTCCAATGACACTCGAGTGGTCCTCTGCGGCATTAATGGAAACGTGAGTCCCACCGCGAGGGTCTTTCTGACGCTCGAATATCTCGGCCTCACGGGTCGGGTCGCCATCCTTGACGGCGGATTCGACATCTGGAAGAGTGAGAACCGCCCGACCTCCACCGAGACGCCGAAAGTGAGCCGCGCCTCCTTCACGCCAAAGCTGAAATCGAGCGTATTCGTCGAAGCGGAGGGCGTTCAGGCGAACATCCGGAAGGAGGGTGTCTCGATCATTGATGCCCGGGCCCCCGGGTTCTACGAAGGGACGACGCCGAACGGCATGCCTCGGTCTGGGCACATCCCGGGAGCACGGAACATCTACTTCGCCACACTCGTCGATTCCACGAACAAGATGCTCGGAACGCAGACCATCGGAGAGATGTTCGCAAAGGCGGGGGTGAGGCCGGATGACCGGGTCATCGCCTACTGCCATATCGGCCAGACGGCAAGCCTCGTCTACTTTGCCGCGCGGCTTCTGGGCCACGAAGCGAGCCTCTACGACGGATCGTTCGAGGACTGGAGCGGACGGTCCGACTTGCCGGTCGAACTGCCCCCGAAAAAGGATGGTTCAAAATAGCATAAGAGCTTGGAACTGCATGCGAAGGTGTCCGTTGCTTCGCGTGAAATGATGGTGTGAGTAAGACCGCGGGGCAGACGATCAGTCTGCCTCGTCAGTTTTGGCCCGGCATCACTTTGAAAAGTAGGATGGAATTTGTATCTTGAAATGATATGAATTCGACCTTTTATACATTGGACGGGAACTGTCGATGAGCCTGAATGAGATGGATGAGATCCGCTCGGGGAAGAAGCAATGGGCCTCCAAATCCGGGAGCATGAAGACGCTTCCCGTGAAGTTCACCACCGTATCCGGGGAACCCATAGGGATGCTCTATACCCCCGACGATATCGCGCATCTGAATTACATGAGCGACATCGGCTTTCCCGGAGAGTACCCCTATACGAGGGGCATCCACCATAATATGTACCGGGGCAAACTCTGGACCATGCGCCAGTTCGCCGGGTTCGGCACGCCGGAGGACACGAACGAGAGGTACCGCTACCTCTTGAGCCACGGGCAGACCGGCCTCAGCGTCGCATTCGACCTTCCGACGCTCATGGGAAGGGACTCGGACGATGCGCTCTCCGAAGGCGAAGTCGGCATTTGCGGCGTCTCCGTGAGTTCCCTGGCGGACATGGAGGTCCTGTTCAAGGATATCCGGCTCTCCGACATCTCCACATCGATGACGATCAACGCGCCGTCCGCGATGATGCTCGCATTCTACATCGTCGTGGCGCAGAAGCAGGGAGCACTGCCTAGAGAGCTCCGCGGCACGCTCCAGGCGGATATTCTCAAGGAGTATATCGCCCAAAAGGAATGGATCTACCCCCCGCATCCGTCCATGCGGATCATCACCGACATGTTCGAGTATTGCACGAAGGAGATGCCGCAGTGGAACCCCATCTCCGTCAGCGGTTACCACATCCGCGAGGCAGGCTCAACGGCCGTGCAGGAGCTCGCGTTCACGCTCGCCGACGGTTTTGCGTACGTCGAGGCGGGGATCAAGAAGGGCCTCGACGTCGACGAATTCGCCCCGCGGCTCTCGTTCTTCTTCAATTCCCATCTCGACTTCTTCGAGGAGATCGCGAAGTTCAGGGCGGCCCGCAGGATCTACGCGCGTCGGATGAAGGACAAGTACGGCGCCAAGAATCCGCGTTCGTGGATGCTCCGGTTCCACACCCAGACTGCCGGATGCACGCTTACCGCCCAGCAGCCGGAGAACAATATCATCCGCACAGCCTTCGAAGCGCTCGCCGGGGTCCTCGGGGGGACACAGTCGCTCCATACGAACTCCATGGACGAGACCCTCGCCCTGCCTTCGGAAAAGGCGGTGAAGATCGCCCTGAGGACGCAACAGATCATCGCGCAGGAGATCGGCGTGACCAACACGATCGACCCCTTGGCCGGGAGCTATTTCGTCGAGTCACTCACCGACAAGATGGAAAAGGACGCGGAAGCGTATTTCGAGAAGATCGACTCGCTCGGCGGGGTCATCCCGGCGATCGAGGCGGGATTCTTCCAGCGGGAGATCGCCGAGGCGGCATACCGCTACCAGCAGGAACTGGACCGGAAGGAGAAGATCATCGTCGGCGTGAACGATCATGTCGAATCGAACGAGCAGATCTCGATCCCCATACTCCTCATTTCGCCGGAGGTGGAGGTGAAGCAGCGCAAACGTCTTGCGGAGGTCCGGGCCAGCCGCGATCAGGTCCGTGTCCTCGAAACGCTCGGCGCACTGCGCGCCGCGGCGGAGGACGGCTCGAACCTCATGCCGAAGCTCATCGACTGCACGCGCGAATACGTCACCCTTGGCGAGATGTGCGGTGCGCTCGCAGAAGTGTTCGGCATCTATGAGGAACCGGCTGCCTTCTGAGCTGATGGAAAAACCGCTCAAACATATCCTGGTCTCGATGAGGCCGCAGCAGTGGATCAAGAACTTCTTCGTCTTCGCTGCCCTCGTCTTCGCCGGCCACTTGCGCATCGCGCACGACGTCATCACGACGTGCTTCGGGTTCGCGTTCTTTTGCCTCGTCGCAAGCAGCGTCTACATCTTCAACGATATCATCGACCTGGAGAAGGACAAGCTCCATCCCGCGAAGTCGCACCGCCCGCTCCCGTCGGGGGCGATAGCGGTCTCGACCGCCGCCGGTGCCGCGGTCATCCTTGCCCTCGTCGGGCTCGCCGGGGGCTTCATCCTCAAGGTGGAATTCGGGACGATCCTCCTGCTCTACGTCATCATCAATATCCTCTATTCCCTGAAGCTCAAGGAGACGGTGATCCTTGACGTCATGACGATCTCCGCCGGATTCGTCCTGCGCGTCGTCGGAGGGGCGTTCCTCATCAGCGTCCCGACCTCGGAATGGCTCATCATCTGCACGGTGCTCCTCTCGCTGTTCCTCGGGTTCAGCAAGCGGAGGCATGAGCTCACGATCCTCGAAGCGCACGCGAACACGCACCGGGCGGTCCTCCAGCATTACAGCCCGTATTTCCTCGACCAGATGATCGGCATCGTCACCGCATCGACGGTGATGTCGTACACGCTCTACACGATCAGCGAGGACACGGTGCTCAAGTTCGGCACGAACCACCTCATTTACACCGTGCCGTTCGTTCTGTACGGGATCTTTCGCTATTTGTATCTGGTGCACAAGAAGGAAGAGGGAGGGGACCCAACGCGGATCGCGCTGTCCGACCGCCCTCTTCTCATCAACCTCGTGCTCTGGATCGTCACCGCAAGCCTGATCATATACGGACGATAGAAACCATGGCAAAATCGAAAGTCGCAGTCATTAAAACCACCCCCGGCACCGTCCTCCAGGACGTCGACCGGCTCATGGAACTCGCCGGCGTCTCGACCGCGCTGCAAAAAGGCGCGACGACAATCCTCAAGGATAACATCTCCTGGCATTTTCCGTTCCCCGCGGCCAACACGACGCCGTGGCAGATGGAAGGGACCGTCCTCGCCCTCCAGAAGGCGGGATTCACCGACCAAGTCTGCGTCCAGAACAAGACCGTCGTGACGAACGCATTCAAAGGGGAGGACCTCAATAATTACGTCCCGATCTTTCGGCGGTACGAGATCCCCGTCCTCTACAACTTTCGGGAGACGGACATCCGCTGGATCGATTACAAGCCCAAGGCGAAGATGCACGTCCTGGACCACATCTATCCCGAGGGGATCACGATCCCTGAGTACTTCCTTGGGAAGAACATCGTCCATCTTCCGACGGTGAAATGCCACATCTATACCACGACGACCGGAGCGATGAAAAACGCGTTCGGCGGCCTCCTGAACACGAAACGGCATTATACGCACAGCTGGATTCATCGTACGCTCGTCGATTTGCTCGCGATCCAGAAGGAGATCCATGCCGGCATCTTCGCCGTTATGGATGGCACGACGGCCGGGAACGGCCCCGGACCCCGGACCATGTTCCCCGTGGTCAAGGATTACATGCTCGCCAGCGCCGACCAGGTCGCCATCGATGCCGTCGCCGCGAAGATGATGGGCTTCGACCCCCTGAGCATCGAATATATCAACGTCGCGCATCAGGACAAGCTCGGCGTCGGCGACGTCCGTGATATCGAGATCGTGGGTGCCGACATCTCAAAGGAGTCATGGGGATTCCACGTGGGGGATAACGGCGCGAGCATGATCGGCGACCTCATGTGGTTCGGGCCGCTCAAAAGCATGCAGAAGCTCTTCTTCCACACCCCGCTCGTCAACTTCTTCATCTTCGGCTCAGAAGCGTACCACGATTATTACCGCTGGCCGCTCAAAGATCGGAAGATCTTTGAACAGTGGCGGACGGAAACACACTGGGGCCAGCTCTTTCAGCGGTACGAGAGCGGGGAAGTGTGGAAGCAGGACCAAGTCTCCGTTGGTCGCTGACGGCCGTTCCAGCCTGAGCTAGGCACAACGGGAACCCGCCACCGTGTCGCCCTCACGCCGCGCCGAACTTCTCCTTCTCGCGATCACGATCGTGTGGGGAAGCACGTTCGTCGTCACGAAAGAGCTCATCGTCACGAACTCGCCGTTCTTCTACACTGCGTTCCGCTTCCTCCTCTCCGCTGCCATGCTCTTCATCCCCTTTTCGCGGCGTTGCCTGGCCCTCCCGCGGGCGACCTGGAAACACGGCGCGATCCTCGGCGCGTTCCTGTTCGCAGGCTTCGTGCTCCAGACCGTGGGCATCGCCTATACCACGGCCTCGAAAGCCGCCTTCTTCACCGGCATGCTCGTCCCGTTCACGCCGATCGTGCACTTCATCGCTCAGCGCGTGTTCGGCCTGAAGCGGCGCATCCTGCGCGCCGGGAACATCATCGGGGTCGTGTTCGCCGCACTCGGACTCTATCTCCTCACTTCGCCCAGCGGTTCCTCGTTCAACCTCGGCGACGGGCTGAACCTCGCCTGCGCGCTGTTCTTCGCGTGCTTCATCGTCTACCTCGACACGGTCCCGGAAGAGACCGACAAACTGGGGATGACCTTCGTGCAGTTCGTCGTCTGCGGGGGACTCGGGGCCGTCGCAGCGCTGGCGTTCGAGGAGGTGCGGGTCTCGTTCACCTCCGGGACCCTCGCGGGATTTCTCTACCTCACGATCTTCGCCACGGTGATCACCATGTGGGTTCAGAACCGGTACCAGGGGGATACGACCCCGACCAGAGCGGCCGTCATCTTCGCTGTGGAACCGGTCGTTGCGGCCATTCTGGCGTTCATCGTACTGAACGAACTCATTGGGACGGCGGGCATCGTCGGCGCCGGGATCATCTTTTGCGGCCTCGTCCTGTCGGAGTTCTCTGACGAGATCCCTCTTCTGCGCTTCGCGCTCGGGGGGATCGACCAGGCCGGGGAAGACCGATAGCACCCGCGCGCGAAATGGGGGGGCGCTCGAAGAACGGGAACGCTCCTTGACGTGCCTTGCCGGGAAAACGGACTGGCCGATGACACTTCCCGCACGCGCATGGACCCCGGTATTTCCCATCGTTTCGCCCCACGGTTTGACTCTTTTTTGAATTTGTTGCATACTTACCCCGAAGATGGAGCGCCGCTTGCGTCCTTGCTCCGTCGGTGCATGGAGCACACGGCAGAAATTGACCACATGAGAGAGAAGGGTCGGACGATGGCTCGAGGAAAGCTGGGAAAGACGGTCGCGCAAGACAAGAAGGAGGAACGGGACATCACCTCCACGCAGCAGGAGAACCGGGTCTTCACGCCTGATCCCGCCTTCTCTTCCCAGACGGAGATCCCGTCCATGGCCCGGTACAAAGAGCTCTACAAGGCGTCGATGGACGATCCCGAGAAGTTTTGGGCGGACATCGCGTCGCAGCTCACCTGGTTCCGGAAATGGACGACGGTCCTCGAGTGGAAACTTCCGTTCTCCAAATGGTTCATCGGCGGCAAGATCAACGCGTCGTACAATTGCCTCGACGTCCATCTCTCTACCTGGCGGAAGAACAAGGCTGCGATCATCTGGGAGGGGGAGCCGGGCGAGACCCGGACGCTCACCTACCAGGAACTGCACCGGGAGGTCTGCAAGTTCGCGAACGTCCTGAAAATGCTCGGCACCAGGAAAGGCGACCGCGTGGTCCTCTACATGCCGCTCGTGCCGGAACTTGCCGTCGCGATGCTGGCCTGTGCGAGGATCGGAGCGACGCATTCGATCATCTTCGGTGGATTCAGCGCTCAGGCGCTCGTCGACCGGATCAACGACGCCCAGGCGAAGATCGTCGTCACGGCGGACGGGGGATACCGCCGCGGCGCCGTCATACCCCTGAAGCAGAACGTGGACGAGGCCCTCCTTCGCTCGCCGTCGGTCACGAGCGTCGTCGTCCTCAAACGGGTCGGGATGCACATCACGATGGAACCGGGCCGCGACCACTGGTGGGACGGTCTCATGCAGACGTCCGGCGCGGACTGCCCGGCGGCGGAGCTCGATGCCGAGCACCCGCTGTTCATCCTCTACACGAGCGGCACGACGGGAAAGCCGAAGGGGATCGTGCACTCGACGGGCGGGTATCTCACCGGCGTCGCCGTGACGATGAAATGGGTGTTCGACATCAAGGACACCGACACGTACTGGTGCACGGCGGACATCGGATGGATCACGGGTCATTCCTATGTCATCTACGGACCGCTCCTCAACGGAGCGACGACCCTCATGTACGAAGGCGCTCCGAACTGGCCGGAGCCGGACCGCTTCTGGAGGATCATCGACCGTTACCGCGTCAATATCTTCTATACCGCTCCGACGGCCATCCGGGCCTTCACCCGCTGGGGCGAACAGTGGCCGCTGAAGCACGACCTGAGCTCTCTCCGGCTCCTTGGCACGGTCGGCGAACCGATCAATCCGGAAGCCTGGATGTGGTACTCGAAGATCATCGGGAAAGGGAAGTGCCCGATCGTCGACACCTGGTGGCAGACCGAGACGGGAGCCATCATGATCTCGCCCCTGCCGGGCGCGACGCCGACGAAACCCGGCACGGCGACGTTCCCGTTTCCCGGGATCGATGCCGACATCGTGAATAAGCGGGGCGAACCGGTCGGCCCGAACCAGGGGGGATACCTCGTCATCCGGCGTCCGTGGCCATCGATGCTTCGGACGATCTACGGCGACCCGGAACGGTACAAGAAGCAGTATTGGAGCGACATCCCCGGCGTCTACTTCACCGGTGACGGCGCACGCAGGGATGAGGACGGCTATTTCTGGATCATGGGACGCGTCGACGACGTCATCAACGTTTCAGGGCACCGGCTGGGAACGGCGGAGATCGAAAGCGCCCTCGTGAGCCATCCGTTCGTCGCCGAGGCCGCCGTCGTGGGCAAGCCTGATGAGATCAAGGGCTCCGCGATCTGCGCCTTTGTGACCCTGGAAGGGAAGAGGGCCCCGAGCCCCGCCTTGAAGGAGGAACTGCGCCATCATGTCGCAAAGGAGATCGGCGCGATGGCGAAACCCGACGAGATCCGGTTCACCGACGCGCTCCCGAAGACCCGGAGCGGCAAGATCATGCGGCGCCTCCTCAGAGAGATAGCGTCGAGCGGATCGGTGAGCGGAGACACCACGACACTCGAGGATTTCACCGTTCTGGAAAAGCTCCGTGCGGGGGATGACGAATAGCCCATGACGACAGCGCTTTCCATCGATCGATCAAGAACGGCATTGGTCGTCATCGATCTTCAAAAAGGAATTGTGGCTCGGCAGACCGCTCCGTATCCGTCCGACGCCGTCGTTCGAAACGCTGCGGCGCTTGCCGATGCTTTCAGAAAGCACGCGATCCCCATCTTTCTCGTGCGCGTGACCCCGTCTCCCGACCGGAAGGACGCCTTGCGCCCCATCGCCGACACGCCAGTGCCGGCCCAAGTACCGCCAGCGGATTGGGCTGAGATCGTCCACGAGTTGGGGCCGATGGAGAATGATTTCGTGATCACGAAGCATCAATGGGGCGCATTCTACGGCACCGACCTTGATCTGCAATGCAGACGGCGCGGAATAACAACGATGGTGCTCTGCGGCATCTCCACGAATATCGGCGTCGAAAGCACCGCCCGGTTCGCGTATGAATACGGGTACCAGCAGGTCTTTGCCGAGGATGCGATGTCCGCCCTGTCGGCGGAGGAACATCTTCATACGGTGACGAAGATCTTTCCCCGTATCGGTCTCGTGAGGAAGACGGAAGAGATCCTGGCGGGTCTTTAACATTTTCGGACGCAAACGATCAGATTCAGGCTCTCCGTCGTTGTCGCTCGCGGGCGAGCCCACCCGCGCTCCTTTTTCTCCTCATCGTGCCTCCATTCCCATTCTTGAATCTGAACCAAATATTCCATACCTTATAAGCAGTAAACAAGTTTAGATTAGGAATAAGATGATATGAACACGCTAAAAACGGTATTTTTAATGACACTAATGATGGTCATCCTCATTCTTGTCGGATCGTTTCTTGGCGGAGAGCGCGGAATGATGATGGCGTTCGCCTTCTCGCTCCTGATGAATGCTGGGTCCTACTGGTTCTCGGACAAGCTCGTCCTCATGATGTACCGCGCAAAGGAGGTCACCGAGGCGGAGTCCCCAAGGCTCTTCTCGATCGCCCGGCGCGTTTCCACCGAAGCTCAACTTCCCATGCCCCGCGTCTACATCATCCCCGGGGAGACCCCCAACGCTTTTGCCACCGGCAGGAGCCCCGACCACGCGGCGGTCGCCGCGACCGAAGGGATCCTCGCGCTCTTGAGCGACGATGAACTGGAAGGCGTCCTCGCCCATGAATTCGCCCACATCAAGCACAGAGACATCCTCACGGGAACCATCGCGGCGACCTTCGTCGGCGCGATCACCTTCGTCGCCCGGATGGCGGGCTGGTCGATGATGTTCGGCGGCGGAAGCCGGGACGACCGCCGGGATTCAAACGGCATCAGCGAAATTGCGATGCTGATCCTCGCCCCGATCGCAGCGGTCCTCGTGCAGCTCGCGATCTCGCGCTCACGGGAGTTCGCCGCGGATGCCGGCGCCGCGCAGTTCACCGGACGCCCGCTGTCGCTTGCGAGCGCGCTCGAGAAGCTTGAACGCGGAGTCGAGCGGATCCCGATGGCGAACCCCTCGCCCGCCTCGGCCCATATGTTCATCGTCAACCCGCTGCGCGGCGGCGGGGTCATGAAATTGTTTTCGACACACCCGCCCATCCAGGAACGCGTCGACCGCCTCCAACAGATCGCGATGGGAAACGCCTAATTGACGCCCATCTGCTCTCAACGAGAGCGGACGGACACTGATTCTCACGGAAAGGAGACACGACACTGCATGTTTGATCAACCGATCCTCCATCATGAACCAACGCCGATTACGGACAAGGAAAATCCGCTCGAATCCATGATGCGGCGATTTGACATCGCTGCGGAGATACTGGGTCTTGAGAAGGGTCTGTACGAGTATTTGAAGACGCCTGCCAAACAGGTGATCGTATCCATTCCCATCCAGATGGACGACGGAAGGATCGAGATCTTCGAAGGTTACCGCGTCATCCACAACGACATCCTTGGACCGTCGAAGGGGGGCATCCGGTACGCTCCTGACGTCACGCTTGACGAGGTGAAGGCGCTCGCGGCGTGGATGACGTGGAAGTGCGCGATCATGAACATCCCGTTCGGCGGCGCGAAGGGCGCGGTCCGTTGCGACGTGAACACCCTCACGAAGGTGGAACTGGAAAAGATCACCCGGCGGTACACGTCGAATCTGCTCGACGTGTTCGGCCCGGACCGGGACATCCCCGCTCCCGACATGAATACGAACGAGCAGGTCATGGCCTGGATCATGGATACGTATAGCATGCACATGCGCAGGACCGAGACCGCCGTGGTCACGGGAAAACCGCTCATCCTCGGCGGATCGCTCGGCCGGCGAGAGGCGACCGGCAGGGGCTGCATGATCGTCACGCTCGGCGCGCTCGAAAAGAAGGGGATCAAGGCGAAAGGCGCGACGATCGCCGTGCAGGGATTCGGCAACGTCGGGTCGACGACCGCCCAGCTCTTGGCTGAGCAGGGATGCACCATTGTCGGCATCTCCGACGTCACGGGTGCGTATTACAACAAGAAGGGGATCGACATCGCGAAAGCGCTTGCCTGGGCCTCGACGCACAGAACGCTCGACGGTTTCACTGGAGGGGACAAGATCACCCAAGAGGAACTCCTCGAACTCGAATGCGACGTCCTCGTCCCGGCAGCCAAGGAAGAACAGATCACCGCGGCCAACGCTCCGCGCATCCGCGCAAAGATCATTTGCGAAGGCGCGAACGGCCCGACCGATGCGAGCGCCGACCCGATCCTGCAGGAGAAGGGGATCCTCGTCATTCCGGATATCCTGGCAAATGCCGGCGGTGTGACCGTCTCGTATTTCGAGTGGGCACAGGACCGCGCGGGGTATTTCTGGACGCTCGACAGGGTGAACCGCCGTTTGGAGCGCCTGATGCGTGCGTCGTTCGACGCCGTCTACCAGTCAGCGGAAAAGTACAGCGTTTCGCTCCGCATCGGCGCGTACATCCTCGCGATCGACAAGGTGGCGAAGACGTTGAAGGTCCGGGGCATCTATGCGTAGGAAGGACCGAGTCCCGGCGTGAACCGATCGCACCTGCCGGTCGTCTTCGCCCTGGGTCTGCTCGCTGCCTCGATGGTGAGCGCGGCTGCGGCTTTTGGGCAAGAGGACTCGCTGAAAAGCAATCTCACTCTCGCACAGGAAGCCGTCCGGGCGGCGGCGGGGGAGGTGCTGACCCGCTCCGGCATCACCGCCGGTGAGCATGTCGCGTTGCGCGTCGAGCAGGGCGCCGAGAGTTGGATCACCGAACAGGCGTTCGCCGCCGAGCTCAAGGCGGCGGGTCACGATGTCGTCCTTGGAGGCACCGTGATGCCCGCTGACGGTGCCGTGATCGAGATCCGGCATCCGACGATCTCGGTGCGATACACCGATCCGTCGGAGGACGGCTTGTTCGGCACACGAAGGGTCCGGCGGACAGTCGCTGCCGAGTTCTCGTGCATGGTCGCGTCCGCCCCCGGGGCGAATGTCCGCATGAGTGAGTCGCTTTCGCGCGCCCTCTCCGACACGGTCCGCGTCGACGCCGTTCCGGGGATCGAGCCCGCCGGCCTCAACAGTACGCGCGGGGAACTCCCGCAGGAACGGTTCATCGATCGGATCGTCGAACCGTTCGTCATCGTCGGGACAACCGGCGTCGTCGTTTACTTGTTATTCAATATTCGCAGCTGACCATGACCTTATCAATGTTTCGCGGATTCGTTCTCTGTCTTCTGTCGCTCATCTTCGCGATGCTCATCTCCTCATGCGGGTCCTCGAACGTCGTCCAGAACCTTTCCGCCGAGGAACGCTTTGACCTGGGGAAGAAGAAGTACCTCAATGGCGACTACCTCGAAGCGATCAATGACTTTCAGCTCATCAAGCTTCAATACCCGGCCAGCAGTGTCGCCGACGACGCCCAGTACTACCTCGCGGAATGTCGTTATGCGCGGGAGGAATTCCTCCTCGCAAGCGAAGAGTATCAGTCGCTGAAACGGCTCATGGCCTCGAGCCCGTTCGTGCCCCAGGCGCAGTACAAGATCGGGATGTGCTACTACAGCCTTGCGCCGCGTTCATCGCTTGACCAGACCTATTCGCGCAAGGCCATCGAGGAGTTCCAGGCGTTCGTGGAGGAGTACCGGGCGGACACGCTCGTTGCCTCCGCTGAGTCCAAGATACGCGAGCTCAATACCCGCTTGGCGCAAAAGCTCTACGAGACAGCGGACGTCTATGAGAAGCTCGACTACAACAAGTCGGCGACGCTCTATTACGACATGATCGTCGAACAGTATCATGACACCGAATATGCCGAGCCGGCGCTCCTCAAGAAGGCGAAGATGCTCGTGAAGCGGAAGAAATTCGATGAGGCGCGTACCGAGATCGATAAATTCCTTACGCGCTACCCGTCGAGCCGACTCCGCCAGGACGCCGAGAGCCTGCGTTCGTCCATCGAGGCGCTCGGATCCCCCAGCTCCGCCGCCGGTGGATCGCAGACCGGCAGCGCACCCGCTGACCGGCACTAAACCGATACGCCATCGATATGACCAAGAAGACACGACCCATTCGCACAAAGCGCCGCACCGTCCGGGATTCCCAGGTGGAGATGACGCAACTCGTCCTCCCGAACGACACGAACCAGCTCGGCAACCTCCTCGGCGGCCGGCTCATGGAGTGGATGGACATCGCCGCTGCGATCTCCGCACAGCGTCACTCGAATCGCGTCTGCGTCACGGCGGCGGTCGATGGACTCGTGTTTCACCAACCGATCCGCCTCGGCGAGGTCGTGACTCTGCGCGCATCGGTGAACCGCGCGTTCGGCACCTCCATGGAGGTCGGAGTCTCCGTCATCGCAGAAAATCAGCTGACCGGGGCTCGCAAGACGGCCAACACGGCATATCTGACCTTTGTCGCGGTCGACGACCATCTCCTTCCCGTGGCGGTGGATCCGATCATTCCGCTCACCCCTGAACAGAAGCGCCGTTTCGGTGAGGCCCTCCGTCGACGTACGCTCCGGCTCCGACCACTTCGCCGTGAAAAATGACCATTTGTTTCCCCGTCGGGCCGCAGGAACGATGATCGCGCACCTCAGCTCTCCAACGCGCATCGCGTTTCTCTGTTTAACGCTCCACTTCATGGCCTACGACAGGCTCTCCGCGCAGCGCTACCTCACAACATTCGGCCCCGTCCAGGAGCTCACGACGAACAAGGCCATCCACGGGCTCCTCTCCGGCGATTTTAACGGAGACGGCCTTCAGGACCTCGCCGCGTACGGCGGCACGAGCATCGTCGTCTACTACCAACAACTCCCGCCACACTCGTGGCAGTCAGTGACGCTCAAGGTGGACCGTCCCATCCGGACTGCAACTGTGGCACGGTGCAACGACGACCGTATCGACGACATTGTCATCGCGACCGATCCCCCCGGGAGTATCGAGGTTCTGCTCGGGCGCCCGCGCAAAGGGCTCGTCGTCGCCTGGAAGAAGGACGTTCCCGAACCGTTCAGCAGCCTGGCCGTGGCGAACGTCAACAACGACCGCAAGGCGGACATCCTGTTATGGGGCGAAAAGCAGCTCGGCGTCCAGGTGTTCCTCGGGAATGGCAACGGGACATTTCGCGTCTCGCCTGTTCTGTTCGGCGAATATTCCATCAGCGCGCTCGCCGTGGACGACATGAACGATGACGGCATCGCGGACATCATCGTAGGGAACTGGATCTCCAACGAACTGCTTCTCTACACTGGATTCGGCAATATGAAGTTCTCCGACCCGGCGGTCATCTCGCTCACGTCCGAACCCTCATTCGTGACGACGTCCTACTTCGATGGCGATCCCATGAAGGATATCATCGTCGTGTCCGGCTCGAACCGGTCCATCCAGGTCTTCTCGGGGGACGGGCTGGGCGGATTCAAACCCTCAGCGCCCGTGTTCGTAGGAGCGCCGCCATCGGTGATGATGCTCGCGGATGTGAACGGGGATGGCAGGCCGGACATCGGCATTCTCTGCGCCCAGGGACGCTATCTCGCCGTGGGATTGAACGATGGCAAGGGTGTCGTCGAGGAACTCATGAAATTCGCTGGCGGGAAGACCCCATCGGGGTTCACGTTCTTCACCCACGCCAGGACAGGCAGGACGAACGCAGCCATCGTCGACAGCTCGTCCCACAAGATCCGAATCGCCTTCAACGCATCCGTCACGGACTCGTCAATAGGCCGAACCGAGTATATGACCGGACTCGGCCCGTCTGGGGTCGCAACGTCGCGCGTCTCGCGCGACGGCAGGGAGGACGCGTTCGTTGGGAATGCCGCCTCCGGGACTGTCTCGTATTTTCACCAGCTGGCGGACGGGAGCTACGACGGACAAATGTCGTTCTCGACCCTCACGAAGCCGACCGAGATCAGTTACGTCTGGGGGAACGACACGATGGCAGTGCTGCTCCTGACGGATCCTTCCGAACATCTTTCATCCATTGCGGAGATCCAGACGAGCGATTTCTCGCACCGATCGTTTGCGCTTCCGTTGCGGGAGGAGAGCGACCTCGTTTCCGTGGACGCGGACCCCGCCACGGGGACCCTGCAGATCTATGCCCTGGAACAGGAGTCGCGGCATCACAGCTTATCCCTCATTGAATTCGAACAGATCGCACCGTCGAGGTTCATCGAGCGTACGTGCACGCCGGCATTGCCGGTATCGCTCAGCGCGTGCGTCATGACGCGCAGAAGCCCGCATGCGCTCCAGGGCCTCTGCTACGTCCGCTATAACGCAAAGACGAAGAGCGAGGACGTGTATGAGATGGCCCAAGAGAAGCCGCGCCAGTTTACCGCGCCCGTCCTTGCGTTTTCCGTGAGCGTCCCGGAGAGCTGCGGCGTGCTCGCGTGGAGCACCGACCTCAACGCAGACGGCGTGGATGATCTCATCCTGAACCTTCGGGAGCCCGCCAATGTACTTCTCTGCTCGTTTCGGCAAAAGGACTCGACGGTCTCTGCCCCGACCGTTCGGATGAAGGACATCTCCATCCGGTCGGAGAAGTATCTGCAGGTCGGGGATGCGACAGGGGACGGTATCGCCGACATCATCTTTGAGAATAACATCACGAAGAGCCTCTATTACCTTCCCGGTCCGGTGACAAGTTCGGCCCTCCCACGGGTCAGACTCATCAGTACCGAGGGCTTGGGGGGATTTGCCCTCGGACACGCCCCCGGCGACTCCTCCGTCCAATTGCTCGTGACGGAACAGCTTCAGGGTCTCTTCAAGGTCGTCATCTTCAGCGGAGGAGGGAACTGACGTGAGATCCATCGTGTTCCTGGCCGCCTTCGTCTTGATCGTTCGCGCCTCCGGATTCGCGCAGGAGACAGATCCGCGGAGCGTCAACGTCGAGTCGATCCTCGCTGCGGCCCGCCAGGTCCGGGTGCCGCACGCGCGGACCATATCCTCGCTCCCGGCGGAAGGGGAGAAGTGCGGGCTCTGGATATCACTCGCGATCCTCAGAAATTGGGACAAATTCTCCCAGGCGGATCGTGCCGAACTGACCTCGTTCCTCGCTGCGCCGCAAACGCAGACACAACGGGTCATCGGGCATTTCCTGGTGCACTACGACACGACCGGGCCGGATGCCGCCGCAATGCTCGACGTCAACAACCTTCCGATCCCCAATTCTTCCGAGCAGTACGTCGACTCGGTCGGCAAGTTCTTCAATGACGTCTTCACCCGTGAGATCGATTCCCTGGGGTACGACTCGCCCCTGCAGGCCGGCCAGACCACCTATGACATCTACGTCGCGGACATCACGTACTACGGCCTCACCCGGTCGGAGAGCGCCATCGCAGGATTCGTCCCTCCGAGGTATGTGACAAGCATTCAGATCGACAATGATTACCGGGAGTTCTATAGCCGGGGCATGGCAGGCCTTAAAGTGACCGCCGCGCATGAGTTCCACCATGCGATCCAGCTCGGATCCTACGGCCTCTGGGCGAGCGACGCGTACTTTCTCGAGATCACGTCCACTTGGATGGAGGACGTCATGTACACCGACGTTAACGACTATTACCAGTACGTCAAGGACCCGCTCTCGTTCCCCGTCACGCCGCGCGGGCAGTTTGCGACGCCGGAGGTGACGTTCACGCAAAGCAACGGTCTCATCGAGTACAGCAGGTCGGTATGGGGGAAGTTTCTGGAACAGCGCTATTCGGCGGACGTCATGCGCCGGACGTGGGAGGAGATACGCCAGGTTCCCGCTCTCACGGCTCTCGACCGGGCACTTGGCGAGCGTCAAAGCTCGCTCCGGCAGGCGTTCTTCGAGTGGACGGTCTGGAATTCCCGTACGGGACCGCTCGCCGACACGGTGACGGGCTATCATGAGGCGAACAATTACCCTCTCATGCGGACCCGTCCAGTGGCGGGATACGTGTCGCCGGGAAGAACGCTCTCCGACAGCATACAATCGTTCAGTTCCGTCTACCGGCCGGTGGTCGTCGGCGGAAACCAGATGCTGGCGATGATATCGAACGTGAATGCTAGCCTGCCCGCCGGGTGGCTGCGGTTCTCCTACGTCATGCAGGACGGCGAAAACGCAACCTTCAAGCATCTCGCCAACGGGATCTCGGTGAAGGTCGAGGTCCAAGATCCGGAGAACTGGACGTCGCAGGAGAACGTTCCTTCGCTCGTGAGCGATGCGCTCGTCTATCCGAACCCTTTCGTCCGAGGCAAGAGTCCGATGCTCGTCGTGCGCCTTCCGTACGTCACGGACAAGACGGCCACGTTCTTTGTGATGAGCGCGGGGATGGAGCGGATCTTTTCCGGAGAGCTCCCCGTCGTCGAACGCCGTCCGCTCGAGCAGTCCATCGAGTGGAACGTGAGGACCAACGCCGGTGAGAACGTCCCCTCGGGGATCTATATTTTTATCGCAACGATTGACGGCAGAGAGTACAAAGGAAAATTCACCGTGATCGGAGGATAGATGACGCTGGTACTGCTCCAGGCGGAGAAGATCGCCAAGACCTTCAATCGCCGCAAGATCTTCTCCGAGATCGGCCTTTCGGCCCAGTTGAACGATGCGGTCTCGATCACCGGCCGGAACGGATCGGGGAAGTCGACGCTCATGAAGATCATCGCAGGCGTGCTCGCTCCGACCTCAGGCACGATCGCCCTCCAGGTCGGCGATGAGGCGATCCCGGCGGCCGACCGGCACCGGTACATCGGGTTCGTGTCTCCGTACCTCCAGCTCTACGACGAGTTCAGCGGCGTCGAGAACCTTGAACTCTTCTGCAAGGTCCGCGGCATCGAGGCGGACATCCATGCACTCCTGGCGAGGGTCAATCTTTCCGAGCGAAAACATGACTTCGTCCGGACCTATTCCTCCGGCATGCGCCAGCGGCTGAAGTACGCGTTCGCGCTCATCCACAGGCCGCCGCTCCTCCTCCTCGATGAACCGACATCCAACCTCGACGCGGAAGGGAAGGAGACGGTGCACCGGATCATCGACGAACAGCGCCGCACCGGCATCGTCATCATCGCGACGAACGATGAGGAAGATCGGGCGCTTTGCAATAAAGAGGTACATCTCGATGCATAACCCGCAGAAGGCCCACGCGTGAAGACCCGGACGCGCACATTCTCCGCGGCGATGTCGATCTTCCGGAAGGACCTCCGATCCGAGATCCGCACCCGCTACGCGCTCAACGCGCTTCTGATGTTCGTCGTCACGACCCTGTCGGTCGTCCTCTTTTCGATCGGGAATGAGACGGTCACACCCCAGGTGCTTGCCGGGATCTTCTGGATCATCGTCTTTTTCTCGACCATGTCCGGGCTCTCCCGGACCTTCATCAGCGAAGAGGAGCGGGGGACGGTCATGACCCTTCAGCTCGTCGCCCGCCCGCTCTCCATCTATTTCGGCAAGCTCTTGTTCAATCTCGTCCTCCTTGCGGGACTAAACCTTTTCACGGTGGTCCTGTTCCTGCTCGTGCTGCCGAACTTCACGATCCAGAACTACCTCGTCTTCTCGATCGGACTCGTCTTCGGGACGCTCGGACTCGCCTCGGCATCGACCATCCTTGCGGCCATCATCGCGAAGGCGAACGTGAAGGGGACGCTCTATCCCGTCCTGTCGTTTCCGATCCTCCTGCCGCTTCTCCTGAGCGTGATCAACGTCACCAAATTGGCAGTCGATAATGCGCCGTTTGTTGAGGCGCTGGGGGACTTCCAGGTGCTTATCTCGTATATGGTCGTCATGACGGCCGTTTCGTACCTATTGTTCGAATATATCTGGACGGACTGAACATTGCCCCGCTAGGGTTTTTTTCGTATCTTAAATAGGACGAATTAGTCAGGAGAAGCATGCAAGCATCGAAGATATTCTTAAGCCTTTGGATGACGGTCGTTATCGTCGTCGCCTTCATCTTTCCCATCGTCCAGACACCCACGCAGTGGTACGAATTTCCGGTCATCCCGGGACTCGAGCAACGGGCGCGGATCCTGTTCTTCCACGTCCCAATGGCCTGGACGACCGTCGTGGCCTTCATCGTCTCGCTCTACTACGGCATCAAGTACCTGAAGAACAAGAACCTCGATGACGACATGAAATCGGCCGCATCGGCCGGTCTTGGGCTCATGTTCTGCGCGCTCGCTACCGTTACAGGCTCCATCTGGGCAAAATTCAACTGGGGATCCTTTTGGAACTGGGACCCGCGCGAGACATCGATCTTCATGCTCCTGTTGATCTATGCCGCATACTTCGCGCTGCGGTCGTCGCTCGACGGTGAGGAGAAGCGCGCAACCCTTTCGGCGGTCTACGCGATCATCGCGGGTGTGACCGTGCCGTTCTTCATCTTTGTCATGCCGAGGATCGTCGCGAGCCTCCATCCCGACCCCATCATCAATTCCTCCGGCAAGGTCCACATGAACGGCACCATGCTGACGGTGTTTCTCTCCTCGGTGGGAGGGTTTACGGCCTTCTATTTCTGGATGCTCCAGGTCAAAGTGCGCGCCAATAGGTTGGAATCCCATCACGCTGAACAGGAGCGCTAAATGTACGATATGCTGAACGAACAACCGCTGTATGTCGTCCTGACGATCGTTCTGATCTGCTGGGTCGGCATTGTCGCGTACCTTTTCAAGCTCGACCGGAAGATCTCAAAGCTCGAACAACAACGGAAGAAGTAAGGAACAACACCTATGAACATGAAGATCATCATCGCAGGAATCATCATCGTGGCGGCCCTCGTCTTTGGCGCCATCTCGTTTGTCGACACGAACGTCGAATACACGGACTTCCAGTCTGCGGCGTCCACCCACAAAAAGGTCCAGGTGAAGGGCGCATGGCTCAGGGACCGGGATGCCTCGTTCGACGGAACGAAGAGCCAGTTCAGCTTTTATATGAAGGATGACAACGGGAAAGAGGTCCGGGTCGTCCTTGACGGCGCGAAGCCGAACAACTTCGAGCTTGCGGAGGCCATCGTCGTGAAAGGACGCTATCAGGACGGGTACTTCCACGCTAGCGACATTCTAACGAAGTGTCCATCCAAGTATGAGGCGGATCCCGCCTCAGTCAAGAAAACGCTCTAAGAACGGCCCGAACGGACAGCACGTCTTTCACATGGTGTCGACTCGATGATCGGTGAAATCTTTGTCAAGTTAGCGTTCACAGCGGTACTCGTCGCGTGCGGGGGATACTATTACACCTTCACGCGCGGCAATGCGCGCTCTCTCAACGTAGCGCGCTACGCGTACCACACGGGGGCGGTTCTCATTCTGAGTTTCTGTTCCTACCTGTTGTATCTCATCCTGACCCATCAGTTCCAGTATACGTACGTCTGGAACTACAGCTCGACGGATCTCCCGACGCCGCTCCTCATTTCGACGTTCTACGCCGGCCAGGAGGGGAGCTTCTCTCTTTGGACCCTCTACACGACGATCATCGGCGTGGCACTCATGGGGTATTGCGCCAAGAGGGGCTACGAATCAGAGGTCATGTTCGTCTGGACGATGATCCTTTCGGCCCTGCTTCTCATGCTTCTGGTGAAGAACCCGTTCGAACTCATCTGGAACACCTTTCCAAAGGACCTCCTGAGGACCGGACCGATCGGTCCCGACGTCACGAACTTCGCCTGGGTGGACCAGGCAAAAGGCATCTGGGCCCAATTCCCCGTGGAAGGGAAGGGGCTCAACCCGCTGCTCCAGAATTATTGGATGGTCATTCACCCGCAGATCCTCTTTACGGGCTTCACCTCCATGGCGGTTCCCTATACGTTCGCCGTCGCCGGCCTCCTCCGCCGCGACTATCAGAGCTGGGTGAAGGTCGCCAAACCCTGGACGGTGTTCGGGGCCGCAACGCTCGGCACCGGCATCATTCTCGGCGGCTACTGGGCGTATGAGACGCTCGGATGGGGCGGATACTGGGGCTGGGATCCGGTCGAAAACTCCTCGCTCATCCCGTGGCTTGTCTGCGTCTCGTCCGTTCATACGATGATGTCCCAGAGGCGTTCGGGCACCTTCGTGCGCACGAACTTCGTTTTGAGCATCCTCTGCTTCATCATGGTCCTTTACAGCACGTTCCTGACCCGTAGCGGCGTCCTGGGCGAAACGTCGGTTCATTCCTTCGTTTCCCCCGGCATGTGGGCGTATTGGATCCTCCTCGGATTCATCCTCTTGTTCGGAGGGTTCGGTTTCGGCCTGCTCCTCCGGAGAATGAAGGAGATGCCGAAGATTCCCGTGGAGCATACGATCTATTCGCGCGAGTTCGCGCTCTTCCTCGGGGCATTCGCGATCTGTCTGGCCGCGGTATTCATCACGATCGGCACCTCCTCGCCGATCATCACGAACATCCTGAAGGGCAAGTCGTCGGCCGTCGACACCGCGTTCTACGTCAAGACGACGCTCCCCCTGGGCATCATCATCGCGCTCCTGGCAGGGTTCGGGCAGCTTCTCTGGTGGAAGGCATCTACGGCGGAGAGTTTGCTCAAGGGGATGATCTATCCCCTCATTTCGACCGTCCTGTTCACCGCCGGACTGGTCGCGTACGGCGTCCGGGACGTCTCCATGATCATCTTCTCGTTCTCTGCGGCGTTCGCGCTTTTCGTCAACATCCTCGTCGGCTACCGTATCTTCACTGGAAACCCCAAGTATGCCGGGGGGGCGATCGCCCACATCGGCGTTGCTCTCTTGTTCCTGGGATTCGTCTCGAGCGCGCGGTACGACGACAAGCAGACGGTTTCCCTGCCCCAGGGCCAATCGACGGAGATCCTCGGCGGCTACACGCTCACCTATATCGGTGAGCGGCCCATCGACGAGGAGCGCTTCGGATTTGACGTCCAGGTACAGCACGGAAACGAGCAATACCGCGTCCTTCCAACGATGCGCATCAGCGCGAAGGACAACACGATGATGCGGCACCCCGACATCCTCAACATGTATACGAAGGACTTCTACATCACGCCGCTTTCCGTTGAAACGCCGGACGGCAAGTCCGGTGAATCGATCGCCCTTCTGAAGGGGGAGAGCAAAACGCTCGCGGACGACCTCAAAGTGACATTCGTCGACTTCGATTTCAATGACATGCAGAAGGGGAAGATGCTGGAGGGAGGCGCGTTTACGATCGGCGTCGAGCTTCTCGTCGAACTGAACGGGAAGAAGGAAGCGGTCAAGGCCCTCATGAAGAATTCAGGCAGGGAGATCACCTATATTCCGGCGAAGAGCTCCCTCTCGGACGTGGAATTCACCATCCAGAAGATCCAGCCGAACAAGGAAGAACCTGCCAAGTCGCGCGTGGAGCTTTCCGCCGCCGACCCGCAGAAGATCTCCCACCAGCCCAAGGTCGAGACGCTGGTCGTCGAGGCGAGCATCAAGCCGTACATCAACCTCGTGTGGATGGGGACCGTGACGCTTGTGGTGGGATTCATCCTGACGATCGTCCGAAGAGTCCAGGAAGCGCGGGGATTGAACGAGGAACAGGAATCAGCGGACTTCTGAGCACCATCAAGAAAAAGGCCGGTGCGCGAATGCACCGGCCTTTTTTTATGCCCCTGTCGTATCTTCTGCTAGCCGTCGATCTTACAGCACGCGTCAAGCTTGTCATACCCTGCCGGATCGCGCTTGCGGTCATTCGCGTCGTAGCCCGCATCCGAGATCGCGACCTCAATCGTCTGGAGATTCGTCGTGACGGGAAGGAACTTCACCTCCACCGTCTTCGTCTTCAAATCGACATTCACCGACTTCACTCCTTCGACGGCGTAGACAGCCTTTTCGATGTTCTTGGCGCACGTGGCGCAGACCATGGTCTTCGCCTTCACGGTGACGGTCTGCAGGCCGTCCTGTTTCAAGCATCCGGCAAAGAGAAACGCCGGGATGATCAGTGCAAAGAGTAATTTCATGCTGTTCTCCGTTCTCGTGATGTGATTAGATTCTCATTTTCCAGTTCTTCACGGCGCTGAGTTGTATCGCGACGACCTCGGCTCCGGACCGCGGGTCGGCTCGGACAATGCTCGGCAATGGGTCTGGCGGATATTTTTGACAGTTGCCCTGGATGCCCTCAAGGTTGTTCAGTTTCCAGCGTGATTCGCATTTCGAGCAGCAAAGCTCCATGCCCTCGATGCGGAAATGGTCGGAATTGCACGGTTCGCACATACGGATCGACGTGACGAGCTTGCCGTCCGCGGCGATGTAGGCCAAGAGAGGGATGACGTTGTTCTCCATCCGGTATTCGAATTCGATGAGCTTATGTTCCTGGAGCACCGAGAGCGGGAAGATGATCTGGTCGCCGTCGACCGTCGCCGTGATCGGGAACGGCTGGATGACTTGGCCCATGTACATCGTCGCCATGGCGATCGACGGCTGGTTCTGGATCACGGGGTGCGCCCCGCCGGGAAGGTGATCCACGAACAGGTAGAGGAACACGGCGAAGACGACCGCGACGAACGCACCGTACAGGGCCTTCGTCCGAGGGCTCATGATCTTTTTCACGCGGGCTGCGGGGAGGGGCGGCACGGAGGCACTCGCGGGAGCAGGCGTTCCGGCACGGGCGCCGCACTTCGTGCAAAACTCGGCGTCGTCCTTGATCGGTGTACCGCAATGTGTACAGTAGGCGGATTTCATGGTTCAGTTCCGGGTCATCCCAACAGTGAGGTCAGTCGTGAAAAGAAAAAAGCCGCCTGAGTGGTTCAGACGGCTTCGTTCAGAAATCGGTTCGATCAGTTGGTGCCGTGGGCGGTCACCCCAGACTTTGCCTGTTTGTGTTTCGCATCGGTGACCTTGATGACCTTGGTCGAGCCCGTCTGCTTCATCGAGGCTTTGGTGCCCTTGTCCATCGAGCATTGACCATTGACCATCGGGCAATTGGCTTTATCCATGGTGCATGTGGCAGATGCCTTGTCGGATGTCTTTTTGACGTCCGTGCAGCAGCTTTGCTTCGACGTTGTGGCTGACTTGCCCTTGTCATCGTGGCGGGCGACCGCGAACGAGAGTGAGACGAGAAGAAGAAGGGCGAGCAATGGCAGCTTGAATTTCATATCATTCCCCTGAAAAAAGTGATGGATGCTTGAGATCGGCACACACTTTGACTCCTCTAATGTACGAAATTTTGAACTTCAAAATCAAGCAAAATATTACCCCCTTTTCGCCCCCTTCGCGCGGGGAATTGAGTCCATATTCCCTCACGATGCAGTCCGAAGGGCACCTGTACCTCCCTCGCCACTCTCCGCGTTGAAAGGGGCTGGAGCATAGAAGGGAGGGCGATGGGATTGCACGTTCGACGTTCTAATGTCATCGCCGATCTGAAGCGCCAGAATGTCAGTGTAGAATCGTGTGCCCTTGACCGCTGGTTCGCCAGAACGTTGGAAATTTGACAGAACCTGGCGGCACGCGATGAACCGCGCTTGCTAACCTGAAATAACTCGAACTCTACCGATTAAACTCTGATTTAGCAACGACTTATTCAGTTTATTGATTCTGGATTCTCGTGAACGACCATAGTTCACGTTTACCAACGGTCCTCATGACGGTCCGACTGCCCTTCGTGCATGGAGAGACGGAGCGAGCGTCCCCTTGCGATGCATGTGCTCTTTCATCATGGAGAAGATGATCGGGGTGACGAAGAGGACGTGAATCGCTGACGTGACAATGCCGCCGATCATTGGCGCTGCCACTGGTTTCATGAGATCCGAGCCCGTTCCGCTGCTCCAAAGGATCGGAAGGAGTCCAAAAAGGGCCGTTGCCACGGTCATGAGTTTGGGCCGCAGCCGGAGCACGGCGCCCTCAATCGTCGCCTTGACGATATCGTCCTTTGTAATTGCCCCCTTTTGCAGGTACTTGTCAAGCGACTCGTGAAGGTAGATGACCATAACGACCCCCGTCTCGACTGCGACGCCGTAGAGCGAAATGAAGCCAACCCAGACCGCGACGCTGAAATTGTACCCAAGGAAGTAGAGGAGGTAGACGCCTCCGATGAGGGCAAATGGCACTGAGAGCATGACCATGAGAGCCTCAAGGTAGGATTTGAATGTGAAGTAGAGCATCACATAAATGATGAGAAATACAATGGGCAAAACGATTTCCAGTCGTTGTTTCGCCCTGATTTGATTCTCGTATTGGCCGCTCCATGAAATATAATATCCCGGAGGGAGCGCGAGATGCTTTTCCAGGGAAGCCTTCGCCTCGTTGACGAAGCCCCCCATATCCCTGCCCCGAACGTTGAGATACACGATCGAGCGCAGGAGGCTGTTTTCACTGTTGATCATCGGCGGTCCGGGCACCTGTTTGATATCCGCGACCTGGGAAAGGGGAATGAAGGCGTTCTCTCGCTCGTCGGGGAAGGAGGGTGTCCCGGCAAGACCGGCGGACGCTCCCGGTGCCGACATCGATGCTCCCGTCGCCATCCCTGTCGCCGACGTCGGTTCCGCCGATGTGGGCATCCGCGATCCTCCCCGTCTGGGGACCGGAATGAGCAAACTGCGGAGGGCGTTGACATCGCTCCGGGAATCCTTCGTGAAGCGCACTCTGATGGGAAAGCGCTGCCGGCCTTCGACGGTCGTGGAGATATTTTCTCCTCCGATCGCGGTTTCGACCACATTCAGGACATCGCCGACATTGATCCCATAACGAGCGACAGCTTCCGGACGGACGCGGATGTCCAGAAAGTCGCCGCCAATGACGCGTTCGGCATACAAATCGACCGCGCCGGGAATGGCGCGAAGGATATTCTCGCTCCTGATTGCGAGCTGCTCAAGAGTATCGAGGTTGCCGCCAAGGATCTTCACGCCGAGATCGGTTCTCACGCCGGTCGAGAGCATATTGATCCTGTTGATGATCGGCTGGGTCCAGCCGTTGCGAACACCCGGGATCTGGAGCCTCGCGTCAAGCTGGGAGACGATCTCGTCCTTCGTCATCCCCTTGCGCCAGTCCGCCTTCGGCTTAAGGAGGATGATTGATTCGATCATGCTCGTCGGTGCCGGATCTGTCGACGTTTCTGCGCGGCCGACCTTGCCGAGGACCTGCTGCACCTCTGGAAATGACGCGATGATCTTGTCCTGGACCTGCATGATGCGCTTGGCCTCGGTGATCGACACGTTGGGAAGCGTCACAGGCATGAAGAGGAGGCTCCCCTCGTCAAGCGGTGGCATGAACTCCGAACCCATATGCATCGCCATGGGAATCGTGATCAAGAGCGCAAGAACGTTCAACGCAAGCGTCGTCTTCCTGTAGTGGAGCGCTTTGGTGAGCACGGGCTCGTACAGTCGGCGAAAGAAACGCGATACCGGGTTCTTCTTCTCCGGACGGAACTTTCCGCGCATGAGCATCGTCATGAGCATGGGGACAAGCGTGATGGAGATGATCGCTGACGCCCCCAAGGCGAAGGTCTTCGTCCATGCGAGCGGATGAAAGAGCTTGCCTTCCTGGCCCTGGAGCATGAAGACCGGGAGGAACGACACGACGATGATGGCGAGGGAGAAGAAGATCGCCCTGCCCACCTGCTGCGCGGACCGGATCGAGATCTCCGTGTAGTCTATGGGGCCGCCCGCCTCCTGAGCGATCGCGATGTTTCGGTAGGCGTTCTCCACAAGTACGATCGAGGAATCGACGAGCACGCCGATGGCGATCGCGATGCCGCCGAGGCTCATGATGTTCGACGTGATGCCGACCTGTCTCATGAGGATGAAGGCGATGAGGATCGAGACCGGTATCTCGATGAGGATCCGGAGCGCGCTGCGAAAGTGAAAGATGAAGATCATGACGATGAGACTCACCACGAGCATTTCCTCGATCAGAGCGTCTTTCAGCGTCGTGAGCGACCGTTCGATGAGGTCCGAGCGGTCGTACGCCGTTTTGATCTCGACGCCGGGCGGGAGCCCCTTTTGAATTTCTGCGATCTTCTCCTTGACCCTGCCGATCACATCCCTGGCATTTTCGCCGTAGCGCATGACGATGATACCGCCGACGGTCTCGCCGGCTCCATTCTTGTCGAGAACGCCGAGCCGGAGGTCGTTGCCCAGCTGGACGGTCGCGACATTGCCGATGGTGACCGGGACGCCGTTCTTGCCGGTCCGAATGGGGATATCCTCGATCTCCTTCGTTGACCGCACGTAACCGAGGCCGCGGACATACATCTCTGCGTCGTTCTCTTCGATGAGCTTTCCGGCGACGTCGCGGTTCGTGTTCTTGATCGCATCGACGACCGTCCGGAAATTGACATCGTACGCAGCCAGCCGCTGCGGATCGAGGTCGACCTGGTACTGCTTGACGAACCCGCCGACGCTCGCCACTTCGGCGACGCCGGGGACGGAGTTCAGCTGATACCGAACGAACCAATCCTGGACCGCCCGGAGTTCCGCGAGATCGTAGCCTTCTCCCTCGACGGTGTACCAGAAGACGTGGCCAACCCCCGTACCGTCCGGACCGAGCGTGGGGATGACGCCCGGAGGGAGGAAGGAAGCGGCATAGTTGAGCTTTTCCAGCACGCGGCTCCTTGCCCAGTAGATGTCGACGTCATCCTCAAAGATGATGTAGATGAATGACATGCCGAACATGGACTGCGCCCGGACCGCCTTCACTTTCGGAAGCCCGTGAAGGTTACTCGCCAGGGGGTACGTGATCTGGTCTTCGATGATCTTGGGGGAACGTCCCATCCAGGAGGTGAAGACGATGACCTGATTGTCTGAAAGATCCGGGATAGCATCCACCGGCGTGTTCAGCATCGAGTAGACGCCCCAGCCGATGAGCACGGAGTAGACGAGAATAACGATAAACTTGTTCCGTGCGGAAAATTCAATGATGCGTTCGATCATACGCTCCTCTTCTCGTGGGTAACGGTTCCCGGTGGCACGCCCGGTATGCGCTCAACGTAGCTCGCTTCAAAGCGCCGTCTCCGGTCTTTGGTCTTGTGGTATGTCAGGGCCACGGCGCTCATTCTCCCGCTCGCTTCGATGCCGACGGGGGGGCTTCGGATGTCGAACGTAGCTGGCTCTCAGAATCGAGGAGATACCCGCCGGAGACGACGACTGACTCGCCCTGGTCAAGGCCGTGCAAGATCTGGACCTGATCTCCCGAACGAGCTCCAACGACGACGCTCCTCGGCTCAAACACGCCGGCTTCCTTCCGCACCCAGACGATGGCCCTGTCGCCGGTCGTGAGAAGGGCGCTCGCGGGCACAACGAGCTCCGACGAGAGGTCCGCGAAGAGGTTGACACGGAGGTACATGCCGAGCTTCAACGCTCCGTTCCGGTTTGCCAGAGCGATCCGCGCCCGCGCCGTCCGGCTCCCGGGATCGATCACCGGGTCGATGAACGTGACCGTGCCGCTGAACCGAGTGTCCTGGACCGCATCTGCCACCGCCTCCGCCGCGGATCCCGTGCGGACCCACGGGAGGTCCGATTCATGGATCTCGGCCATCAGCCAGACGCTTGAGAGGTCCGCTACGTCAAAGAGCGCAGCCCCTGCGCTCAGGTACTCTTGCACCTGCGCATACTTCTTCACGACCGTTCCGGTCACCGGCGAGTAGATCGTGAGCGTATCAAGCACTTGTCGGGATGCACTGAGCCTTTCGATCTGCTCCTCAGTGATCCCCCAGCGTAAGAGTTTCTGCTTTGACTGCGAGAGCAGCGCCGCAGATCCTTCGGCAATGTCCGGGTACGCGTCCTTGGTCGCATCGGCGGATTCGAGCGCCAGGAGGTACTCCTTCTGCGCGGAGACCGCCTCGGGGCTATAGACCTCCGCCACGGCATTTCCTCTTGAGATATGCTCGCCTGTAAAAGTGACGTGAAGGAGTTCAATTCTCCCGGGGAAACGCATCGTGATGTGACCAAGGCTCGGCTCTGCCTCCTCGATGCTGCCGACGGCCGAGATCTGTTTGCGGAGCCGAGCCCGCTTGACAAAGATAACGCTGACATTGGCCAGGACCTGTTGCGACGGGGAAAGCGCGACCCGACCGAGCGCGGATGCGCCCGTGTCCGCCGCCCCGATCCGTTCCGACCGCTTCACGAGCGTCATGCCGCAAATGGGACATGCGCCCGGGTGGTCGCTGCGCACGGACGGGTGCATCGGACAGGTATAGTATTCGGTCGCCGAGGTCGCGACAGCGGCCGTTCCGCCGGCAGAGGGCTGTACCCTTGGATCCGGACCGGCGGTGTTCACCCGGTACAGGAGAATGCCTGCGATGACGAGAATCGACGTGGCGATCGCAGCAAAAAGCATTGTTCTGTTCATACGTAGTTCTCCTAATCGTGTTCGTGTGTGAGCTGATCCAAACGGACACCGACGGCACGCTCGAGGGCGACACGCGCTTGTTCGAATTTCATCCGGATCATAAAGTATTCTACCGTCACCGTTGACACGGTCCGGTACGATTCTAGCACCATCATGAACTCTGCCTGTCCATTCTGATAGGCAGACTGGACCGAGCCCAGCGTCTGCTGGGATTGTGGGATGATGACCTTTTGATAGTTCGAGAGCTGCTCACGTTCCGAGACGGCTTCGCGGTACTGCGTCCGGACATCTGACAGCACCATGTTCCGTGTCGCCTCAAAGATTGCGGCCGCTTTCTGGAGGCGCGCGTCCGCTTCGTCGCTACGCGCCTTGGTGGCTCCGAGAACCCACGGGGCGAAAGGGAGGGTGATGCCGACCTTGACGGACCAGGCGTTCATGTTGTCCAGGGGAAGCGTCATGTACTCCACCCCCAGGCGCAGGTCAGGCAGGATCTGGCGCTCCGCGAGCGTCCGCACCATGCGCGCTTCCTCGACGCTCAGCGAGTCGTGGATAAGCATCGGCTGCTGGGCCTGTGCGATATGTTCAAGGGAATCAACGGGGAGGATCTCCGGGATCGTATCTGAGATGACCGCGAATCCGAGCGTGTCGGCTCGCGGGCGATTCAAGAGGGTCATGAGCATCTCTTTGGCCGAGCATTCCTTCGCCCGGAGAGAGACGAGGGTGTTTTGCAGCATTGCCAACTCCATCTGCGCCTTCAAGACGTCGTACTGCGGCACGATCCCGGCGGCGTATCGCGCGCCGCTGATCTGTGCGATCTCTTTCAAGAGCCTGGCGTTGTCCCGTTCAAGCACGATCTGCTGCTGCACGAACCAAAGGTCGAAGTACATCGTCGAGATCTTAGCGATGTTGTCGTTGACGACCTGGAGATACTCATGATGCGCGTGATCCGCACGAACCTCTGCGATGGTCCGTTCCATCGAACGCTTCGACGGGAACCGGATCATCTGCATGAGCTCCAAACGAGTGATCCTCGCTTCGTCCCACTGGAATCCCGGCATCTCCTCCCGCATGTACGACAGCTCCGGAGGATCAAGCGCTCCCGCCTGCAAGACGGTCGCGTCCATCGCATGCATCTCTTTCTCGGCCGCGCGGATGGTCGGGTTACGTTCGATCGCCTCGCCGATGAGCGTCGGCAGATCAAGTGTCGGCGGCTCCGGAAGTATCAAGGAATCAACCTGCGCCGCCGCCGAGGCCGCGCAGAAGAGGCACAGAATGAAGAACAATGTTCGGTTCATAGACTTCCCACTCTTGATTCATGATAAAGTGTCGCGGTACGATGCATCCGCGATGATCATGCATACGAGTCGGCATCGACGGTCGAAGACAAGGCCGGGACGATGCCCAACACAAAGGGGAACGCCTAGATCAGGAGGGAAGAATGAACGATGGGGAGGATCAGTCGGTGAATCGGCGGTGATGCCGAAGTGCGACGGGCTGGAACGATGAAAGCGTCGTCCGTTGCCGGGGCAACCGACGTCAAGAGAGAACCGATGTTGTGGCCGGCATCGAACGTAGTGACATGCTCGCCGGACTGGAGATATTCCTGGGTGCTGCGCGTGGCGACGAATGTCGTCGTACAGCAGGAGGTGTTCTTGTACGCTCTCAGGACCGGCTGAGACGCTTCGCTCTGTGCACTGCAGCAGGATGGACGCTCATGAGTGTCGTGGTTCGCCATGGGGCAGGACGCGAGAACGACTGGTATGCCGACGGTAAAGATGCAGAAGATGCACCCGAAGAGGGCTGAGAGGAGCGAATATGGTCGATTGCGTAACATATTCTCTTACAAGGTACCCTTTTTTTCGACAAATGTCAAAGCGAAGTTGCGGCCAGTGACTCGCCGCACAGGTGCTGAATCCGCGTTTTTGCGGTTCAGCCTTTGAAGAACTTCAGATCGAAGAGATTGTTCACACCGACGGCTTCGACGGAGTAGAACGGCTCGCCATAGGGGACGCCGATCTTCGAGCCATACGCCTTCGCGCGCGTCTCCACAAAATCGAGGAAGGACGACTGGCTCAGGATCGTTTGCGGCTCCTTCGATGAGGGATCGTAGAACTGCGAGGCGTAGCACTTGATGGCCTTCAAACGCTGCGCATGCACATCGGTCACATCGATGATGAACGAAGGGGCGAACTCAGACCACTGCATGAAGTGGAAATAATTATCAGGACGCCATGGCTTCTGGATCTTTCCGCCAAGACGGGTCTCGATCTTCCGCAGGCCTGCATAAAACCAAGCCTCTCGGCAAAGGTGATGTGCGTGAACATGGTCCGGGTGGCGTTCCACGGAATGGGGGATGAGGATGATCTTTGGCCTGTGCTTCCGAATGACCTGAATGACCTTCTTGATGTTACGCTGGTTCACCTCGATATTCCCATCCGGGATGTGGAGGTTCTCGCGCGAGGCGCCAATGATCCTGGCGGCGGCGGCCTCCTTTGCGCGGATCTGCCGAGTACCTCTCGTGCCAAGTTCCCCTTCGGAGAGGTCGACGATGCCGACCTTGTAGCCCATGCGAACGAATTTAATGAGCGTGCCCGAACAGGTCAGTTCGACGTCGTCCGGGTGCGCTCCGAGCGCGAGTACATCCAAAGCCATGCGTGCTCCTTCATGATAATGCGATTCGACTCTGTTGGAATATAGCCATTGAGGCAAACAGAGGCAACTCGACGTCCGCAGAATCCTTTGTTTTCAAGAAATATATAAATATATTCAACTGACATGAAAACAGCAGCGGCTATCCTCTCCGTCACCGATATCACCCGCCGGATCAAAACGACCCTGGAACAGAGTTTTACGAACCTGACCATCCAGGGAGAGATCTCGAATTTCAAGCACCACTCCTCGGGCCATCTCTATTTCACGCTGAAAGACGAGGGGGCGCAGATCTCGGGCGTCATGTGGCGCAGCAGAGTTGCGAGTCTCTTCTTCACCCCTCAGGACGGCATGAAGGTCATCGCCCGCGGCAACATAAGCGTCTACGAGGTTCGCGGTGTCTACCAGCTCGACGTCCAGCAGCTTCAACCCCTCGGCGTGGGAGATCTCCAGGTCGCTTTCGAAAAATTGAAGCAGAAGCTCTTCGCCGAAGGCCTCTTTGCCCAGGATCACAAGAAGCCTCTCCCGCGATTTCCGAGGAGGATCGGCCTGGTGACATCGCCGACCGGCGCGGCCGTCCGGGATATGATCCAGGTCATCGGCAGGCGCTATCCGATCGTCGAGCTCATTCTCTGCCCCGTCCGCGTCCAGGGGGAGGGTGCAGCGGCGGAGATCGCACAGGCGATCGATGACTGCAATGAATTTGGCGGGATCGACCTCCTCATCGTCGGGAGGGGAGGGGGCTCGCTCGAGGATCTCTGGGCTTTCAACGAGGAGATCGTGGCCCGGGCGATCTACCGCTCCTCCATTCCGGTCGTGAGCGCGGTCGGTCACGAAGTGGACGTGACGATAGCGGATTTTGTGGCCGATCTGCGGGCGCCGACGCCTTCGGCGGCCGCCGAGCTTGCCGTTCCGAAAAGGGATGATTTGGTTGAAATTGTACGCAATATTTGCTATACTTCTGAACAAATCGTCACGGATCGGCTGGCGGCGCAGCGTGAACAGATACGCACATTGATCGGCAGCTACTCGTTCAATAAGCCGTTCGACAAGGTGCGCCAGTTCGCTCAACGTGCCGATGAACTGAAATTGGCGCTTGGCCGCATGGTAGGCCACCGCCTCGCTCTCCTCGGGCAGCAATGTGCGTCCCTTGAGAAGCGAATGGATTCCGTCAGGCCCGAGCGCATACTTGAACGCGGCTATGCGATGGTGTTTCGCGATCATCATGTCGTCCCGAGTGCCGGAGAGCTTGCCACGGGCGACGCTATCGTCGTTCGATTCCGGGACGGCGACATCGGCGCCACCGTAGGGCCGGACACACACACGAATTAAATCAGACTTGCATCGATGAAACAGAAGAAAGTGGCGACAAAGCCCGACGGGGGGAATTTCGAGCAGTCCCTGAAGCGCCTTGAGGAGATCGTGGAGGCACTCGAAGAAGGCTCCGTCACCCTCGAGGAGGTGCTCCAGATGTACCAGGAGGGGGCTCAGCTCTCGAAGCAATGCCTGGAGCAGCTGCACCAGGCGGAACTGACGCTGAAACGCCTGAGCAAAGACATCAATGGAAAATTCGAGTTGGTCGACGAGGAGCCAAGAGCGTAGCCCGATATGCCTGAACCGACTATCCCATACCTGAGCAAGATCAATTCTCCCGCAGACCTCCGCAAGCTCTCGGTACCCGAGCTGAAGATCGTTGCCGCAGAACTTCGGGAATACCTGATCGACACGATCGCAAAGGTGGGAGGGCACCTCGGCGCGGGCCTCGGAACAGTCGAGCTCGCCATCGCGCTCCACTACGTCTTCAACACCCCCGACGACAAGCTCGTCTGGGACGTGGGTCACCAGGCCTACCCACACAAGGTGCTGACCGGGCGCCGTGATGAACTCCACACCATCCGCCAGCTCGGGGGGATCAGCGGCTTCCTGAAGCGCACCGAGAGCCCGTACGATACGTTCGGCGCAGGGCACGCAAGCACGGCGATATCCGCCGCCCTCGGCATGGCCGTCGCGAGAGATCTCGCCGGAGGGTCGTTCAAGGTCGTCTCGATCGTCGGCGACGGAGCGATGACCGGAGGCATGGCCTACGAAGCGATGAATAATGCCGGGTTGCAGAAGCGAAACATGATCGTCATCCTCAACGATAACAACATGTCCATCGCTCCGAACAAGTGGGCGATCTCCAACTACTTCACCGAACTCATCGCGAAGCCGTCGTACAACAGGTTCAAATCGAATGTCTGGGACATCGCAGGCAAGCTTGACACCGTCGGAGACAGGATCAAGGTCATCGCATCCCGCGTCCAGGAGGGCATCAAGGTCGTCATTACTCCCGGCATCCTCTTCGAGGCCCTCGGCTTCCGGTACTTCGGACCGATCAACGGCCACAATCTCTCCCAGCTGGTCCGGATCCTAACGGAGGTCAAGGATCTCCCCGGCCCGATCCTCATCCACGCGATCACCCGAAAAGGAAAGGGGTACAAGCCCGCGGAGCTGGACATCCAGGCCCTCCATGGCGTTACCCCCTTTGACAAGGTCACCGGCCTTTCGCCGAAGAAGCCAGACACTGCGCCCGCCTATACGAAGGTCGCGGGAAGGGCGATCGTCGAACTTGCCGAACGGGACCCGTGCATCGTGGGCATCACTGCGGCGATGCCGGACGGCACCGGGTTGGATCAGTTGCAGCAGGCCATGCCCGAGAGGTTCTTTGACGTTGGGATCGCGGAGCAGCATGCCATCACGTTTGCGGCGGGGCTGGCGACGCAAGGGTATATCCCGATCTGTGCGATCTATTCGACATTCCTCCAACGGGCCTTCGACCAGATCGTTCACGACGTCGCCATCCAGCACCTCCATGTGGTGTTCTGTCTCGATCGTGCCGGCGTCGTCGGCGCCGACGGACCGACCCACCACGGCGTCCTCGACATCGCATACCTGCGCTGCATCCCCGGCATGGTCGTCATGGCGCCGAAGGACGAAAGCGAACTCCGCGACATGCTTTTCACGGCCGTCTCCTACCGCGGCGGCCCCATCGCCGTTCGTTATCCCCGCGGGAACGGTTTGGGGGTTCCGCTGAAGAAGGACTTCGATCTCCTGCCGATCGGCAAGGGAGAGATCGTGCGCACTGGCCGCGACGTCGCCATCCTCGCCCTCGGCAACATGGTCGCCCCTTCGATGAAGGCGGCGGAGCTTCTCCTGAAGGACGGCATCGACGCCGAAGTCGTCAATATGCGCTTTGCCAAGCCCGTCGACGCTGAACTCCTCGATGCCCTCTGCAAACGGTTCTCCTACATCCTGACGGTCGAGGACCACGTCACGAGCGGAGGCTTCGGCAGCGCCGTCCTCGAAGAGCTCGCGCGGATCGGCATCCAGCACGTCCGTGTCAAGGTGCACGGCATCCCCAATGAGTTCGTGGAACACGGCACACCGGCCGAACTCCACGCGATGCTCAAACTCGACGTGCCGGGCATCGCAAGTGTCGTGAAGAACTTTTTTCGGAACCTTTCGCACGCTTCGCCCGCCGCCACATTAGCCTAGGAACATCATCGCATGGAAAAAGCACGCGTTGGAATCGTTGGCCTGGGATGGGTCGCCCAGGTGTTTCACCTTCCGCTCCTGACGAAATTCGCAGACACCGAGGTCGTTGCGGTGTGCGACAAGGACAAGTCGAGGGTCCGGATGATCGCTGAACGCTTCGGCGTGCCGAAGACGTACTACGACTACGACCAGATGCTTGCGGAGGAGGACCTCGACGCCGTGTTTGTCTGCACGAGCACGGATGCGCACCTTCCGGTGACGCTTGCCTGCCTGAAGGCGCAGAAGGACGTCTTCGTCGAGAAGCCGATCGCGCGGCATTATACGGAGGCTGTCCAGATGGCGGAGGCCGCCAAGCTCCACAAGCGCCGGCTCATGGTCGGTATGAACAACCGCTTCCGGCCCGACACGATGATCCTCAAGAGCTTCATCGAGAAAGGCGAGCTCGGCAAGGTCTTTTATTCCAAGGCTGGCTGGCTGCGCAAGCTCTCGAACGATAATCCCTGGATCACCCGGAAGGACAAAGCGGGCGGTGGGGTGTTTCTCGATCTCGGGATCGTCATGCTTGACCTCAACCTCTGGATGCTCGATTTTCCTCCCGTGGAGCGCGTGAGCGCAACGATGCATAAGCACAAGACGAAAAGCGTCGAAGATTCGTGCCTCGCATTCGTTACGATGAAGAATAGCGCCACCCTCATGCTCGAGGTGAGCTGGTCTCTCCAGTCCGCTGAGGACTACTTCTACTGCGATTTCTACGGCACCGACGGGAGCGCCATGATCAATCCGCTCCGCATCCACAAACAGCTCCATGAGAGCCTCGTCAACGTCACGCCCGCCAAAGTCGAGACGCCGTACAACCTCCACAAGAAGAGCTACGAGAACGAACTTAGACACTTCATCGGCGCGGTCCGCGGCCTCCATACGGTGATCTCGACAGGCGAAGAGGCCGTCCAGCGCATGAAGATCGTGGAAGCGATCTACGAGTCCGCCCAGAAGGGGAAAGAGATCCGGCTCCGCTGACACTGCCCCTCGCGCCGCAGCGGGAGCTTGCCACCCATGAAGAAACGACCCATCATCGCGCTCTCTTCTGACTTCGGCACCGACGATGGCTCTCTCGGATCGATGAAGGGGGTGATCCTCGCACGCGCCGGCGACGCAGAGATCGTCGAGATCGCGCACGCCATCCGGCCTCAGGACATCCGGTCCGGCGCCTGCATCCTCCGCGAGTTCCCATCGCTATTTTCCCCGATGAACCATCTTCATCGCTGTGGTCGATCCCGGTGTCGGAAGATCCCATCCTCTGTGCTGCACGTAACGCTTGACGATTCCATCACTCTTTCCATTGGACGATGAACGAGATGACATCACACGATCTTCAGCAGCTCTACATGACCCGGTGCTTCCTTTTGGCGCGCAAGGGGGCGGGGAATGTGAGCCCGAATCCGATGGTCGGTGCGGTCGTCGTCAAGCGAAACCGGATCATCGGAGAGGGGTATCATCGAACCTTCGGCGGTCCGCATGCCGAAGTGCATGCGATCCGCTCCTGTTCCGAATCTCCAAAAGGCGCGACGCTTTACGTCAATCTCGAACCGTGCTGCCACGAGGGAAAGACGCCTCCGTGCACCGATCTCATCATCCGTTCCGGCATCACCGCGGTCGTCATCGGGATGAAGGACCCGAATCCGCTCGTCTCTGGAAAAGGTATCCGCGCACTCCGCAAGGCCGGTATCGGCGTCATCACGGGTGTCCTCGCCCTGGAGGCGGGCCGCCTCAATGAAGCATTTGCGAAACACGTCACGACGGGTCTTCCGTTCGTGACCCTCAAGGTCGCGCAGACGTTCGACGGGAAGATCGCCGACCTTTCCGGGAACTCGAAGTGGATCACGAATGAGGAATCCCGCCGGTATGTCCACCGCCTTCGGGCGATCTCGGATGCCGTGTTCGTCGGGGCAGGCACGGTTCTCGCCGACAACCCCGAACTCACGGTCCGATCCGCGAAGGGGAGAAGCCCATTGCGGATCGTCCTTGATTCACATCTCTCGACGAGTCCCCGGTCGAAACTCTTCGGGCGGCAGCGCGCCACCAAGACGATCCTCTTTTGCTCCCACCGTGCGCTTCGTCGCGAACCGAAGAAGGCCGGCCGGTTCCTCAGCATCGGGATCGACATCTATGCCTTCTCTGCCGACCGTTCCGGCATGATCCCCTTGCGGGACATCTTGCCTGTCATCGGCTCCCTCGGCATCACTTCCCTCATGGTGGAAGGCGGCGCAATGACCTTCAGCAGCTTCCTGCGCGAACGGGTGGCGGACAAGATCGTTCTCTTTGCGGCGCCGAGGATCCTCGGCAGGGGTATCGAGGCGTTCTCCGGGCTCGCCCCGCGGAACCTTGGCCGGGAGACCCGTCTGTCAGACGTCTCGGTCCGCACGTTTGGGAACGACATCTGTATCGAAGCGTATGTCCAATCATCATCAGCGGGGTGACCATGTTCACAGGGATCATTGAAGAACTCGGGATCGTCGAAGCGGTCGATCCGATGGGCGGCGGCGTTCGGTTCCGCATCCGAGCGCCGCGCTCCTCTGCCGAACTCCGCGTGAATGACAGCGTATCTGTCAACGGCGCATGCCACACCGTCGTTCGGCGCGAAGGTGAATCGTTCGTCGTAGAGTCCGTCGAGGAGACACTGAAGAAGACCGCTCTGGGGGCTCTCACGAAAGGTGCGAACGTCAATCTCGAGCTCCCGATGCTCCTCAACGAGCGGCTAGGGGGGCATCTCGTCCTGGGACATGTTGACACTGTCGGCACGATCTCCGCGATCACGCCGAGGGAGAGCAGCGTCATGACCTCAATCGTTGTCCCGGAATCGTTCGGGCGGTACCTCGTTCCCACAGGCTCCGTCGGCGTTGATGGCGTCAGCCTGACGATCGCAGAGCTGGGGGAGCACGAGTTCACCGTCTCGATCATTCCTCACACGATGGAGCATACGATCTGGAAAGAGTACCGCGTCGGCCACAAGGTCAACATCGAGTTCGACCTGGTTGGCAAGTATATCGAGCGGATGCTTCCCCAACGCCATGGCTCGTTCCCCCAAGAATCCGCATTGCGAGAGCAGGGGTTCTGAACGATGGCAAGGAAGCTCTACTACAAGATCCTCAACGACGGCAAGAACCACATCACCGACGGTGAGTGGGAGGAAGTGCTCCGGCTGCAGAACTGGTACAATTCGGAGTTCCTCTGGTCCGCGGGGAAGATCGCGTTGAAGATGTATGCGGTCTTTCCAAACGTCGACCAACAGTTCCTCTCCCGCGAGGAACTCCGGACGTTGGTGCTCAAGCGCATGTCGGAAATGAAGAGCCAGGGGCTCACGGAGAACCAGGTGATCCTGCAGCTGGAACGGGAGGGACTTGTGACGGCGAAGCAGGGGGGGTATTTTGATGACTGCGTGGCGAGCGGGTTCACGCGCGTCGCCGGCAACGAATTCAACGCCTATCTCGTATGCGAGTTCCTCGTCAAGGCGTCCCGCATCGCCTCGCACGCCGCCATCACGCTCTACGATGAGGGGGAGTTCGTCAAACCGAAGAACGTGAAGATCACCAACGGTACGGTGGTCCTGACGCTCCTCGAGGCCTCCCGGAGGTCGTCCTATGAGCTCATGATCGAGAACCGCCATGTGTTCGCCGTCGTCGATTCGGCGAAGTATGACCGGTTTCCCCGATTCGCCTCGACCATCCCGGATTTCAACGACCTTCCGTTCGACGAACGGCAGGAGATCGTGAAGGACTGGAACTGGCTCGGTTTCGAGAACAATTTTGATATCAACGGGGACGATATTCAGGGATTCGACCTGAACCAGAAGGTGACAGGGTTCGTACTCGAAAATTTCATCAAAAATCCTTGAAGTTTTTCCAAAAATTTCGTATCTTGAACGCATTCGAAACACTTCACTTTTAGGGGTTTTATGTACACTCTCTTCCTCTTTGTAGAGATCATTGTCAGTATTCTGCTCATTATCGTCATCCTGATGCAGTCGAGCAAGGGTGGCGGTCTCGCGGGAAGTTTTGCCGGCGGCTCCATGGGAACGGTCTTCGGCGTGCGCCGAACAGCCGATTTTCTAGGCAAAGCCACGGGATACCTCGCGTTCGTGTTCGTCGTTCTTTGCCTCGTCATCAATTTCTTCTTCCTCCCCGGCTCACGCAAAGGGACGGAGAGTATCATCCAGAGCGGGACAACGACCTCCGCTCCGCGACCGGTGCCGCCGACGAGCCAGCCTGCAGCCACACCGAGCCAGCAAGCGCCTAAGAAGTAGGTTCCAACCGCGTTGTACGGCAACTGTTGCGCCCATGGCTCAATTGGTAGAGCAGCTGACTCTTAATCAGCGGGTTCCAGGTTCGAGTCCTGGTGGGCGCACGATTTTCCCCGAAGTCATTCCCCAGAACATATAGCACTTTCAATCTGTCGTTTCCCACTGAGGTGACGGCGGTTCAACCAGCCTTGCCAGTCAGTTCCAGATCGTGTGAGATCCCCCGCGTTCTCCTACGACCTGCCAACGAACGCAGTCGAGCTAATCAGAGCCCCTGACAGAACCCTCACACGGTGTCACCACCCGCCGAGATTGAGCTTCCAACCGCTGATCTTGAAATTCCACCCGCTGCCAATAGATCCCAGGCCGCTCGCTGCAACGTACAGAGCGATGATCGGCACGGCAATGCCCATTACGAGCAGGAGTGACCGTGTCGTTCGCGCGTCGTAGTATGAAACAGCGCTCACATTTGAGACCGGAATATGCACCATCTTGCCGCCAATTAGGTCACCGACGATCTCTTCCTTGATGAACGCGCCGTATCTGCGGTTGGAGATGTCAAATTTGAGGAGCGTTCCGTCCTTCAGGAGCACGCTGCGAATACCTGCATGTGGAGACATATGAAAGTCGTCCATAGGGACCTCTTTCATCGTGCCGCAGCTGCAGGCGTAAAAAAGGGTGCATGCGCAGAGGGAAAGGACGCCAATGTGTCTCAACATTTGGACCTCCGTATACGAATGTGTCATGTGATGATGTTCCGCTAGGTGAAAATAGCAACAACTCGATGCGGAGTTGTCATTGAAAAGTCATCTGATTGTCATACTCTGAACTGGCGGGTGAAATCAGGAGCAGGGAGTCTCGTTCAGACGGCGAGGGACTTGAAATGGCAGCGCCCGTCTCGCACCAGCGCGCAAGAGATCCTGTCAGGTCGCGATAGACGCGTGCGATAGACGCGCTTGTTTTGCTTGCAAAAGAAGGGAGGGATTTGTAGATTGCCAACGCGCTGGCAGTTGGACTGATGTGTTCTCGTACCCTATACATATTTTCATCTCAACGCTATAAGTGTTGAATTTATAAGAAAATTACTCCTTGACCTCACCTGAACTCTCAGCTGCTTTCTACTCCTCGTTCGAGGAGGAATACCATGCGTTGAAGGAGCATGCCGCCTTCTTCCGCGAGTGGAGAGGAGTTCTACGTCTTATCGGGAGTGAGTCTGTCGATTTTCTTCAGCGCCTCTCGACGAATGATGTCGATCCACTCTCCGATGGGGCCGTCGTGACGTCGGTCCTGACGACCGAGAAGGCAAAGGTCGTGGATGTTTGCACGTTTATCCCAGACCAAGGCCACATCCTGGTCGTGACTAGCCAATCTCGGGAAAAAATTGTCAAGTCCTGGCTCGAGAAATATATCATCATGGAAGATATCACCGTGGAGGATATATCTTCTTCTCTCACAACCTATTGCCTCATTAATGCGGAAGCAGATTCTTTTCTCTCGTCTGTGCTAGGTGGTATCCCTGCGATCGTCCCGCGCAAACCCCTCACGTTCGAATTCTCCGGTTTCTCATTCATCGTCATTCATGATGATGCATATGCCAGATCGGTCCATCACCTTGTTTGCTCAAAAGAGGCTTTTGATGCCCTTTGTGCAAAAGGAGTTCACAGAGAGACGCTTCAACCTGTCGGGAGCATGGCCTTTGAGAGCTTCAGGATCGAGCAGGGAGTACCTCTTGCCGACCGAGAGATCAATCTCCAGATCAATCCTCTCGAGGCAAGTCTCAATCGTTATGTAAGTTTCACAAAAGGTTGTTATATTGGGCAGGAAGTGATTGCAAGGATTGATACCTACAAGAAATTGCAAAAGGAGCTTCGAGGATTGATTATCGAGTCGCCTCAGGATCGGATGCTGTCGCCCGGTAGTCTTTGGGACGCATCGGAGAGGATCGGCGTTACGACCAGCCACGCCTGGTCGTTCGGGCTCCGTCGCCAGATAGCTCTGGGATTCGTTAAGACGGCCTCAGAGGCCGGTGCGATCGAGTACCGGGAGGAATCGGGCACCGTATCGTTTCCGGCGAGGATATCGGAGTTTCCGCTATGCTAGGGGGCAAGAAGAGGCAACCCGCGAACGCATCGAGGAACCCCGCTCCTGTCGCTCTTGTAACGGGAGCAGGAAGACGCCTGGGTAGACAGATCGCGCTCGCGCTCGGCCGGAACGGATTTGATGTCATCGTGAATTACCATTCCTCCCGCTCTGGCGCTGCAAAGACCGCCATGCAGATACGCGGACTGGGCCGGCGTTCGGCCGCGATCCGCGCCGATGTCTCAAAACAACGCGACGTCCGCTCGATGGTGAAGAAATCTGTCGGCGAATTCGGCCGAATCGATCTCCTGGTCAATAATTCCGCCATTTTCACGCGCGCATCTCTCCGGACCACAACGGAGCGGATCTGGGATCAAACGCTCGCCGTCAATTTGAAGGGAGCCTTCCTCTGCGCTCAGGCTGTCGCTCCGCATATGCTCAAGCAGGGGGGAGGCAGGATCGTCAATATCGCCTCTCTCGGAGGGCTTCAGGCATGGAAGGAACATCTTTCATACAGTGTGTCAAAATCGGGTGTCATCATGCTCACTCGGATCCTTGCCCGGGAACTTGCTCCCAGCATCCAGGTGAACGCCATCGCTCCGGGGACGATCATCATCCAGGGGGAAGAATCGGCGAAGATCTCGCATGTAACGAGGAAGAAGATCCCGCTCCGCCGGTATGGTTCGCCATCCGACATCACCGACATGGTTGTCTATCTCGCAACGCGCGGGCAATACATCACCGGCCAGGTCATTCCCATCGACGGCGGCCGCTCGATCACATTCTCATAGAATATCCTTTATGGCACGAACTCGAAGAACACCGAAGGCATATAAGAATCTTGAATTTTTGCAGAGTCCCCAGGCACGCAGCCTGAGAATCCTCTCGGAATTCCTCGAACCGCTCGCGCGGTTCAAGAAGGAAGGGATCAAGGATACGATCGTCTTCTTCGGGTCGGCGAGGATCCCATCCCGTGCTGTTGCCAAGAAAAGACTTGAGGTTGTCAAGGCTGAGATACGTAAACTAAAAAAACCTTCGAAGCGACTTCAAGTAAAGCTCGAACATACGATTATTGATTTTCAAATGTCGCAGTATTACGAGGACGCTGTGGCGCTGACCTACAAGCTGACGAAATGGGCCAAGACCATCAATAACAGCATCCATTTTGTGGTTTGTTCAGGTGGCGGACCGGGGATCATGGAGGGAGCGAACAAAGGCGCCATACAAGCAGGCGGGAAATCGATCGGTTTGAACATCAGTCTTCCTTTTGAACAAGACTCAAACCCCTATATTTCAAAGAACCTTAGCTTCGAGTTCCACTACTTCTTCATGAGGAAGTTTTGGTTTCTCTATCCGGCGAAAGCGCTCGTCGTTTTCCCAGGCGGTTTCGGATCGCTCGATGAATTCATGGAAGTACTCACGCTTCTTCAGACCAAGAAGATCAAGAAGAATATCACGATCGTGCTCTATGGAAGGAATTACTGGAACCAGATCATCAATTTCCAAGCAATGGTCAAATTTCGCATGATTTCGAAAGCAGACCTGAAACTCTTCTCCTACGCCGATACTCCCGATGAGGCATTTACCATTCTGAGGAAAGGGCTGACGAAGAACTACCTCAGTGCTCCCATTTCCACACTGCTGAAGTCGGGAAATTGACCGGAGAGCGGGGAAGGAGAGCGGGGAAGGGGAGAGGCAGTTGCTTCCAGGCCCCTGAATGCGTATATTGTAGGTGTGAGGGGATGACATGGATTCGACGAAGATGAGGATGGTCTTAATGGCATCTCGTGCTCTCCGCGTTGCACGTAAATAAAGCGGAAAACCATAAGTGCAGACTACAACTACGCACTGGCTGCTTAAATAAAGCAACCCATCCACTGCGGCTTCGCCTGATGAGCTGCAACTGGGTGTCGACTCAGTCGGGCTAGTCTCAAGACCTCCCTGGGATCTCGAGGCGAACCTTTACCGGGGTAATTCGTGAGTACCGAGTCTGCTCCGGCTACCATGAGTGAGTGTACGAGAGCAGACTAAAGATGTAGAAGTTTTGATGGTCTTCTCTCCGGACCGGGGTTCGATTCCCCGCATCTCCACAAATTCCCCGTACGTCTGTATGGGGAATTGTTTTTTACGGCATCTGATGCGATCTGTACCCGGCGCTTCGCGATGCCTCTCACGGCAGCACAGATGAAGGGGGAAGATGGGCGTACTCCAACGAGACCTTGAACGCAGGCAGGTCCACGCACGGAAGAGCGCACGGCCACAGTGTCGCGCTCACACGCGGCCGAACACGAACACACCAACGTCACCTATCCAATGACCCGGTCCGATGCTCCCGGCACGGCGCTTCCTTGGTACGCGAGGGCAACGTACATCATGTGCGGAACCGTATTGCTCCTTGCGTTCCTCTACGTGGCAAAGGACCTTCTCGTACCGTTGATCTATGCCGGATTGCTCGCCATCTTGGTCCACCCGGTGAGCGAATTTCTGGACAAGCGCAAGATCCCCCGGATGATTTCGAGCTTTATCGCCGTGGCAGCCGCCTGCATCGTGCTGGCAGGAGTTGCCGCTTTGATCGCAATGCAGATCGGGCAATTCGGTGACGAGCTTCCGCGCATCCGGGAGCAGGGGCAACAATTCCTCAACCGGCTCCAATTGTTCATCACACAGACCTTTGGCGTCACCTACTCGGACCAGCTCCGGTGGTTTCATCAGTGGTGGGATCAATCGTGGAAGCAGGGAGGTGAGGCCATTAGCCAGACCCTGTTGACATTCAAGGATATCCTCTCCTTGGTGATACTTGTTCCGTTATACGCGTTCCTCATGCTGGTCTACCAGGACCATCTCGTTGCCTTTCTGTTTCAAATGAGCGACCGTGAGAACAATGCGACCCTCCGCGATGTGTTGGAGGAAACTCGCACCGTCGTCAAAGGATATGTCGTCGGATTGATGATCGAAACGTCGGTCGTCGCCGTGCTCAACAGCGTCGCACTTCTGTTGTTGGGCATCCCGTATGCGATCCTCTTTGGCGTACTTGCAGCGATCCTGAACCTGATCCCGTACATCGGGGGCTTCATCGGTATCGCGCTCCCCATGCTCATGGCCGTGATCTCAAAGGATTCCGCGTGGTATCCTGCCGGAGTCGTCCTGGCATTTGTCATGATCCAGCTCGTCGATAACCATATCCTCGTACCGTACATCGTCGCCTCGCGCATCAGCATCAACGCACTCATCTCCGTGATCGCGGTCCTCATTGGCGGCATGCTCTGGGGCATTTCCGGGATGTTCCTTTCATTGCCCATGGTGGCGATCCTCAAGATCATCTTCGACAGGGTTGAGGGCCTGAAGCCATGGGGCCACCTCCTCGGACATGAGACCCGGCCGACGCCGGCAAAGACTAGCGCAGCCCTGCGCTGATATCCCAAGCTGATGGAATCGTATCTTGATCCCGCATGCACAGTATGCAGAACAGCCGTGACCGGAAAAGTTGCATGTTTCACGGAAATGCCTAATTTTATATCCTATGGGATCTGTTGAAGTACAATTCGTGAAGATGACCGGCGCGGGGAACGATTTCGTCCTCGTGGACAACCGTATGCGGTCGTTCGATCTCGACTGGAGCACGCTTGCTCCGTCGTTCTGCGACCGGCGGTACGGCGTAGGCGCCGACGGCCTCCTGGTCCTCCATCCGGCCGAAGAGGCGGACTTCCATATGGAATATTATAACGCCGACGGCAGCCACGGCGGCATGTGCGGCAACGGCGGTCGATGCGCGGCTCTTTACGTGATGCTCACCGGGTCGCCGTCGATCGTGACATTCTCCGCAGTACATCATGTATATAAGGCTAAGAGACTCGAAAATAATACGATTAGCCTCCAGATGAAAGATGTTGCCTCGCTTAAGCTCGGGATCCGGCTCGACATCTTGGGCCATCAATTGACGGCACACTTCGTCGATACCGGGACCGCACATGTAGTACTCTGGCATGAGGACCTTCCGGCGCCATTGCAAGAGGAGTTAGATGGCGAGGGCATCGAACGCATCGGCCGGGCAGTACGGCATCATGAGCATTTTGCCCCCGGAGGAACAAATGTCAACGTCGTAAAAGCGGCCGGTGAGGGGGTCATTTCCATGAGGACGTATGAGAGGGGAGTGGAAGAGGAGACACTCGCCTGCGGGACGGGGGCCGTCGCCTCTGCCATCATCTCGCACGCTTTGAAGAATTATCCTCAGACGGTTGGCGTTATCACTCGCAGTAATGAGAGGTTAACGGTCGCATTTAAATCGAATGATGGACAATATTCATCGGTGTTTCTGACCGGTCCGGCGAAGATCGTGTTTCATGGCAAGCTCTCGCTCGACGACCTGCATTTCACCAAGAATCACTCGCCTGTCAAGCTATGACGGACGAAAGTGCTCAGTTTCCATCGCGGCGGACCGTTTTACAGAAGGTCCTCATCTCCTGGTTCGCATTACTCCTTCTTCCGGCCCTCTACGCGGTTCTTCAGTACGTCATCCCTCCGAAGCTCCGGGAACGGATCATCGAAAGCATCCTGATCGCAAGAATGCCTGACGTCCCTGCCACGGGGATAAAGATGGTAAAATTCAACCGGAAACCCGTGCTCCTGTCCAGGACGGCGGAAGGTCAGATCAAAGCGATCTCCGGGGTCTGCACGCACCTCGGATGCATCGTAGAGTACAATCCGGGCCAGAACAACCTTCACTGCAATTGTCACGGAAGCGTCTTCACGCTCGACGGGAAGAACGTGTCAGGTCCGGCGCCTCGCCCACTTGAAGCATTTCGAGTTGAGATCAAGGGCGAGGATATAACCATATCGATCATAAAGGGTTGAGACATGCGTCGAATGTTTCAAGTTCATACTTCGCCGGTGGAAAATGACTGATCTCCGTCCATGGTTCCGCGAACGGGTCCCAATGGAAAGCCTCCTTGGCTTCCTGCGGGAGAAGAAGGTGCCGCAGCACAAGCATTCATTCTGGTATCTCTTTGGCGGCCTGGCACTCTTCTTTTTTATCGTCCAGGTGCTCACAGGCATGCTCCTGCTGCTGTATTACAGCCCCACGCCGGCCACTGCGCATGAAAGCGTTGACTTCATCATGACCCAGGTACCGTTCGGCTGGCTCATCCGGTCGGTCCATTCCTGGAGCGCAAACCTCATGATTGCTTCGGTGTTCATTCATCTTTTCAGCACGTTTCTCATGAAGGCGTACCGAAAACCGCGCGAACTGATGTGGATGAGTGGGATCGTACTCCTCATGATCGTACTGGGATTCGGATTTACAGGCTATTTGCTTCCATGGGACACGGTTTCCTACTTTGCCACGCAGATCGGCACGGAGATCCCACGGTCCGTCCCAATTGTCGGGCCATTTACTGTACAACTCCTCAGGGGCGGAGAGTTCGTATCGGCGGAAAGTTTGACCAGATTATTTGCCTTACACGTAGCCATTCTACCAATTATATCATTGGGGCTTATAGGTCTTCATCTCTTGTTAAATCAGGTATACGGATCGAGCAAACCGGTGGGGATTCAGCTTCGATCCCAAGGCATCCGCTTCTATCCGAACTACATCTACCGTGACTTCCTATCATGGACCGGCGCGTGCGCGGTACTTATGGGGCTGGTATTGGTTTTTCCAGTCGCACTGGGGCCAAAAGCCGATCCGTTTGCGTCGGCACCGCTCGGGATCAGGCCTGAATGGTACTTTCTGGTCTTGTTTCAGACGTTAAGGATGATGCCTTCATCGCTGGCCGGCATGGATGGTGAAATGCTCGTGAATATTCTGGTGCTCCTGGTTGGTGTTGGACTCTTCCTAGTGCCGTTCCTTGACCGAAGAGCTTCCCGGGATGAGCCGAGTCCGGCATTCACCATATTGGGTTGGGCAGGAATTCTCTATCTTATAGTAGCGATCACGCTGGCGTACCTGACCTAGAGGGCATCGATGGACACACTGAAGAATAGCGCAGGATTTGCCGCTGGAATCCCGGACGGAGGGACACGCGTGATCATTTTGGTTGCCGTCCTGTTCGTACTGAGTATACTGGGAGTACTGTTAGTGGCGCGGATGAGAGAGGCGGACGAGGAGGCCAAAAAATAAGGTTTCAGGCCATGCATTGTTCTAATAATATATGTTTCGCACCGCTTATGTAAACGCGATTTTCGGTACTTGTATGAGTGCTCACATCCATCTCGATTTCCGCGGAACCGTCAAAATTGATAGGTATTGATCATGAGGCCATCGCTATTGCTTTTTCTCGTCGCGTTGGGCGGTTGTGCGCCGGCCGCGAGTCGTTTTTACATCCAAGAGTACTCCTTGAATCAGCCGACGACGGTCACGGTCGGGAGCACCATGATGCGTTGGGGCTACGGCGACCAGACCGATTTCGGGCTATCTAAATCGGGGTTGTCGATGGAGCTTCTCTACGGCGGGATCGATCACGACGTGATCCTTGTGACGTATCGAGAGTACACGATCCAGGGTGCGTCTGAGTTCGCCAGAGGAGATTTCAGCCAGGCTCTTCGATACGACCTTGCGAAGTCGCACCTTATTACGTTTAAGTATGCACAGCTCTCCATCGAAAACGCCGACCAGGCGGGCGTTACGTTCATCGTCGTCAAGGGTCCGATCCCCAATCCGTTCAGCCCCACCAATACCCCGCAGGGCAAGCCTGTCGGGATGAGTACGCACGGATTCTTCATCGACGAAAAAGGAGCCGTGACCGAGGTGAAGCACAACAGTCCTGCCGACTCCGTTGGTCTCCGCGTCGGTGACGAAGTCTTTGAGATCAACAATGATCCTCTCCCTAAGTCGGGTATCAAGGCGATCCTGGAGAAGCTCGACGATCCGAACCGTGAGTGGACGAGGCTTCGCGTCAGGCGCGGAGACTATCAACAACAGTTCGACCTTCGGCGACCTCAGCAATAGGCTCTGAGTCAATGCGTCGTCTCCTCATCGTCGGCGCGGTGCAGTTTTATATCGTCCATGACCTCCTCGATGATCTGATGGAGGGGACGAGGTTGATTCCATTTCCCGTGGTGATTCCTGACTCAACCTTTTCTCGCCGTTGAGGCTCGAAAAGGTGTCGGGAACGAAGGGGGATGGACGTCGTATCTGCTGTTCCGCAGAAATTTCATCTTAACACACACATTTGCGCATCTGAATTGCCATTTTCGGATCGTTTTTATCTGAATGTATTGGCAATGCCTGGACAATGCCTAAGCGACGGGCGTTACAACGCCTACTTGAATGGCGTTCCTTCAAAAAGGGCATTTATGATTTTGGTACTGCTCAAGAATTGTCCCGCAAAAATTCTGTCATACAAAAAAACTCTTGACAGAGATGATTTTATTTTGTAGCTTCAAAACAACGAAGGGGGATGGCGGCGTTATGCTGCTGTTCCCTTCGTAGTCTGTCCAAGACGCTCAAGGCTGACTCTCTCCAGGGATCAGCCTTTTATTTTTCCTACTCATCAACGAGTAGTCTCCTCGCTCCTCAATCTGCCATCTTAACCCTCGTGTGAAAATAGAAAGTGATCGGCTCATCGTCGTAACGCTCGATCTGGACGAACAACTCATCGTCGGGCCTCAACCTCTGTTGGTTGTTAATCGTCACGAGTGAGTTCCTCAGTCGGAGGTTCCAACAAATCACCTCGTTCCATCGCCCGGAGATCGAGACCACGCCGTTGCCGTCCATCCCAAACAGTTGTGCCTCTCGTAAGATCGTCGAGTGATGGAAGTGAGCGCGGAACCGTCGTAAGAATTCGTCGGCGTCCATCGCATCAAAGGAGAACTGAAACGGGATCATCTGGAGTGGGTACTCTGCCGGCTTCGATGGTCGGTCGAGTCGTCGGAGGTCGCGCAATTTGTCTCTCTCCGCTTTGACCCGGTTGCGGAACTTTATGTGTCGGTGCGGGTCATCCCTGGCGGGATAGTCGGAGATGAATGCGTTGAGGTCACTGAGGAGAACGTAGCGGAGCTTGCGCGATCCTCCACCGGCACGCTTGATGAATGGAATCTTGTAACGAGCGACGAGCTGGAGGAACCACGCCTCTTTTCTCCCTACCAGAGCCGCGGCCTCGGAGAAAAGGAGATAGGTGTCCCCCGTAGGGGGCGAAGGGGGAGGGGCGATATTGGAACGACGAGGCGTATATTAATCCTCAACCTCCTCGTCGGTGTCGCTTTCGTCGTCTTCATCGTCGTCGGACTCGGGTTCGATTGCTTCCACGGCGACGATCTTGTAACGCTTGCCCTTGTGGAGGACGGTGTCGTCGTCGTCGTCACCATCATCTTCGTCGGCGTCCTCGTCGTCGGGTTGGTCGAGCAGAATCCGAATCTCGGAAAGGTTCTGCTTGATCTCGTCGATGTCCTCTTTGACGTCGGCGATCTCGTCGACCAGGACGTCAGCTACCGTTCGGCTTCCTCTTTTGGCCACGGCGTTTCTCCTTTGTTGGTTTTTGGATGTGTGATCTAAAAAGTGCTTGGTACTCTTCCATGTTCTGAGCTACCATCTTCGCGAGCCCGGGCGCGAGGGTCTCGATAAAAAATTTCAAGAGGTCGGCCGTCTTAAAAATCAGGGAGCCTTGTCGGAACATCTTGTTGCGAGTGTGGTTCACCTTGTAGGCTCTGAGCTTCCCCTCCTCGATCCATCGAAGGATCTGCATTCGTGAGTAGCCGAGATCCCTGCCCGCGTTCTTCGCGTCGATGATGTCCAGAGAGCCAGAGAAGATC
>JANYJZ010000030.1 GCA_025358305.1 Ignavibacteriota bacterium
GGAACGCTGCTCCTCGCTCATCCCTTTGCCGTTATCCTCGATCCTGAGTTCGACGGCACCCGCGTCGACCCGCACCCGGACATGCACCGACGTGGCCCCGGCATGCTTGACGACGTTCGTCGCGGCTTCCTTGACAGCCATGAAGATGTCGCGCCGGGCATCCGCGGAGAGCGGGAGCGGAGGGATGACCTCCGGAAAATCGAACCGGCATGCGAGTTCCGCCGATTCGAAGAAATCGGTGAGGTGCTCGCGGATATAGAACAGCAGACTCTCGAGGCTGTCGTGCTTCGGATTGATGAACCAGACGATCTCATCGAGCGACTCAACGACACCCTGGGCCGTCGTTGAGATCTTCTTTAGATAGGTCTCGGCCGCTCCCTTCTGGGAAATGTTCCGCTGAAGGAGTTCCGAGAGGATCGCGATCTGGGTGAGACTGGCTCCCACCTCATCATGCATGTCACGTGAGATGCGTTCGCGTTCCCTGTCGAGGGACCGCTGAGCCTCGAGCTCCCGGAGTTCCTGCTTCAACTTCCTCGTCGCAAGGACCCGCGTGAGGAGGAACATCCCGACGAGGAGAAAGGCTCCCGCGGCCGCACGGAACCACGCCGTTTCCCAGAGATGCGGCTGGACGATCACCCTCAGCGAGGCGGTGCGCGCGGTCCACTCGCCGCCGGGATGCCGTGCGGCGACCCTGAACATGTACTCTCCCGGCGGGATGTTCGTGTAGCTCGCCTTGCGCGCCGTGAACGCCTCGGTCCAGTGTTCGTCGAAGCCCTCCAGGATGTAGCGGAACTCGATCCGCTCCGGAATGACGAAACTGAGCCCTGTGTAATTGGCGTCGAACTTCCTCGTTCCCGGCTCGAGGGTCGCTTCAGCCGGAGCGCTGAGGGTGCGGTCCCCGACGACGAGCTCCTCAATGACCGGCAGGGGCTCGCGGCTCGTCTCCTGGACCTGTCCGGGATGGACAACGGCGACCCCTTTCATCGTCGGGAAGAGGAACCGTCCGTCGCCCATGTTCCACCCGGAGGGTTGCGATCCGCCGTTGCACTCGACGCTTTGCATGCCGTCCGCCGTGCCGAAGGAGGTCGAGGTCACCGATGTGCTCCTCCCGTCCGCCAGATCGTTGAGTTCCTGCTGCGATACCCGAAAGATGCCTTTGTTGCAGCTCATCCAGAAGGCCCCGAGTCCGTCGTCGAGGATCGTGTAGATGACGTCGTCGAAGAGCCCCTGCTGCATCGTGCAGCGCGCAAGCACGCCGTTCTTCAGTCGGAACAATCCTTCGCCGTACGTCCCGATCCAGAGCGCCCCTGCCGCGTCCTCGTGGAACGCGAAGATCTCACGCACCGGGACGGCGTTCGCGGCCGTGAACTGCTTCATCGTGTCGTCCTCGACGACGGCCAGTCCTCCGCGCGTCCCGACCCAGATCCTCCCCTGATGGTCCTCCAGGAGCACTCGCACCGGGATGTACTCTCCGTGAACGGTCCTCGGCATTCTCGAAGGGAACGCGGCCCCGCGGCGGACGGCGTACACCCCGTCAGCGCTGCTCCCGATCCAGATCGTGCCGTCCCTCGCTTCAATGCACGACCGCACCGACCCGATCGGGTGGCCCTCAGCCGTTTGGAGTCGGACTGGACTTCCGCCGCCGTGCCGAAGCATCTGGAGCCCCCCCTGCGTACCGATCCAGACATTGCCGGCAGTGTCGCCGAAGAAAGAACGGATGAAATTGTCTGCAAGCCCCTCCTGCGCCGTATACCGGCGGACGAGCGTGCCGTCGCGCACCACAAAGAGACCCGCATCGCGCGTTCCGATCCAGAGTTCGCCGCCCGACCGCTCGAACACCGTCGAGATCTGACCGCTCGGGAGCTGCGGTGTCGTCGAGAGCATCACGATGGTGCTCCTCCTGAACCGCATGAGCCCTCCTCCGCGCGTGCCGACCCAGAGATTTCGTTCAGCGTCCTCGCAGATGCTCAGAATTCGGTCCGACACCACGCCGTCGCCCGGCCCAAGGCGCGTCAGTGTCCCTTGCGAATACCGAAAGAGGCCGTGACCCTCCGTTCCGATCCAAAGATTGCCGTCATGGTCTTCAACGATGGCGCGCGCGGAAGGGATCGCCGCGATCGCCTCGACAGGGAACGGCCGGACCGTCGTACCATCGGAGAGAAAGACGCCAGTAAGCGTGCCCAGAACGACAGAGCCGTCGCGGAGCTGGCAGATCGAGAGAATGAGGGAGCCGAGAACGCTGATCTTCCTCAGCGAATCTGTGTTTGGAGATATCACACCAAACCGGTTGGCGACCCCGGCGAACAGCGCGCCTCCGATCCCTGCGCCGACGGCATAGATGGGCCGGATCTCTCGGTCGAAATCCTGGCCGACCCGTGCGAACGACCCGTTCCTCATCCTCAGGAGGCCGGATGCCGCCGTGCCAATCCAAAGATCGCCGCCTCGCCCGGCGGCCAGGGAGAGAAGCATCTTGTCGGAGAGCCCTTGCTCGGCGCCGAACCCGTTGAACTCCCCCTTCCGGAGCCTGCAGAGCCCGCCTCCGTTCGTCGCGATCCAAAGGGAGCTGTCCTCCTGTACGGAGAGTGCCGACACGTTGTTGTGCCGGAGGTCGGGCGTGTTCACGGTGTTGTACAGCGAGAACCGGACGCCGTCGAACCGGATAAGTCCTTCATCCGTGCCAAGCCAAAGATAGCCGTCAAGGGTCTGTGTGATGGCGTTGATCGAGAAGGCCGAGAGGCCCCGGTTGACATCCCAGACATCGTGGCTGTACTGGACAGAGGGGCCGTTGTGGTCGGCCGCGGGGAGGGGTCGCGGTGAAAAAAGCGCGAGAAGGAAGAGAGCTATCACGCTCCGCGCTCCCGGCATCACGAGAGTCTCTCGCGAACGGCGTCGAAGACCTCTCGTACACCCAGGAGCTTCATGCATTCCATGAACCCATCCCCTTCGCGGGTGCAGATGTCGAGATGGCAAGGATGGCATGGGAGTTCCTTCCGCAGGGCAATGTGGCCGGCGGCGGCATCATAGTAGGGCGGTCCGTACGGGAACCAGATGTTCTCCTCTCCGGGTCCGAAGATCCCCACCGTCTTCGTTCCGACGGCCGCGGCGATGTGCATCGTCCCATTGTCGTTCGCGACGTAGACGTTGAGCTGCGCGAGGATGGCGGCGAGCTGCCGCAATGGGACGAGGGGGAGCGGGAACATGGGGGCGACCGCTCGGCAGGAGATCTTCTCGATAAGGTGGCCGTCGCGCGGACCTTGGGTGAGGACCACCTGAGCACCCGTCTTCGCGCCAATGAGGTCGACGAGGTCGGCGAAGCGTTCCCAGGGCCACATCTTTGCGGGCCACGTCGCCCCTGGATGGAGCCCGACGATCGGCTTGTCCGGATCGACGTCCTGCCATTTGAGGTAGTTGCGGGCCTCCCGGATCTCGTCGCTCGTGAGCGCGATCTCCGTCTTCCAGACCGACGGCGCGATGCCCAAGGGGGCGAGATACTGATAATGAAATTCCACGGCGGTCTTCGCCCTGCCGTCATCCCGGACCTGGTGCGTGTAAAGGCTCCCCCGGCCTCTGGAGTGCTTCCCGATGCGGATCCGCGCGCCGGTCGCGTAGGTCAGGAGCGCGGTCCGCGGATTGGAAAAGAGGTCGATGGCGACGTCGAATCGCTTGCTTCTAAGCGCCATCATCACTTTCGGTTGTTCCAGGAACGTCGGCCGGGAAAAATCGAACGGAATGATCTCATCAACGCAGGGGTGATGCTCGAGAAGCGATACGGCCTCCTTGTCGCCAAGGTATGCGATGGAGGCTTCCGGGAACCGTGCGCGCAACGCCGAAAGGATCGGCGTCGTCAGGACGACGTCCCCGATGTACTTCATCCGGGTGACGAGTATGCGGCGAATGGCTTCCATGGTGGGCAAAATAGGGAACTTCGGAGCGAGAAGCAACGGCCGAGCACCGACGGGACTACTACGGCCGAATGAGATCCTCGTGTGCGGCGAACCAGTCGCATCTCTCCAGGGCGTCTTGGGCCCTCTCCCGGGCCGAGGCGGAGGTCGCAAGCGCACGAAGCGCCCGGAAGTGTGCGGCCGCGTGGTCCCAGTCCCTCTGCCGGAAGTAAGACTCCGCGAGCATGCGGTTCCATCCGGGCTCGAGATCGGACCCTGGGGGGATCACGAGCACGCCGAGGTACGCCGAAACGAGGGCGTAGTACCCGGAATGAAGAGCGACCTTTGCGGCAATGTATCCGACGACGGGATTTTTCGAGCGCTGCCGGAGCGCATCGAGGGAGTCGAGGAGTCCCGTGTCGTTCTTAGACCCGGTGAGCGTCCCGGGGAGATCCCGGTTAAGGAGCGTGTCCTTCAGCGCGAGGCATCGTACCTCGGCAGCTTCGGTATATCCATCGGAGAGATCGAGCGCGATCAATGCCCGGTACATCGCGCCCGCCGTCGCCGTGTCCCCGCGGACCCATGAAGCGTCGCCGATCGGAAGGAGAAGTCCGCCGTATGTGGCTGCACCCGAGTCACCGCCCTGCTCTCTCATCATCTGTCGTACGCTGTCATATCGTCCGGCGACGAACGCTGAACGGATCATCCCGGCGAATGACTCACTGTTCCAGCTCATCCCAATCGCGGCGTGGAACTCGTCCAGGGCCTTTTCTGGTTCACGGCCGGCAAGGAGACGCATCCCCTCTTCATTGAGGTTCGCCACGACGCGGGCGCACGTCTTCGCGAAGATCGAAGGCCGCCGGAAGATGTAATCAATATGCGCCCGCCAAGAATCGGGCACAACAATGAGCCGAAGTGAATCCTGCCAGGCACGAAGGAGCGCGTCATATGGCTGTCCGTACGCCTTCTCGGGCGTCGCACCGCCGTAGACCTCCTTGAACCGGTCGACGCCGTACTGCCGGATGAGGAATTGGCAGAAGGACCCCATCATGACATAGCTCACCGACGATGCCTGGGACGCGAAGCCCGTGAAATGGATCAGCACTGCCGGGCGGTCCACGATACCGAACTTCATCATGGCCGCGGCATACTCATTGAGAGTGCGGTTGCCATAATCGTCGTCCACGGCCGTGGCGAGCCCTTCCACGAGTCCGGTATTATAGTGTGCCCGGATGACCGGCATGCCGAACTCCCCCGCGATGACGTGCACAAGCTCGTGTTTCAGCGTGCTTTCCCATGACTCCGCGTTCAAATGGATCTCGCCGCGCCACGGCTTGGCGATGTTCGTGTTCCCCGCGCCGATGGAACGGCGCTTGGTGGCCGCATCCGGATAGAGGAAGGAGGCGATACGCGGTTCGGCCGCCACGTGGAGAGCGGTTCGAACCTGCGCGTACCGGAACTCGTGCATCGCCCCCACCCACCGAAGCTCCTCCGGCGTGAAGCTCCCCGGGGCGTAGTAGATGTCGAAGTGAGCAGTCGCAGTCGAGGCCCCGAGCGCCCTCTCGATCGATGACGAAGTCGACTCAAATCCCAGCTGCACCCGGAAGAGCCATCCCAGCGCGAGCTGGAGGGCAAGGGCGAAGATCACCATCCTCCCTTCCCGGTGGAACCGGAGCTGCTTCAGCGTGACGAGGAGGCCGCGGAACCCTTTCGCGACGGCCGCGTACGAGACGGCGAGTTCAGCGACGAGGAGGAAGAGCGCCGCGGAAAGGAATGTGAGGTAACGGAAGAGCACGAGCGGCCAGGAGAGCTGAAGGTTCTCGTCGTACGTGAATCCCGGGAAATACCCGTAGACGAGGTTGTACGAAAAGATGGCCGGCGTGAAGTAGCCGATGAGAAGCGGATGAACGAGCACGAGGATGACGGTCCCGGCATACCAGCGGTACGGACGCGCAAAGAGCGCGGCGCAGAACGTGGCGAGCGCGACGATCCAGACTGCGGTCACCACCGGCAGGAGCATGTACGCGAGCATGCCTTCCCCGTACGAACAGTTCTTGACGAGGATGCCGTTCGCGAGCGCTGCGGCGAAGGGGATGAGGAGGAGCGCCGCGTTATGGACGAGCAGGTCGCGCACCGACTCCGTGAACGAGCGCGTCGTGAGAGATGCGCCGGCGGGCCAGCGCTTCGTGAGCGCGCGCAACGTGTAGACGCCGGTCACGAACGGCAGAAGGAGCGCGACGGCGGCGGAGAACTCGTAGCCGAGGTAGTTCAGGAGCGGCAGGCGCAGGAGCGCAACGCTCGCCGCCGCAAGGACGCCGGCCGCGGTGAAGAACGCCGTACGTTCGGCTTGTCTGAGTGGAAACACGTCGGTCAAAGAGTGTTCCTCCGAGTGACTGACCTGTTATCGGGCAGAGAGCGCCCGGGCCTTTGCGGACTGCCCCGTCCGCTCGTAGAGATACCGGAGGAGCGGTATGGTCTCCATCGGTGGATGGTCGTTCTTCGCCCCCTCTTCGATGAGCCGGATCGCGTCCTGGTAGTAGCGACGCGCCCGTACGGTGTCTCCGAGGGCCTCGTAGACGGTCCCCAGCCTCGCGTGGAGCTGGAAGAAGGCGGTGTCGACGCCGATACCTTGCTGGTAGATCTCGATGGCGCTGTCCGGCATGTTGAATTGCTCGTAGAGCATCCCCGCCTCGATATAGCGGTTCGGGTTGTGCGGATTTAGCGCGATCATCCGGCGCGAGACGACGCTCGACTCCGTGTACCGGCCCGTCAGGAGGTACGTCTGACGGAGTTTGAGATACCCGATCATATCCTCGGGCTTCAGCGAAATATACGTGTTTAGGAGGCCGATCGTCTTGTCGTAGGACTTGTTCTCGAAGTAGTACCCGGCAAGGTTGAAATACGCTCTTGAGGCCGTCGGCTCCTTCGCGATCGCGTCGGTCCAGAGGGTCTCGCTGCTCTTCCAGACCGGGATGCGCAGGAATGACCCCGCCGCAGCTGCGAAGAGGAGGACTCCCATGATGATGCGGAACGCGGATGCGCCGGTTCTTCTGTGGAGGAATCCGGTGACGGCGAACCCGAACCCGGCCGCTGCCGCGTACAGGCGGTGTTCCAGGATCGGCACGGCGACCGGGATGATGTTGAGCACCGGCACGAGTCCGGCCGCAAGCCAGACGAGCCCGAAACAGCTCTGGCGGTCGTTCTTCCAGGTCCACCAGAGCGCATAGGCGCACAGGAGGACGACCCCGACGGCGACGTACGTCCAGGGATCCTCCAGCCAGAAGAGCTCCGTCAAGGGATGGACAACGACGAGCCGCAACGGCGCCACCAGGAGAAGCAGGTGTTCGCTGAGCATCGCGGGCACCATCGTCAGCCGGGTCGTCGGATCGATCATGCCGTAGAGCTTCTCCGCTCCGATGAGCGAACCGAAGATGGCGAACCGGATGAGAAAGTAGCCGGCGAGGATGCCGGCGAGGAGCGCGGCGAAGAGGCGCCGCTGTCCCGTGACGAGGGCCCGCATCCGCGTGCGGCGAAGGACGAGTTCGTAGGCGAACGGGAGAATGATGTAGAAGGCGGCCGATTCCTTCGAGAACAGGGCGAGAGCGAAGGAGAACGCCGCGAGGAAAAGGGAGCGCTTCGCATGCTCGGGCTTCTCATACTGCAGGACGTAGAAGTACATCATCATGATGACGAAGAGCCCGACAAGCACGTCGTTGCGTCCTGCGACCCAGGCGACCGATTCCGTCTGGATGGGGTGCAGGGCGAAGAGGAGCGCCCCGGCAAGCGCGACCGTCGGCTCCCGCGTGAGAAGAACGAGAAGCCGGAAGAAGAGGAACGCCGTCAGGCAGTGAAGGATCATGTTCGTCAGATGATAGCCGAGCGGATTGAGCTGCCAGACCTGGTAGTCGATGATGAAGCTCACCAACAGGAGCGGCCGATAGTAGACGCTCTCTTCCCGGTGGGAGGTGAAGGCGTGCGTCGTGAAGGCCTTGGCGATGTTCGCCGGGCTGCTGATGAACTCGCCATTCTGGGAGACGAGGTCGTAGTCGTCGTAGTTCACGAACTCGTACGAGAGCGACTGGACGTAGACGAGAACGACCGCACAGAGGATGATGAGCGGGTATTTATAGTCTGAGAGTGCGGAGAGTGCGTTGTTCATCGTGCCGATTGAGGTCGTGTGCGCGCGGCCGCTCCTTTCGTTCCAAGAAACAAAGGTGACCGCACGAGATGCATCCTGTGGAACAAGTACATGGCGACGGTCCAGAGCGTCCGGAGCCCGTACGTGACGCTTCTGCGCAGGCTGATGGAGGACGACGTGTCGTAGTACCGGACCGGGACGGGGATCTCGCCGATCCGGAAGCCGAACGCGACGCACTGGACGAGCAACTGCGTATCAAAAACGAAGTCGTCGGAATTCGTTTCCCACGGCACGGTTTCCAGAACCTCCCGGCTGTACGCGCGGAACCCTGTGTGCCACTCCGAAAGGTTCGTCCCCGTCGCAACGTTCTCGAGGAACGTCAGGATCCTGTTGAAGACGTATTTGTACCGGGGCATGCCCCCGGCGAGCGCCTCGCCCCGTGTGCGTATCCGGGAGCCGAGCATGACGTCGAGGTACGACTCCCGTATGAACGCCACGAGGTGCGGCGTGAGTCGGCTGTCGTATTGATAATCGGGATGGATCATGACCACGATGTCGGCTCCGTGCTCGAGCGCGAGGCGGTAGCAGGTCTTCTGGTTCGCGCCGTACCCGCGGTTGCGCTCATGCCGGACGACGGTGAGTCCGAGGCGGCTGGCGGCCTCGACGGTGTTGTCCGAGCTGCCGTCATCGACGACGATGATCTCGTCGACCGTCCCCGGGGGGATATCGCGGACCGTCGGCTCCAGCGTGCGGGCCGCATTGTACGCTGGCATGACCGCTATGACCTTCATCCGCGGACCTGCAGGTCAGAATTCCTGGCTGGAAACGCGGCGGATCGAGGCGCCGAGGGCATGCAATTTCTTCTCCAGACGGTCGTAACCGCGGTCCAAATGATAGACGCGGAGCACTTCGGTCTTCCCCTGGGCGACGAGCCCCGCGAGGACGAGGCTCGCCGACGCACGCAGATCGGTCGACATGACCTTGGCGCCGGCAAGGTGGCGCATGCCGCGGATGACGGCGGCGTTCTTCTCCAGCGTGATGTCCGCGCCGAGGCGAATGAGCTCGGGGACATGTTTGAACCTGTCGAAATAGATCGCGTCGGTCACCGTGGAGTTCCCCCGGGCGACGGACATCATCGTGATCCACTGCGCCTGCATGTCGGTGGGAAAGCCCGGGTACACGGCCGTCGTCACGTCGACGGGACGCAAGGACCGGGGCGCCTTCAGGCGGATCCAGTTGTCCCCGACTTCAAGCACGCATCCCGCCTTCTTGAACTTCGCGATCTCTGCGGTGAGGTGGGCCGGCTTGCAGCGTTCGATCTTCACGTTACCGCCGGTGATCGCCGCGGCGGCGAGGAACGTCCCCGCCTCGATCCGGTCGGGAATCATGACGTCGTCGACCGGCGTGAGCGCGTCGACGCCTTCGATCTCGAGGAGGTGCGTGCCGATCCCGTCAATGCGTGCTCCCATCTTCATGAGAAACTGCGCGAGCGCCGTGATCTCCGGTTCCATGGCGGCGTTCTTGATGAGCGTCGTCCCCTTGGCGAGGACGGCGGCCATCATGACGTTGCCGGTTGCGCCGACGCTCGCCACGTCGAACGTGATCTTCGCAGCGCGCAGGCGCTTCGCCTTCGCGATGATGTACCCCTTTTCGATGTCGATCGAGGCGCCGAGCTTCCGGACGCCCTCGATGTGGAGGTTCACCGGGCGAGGGCCCCAGGCGCAGCCGCCCGGAAGGGAGACCTTTGCGTGGCCATACCGTGCGATGAGGGGTCCGAGCACGTAGATCGACGCCCGCATCTTCTTCACCTGCTCGTACGGCGCCTCGAACTTGTTCACGCGGAATGTATTCACATGAAGCGACGTACCCTCGCGGACAACGTCGACGCCCATCATCTGGAGGAGCTTTCCCATCGTGGAGATGTCCCGGAGATCGGGCATGTTCTCGAACTGGTACTTCCCGCTCGCCAGGAGCGTCGCAGGCATGAGTGCGAGCGCGGCATTCTTCGAGCCGCCGATCATCACGGAGCCGTGGAGCGGCTTCCCGCCCTGAATGATAAATTTATCCATTGATCCTGAGGTTGAAAATACTCCGCCAAGATAGCAGGAAATTGCGCCAAAAGCAATGAACCGCGGCGGAAATGGTCCTTGTCGTTCCTTCCGTGCGGTCGGAAACGTGGCGCATTCTTCGTGGGAGGATACAGGAGGCTGGAATCGCGCAGGGGCCGGAAGAGTGTTCTCCGAGTTTACGAGTGAAATGTGAAGCTCACTCGCGCGAGGTGCGCGTTGCGCGCTCGATCAGCGTTGGTCCGACAGCGGAGGCAGTCCCGTCCTTTTGAACAGATCGACGAACCGCTGCTGCTTCCGAACAAAATCGAACACCTGATCGACGCGAAGGACCCCGACCGTGACCATGAACGAATGTTCGTCAATGGCCCGTTCGAGCCATTGATAGAATTGCTCCGAATTGCCGGTGCCGGCGTACGCGATCGCGAGATTATAGGGAGAGATGAATCGATGCTTTGACATGTCGAGCAAGGTGTCGAGGAGCGCCGTCGCTTCCGCGGTCCGACCGCCCCGACCGAGTGCGTAGACGACCGACGAGATCATGACCGGGTTGTCGCCCGTCATCCTCCGCCCGATGCGGAATTCGGAGAGAGCGTCGGAGTACATGCCTTTCGCCGCGTGCGTCCAGCCGAGCATGAGGTGCGCATTCGCAAAACCCGGGTCGATGTCCATCGTCTTGTGAAGCACATCAGCCGCGCGATCGTACTGGCGAGCGTAGTAGAAGGACATGCCGTACCACGTATTGATCGCCAGGGAGAGGGGCTCCAGCTCCTGCGCCAGCCGGAACTGTTCCTTCGCCTCGTCGAGCCTGCCCATGGCGTTCAGGTAGACGGCATAGAAGACGTGCGCCGTCGCGTACTTCGGGTTGATCTCGATGGCGCGGCGGAAGTCGCTCTCGGCTCGGGCCCAGTCCCATTCGTAGGAGTGGTTCATATGGGCCCGGGTCGTGTAGACCTCGGCGAGGTTGTTGTCGAGCTGGTACGCCTTCTCGATCGCCGCCTTCGCCTTTGGGTAGGCCTCCTTCGGCGGAAGGCCGTTGTAGATCCCCAGGCCCAGGAGGTCATAACAATCGGCGACGCCGGCCTGGGCGAGCGCATAGTTCGGGTCGACGTTCAGCGCATCCTGAAAGAATTGCAGCGCCTTGCTGAACCCGTCGACAGACCGTTTGTCCCAATAGTAGCGTCCCTTGAGATAGAGTTGAAATGCGTCCGTATTCTCGGTCGAATGCTTAATGAGCGCGCGGCCTTCGTCGCCCGTGAGGTGGAGCTGGAGCGCGATCGCACGGGAGAGATCGTCTTGGACGGTGAGAAGATCGGATTTCTTGCGCACATACTGCTCGCCCCAGAGCTGGGATTGCTTCTCCACGTCGATGAGTTCCGTCTGGATGTTCAGGTCGTCCCCGTGAAGGATGACTCTGCCGCTGAGCACCACTGCCACACCGAGCTCTGTGCCGATCTTCTGGGCGTCTTCCTCCCTCCCCTTGTAGTGGAACGCGGTGCTGCGCGGAATCACGCGGAACTGCTGGAGCCGGGAGAGGCTGTTGATGATGTTCTCCGTGATGCCGTCGCTGAGGTAGTCGTTGGACTGATCGCCGCTCGCATTCCGGAACGGGAGCACCGCGATCGATGCGATGCGGTGATCCTCGGATGAGCCGCGGAATGCCGGCAGGGCGAACCAGGCGGCCGCCCCGAGGAGAAGGACGGCGCCAAGTACGGCTGCGACGACCACCTTCTTCCGAACCGGGCGCGGACCTCCTGCCGGTAGGCCGGAGACCTGCGCCGCCCCCGCAACATCCGTTCTGCCTTCCAGCCGGCGGCCGGCGGAATCACGTTTGTAGCGCTTCAGATCCACGGCGATCTCGCGCATCGACTGATAGCGCGATTCGCGCTCCTTCTCGAGGCACTTCATCACGACGCGGTTCAATTCCTGATCGACGCCCCGTGACTGATCGACGAGCGAACCAGGCTCCACATTGATGATCTCGTACATCATCGCGGCTTCATGCACCGCCCGAAACGGGAGCTGGCCGGCAAGCGTCTCATAGAATACGACGCCGAAGGAGAAGATGTCCGTCCGCAGATCCGTCTCGATCCCCTCGACCTGTTCCGGCGACATATAGGCGATCGTGCCGACGGTCGAACCGGTCTTGGTCAATTTGCTGACGCCCTTCAGCTTCGCCAACCCGAAGTCCATGATCTTGGCGCGGCTGTCCGCCATCACCATGATGTTCTCGGACTTCACGTCCCGGTGGATGATCCCTTTATCATGCGCCTGGTCCAATCCTTCAACGATCTGGATGGCCAGATCGACCGATTCCTTGACACCAGATTTTCTGAAACCTTCGGGCTGTCCGGCCTTGTTCCGTATCCACTCCCGCAGCGTGATGCCGTCCATGTATTCCATGACGATGAAGCACTCGCCGTCCACTTCGTCGATCGCATGGATGGTACAGATGTTGGGATGGTTGAGGGCGGAGGCGGCCTGCGCCTCGTGGATGAAGCGTTCCCGCTCCTCGCCGTGCACGGAGAGTCTTTTGGGGAGAAGTTTGATCGCGACGATGCGCTTCAGTTTGAGATCTTCGGCACGGTACACAATGCCCATGCCGCCCTCACCGAGCTTATCGAGTATCTTATAGTGCGATATGGTTCGTCCGATCATACCTAAATGCGTTGTTTTGTAAAAAAATAGAAAGAAAGCCGTTCAGTACCAAATACGGGAAGCGGTGGAGAGCCAACCGGTGACCGAAGATGGGGACATTCCCGGAAGTGGGGGAACACGCCGGGGCGCATGCCGGTGGGATCGTGCGAGTCCGCAGTTGTTCCCGACGACGTTCACGGCCTGTCCCCCTCCGGCCCGCGGCATCGCGCGGAGGGGGGGAGCAATGTCGCGAGCTCTGCAACGTCCGCCTCCCGTTCGCGTTTACTTTCCGCCGTTCTCCTTGCTCTTCTTCAGTTTCTCGATGCTCGCACGGGCCGTGGCGCTCGCGCTGTTGGTCGAGTCCGACGCCACCGACTCGAGGGCAGGGATGACCGAATCGTCGCCGACGGTGCCGAGCGTCCTCGCCGCACTGTTCCGGAAATCCCTGTCTTTGAGCGCCGAGGTGAGGAACGAGAGAACCGCCGGCTTGCCCTTGCCGTACTTGCTGAGGATGCCGAACGCCGTGAACCTCGTCGATGTCAGCTGGCCGTACTTCGCGCGGTCGAGTGCTATGGTGAGGGCTTTTGCCGAATCAACAATCGACAGGGCGCTGAGCGCCGCGTTCGACACGCGATTTCGGAACGACGGGTAGTCGAGGTAGCGCGAGATGACCGGCGCCGCATTGGAAGAATCCGACTTCGCCAGGGCACGAAGCGCTGAGCTCATGACGTTGTAGCTCGAATCCTGCAGCGCGCCGTTGAGGAGGGTCACGACGTCACTCCCATGGTACGAACCGAGCTGCGCGACCGCCGCGCTCCGTATCTCGGACCGTTTGTCGTGGGCCGCACTCATGAGCGCCTGCTTCAACGCCTCGCGCTTGGCGTCCGTCGACGGTTTGATCTTCCCGGACTGGTTGACCGCTTCCTGCCGAACGGCCCAGAAGGGGTCGTTCACCATCCGGTCGGCGAAGACAGGGATCGACTCGTCGTTGTTCTCCATTGCCTGTAGGGCCTGAAGCGCGCGGAGCCTTGCGATGAGATGGTCCGCGTGGAGTGCCTGATACTCGAGGTCCGTGCGCGACTTTTTGAAGACGACCTCCTTCAGGAGCCAGTTCCCTTTGTCGAAGATGGTGAGGAGTGGCCGCTGGGCGGCCGGGAACTGGAACGTCGTGTCGCCCGAGGCGATGTTCACGCGGTAGAGCGCCGGGCCCGAAGCGGTCGTCACCTCGATGTTCACCGGCGTCCGGAAGATCCCCGTGAGTGAATCCTGCTTCTGCGTCTGCTCGACGCGGAGCGAGAGCATCTTGGAGGAGTCACTCCATGAGTCGGTGACGCGGAAGACGGGATGACCCGCCTTGTAGACCCACTGGTCGAAGAACCAGTAGAGGTTCTGGCCCGTCGCCTCTTCTATGGCGCGGACGAGATCGTTCGTTTCGACGTATTGGTACTTGTACTTCGCGGCGTAATGCCGAATCGCCTGCCAGAACATGTCGTCGCCGAGGACGAACCGGAGCATATGAAGGACCGACGCACCGCGGGGGTAGATGTTCTCTCCGTACGATTCGACGCTCACGATGGGCTTCCTTCCCCGGACCGTGTCGACATTGATGCCGGAGTTCTGTGCGCCATACATCTGGAAGTCGAACTCGTCCCGGCCCTTGGAGTGCTCAAAATAGAGCGGGTCGAAGTACGACGCGAAACTCTCGTTGAGCCACATGTGCCGGAAATCCCGGCAGGTGAGAAGATCGCCCCACCACTGATGTGCGAGCTCGTGCGCGAGGAGGCTCACGGAGTTGCCGTCGAGCCGGGACCGCTCGTCGGACACGGTGGCGACGTCGGCGAGCGTCGTCGCGCTAGTGTTCTCCATGCCGCCGAAGTGGTCCTGGCAAAGGATCTGTCCGTATTTCTCCCAGGGGAAGGTGACGCCCGTGACTTCGTTGAAGAAGTTGATCATCTTCGGCGTCTCGCTGAAGCTGATGCGACCGTTCAGCGTATCATCGGGATAGACGTAGTACTCGAGGGGCGTCGCGCCCGCTTTGTCCTTGAGGATCGTGTACTCTCCGCCCGCGACCATGATGAGGTACGACGCGTGAGGCTTCGACTGGGACCAGTGGAACGTCTTCGTCCCGGCGGCCTTGTCCTCCTTCACCGAGACGAGCTTGCCGTTGGAGAGCACGGAGAACTTCTTGTTCACCGTGGCGGTCACTTCCGAGGTCGCCTTGTCGTTCGGGAAGTCATAGCACGGGAACCAGTAGTGGTTCGTCGTGTCCTCCCCCTGCGACCAGAACTGCCAGCGCTTGGCGGGATAACCGGAGTCGGGCGCGTAGAAGTTCAGCCCCTGCTTCGGCGTGCAGGAGTAATCGATCGTCACGTTCAGCGTGTCCTTCAGGGAATACGCCTTGTCGAGGTGGATGGTCACCGCATAGTGCGTGGTGTCGAACCGAAGTTCGTGCGAACCGCCGATGGCGACGCGGCGGATCTTCATGTCGCCCGCGCTGAGCGTGAACGACTGGAACGAGGGGAGGAACGGCACCAGGCGAATTGCGACGCTTCCGTCAATGGACCGTGCCACCTCGTCGATCTTGAGCGTGATGGCATAGTGGAGAACGTCGAACCCGCGGCTCGGCGCCTCCCCATGCTCCTTGAACGAAAGCGGCTCCTGCGCAAAAAGCAGGCCTGTGAGACAGAAGAGGGAGCAGAGTCCTACGAAAATGCGGTGGATCGTCATGGCGGCCCTTTTCTCAAGGTAATGGTATGATGACTGCGCGATCAAGCACCGTCAATGTAACAAAATGAACGGGGGGAGTCAACCGACCGCCGGCGCTTTAGGCGCGAGCCGTCCCCCCCGGATCGGGAATTTGACTCTGTTTCCAAAAATATCGTAATTTAGCCCATAAGCTGAACCATAACCGAACACGAAAGGAACCAACCGTATGCCACGCATCGTCCGCGGGGGCCTCATCCAGGCGACGCTCTCCGTCTCAAGCGAACTGCCGATCGAGGTCATCAAGAAGTCCATGATCGAAAAGAACGTCGCCATGATCGACGACGCGGCAAAGAAGGGAGTCCAAATGCTCTGCATGCAGGAACTCTTCTACGGTCCATACTTCTGCGCGGAACAGAAGCCGAAGTGGTATTCCCTCGTCGAAAAGATCCCCGACGGGCCGACGATCACGCTCATGCAGGAGCTCGCCAAGAAATATTCCATGGTCATCGTCGTGCCGATCTACGAGGTGGAGATCACCGGCGTCTATTATAACACCGCGGCCGTCATCGATGCCGACGGCAAGTACCTCGGGAAGTACCGCAAGCACCACATCCCGCAGGTCGCCCCCGGGTTCTGGGAGAAATTCTACTTCAAGCCGGGCAATCTCGGCTTCCCCGTCTTCAAGACCGCGTATGCCGACGTCGGCGTCTACATCTGCTACGACCGCCACTTCCCGGAAGGTGCGCGCATCCTCGGCCTCAACGGCGCCGAGGTCGTCTTCAACCCTTCCGCGACCGTCGCCGGCCTCTCGGAATATCTCTGGAAGCTCGAGCAGCCGGCCCATGCCGTCGCGAACGGCTACTTCGTCGGCGCCATCAACCGCGTCGGCACTGAAGCCCCCTGGAACATCGGGGAATTCTACGGGCAGAGCTACTTCTGCACGCCGCGGGGCAAGATCATCGCCGAGGCCCCGCGCGACAAGGACTTCCTCGTGGTCGCCGACCTGAACCTCGACGAGATCCAAGAGGTCCGTGACATCTGGCAGTTCTACCGCGACAGAAGGCCGGAAGAGTACGGCGCCATCTCGGCCGTCGAGCGCTGACGGGCGCAACGCTGCACCTTTCATTCATTCACGCGAATAGGACATGACGAACGCAGACCTTACGAACCTCTCCGTCTCGGAGATCACGGCCCGGCTCACGTACGGAACCTGGAGATTCCAAAAGAACTGGAAACCCCTCCATGTCGTCGACGCAGAGGGATGCCACTTCATCGACGCGACGGGGAAGCGCTACCTCGATTTTTCCGCGCAGCTCATGTGCGTGACCCTCGGCTATAAGAACAAGGCCGTCATCCGCTCGATCGAGGAACAGGCGAACAAGCTGGCGTACATCGCACCGGGGTTCGCCACGGACGTCCGGGCGACGCTCAGCACGATGCTCCTCGAGGTCCTGCCGAAGGGACTCGAGAAGTTCTTCTTCACGACCTCCGGCACCGAGGCGAACGAGGCGGCGTTCAAGATCGCGCGGATGGTCACCGGCAAGACGAAGATCATCGCCCGATACCATTCGTACCACGGGTCCACGATGGGGTCGATCGCCGCGACGAGCGACCCGCGCCGCTGGGCGATGGAGCCGGCCGGAAAGATCCCCGGGGTCATCTTCGCGCCCGAGGTAAACTGCTACCGCTGTCCCATCCACCACCATTATCCCGAGTGCGAGATCGCGTGCGTCGATTACATCGAGCATATGATCGAGAACGAGAGCGACGTCGCAGCAATCATCGTCGAGCCGGTCGTGGGAACGAACGGCGTGCTCATCCCGCCGAAGGAATACTTTCCGCGGCTCCGCCAGATCTGCGACCGCCACGGCGTCCTCATGATCGCCGACGAGGTGATGAGCGGATGGGGCAGGACGGGCAAGTGGTTCGCCGTGGACCACTGGGGCGTCATCCCCGACATCCTCACGACCGCCAAAGGCATCACGACCGCATATATGCCCCTCGGACTTTGCGCGACCTCGAAAAAGATCGGCGAGTTCTTCGACGACCATTATTTCTCACACGGGCACACGTACGAAGCGCACCCGCTGACGCTCGCGCCGGCGATCGCGGCGATCAACGAGTACAAGCGCCTGGGGCTCATCGACCGCGCGAACGAAATCGGAGCATACCTCGGTACGAAGCTCCACGCGCTGAAAGAGAAGCACCCGTCCGTCGGCGAAGTGCGCGGCATCGGACTGTTCTGGGCCGTGGAGATCGTGAAGAACCGCTCGACGAAGGCCCCGTTCAACTCGTACAAAGACAAAGTGAACGGCACCCCCCTCCTCGTCGACAAGGTCGCGGCAGACATGATGAAGAACGGCGTCTTCATCCAGGCATGGGTGAGCCACTTCGTCATCGCGCCGCCGCTGATCATTACAAAGGAAGAGATCGATACGGGCGTGAAGGCGTTGGACGCGGCGCTCGCAATCGCAGACGCGGAAGTCCAGCCCTAAACCCCACCCGGACCAGAAACGTGCGGCGCCGAGGCGACAATTCGCCATCGGCGCCCGCATAGTGTTGTTTTCGCACGATTGCTCCTCTGCTCCCCCCCACGCATAACTCCTTTACCCGGCGGCCCTTAGGGGCATAGAGGACTCCGATGTCCTCTGCAACATCGAAATTCAGGTATTCTGGGACACATCCCGACTTGCGTTTCCCTGTAGACTCTCTATCTTGTCGGCGTAATTCATCGTATTGGGGACATTGAAAGGGGACGCCGTGAAACTGTTGCTCTCGTGTTCTATCGGACTTGCAGTACTTCTCTCATGGTCGCTTGCCGGTGCGCAAGTCACCAATCTCACCGTCAATGGCAGCTCTTCCAGCTTCACCTTGGCATCGGGCGATCCCGTCAGCTGGGACTTCGACATCCCGAACGGCCAGGGCGCGCTCGTGACGATCTGGTTCGATCTCAACGGCAACGGTACGGTCGAGCCCGGCACGGACAAGGTCTTCGCACAATTCATACAAACCGACGGTGATTCCAACGGCGGCAACGGTCCGCCGGATATGGACGGTATCGTCAACGGCCATGTCACCTTCAATCAGCCCATCGGCCTCGCGCCGAGCAAGTACATCTTGACCTTCACGCATAACAGCGTGGGGGGCACCGTCGTCGGCACCGTCACTCCGCTCGTCTCGCCGAACGGCACCATCTCGGGGACGGTGACGCCGCCTACGGGGAAGGAAAAACGCAACATCGTCGTCGAGGCGTCGCAGCTTACGGATTCATCGAACCAGGGTGGCCATAAAGAAGTTTTTTGGGACGCCCTCGCCGATTCCACCGGTTTCTACACGATCGATCTTCATTCCGACTCATCGACGACGTTTTGGAGGGTGAGCGTTTCTGATAATTTTGCGCCGAGCATCGCCTCGCCTGCCGAGGCGATCGTCGTACTCCATGCGGCCCTTACCGGCATCAATTTCAGCTACACATCCCCCGCGGCGCAAGTGACCGGATTCGTCTACAATGATAATATGGTGGCGATACCGAACGCATCGCTCTATATTGGGTCCGATTCAGGGAACTTCTCGAGGGGTTCGCAGACAGACGGCAACGGCTTCTTCACCATCGGTCTTCAGGCGAGCGAGCTCAACGGCCAGGGATGGCATCTGCAAACATCGACAGACGGTAATTGGACGACGACGACGCTCCAGGCCAACCGGGAGCTTCCGCCGATCAATCCAGGCGACAGCCTCCACAGAAATCTCATCGTCTACACCGCGAACTCGCAGATCGAAGGGTATGTACGCGTGAACGGCGCTGCTCCGGGATTCCCGATGTACATCGTCGCGATCAGTCCCGACACAGCCCAGGCGAACACCTCGTCGGATTCAGTGACCGGGCATTTCATCATCCCGGTCTCCAATAAGCTCTCGGGGTATTCACTGAACATCTTCAACCTCCCGTTCAACTATGGATTCGGGGCCGTATCGGCGCAGGCCGGGGATACAGGAAGGATCCTCAATGTGATCCTGTCGTCCGTCGTCGAGCGCGGCAGCGGAGTACCGTCGGGCTTTGCGCTCCATCAGAACTACCCGAACCCCTTCAATCCAACGACCGGCATCCGGTACGATCTACCGAAAGCATCGTACGTCACGCTTACTGTGTTCAGCGTACTGGGTGAGGAAGTAACGAGACTTTGGGACGGCCAACAGGAAGCGGGAACCTATACCGTGCGTTTCGACGCCTCCGCGTTCCCCTCCGGCGTCTACTTCTACCGGCTGACGGCGGGCAGTTCCGTGGCGACGCAAAAGATGGTTCTTATGAAATAGATCCCGGCAACAAAGCAAAGCATCCCGCGGGGATCGTCCCGCGGGATGCTTTGCCGTTCTAGGTCTCTACAGATTCGGCGAACAAAAAAGCCGATCCGCTCTTGCGAGGGGATCGGCTTTTTGCATTACGGAGACGTTACTTCACCAGCATCATCTTCATGGATAGCACGGTCGTGCGCGGCACGGTGCCGCTCTCTTCGTCCGGGATCGACACCGCTACGAGGCGGTAGAAATAGACGCCCGAAGCGAAGCGGGAGGCATCGAACGTGAACTCCTGCTCGCCGTCATCGAGAAGCTGATTGTCGGCAAGCGTCGCGACCTCCTGTCCCAGCATGTTGTAGACCTTCAGCGAGACCATCGCGGCCTCCGGGAGGTTGAACTGGATCGTCGTTGTCGGGTTGAACGGATTCGGGTAGTTCTGAAGGAGCGCGTATGCTACCGGCGTCTCCAGGATACCCACGTACATCGGCGTAATCCGCGTCGGCGGGATGGACGGGTCGACGTGGAGGAACGGCACGTCGATGAGCGGCCGGACTCCTTTGAACACGAGCGAACTTCCGAAACTGGTGGTATCGATCGGTCCTTCGAACGCGGAATCGATCTTTGCGATCGTTGCGCTCAGGTTCTGGAAATCGCTGGGCGAAGCATACTGATGTACGCCGGTCTGGTAATAACCCATGACGAGCGAGTCCCCGATGGTCACGAGGTCCTTCACCATCTCGCCGTTCAGCGGGTTGCTCCCGCCGTCGTCAAAGACGAGTTCGCCGAGTCCGGGAGGCGTCATGCCGAGTGCGCTTGCAGAGATGCTCAGCTTCAGCGCCACGAGGTTTGCGAACAGCACATTGTTGTGCTTGCTGCGCGGCAGCTTTGACTGCCCCTTGAGGAAGTCGAACCCGCGCGGGGGTCCGTCATGTACGGGCGGCAGCGCCTTGCTCGTGTAGAGCGATTTCATGACGTCGCCGTACTTCTTGTGGAGCACCCAGCCGTAGAACTTCGAGCTGTCGGGCGCGTTACTGCGCACCTTGCCGACGAGCAAGCCGCCGGTGGAGGTGTACGCTCCCAGGTTGTACGCCTCATAGAGCGCGTTGATCCGGTTCGGCATCGGCAGTTTGAGATCATTCTGGGTGAACGGCGGGTTCTTCAAGGAGGCTCCGCTCTGGATGCCGCCGATCTTCCAAAAGTACTTCGAGACCTTCTGGAGTTTTCCCTTGTTGCCGAAGCCGTAGACCTTGACCGTGTCGCCGATATTGAGAGAGCCGCCGAACACGAAATCCCATTTCACAAACTTCGGATCGGCAGGCGTCGGCGTGGACGCCGGCACGGTGTAGAACGGGAACCCGTTATCGATCCCAACGCCGAATTCCGCGTGGAGGCCGTTCGCACCCGCTGCCACATTCACAAGTACGGCGCAGAACGCCACTTTCGCATTCTTCCTCTTCACAAGTTTGCCGAGCTTGCCGGCATTGTCCTTTGAGTAAGCGATGCTGTCCTGGCGGAACGACCGATATGACTGGCTGTACGCCGGAGGAGCGTTCACAAAGTCGACGGTAGCAGACTCTCCGCCCGTGACTGCTACTGCGACAGCGTTGGCGTTGCCTGAGGTGGGAGTGCCGTTCAGCACGTACCCGAGGTGGGTCCAATTGGCGCTGTCCGCTTCCACCGCGTAATAGATGCCATCGGCAAGCGTGTTCGAGGAGACGACCGGAGCGTTGCCGCCGGTGACGAGCGGTCCACCCGCGGATCCTTGATGGATCTCGAGATGCCAGCCCTTCGCGGTACGGTCGCCTGCGGTGCCGAAGGAGCCATCGTTGTCCTGGAATTTGCTGACCGTGATCGTGTTCGGTCTGAAGTTGACGAAAGAATCGATCGTCACGGGAGTGCTCACGAGCGTCAGCGTGTCATACCGAGTCAGGTTGCCGTTGATGCGGTGCCAGGAGGCGCCGCTGTCCGCCTCGGTAACGATGTAGAGACCCGGAGCGAGATTGTCCACGGTGAGTTGCGCAGCGTTCGCCTGACCGAGAAGCGTACCGACGGACACGGAGTCCTTGTACGCGGCGAGATGCCACGACTTGGCGACCTGGTCGCCGGTGGTGGCGGCACTCCCGTCACCATCCTTATACTTCCGCGTGATGATCCGCATGACTCCGTTGCCGGAGAGCATGATCGAATCGGGGGACGTGACCCCGTCATGGATGAAATGGACCGCACCTGAATCCGCGGTCGGCCCGGTGGGGGCATAAAAGAAGTGGAACATGAGGCTTCCCGTCCCGGGGATGTTCGCGAACGAGGGGTTCACCGAAAAGACCGGGTTACTGGAGGTCGCCGACGTGATGTGGAGGATATCCGTTCCGGGATTGGAGATGAGGACGCTGTCTTCTTTCGACGCGCCGATCTGGACGTTGCCAAAATTCACCGACGTGGAAGCGGGATCGAATTCGACCGGTAACTTCACGGTGAGGACGAACGAGTCCGACGTCGAATCGACGCCGTCGAACACCGTCACCGTGATGGTGGAGGTGCCGATCTGATCCGTCGCAGGGGTGATCGTAATGTCGCGGCTGTTGCCCAGGCCGCCGAGCAGGATGTTCGCATTCGGCACGAGGAGCGTATTGCTCGAGTACGCCGTCACCGTGAGGAGGGCGGGAGGGGACTCGACGTCGCCGTCGGTGAACGGGATCGGGCCGATCGCGACGTTCTTGTTCGTTGCGGTGTCGGCGATGTTGCTGATCGTGGGTGGAATGTTCTGGTAGTAAAAGCCTGCGCCGAAGGAGCTCTGCGCAGGTCCGCTAAGGCCGTTGATATTCGCATCGAAGAAGTCGAGCGCGGGTGCGGGCGAACCGAACACGGTGAATTCCATGTTCACCCGAAAGTGAAGCCCTGCGGTCACCGGAATGACCGCCCCAACGTTTGTCGGAAGTCCGACGCTTGCGGCGGGGGTGAGCGCGATCGGCAAGCCCGTAATGGAATCTGTCACCGTCATCGTGAATAATGTGCCGATGGCAAACGGGCCATTGTTCAGCTTATCGAAGTAGTTCGAGCCGCCGCTCCAGACCGCAACGCCGTTCGCAAGATTCGAACTCCCAGGAGCGTAAACAAGCGATTCGGCGGGCGTGAACGTGGGCCCATCGAGAGAGAGGAGGACGTCGCCGTCCACCGGACCCCAGTAGACCGTTGTCGATCCTGCGAGGTTCACCCCCGACTCGTACCAATCCTTCCCACTTGCCCTCCCGATAAGATCCGGGGTGCCGGGAGAGAGCCAGTTAACGCCGAGAGGAGGCGGGAAGACCGGCCCGACGAGCGGCGAAAGGAGCGCGTTTGACGAAACATTGCGGGAGCTCATCGGCTGCTTCAGGGACTGCGATGCGGGAAGCCCGGTCGTTGCGCGCTGGGCAAGGAGTCCGCCGGACACGGCAAAGAGCAGCATGCACACCAACAAAGCGATACGGTTTTTATTCATGGTACCTCCAAGGGAAGATCATTCTGAGAAGAGACATTTGCGAGATCGGCCTCCGTCTATCGGAACCGGACACAATAACGGCGGCTGCGGTCTCCTAGACCGTTGTTCTGGAAAGTTATATATATTGGACGCGATCGGATAATCCGTGGTCCCTCAACACTTCAAGTTCGGATACCGGAGATATCCTCAGCTCGCATCTCCCCCGGATGCGACTCCGGTAAAAGAGGATTCTCCAGCCCGGTGCAATCCTCTCACCGGGCTGAAGATACCCCATAATCTACCTCTTTACAGCATCCTTGTCAAGCACAAAATCAGTCAAAATAGTCCTCAATGGACATGATTTTCGTGCTTTTCTGTCGCTTCCTACTTGAGGATCATCATTTTTCGGACGCTTCGGAAGGGCGCCGACGAACGGTCGTGCGGACCCGCCGTGATCTCATAGAAATAGACGCCGCTGGAGAGGCTCGATGCATCGAAACGCTGACGGTAGGTCCCCGGTTCATACTCCCTGTGATCGACGGGCGTCGAGGCCACCGTCCCGATGACAGTATAGATCTTTACGGTCACGACGGAGCGCGTCGGGATATCGAACTGCAGCGTCGTCGTTGGATTGAATGGATTCGGGAAGTTCGCATAGAGGGCGAACGTCGCAGGGATCCCCGTTGGTCCCTCCTTCACACCTTCGGTCAGGCCGGACCCGGAAACGCTCAGGAGCGAGACCGGACCCGCGTTGTGCGTGAACCGGATGTAACTGTTGATCGTGTCCGAGCTCGTCGGGGTGAACGTCACATAGAACGTTGTAGAGCCGGACGGGGCGATCGTGGCATTCGACGGGGAGACCTGGAACTGTACGCTGTCGGAGGCTACCGAAGTGATATACAGCGGAGCATCGCCGGGGTTCGAGACCACGAGGCTGTCCTTGCGGTTCGAGCCGACAGACACTGCGCCAAAAGCGATCAACGACTTCGTCGCCGTGATCTTCGGCAGCGGCCGCATGATCGCGATACCGAACGGTTCCGAAAAGAGACCAGCGGCGCTGACGATCGTGACCGCGCCGGTCGCCGGCTCCACACGGTAGATCTTCTTCCCGCCATCGTTGCACACGATGAGCTTCCCGTTGAGATCGATGTCAAGACCCGTGGGCAGGTGCAGCGTATCCGACGTGACGATGACCGTCTGAACGCCGGATGTCGGGTCGATCTTGTAGAGGTAGTCCTGCGTTCCCCCCGCAAAGGAGCTCACGTCGCTGACGTAGATCTGACCGCTGTCGCCAATCGCGATGCCGACCGGAAGGAGGATCTGGCCGCCGACGGAGACGTTCGTCTGGTTACCGGAGACGGGATCGATCTTCAGCACGCGACTTGTGCCGCCGCCGAATGCCGACGCGTCGCCCATGTAAATGTCGCCGTTCGAGGCCACCGCCACGCTCACCGCAAGGTGGATGTTGGACCCTGAACTGAGGACAGAGACAGCGCCGCTGGTCGGATCCACGCGCTTCAGGCCTGCCGTCCCGTCGGCCACAAGAATGGAACCGCTCTGTTCGATCGCTATGCTCGTGGGACCGAGGGGCCCCGTCGTGAAACTCGACCCCAGCGTCAGCGTCGTCTGCTGCCCGCTCAGCGGGTCGACCCGGACGAGTCCTGCATTCTGGTCCAGAACCACCATGCTCCCGCTCGCTTCCACCACCACGTCCCGGGCATGCTTCAGGCTGTCTCCCGAGGAGATGATGCCCTGGGCGCCAGTCACGGGATTGATGACGAGGAGGGCTCCGAGGTGGTTGTCCGCCACGAGGATGTCACCGGTCTGGGGCACGGGCCTGACGGTCACTGCGTAGAATCCGAGAGGAGAATCGAGAAGACCGTCATTCGCCTTGAAGACGATCGTGTCCGCGCCGAAGACGTCGTGTTGGGGCGTATAGGTGAATGTCCCGTCGACCGAATTATTCAGCACGGCCGTACCGATGCTTCCGGACGACACGATGGTGAAGGTCAGAGTCTGCTTCGGAAGATCGGCGTCGACCGCATGGAACGTATCGCTGAACGCCTGGTTCTCCTGGATGGTCCGGCCGCCGTTCGCCACTGCAGGGGGCTGGTTGGCGATGCTGATCCGGACGATGCCTGGCGCGGCGGAGAAGGCCGATCCGTCGAACACCTGGAACGCGACCGAATCGGCGCCCGATGCGCTCGGGTTCGGCGTGTACGTGTACGCGCCGGTCGCGGAATCCGTCACGACTGCGCTGCCGCGGGTCCCATTCGTCACGATGCTGAAGGTGAGCGTCGGCGAATCCGGGTCGGTCGCGCTCAGGAAGCCATTCTTCGGCGTCCCAAGGGAGACGTTCAACACCGCATCATGGGCGATGGGTACATCGTTCACAGGGTTGATGACGATGTGGAAGGAGAACGACGTAAAACCGTTGTCGGAACCGATGCCGCCGTCGCCGTCGGTGACACCGAACGTGAACATGTCGGCCGTCGTTTCCGATCCGTCGTGCGTATAGGTAACGCGGTTATTGTTGATATCATCCTGCGTAAAGGTACTGAGAGTATCGAGGGGCGTTCCGCTGAGCTTCATGACGCCGTGCGTCGTCGGAGTGCCCTGAGACCCATTGGCGATGGTATAGATGATCTGCGTATCGGGTCCGTCGGCGTCGATCGCGTGGATCTCCAAAGAAGTGAAGGTCGCCGTGGCGCCTTCGTTCAACGTGAGCGGCGCGTTGAAATCCAGATGCGGCGGGGCATTCACCCGGATCTGGAACGTATCGCTCGCCGACTGGCTGCCGTCGGAGACGGTGACAATGATCGTGCTGAGCCCGGTCTGGTCGGTCGTCGGGGTAAGGGTGATCGTCCGGTCGGACCCCGCTCCCCCGAAGACGAGATTTCCCGAAGGGATCAGTGCGGTGTTGGAGGAGACCCCGGAAACCGTCAGGGAGTCAAGATTCGTGTCGGTATCGCCTACCGTGAACGCAATGGGGCCTTTGGCGGTGTTCACCTGCGTCAGTTGATTGGCGATCGCACTGATAGTGGGTGCCGCCAATGGTGTGCCTGCAAAGGCTATAGCCGGCCAGGAGCAGACGAGGAGTGCGATCAACAACAGAGAACCAATTTTCATGGGAGCCTTTCGAGGGAAAGAGAAATGGTTTTGGATATATCGACCTGGATTAGGACGGTTTCGGTGTGAAAGATAAAAGAAGCAACCTTAAAGTCAACACTTTTAGAAAATTGTTTATTTTCGCCAGTTTTAGGGCATTTACACGTGGCGTAGGGCACATCTTCGCCGGTCCAACGCTTCGGGTTCCCTCCTCCCGTTCCAGGAAGGACGGTACGCTCGCGTCGTCGTCTTTTCGGACCTCTCGCGCCCTTCCAGACTCTCTCGGGACGTGAATTTGACAAAATAAATCTCTACTATTAAAGGACCCATACGGGTATCCGGGTCCCCCAGCGAGCTCGCGTGCCTGGATCTCATGAACCTTCTGACTCGAGTGCAATGAACAACAGTGGATCGGCTTTGAAGAACTTTATCGGCGGAGCGCTTACCGCCTCATCTGCGGCTGTGTCCATTCCCGTCATGGACCCTTCAACCGGGAAGGAGATCGCCTCGGTCCCGCTTTCATCCGCGAAGGACGTCGATGCCGCGGTCCGCGCCGCCCGCGCGGCGTTCGGCTCCTGGTCGGCAACACCCATCAAGGAACGCGCGCAGGTCTTCTTTCGATACAAAACGCTGATGGAGAAGCACGCCCAGGAACTCGCCGCGCTTGTGCAGCAAGAGAACGGCAAAATGCTCGGCGAGGCGATGGCGGAAGTGGAAAAATCGATCGAGGTGACGGAGTTTGCCTGTTCAATGCCGCAGCTCACCGCCGGAGAGATCCTCGAGGTGAGCCGGGGAGTCGAATGCCGCATCGACCGATACCCCTTGGGCGTCGTGGCCTGCATTACACCCTTCAATTTTCCCAACATGGTCCCGAATTGGACGATCCCGAACGCGCTTGTCCTCGGCAACGTCATGATCCTGAAGCCCTCCGAGCTCGTGCCCTTGAGCTCCATGCGACTCGCTGCGCTCCTCAAGGAAGCCGGACTTCCTGACGGCGTCTTCAACGTCGTCCACGGCGCGCAGGAGGTCGTTGAGGCGCTCTGCGACCATCCCGGCATCGAGGCCCTGTCGTTCGTCGGGTCGACGCGGGTGGCAAAACTCGTCTACGCGAGGGCGACTTCGCACTTCAAACGCGCACTCTGCCTCGGCGGCGCAAAGAACCATCTCATCGTCCTCCCGGACGCCCACGAGCAGATGACGGCGTCGAACGTCGCCGCGTCCATGAGCGGCTGCGCCGGCCAACGGTGCATGGCGGCATCCGCGATGGTCGCGGTCGGGAACGTCGACCACATCATCAAGCGCCTCTGCGACGAGGCGCGCATGATCGTGCCCGGCAAGAATCTTGGCGCGGTCATCTCGCAGCAGGCGAAGGAGCGCATCGAGCGCTACATCACGGAGGCCGAGCGCGACGGCGCGACGATCCTCGTCGACGGGAGGCATGCCGTCGTCGCGGGAAAAGAAGGCGGATACTATGTCGGGCCGACCGTCATCGACAATGTCCGGCCGGAAATGAAGATCGCCCGCGAAGAGGTCTTCGGACCCGTCCTGGCCATCATGCGCGCGGGCACGGTCGACGACGCGCTGAAGATCGAGAACGCGAACCCGTACGGCAACGCCGCATCGGTGTTCACTCAGAGCGGCTCCATGGCACGGTACGTCGCGGAGCGTGCGAGCGCCGGCATGATCGGGATCAATATTGGCGTCCCCGTCCCGCGTGAGCCGTTCTCCTTCGGCGGATGGAACGATTCCAAGTTCGGCGCCGGCGACATCACGGGAAAGAGCTCCATCGAGTTCTTCAGTAAACCGAAGAAGACCACGATAAAGTGGAACCCCGAGTCCAAGGTCAACTGGATGAGCTGACGGGCCGACGGCCCGGACGACATCACAGACACGTCAGAACCAACCACCACGAGCGCACCCAGGCATGAAGAATATCGCTGTAAAACTGGCTCCGGAACAGTATGAGGAGAACTTCGCGGAGCTCCATCCCGCGTTCACGAAGAACCAGGCGACGGCGGAAGCGAACCGCTGCCTGTTCTGTTTCGATTCGCCCTGCATGAACGCCTGTCCGACGCACATCGACATCGCGACCTTCATCAAGAAGATCGCCACGGGAAACGTCCGCGGATCGGCGAAGACGATCCTTGAATCGAACTGGATCGCGCTCACCTGCGCGAAGGCCTGTCCGGTGGACGAGCTGTGCGAAGGGGCCTGCGTCTACAACGAGCGGGGCGAGAAGCCGATCGAGATCGGACGTCTCCAGCGCTACGCGATCGACCGCTACTTCGAACAGGGCATGCCCAAGCTCTTCACCCCCGCGCCGCGCAACGGCAGATCTGTCGGCATCGTCGGGGGAGGGCCTTCGGGACTCGCCTGCGCGGCCGAGCTCGCGCTTCTGGGATACGAGGTGACGGTCTACGAAGGGAAGGCCACCGCGGGCGGCCTCGATACGTGGGGCATCGCGCCCTATAAAATGCGGTTCCAGGACAGCCTCAACGAGATCAAGCTCGTGGAGAGTTTCGGCGTCACCATCAAAACGAACACGAAGGTCGGGAGGGACGTCTCCCTCGCCGACCTCGAACGCCGGCACCATGCGCTCTTCCTCGGCGTCGGACTCGGACAGTCGCCTGACCTGCGAATCCCGGGCGAGGACCTAACCGGCGTTGTGGACGCGCTCGATTTCATCGAACGGGTGACCACGCGCAAATGGAGTGCCGTCGACGTCGGCAAGCGCGTCGCCGTGATCGGCGCTGGCAATACCGCCATCGACGCCGTCACCGAAGCGAAACGCCTCGGCGCGGAGCAGGTCATGATCATCTACCGCCGGAGCGCCCAGGAGATGTCGGCGTACGATTTTGAGTTCGAACTTGCCAAAAGCGACAGCGTGCAGTTCCATTTTCTCACCGCACCGACGAGGATCATCGGGAACGGCGCGGTCGAGGCCTTGGAGTGCATCCGCATGACGCTCGGCGCTCCCGACGCCAAGGGAAAGAAGACGCCGAAACCGGTCCCGGGCTCGGAATTCACGCTCCCGGTCGACATGGTCATCAAGGCCATCGGCCAAAAGACGAGCGACGCCTTCCTCTCGCAGATCAGCGCGCTGAAAATGGAGAACGGCAAGGTGGCGGTCAACCCCGTGACGCACCAGAGTTCCAATCCGAAATATTTCGCCGGAGGAGACTGCATCAACGGCGGCAAAGAGGTCGTCAATGCCGCCGCCGACGGCAAGCGTGCCGCGCGCGGCATCGACGCGTACCTCTCTTCGCGATAATCTCGAACAGCACACCCTAAGGATAACGCATCATGGCAGATCTTTCCATTAATTGCGCAGGCATACGGTCCCCGAACCCCTTCTGGCTTGCGTCGGCTCCTCCCTCCAACTCCGGGTACCAGGTCTGCAAAGCCTTTGAAGCCGGTTGGGGCGGGGCTGTGTGGAAGACGATCGGCGAACCTGTCATGAACGTCTACAACCGCTACGGAGCGATCGATCTCAACGGCCAAAAGGTCATCGGCCTCAACAACATCGAGCTCATCAGCGACCGGCCGATCGAGGTCAACCTCAAGGAGATCGCTGAAACGAAACGGCTGTGGCCGGAGCGTGCCGTCATCGCGTCCCTCATGGTCGAATCAAAGCGCGAGACCTGGCACGACATCGTGAAACGTACCATCGACACCGGCTGCGACGGTATCGAACTCAACTACGGCTGCCCCCACGGTATGAGCGAGCGGGGCATGGGATCCGCCGTCGGCCAGGTCCCGGAATACTGCGCGATGATCACCGAATGGGTCACAGAGATCTCCACCATCCCCGTGCTCGTGAAGCTCACGCCGAACATCGCCGATATCCGTTTCCCCGCCCGCGCCGCGAAGAAGGGGAAAGCGCACGGCATCTCGCTCATCAATACGATCAACAGCATCGTGGGGATCAATCTCGACAACATGGAACTCCGGCCTTCCATCGGCGGCAAAGGCGGTCACGGCGGATACGCCGGGCCGGCGGTCAAGCCGATCGCCCTCAACATGGTCTCGCAGGTCGCCATGGACCCCGAAGTGAACCTCCCGATCTCCGGCATCGGCGGCGTCTCCACATGGCGGGACGCGGCAGAGTTCATCCTCCTCGGCGCGACGAGCGTCCAGGTCTGTACGGCCGTCATGCATTACGGATTCCGGATCATCGAGGACCTCAACGAGGGCCTCTCCAACTGGATGGATGAAAAGGGTTTCCGCACGATCGAGGACTTCCGCGGCAAGACGCTCTCCTGCATCACGGATTTCGGGAACCTCAACCTCCTCGCACGGACGATCGCGGAGATCGACGAGTCGAAATGCATTCAGTGCAACCTGTGCTACATCGCCTGCGAGGACACCGCGCACCAGTGCATCGACATGGTCCCGGTGAACGCCAAGAAGCAGCCCAGGGTCCGCGCGGAGGACTGCGTCGGCTGCGCGCTCTGTTTCCTGGTCTGCCCGGTGGAGAGCTGCATCTCCATGGTGCGCAAGGACGACGGCTCGGTCTCCGTAACGTGGAACGAGCTCATGAAGCAGCTTCCCCAGCCGGTCACCTGGGAAAGCCTCCGGCAGTTCCAGAAGAAACACGGCATTGACATTCATTGACGCCGCGCAAGCGGGCTATCACTCACTCATATTCTAGAAAGGATCAGATATGTCAGAAAAAGAAATGTTCATCCAGCGCTGGGAACGCGAGTTCCAGACGACCATGAAGGTCCTCAAGGCCTACCCGGCCGGGAAGGACAACCTTCAGCCGCACGCCAAGTGCCCCAACGCGAAGGACCTTGCGTGGCGCATTGCACTCGAAGAACCGCTCTTCGTCAACGGCGCCCTGACCGGCACGTTCGACTTCGCGACGATGGTACCGGCTCCCGGCACGATGGGAGAGGTCATCGCGAGCTACGAACGGAACCACGGCGCGCTCGTCGACAAGATCAAAAAAGCGTCCGATGCGGACTTCCAGAAGCTCATCAAGTTCTTCGTTGCGCCGAAGACGATGGGCGATATCCGGAGCGCGGACGCACTTTGGACGATGCTCAACGATTCGATCCACCATCGCGGGCAGTTCTCGATCTACCTCCGGATGGCCGACGGAAAGGTCCCTTCCATCTACGGACCTTCCGGCGACGAACCCTGGATGTAACCTGCCGCGACGCAGTTCCCCCGAAACCCCGGCGGTCTTCATTGACATTATCGCCGGGGTTTCCTATTTTGAGTCGAAGAGACCGTCACTCGAGAGAGGTTCGCCGTTTGTCGTGCATGAAGACCGTCAACATCGCCCATCCCCCGCTCTCGGGCGCCTCCGCGGAAGAGCTGCTTGATGAGTCATTGCGGAGCATCCGAGGCTCGTCCTCTCTGCGCATCCTCAAAATCATCCACGGGTACGGCAGCACTGGGAAAGGCGGCACACTGAGGACCATCGTCCGGAACTGGTGCTACAAGAAAAGTGCGCAGGTACGTTCCGTGCTTCCGGGCGAGGACGCCTCGCCGTTCGATGAACGCGCCAGGGAGATCGCCGCAGCATGCGGCATTTCGGTCACGGACGAACTCGGGCCGCCCAACGACGGCATGACGATCGTCTGGGTGAAGTAGATTCGTATTCCACACACGAAGGAGTTAACATGTCCACACTGATCAAGAACGGCCGGATCGTCACCGCAGACCAGGACTATACCGCAGACATCTATATCGAGCGCGACACCATCACGAACATCGGCGGCGCCCTGCCGCAAGTGGCCGATACCGTCATCGACGCGAAGGGCAAGTACGTCATTCCGGGGGGCATCGACGTCCACACGCACATGGATATGCCGTTCGGGGGGACGACCTCGAGCGACGATTTTGAAACGGGAACGCGAGCCGCGGCGTTTGGCGGCACGACCTGCCTCATCGACTTCGCCATCCAGACGAAGGGCCAGAAGATCCGCGAGGCGCTCGACGTCTGGTGGAAAAAGGGGGAGAAGGCAACGGTCGATTACTCCCTCCATATGATCGTGACCGACCTCCCCGAAGCCCATCTCGAGGACCTCAACGAAATGGTGCGCGAAGGGCTCACGAGTTTCAAGCTCTTCATGGCATATCCCGGCGTTCTCATGGTGGACGACGCGACGATCTTTCGCGCGATGAAGCAGACTGCCGCGAACGGCGCGCTCGTCTGCATGCACGCGGAGAACGGCGGCGTCATTGACCTTTTGATCCAGAAGGCGATCGCCGAAGGGAAGAAAGCGCCGATCTATCATGCCCTCACGCGGCCGACGACGGCCGAGGGCGAGGCGGTCAACCGCGCCATCGCACTCGCGGAAATGGCGGGAGCGCCCGTCTACATCGTCCACCTCTCTTCCGCCGACGCGCTCGAGAAGGTCTCCGAAGCGCGCGACCGGGGCATCCCCGCGTTCGCCGAGACCTGCCCCCAATACCTCCTTCTCTCGATCGAGGACCTCGACCGGCCGAACTTTGAAGGCGCGAAATACGTCTTCACGCCTCCCTTGCGTGAGAAATGGCATCAGGACAAGCTCTGGGCGGGACTCAAGAAGAACACTCTTCAGGTCGTCTCCACCGACCATTGTCCATTCTGCTTCAAGGAACAAAAGGAACTCGGCCGTGATAGCTTTGCGAAGATTCCGAACGGCGGCCCGGGCGTCGAGAACCGGCTCCAGCTGCTTTTCCACCACGGCGTGAACATGAAACGGATCTCCCTCAACCGCTGGGTGGAGATCGTCTCCACCGCCCCCGCGAAGATGTTCGGGCTCTACCCCCGGAAGGGCACGATCAGCATCGGAAGCGATGCTGATCTCGTGATCTGGGACCCGAATGCGGAGCTCACCATCTCCGCGCACACGCATCATATGCGGGTCGACTACTCGATGTTCGAGGGGTTCAAGGTGAAAGGGAACGCGGAGATTGTCCTGTCGCGCGGCGATATCGTCGTCAACAAGGGTGTTTGGAACGGCAAGGCGGGCCGCGGGCATTTCATCAAACGCGACACGTTCGCTGGGGCCTGGCGGTAGATGATGACTGCCGTGAAGATATTTCTCGCAGGCGTGCTCCTCCTCACCATTGCCGTAGCGGCGGGACAAAAGCACGAGACCGTGCCGCCGCCGCTGGTCGCTCCGCGGTACTCGTACCGGGGTAACATCCTGCCGATCCTCCAGGCAAAATGCCAGCCGTGCCATTTTGAAGGAGGCAAGGTCTTCGCAAAGCTTCCGTTCAACGACTCGACCGTTGTCGCGAAACTCGGAAAACGGCTTAACACCCGGCTGAAGGACTCGACCGATCAGGCGGTCATCCTCTCCTGGAGTGCGCACGCAGGTGCGAAGTAGCATGACCAATCCGAACGCCATACCGACCGAGCGCGCCGCGCGTCACTTCCAGCGCTCCCTCATCCGGACCATGGCAGCATTGCTGTTGTTCTCGGTTCTCGCCGGCGCCCAGCCAGCGCACGATCCGCATGCCCGGCCGAGCGAACTCGTCGAGATCACTCGCATCGACTCAACGATCAAACTTGACATCCGGTACGCCACCTCCCAGAACTTCATGAAGCGCCCGATGTATACCGAGCCGCGGGCGTTCCTCCAGAAGCCGGCTGCTGAAGCGCTCATGCACGTCCAGCGCGCGCTGAGGGCGAGAGGATTCGGCCTCATCGTATTTGACGGATACCGACCGTGGTCCGTCACGAAGGAGTTCTGGGACGAGACGCCGGCCGACAAGCACGGCTTCGTCGCCGACCCCAAGCAGGGATCGAAACACAACCGGGGATGCGCCGTGGACCTCTCCCTCATCAATCTCAAGAACGGGAAGGAGATCGTCATGACGAGCCCGTATGACGACTTTACGGAGAAGGCGTCTCCCGGGTACCGCGGCGGAAGCCGGACGCAGCGACGGCTCCGTGATATGCTCCGCTCGGCGATGGAGAAGGAGGGCTTCGCCGTCGACAAGGGCGAGTGGTGGCACTTCGATTACAAGGACTGGCGCTCCTACGACGTACTGGATATCCCGTTCAACCAGGTCCAAACGCAGCAGTGAAATTCCCGTTGCCCCGACAGGATGAGACCGACCCGGTAGTCCGGTGGACGTTATTGGGGCTCCGTTGCGCGGTCTACCTCTGGCTCACCTATTTCTTCGTCCAGGCGGTCACGACCTTTTCATCCTACACCCCCGGACAGCCCTGGCCATTCCTCCTGAGCATGGTGCGCATGTGGACGTTCCTGCCGATCCACGAAGCGGGGCATCTCTTCTTGCGCCCGTTCGGCACCGTCGTCATGTTCCTCGGCGGATCGATCTTTCAGGTACTCCTTCCGTTGCTCTGGTTCCTCCTCGCCCTCCATCAACGTTCCGCCGTGGCCCCCTTCCCCCTCTTTTGGGTCGGGGAGAATCTCATGGATGTGAGTCTCTACATCCGCGACACGACCCTGCGCCAGCTTCCCCTCCTCGGGGGACACAAGTCGGGGCACGATTGGTTCAACATCCTCTCGCGCTGGGACATGCTCTCCTCCGCCGAGTCGATCGCCGACGTCACGTACATCATCGGCATCATGATCAGCGTCTCGGCGATCGTGGCAGGCTGCGCGCTCGCCGTCAACAGTTTCCGCCATCCCCCCGCGCCGACGCTCGAGGAATGACCCCGCCCACTACTTGCAACTTGGCCTCTAATATAGTACCATAGAACTCGTTGCGAGGAAGACAGACCTCGCCTTTCTTTTTTCGAGGACGCACTAGCAGGGATCATTGGATGCAGAGTCATGTTCGCTACTTTTTGATCTGTTCCGCGGCGCTGTGGCTTCTCACGCTCGCCGGATCGTTCGTTCCCGGACCCTTCACATGGGGATTCCACTCCCTTGCGTTCCTGCCGTCCGCCGTACGCGTGGCGTATGCCCTTGCAGGTCTTTTCCTTCTCCTTCTTCTGAGCCGGACCGCCGTCCGGGAACGCGCGGAAGCACTCCTCGGTAGGGCCTCCTCGAATCCGGTGCCGATGCTCGCCGGAACGATCATCGCATTCCTCGCCGCCGCGGTCGCACTCCGGATCACCGTCCCGCTCCTCGGGGACAGCTTTATCGCCATCAAACTCTACGAGAACAGAGCAGGGGGACCGCCGTTCTTGCCGAACTCGCATTATCCGCTCGCGTTCTTCTACTTCTTCTCGGTCATGCGGTGGCTAGGGACGTTCACGTTTCCGCGGATCATGGACGCCTTTCTTGTTGGCGAGATGGCGCTCGGTGCGGGGACGATCGCTGCGTTCTGGTATACGACCCGGACCCTCTTCGATGAGCCCCGAATGCAGGTCGCGTCATTCCTGCTGCTCACGGTACTCCCGGCGGCACAGATCTTCTTCGGCTACGTCGAGATCTACGCGATGTCGCTCTTCTTCCTGAGTCTCTATCTCCTTTGCGCTGCGCTCTTCATCAAGAAACGGCTCCCGTTCTACGTCCTCTCCATGGTCTACCTCGGACTCGTGCTCTCCCATTACCTCAACGGGCTCCTTTTTCCGTCATTCCTCTACCTTACATATAGAGCGTTTCGTACGGAGGGCGTGAGATCCGTTGCGGCCGGCATCGGTGCGGCTGCCTCGCTCGGCGTCGCCCTGTGGCTCCTCTCCGGCGTCGGCTTGGCGTCGCTCGTCCCGGCTCCGCGCCACAGCCCGATCCTCTCCGTCGGCCAAGCAGAGGACATTTTCCAGGCCTATAGTCTGTTCTCGCCATTTCACTTCATCGACCTGGCGAACTTCCTCCTCCTCACATGCCCCGCGGGCATCGCGCTTCTCATCTTTGCGCCCTCGGTGCGGACGATCCGCACGAATACGACGGCGACATTTCTCGTATTCGCTCTCGTACCGGTGGTGATCTTCTTCGCCTTGACAAAGTTCGATCTTCCGATGGCGCAGGACTGGGACATCCCGGCGCCGTACACGGTCATTCTTACGCTACTGGGACTCATGCTTGCGGCGGAGAAGTTCGGGGGTCGCGGCGCCGGGGCGGTCATCCCGCTCCTCGTTGTCACCGCGCTTTCATCGTTCCTGTATTTTGGCCTCAACGCGTCGATCGCCCCCGCCCTCGCCCGGGCGTCGACGTTCGTCGACAAGCGTGTCTCATCGCAGGACGGGAGCTACCAGTCGACGCTGCACTTTGTCGAATACTACAGGACCACGAGCGACACGGCAAGGATCGACAGCGCGTTCGAACGCTTCCTTGCGATGTACCCGAACGACAGCCGTGGGTACGCCAATTATACGCTCCACCTCATGGAGTACGGTGAACGTGAAGACGCGAAGATCCGGGACCTCTTCGAGCAGTGGCAGCGGGTCGACCCGTCGAACAGGGAGGCGCGAGAGCGGTATGGCGACTTCCTTCTCGACATCGGCCACCGCGAGTACAAGGACGGCGCCGTCATCGACGCGGCGCATCACTTTGAGGAGGCGATCCAAAAGAATCCCTCCTTGGCAGAGGCCTACAACGGACTCGGCGTGATCTACCACCGCAACGGCGACCTCGAGCGCGCCACGCAGTACTACGAAAAGGCCGCCACGCTCGACTCGGTGAACGCCTACGCGTTCATCAACCTCGGCAATCTCTACGACGATCGGGGCATGCCCGATCGTGCGATCGCCTACTACCGCAAGGCGATCGGCCTCGAGCCGAACGCGGCAGAAGCGTACTTCAACCTCGGCGTCGCCTACGGACGCACCGGCGCCGCGGGGCCATCGCTCGAGGCGATACGGCAGGCAGCGCGCCTCGGCCTCGGCGACGCACAGGAATACCTTCGGAAAAAGGGGGAGTCGTGGTAGGGAGGACATCTCTGAACAATACAGCAACCTCATTCCACTCGCCGAAAGAGAACGCATGACGAATGTCCCGAACAAGCATGAACTCGTGGAGCTTCGTGCGGAAGAGATCGCCGGCAGTCCGCTTGTGAACGCAGATCTCGCGCCCACGACGATCGCCCAGCGCACCTGGGGGACCTATAATATCGCCGCGCTCTGGATCGGCATGTCGGTCTGTATCCCGACGTACATGCTCGCGAGCGGTCTCATCGCTGGCGGCATGAACTGGTGGCAGGCGATCCTCACGATCGCTCTCGGCAACCTCATCGTCCTCGTGCCGATGATCCTGAACGCGCACGCAGGGACGAAGTACGGCATCCCGTTCCCGGTGCTCGCCCGCGCCTCGTTCGGTACGCTCGGCTCGAATGTCCCGGCGCTCCTCCGGGCCGTCGTGGCGTGCGGATGGTTCGGCATCCAGACATGGATCGGCGGCCAGGCGATCAACGCTATGCTCGTGGTCCTCGTCCCCTCCTGGACGTCGCTGGCCGTCGGGCCGTGGATCAGTTTCGCGCTCTTTTGGGCGATGAACGTGTATTTCATCGTCGAGGGGACGGAGTCTATCCGCTGGCTCGAGTCGCTCGCGGCGCCCTTTCTCATCGTCGTGGGCTTGGCGCTCCTCGCCTGGGCCTACGTGAAAGGCGGCGGGTTCGGACCGATCCTCTCGCAGCCGAGCAAGTTCACGACATTCGGAGAGTTCTGGCACTTCTTCATCCCCGCCCTCACCGGCATGGTGGGGTTTTGGGCGACCTTGTCGCTCAACATTCCCGATTTTTCACGGTACGCGAAGAGCCAGCGTGCCCAGATGATGGGACAGGCCCTCGGGCTGCCGACGACGATGACGCTCTACGCGTTCATCGGCGTGGCGGTCACCTCGGCGACGATCATCATTTTCGGCGAAGCGATCTGGGACCCGGTCGTTCTTCTCGCGAAGTTCCACAATCCGTTCATCATCCTCCTGGCGATGGTCTCGCTGCTCGTCGCGACCCTGACGACGAATATCGCCGCGAACGTCGTCTCCCCCGCAAACGACCTCGCGAACCTCATGCCGCGCAAGATCAGTTTTCGGACGGGCGGGCTCATCACCGCTGCCGTGGGCGTCCTCATGATGCCGTGGAAGCTCCTGACGGACTACGGGACGTACATCTTCGGCTGGCTCATCGGGTACTCGGGGTTCCTCGGCCCGATTGCCGGCGTCTTGATCGCAGACTACTTCTTCATTCACCGCCGGGAGCTGAAACTGAAGGACCTCTACATCCGCGGCGGAGCGTACGAATTCACGAACGGCGTGAATCTGAGAGCCATGGCTGCTCTCGTATGCGGCATCGTGGTCGCTCTCATCGGTCTTTTTATCAACGACCTGCGTTTTCTTTATGATTACGCTTGGTTCGTGGGATTCGGCGTCGCGTTCGTCGTCTACCTGGTTCTCATGAAATCCTCGGCGAAATGAAACGAAACCGTCCCGCGTCCACCCTCCCGCTTGCCGGCGTACGCGTCCTCGACCTATCGCGGATCCTTGCCGGGCCCTTCTGCACGATGCGCTTGGGCGACATGGGGGCGGAGGTCATCAAGATCGAGCAGCCCGGCACGGGCGATGAGACCCGGCGCTGGGGCCCGCCGTTCATCAAGGGCGAGAGCGCGTATTATCTCAGCATTAATCGCAACAAGAAGAGCGTCACGCTCGACGTTGCTTCGCGCGAGGGGCGCGCCATCCTCCGGAAGCTCATCGCCTCCTCCGATGTGCTCGTCGAGAACTTCCGCGCCGGCGTCATGAAGAACCTCGGATTCGATTATGCACGCGCGAGGAGGATCAATCCGCGGCTCATCTACTGTTCCATCTCGGGATACGGACAGCACAGCAGAAAGAGCCACAGGCCGAGCTACGATCTCATTATTCAGGGGGAGTCGGGACTCATGGACCTCACCGGAGACCCTCAAGGTCCTCCCACGAAGACGGGGATCTCGATCTGCGACATCAACGCCGGCATGACCGCCGTTGCTGCGATCGCGCTTGCGTTGTTCCGCCGGCATGAGACAGGAAAGGGCGGACACATCGACATCAGCCTCCTCGATGCGACGCTCTCACTTCTTGCGTTTCAATCACAGATCGCTCTCTCTTCGACTCTACCGGTATCGCGCATGGGTAATCATCACCCGACCCTTGCTCCATATCAGGCCTTCCATGCAAAGGACGGGTATCTGAATATTGCCGTCGTGAGTGAATCTGTGTGGAGATCATTCTGCCGTGCGCTCGGACGTCCGGCTCTCGCGGCGGATCCCCGATTCAAGGAGAACCGCGAACGCGTCCTGAATCGCCGTGCCCTCGACCGAATATTGGAGCCGCTGATCAGGTCCAGATCGCGATCCGCGTGGGAGCTGATCTTTGCGCGTGCAGACGTTCCCGTCGGCAGGATCCGTACGGTCCGCGAAGCACTCCGCGCCGAGCGGCACGCGCTCAGCGTACTGCGCCATCCGCTCTGCGGTCCGGTCCCGTCAGTGATGTTTCCCGCGGTCTTCGCCGGTGCGCAGCGTCTGCCCGCCTCCGCACCTCCAGCCATGGGACAACACACCGACGGCGTCCTCCGGGAACTCGGGTATTCCATTCCGGAGATCCGTGGGTTGAAAGCCAGGAAGGTCCTCTGATGCGCATGAACGGCTCGACGCAGGCGCCGACGTTGCCATTCAGCCGATAAAGCGGTATATTCTCCCTACGTATGACCCCACAATCCAAGATCTTCGTCGCCGTCGCGGGCAACATCGGCTCCGGCAAGTCCTCGCTGACAAAACTTCTCAGCGATCACTACGGCTGGAAGACCTTCTACGAGTCCGTCGATGACAACCCCTACCTGTCCGACTTCTACGGGGATATGAACCGCTGGTCGTTCAACCTCCAGGTCTATTTTCTTTCCAAGCGGTTCAACGACCACAAGAAGATCGTCGAGGGGACCGAAAGCGTCATCCAGGACCGCTCCATCTATGAGGATGCGGAGATCTTCGCGAAGAACCTTCACGATATCGGAAAGATGGACCAAAGGGATTATACGAACTACGTGGAATTGTACCGCGTCATGATGCAGTATCTGCAGCCTCCCGACCTCCTCATCTACCTCGACGCCCGTATCGAGACGCTCCTCAAGCAGATCGCCCGCAGGGGGAGGGAGTACGAGCAGTCGATCCCCCGGTCCTACCTCGAGCAACTCCGCGAGAACTACGCCTCATGGATCAAGAATTACCGACTCGGGCCCGTTCTTATCATCCCCTCCGACGAAGTCGACTTCGTCCACGAGCGGGGAGACTTCAACCGCATGCTCCTCCTCATCCAGGGCAAGCTCCTGGAACTCGGATACCAGGAGTAGCAGCCCCCGAGGCTATTCCTCATGCTGGGAGGTCGACCCGACGGCAAGCCGGTGCGCGTACGCCCGGTGGTTGAGGATCAAACCCTTAGCCGCATTGAACTGCACGTCGTCCGCAAGCGATGCCTCGATCCGTCCATGTTCCCCTGCCACTCTGCTCGCCAGCTGCACCTTTAGTTCTGCGACGATCGCCTTCTTCTCTCGGTCGACGGCGTTCCCCTTCTCCTTCCGGAGCTGTTCGCGCAGTGTCCCGATCTCCGCCATGACGGCGGGTGAAGCGGATCCTTTTGCTGCCAGGGCGGCAAGCTCTTCGAGCTTCGCTTCGCTCTCCGACTGCCAGATGAACTTCTCCTTCTCGAGGAACAGCTTGAACTCATTGAAGATCACGTCGTCTCCGGGCTTGCCGCCGGCGCGCTGCGCCGAGTAGTACGCGGCAAACCGGTAGTAGAGCGCCTTCCGGAGGAGCTCGCCGTCGAGACGCGTCTGCACCGGCTCCCCGACAAGCGTATCGGGATGGATCCCCCCGAGCTCGTACTCCGGTCGGCCCTTGAGCGTCCGGAACTCCTTTCTCAGGGAGTCGGGCGTGATGGCGAGGACGGAATCGATGTTCTTCTTGGCGTAGTCGATCTCCTGGATGCACCGGCCGCTTGGGGTGTAGTACTTCGCGGTCGTGATCTTCAGCTGCGTATTGTACATGAGCGGCGTGATCGTCTGGACGAGCCCCTTGCCGAACGACCGCGTGCCGAGAATGACTCCCCGGTCGAGGTCCTGGATGGCGCCGGCGACGATCTCGCTCGCGCTTGCGCTGTTTCGGTTGACAAGGACGACGAGAGGCACCGCCGGGAGGACGGGGTCCTCCCCCGCGAAGAACTTCTTCTCCGACTCCGGCCGTCTTCCCTTCATGCTCACGATGAGGCTTCCGCGCGGCACGAACTTCTCAACGACGTTGACGGCCATATTGAGGAGCCCGCCCGGATTGCCCCTGAGGTCCAGGATGACGCCGCGGATATCGCCTTTCGCCTGCAGGGAATGGATAGCGGCCGCGAATTCGTCTCCCGTATTGGAGGAGAATCGTTCCAGCCTGATGTAAGCGATGCCGTCGCCGACGGTGTCGGCGAACGTCACGTTCTTCAATTGGATCTCCTCCCGGACGAGCACGAACTCGATCGGCTTCGACTCGCCTTCGCGCTCGATCAGGACGTGCACTTCGGTGCCGGCGGGGCCCCGGGTCAGGCCGCGGACGTTGTCCGGGCGGACGCTCACGATGGACGTGCCGTCGATGGCGATGATGTGGTCCCCCGGCTGGAGACCCTGGCGCTGGGCCGAGTACCCTTCCATGAGATTGAGGATCGTGATCTTCCCATCCCGGACGCCGATGCTGATCCCCACACCGCCGTACTTGCCGGTGGTGATGAGGTCGACCTCGTCCCCCTCCTTGTCGTCGTAGAACGTCGTATAGGGGTCGAGCGTCGCGAGCATGCCGTCGATGCCCGATTCCATGAAGTGTTCCGGGTTCAGGTCGTCGACATAGTTGAGCGCGACCTCCTTGTACACCCTTCCGAAGATGTCGATGCTCTTGTTCATCCGGAAGAAATAATCCTGCTCCCCCATCTGGAACCCGACGAACAGGATCCCCGACACGAGTACGACGGCCACTCCGATGATGAGGGCCCATTTTCGTCCCAACGTTCGCTTCATACGCTCCGCTCTTGTGAAATGTTCCGTTCGATATAGCTCCAGATCGCCGCGTGGATGGCTTCCACCTGCTGCGATCCGTCGATCACCGCGATCCGAGCGGGCTCCTCTGCCGCGATGGCGAGGTACCCATTCCGGACCCGTTCAAAGAACTCTCTTCCTTCCGACTCCATCCTGTCCGCGCTCAGTCCCGACGCCTTCCTGCGCCGGGCGACCTCGTCGAGGCCGACATCGACAAAGAACGTCCTTTCCGGCACCGTTCCGAACGTCGCCATCGTGTTCATCACCCGTATGTCTCCCAGGTCGATCCCGCGTCCGTATCCCTGGTACGCGGTCGTGGAGTCGAAGAACCGGTCGCAGACGACCACCGTCCGGCGCTTCAGCGCCGGCAGGATGACCTCCCGAACGAGCTGGGAGCGCGCGGCGGAGAACAGCAGGAGTTCCGCGCGGGGGTTGAGATCGAGATGCTGCCGGTCGAGAAGGATCGACCGGATCTTCTCCGAGACCGGCGTGCCGCCGGGCTCGCGCAGAAGGAGGACATCGCGCCCCGAACGCTTCAGGCGCTCCACGAGAAGGTTCGCCTGGGTCGACTTCCCTGAATAATCGATCCCCTCAAAGGTGATAAACATGCACTCAGCGTCCGTTGATGTGTAAAGAAAGTTAACCAAATTCCCCATAGTATTCAAATCCTTGCCTCTTGCCCGATTTTTCGTTATGTTAACGATGTTTCATGCGGACGAAGCGCGCGAATGCCAGCGAAGAAGATCAAGAAGCCTCAAAAGAAATCCCTTCCACGTACCGCGCCGGCTCCGGAGCCGGCGGCCGTACTCCCCGTGAAGTCGGAATCTCGGACCGAAGACGCCCGACTGATCCAGCGCGCGCTCCGGGGGGACCAGTTCGCGTTCAAACACCTGCTGAAGAAGTATCACGACCCGATCTTCAACCTCGTCTACCGCATGATTCACGACAAGCAGCAGGTGGAGGATCTCACACAGGAGACGTTCGTCAAGGCCTTCGCTTCTTTGAAGTATTTCAACGAAGAGTACGCGTTCTCGACGTGGCTCTACAAGATCGCGACGAACAGCAGCATCGATTTCATCCGTAAGAAGAAGCTCAATACGTTCTCCATCGACAAGCCGGTCGCCATGGAGGAGAGCGATTTCTCATTCGAGCTCCCCGACACGACCTACCAGCCCGATAAGACCCTCATGCAGGGCCAGCGCTCCAAAATGATCGAAGAGGCAATCGACAAGCTCCCGGAAAAATACCGAAAGGTCATCATTCTGCGGCATACGGAGGAGCGGGATTACGCCGAAATCGCCAAGATCCTGAAACTGCCCATTGGCACGGTCAAGGCACACATCTTCCGGGCCCGGGAACTCCTCAACAAGGCCCTGCGAGACACCATTCGCCACTATTGAAACATCCGGCCTAAATTCACGTAACGCTTAAGTGAGAGAACCCATGCCAACCCGACGCCTTACATACGGACTCATCTCCTGCTCCTTCCTCCTCCTGGCGACGGGATTCATGGGCTATACCATCACGAACAAATACCACAAGGCGATCCCCCGGTCGGACGAACGTCAGCTCAAGGTGACGCTCGAGGCGGGGTACGGGACGGTGACCGTCGCCAAAGGGGAGCCCGGCACGGTGCTCGACGCGGACATCGAGAGCGAGAGCTCCCAGGACCTCACGCAGCTCATCGACTACTCCAAGCGGGACGGTATCGGGTACCTCAACATCAGCGTCAACACCGACAAGGGCGACCGGGAGGACCGGAAGTCCCACTCCTTTAAGTTCAGCGGCTTCGAATCCAACTACTGGAACATGCATTTCACCGACGCCGTTCCCATCTCGTTCGACGTCGAACTCGGCCTCGGCAAGGGGGACCTCGACCTCACCGGGCTCAAGGTGAAGGACCTCAACCTGTCGGCCGGCGCGAGCAGCGTCTATCTGAAGTTCGACGCGCCGAACAAGAACGTCATCGAGGACATGACCATCGAGTCGGGCCTGAGCAAGTTCCACGGGGACCGCCTCTGCAACGCGAACTTCAATCACATGAAGTTCGAGGGGGGCGTGGGAAGCTACATTTTGGATTTTGGAGGCGAGCTGAAGAAGGAAGTCGACGTGGACATCGAGGTCGGGCTGGGCTCTCTTACCATCATCATCCCTGACAACATCGGCGCACGCATCATCTACGAGAAGAACTGGATCTCCCACATCGACCTCGACCACTCCATAGCGGAGCAGGAGGAGAACAACTACTACACCTCCAACTACGCTACGGCAAAGGGAAGAATGAACATGCGCGTCGAAGCGGGCTTCGGGACCGTGAAGATCCGGAGAGAGTGATCCGCCAAAGCTGCATCACGCGCGCAATCGCGTCCCCCCTCTGCCGCACCGAACGTTACCTCCCGTACTGAAAGTATAGTCCCCAACGCTGCTGCGCCGCGTACTCGCCCTTCTTGACGAGCGCGAGCGCCGCCGAGCGGTACGCGTCCCCTGCGGGAAGCCCCGTCATGAGGTTCGTGTAGAAGATCTCGCCGAAGTATCGCTTCGCCTTCCGGTCCCCCCGCCACATCGTCGCGATGACCGTTCTCGTCCCGTTGGCAAGGAAGAGCGCAGGGACGTACCTGTTCAACACGCCGGGAGTGGCCGAGATGCTCGAAAGAAGGAGCGTCTGGGGAGGCGGTAGCGCCGCGAGCGTGCCGAGCGGCACTCGGCTCTGGCCGAAGGGCGTGAGCCCGTCGGAAAGGAAGACGCCCGAACGGTCGGGACCCGACGCAGCCAAGGAGAACTCCGCGGCGATATGCACGACGTCGGCGCTCAGCTGGGAGAGGCGGATGACCGTCGCCGCCGTATCAAAGAGCATCCTTGCCTTGTCGTAAAAACTCCTAATATCCTTCAACTCATACTCGACATCCCAGTTTGTGCTGCCGGGATACCCAACGCCGGCGACCGTGCTGACGAACCGTTCCGGGGGCCGCGAACAGAAAAGGATCGCCGCGCTCGGGAGATACCGAACCGTCCGCCGTTCCAGAAGCGCAGCCGACGAGCCTCCCCCCTCCCCTCGCCCTCCGCCGTTCCCGCCCCGGAGCGTATGGAACGGAAGCCATCCGAACTCCGCCGGTGACACGACGTAGAGCGTGTCGGCTTGACGGAGGTCCGCCATCACCGGATCGACGAGGAGATTGGAGAGCTCATCCGCGAGATCGCCCATCCGGCGAACTGCTGCCGCCGACTGCATCGGAGCTCCCTCGTTGCTGATCTTTTCGTCTCCGATGATCCGGTTGTACTCCGAGATCATCCCGATAAGGTTGTCCATCTCGACCGGGACGTTCCGCAGGACCACCGTGTCGCGCTTCACCACGACGATCGTGAGCACCTTCGGCGCGAGAGCAAACTCCAGAAGCGCCGAGCCTTCGGAGAGCGTGTCCTGGACGGCCCGGAGAGGGACCTCGCGTTCCGTGAGGATCCAGCGCAGGTTGGACGGCGATGTGTTGAACGCGGCCGACGCCCGGTCCGACTCCGCGGCGAGACGCGGGGAAACTACCGTGAGCGCGGCCGCGCGCTCCGCGTTTCCGTTCCTGCCGAGGGCGAGCTCTTCCTCGATCTCCCGCTCGCTGCGAGCGGCGAGCCGGCGTTTCCACTGCAGTTCCTCGATGGAGGCGCGTATCCCGCCGTCGGGCGGACGGACGGAGCTCTCCAGAAAGAACGTGCCGATGTCGTCAAGATTCTTGCGTTCGATCGATCCAAAAACCGATGCTGCATCGCCCTGCTGCGCCGCGATCCGCATCATCGGGGTGTGCCAATCGGATCGTTCTCCGGCGAGGATGACCTCGCTCAGCCGCCGCATGGGCGACGATTCCCAGGAACGGAAGGAGCTTTGCTGCGCGACGGCGAGCGCGCTCCGGTAGAGGATCATCGCGCTGTCTCCCTTTTCGCCCTGTTCCGTGACCACGCCGAGGAGAAACAGCGCGAGCGCCGTGCCGTCGGGTATCCGCCGCTCCCGGCACTGGTCCAGGATCGCGGAGCACCGAGCGACGAGCTCACGCGAGAGCGTCCCCTGCTGGCGTTTTCCGATGTTCCAATCGCACGCGGCGACGGCGAGCTTCAGCAGGGGTTCCTGGACGCCGTTCCCCGCCGCCCTTGCCCGGTCGAGCGCGTCGGCGTAGTAGCGCTCCGCATCCGCGTAGTGACGAAGTTGATAGGCCACATTGCCAAGGCTCGCGAGGAGGTCTGGCGCGAAGAGGGTGTCCGGTGATTCGAACAGTGTGAGGGACTCCGAATAGAACGCAAGCGCGCTGTCGGGATGCGACAGGTGGTCCTGGAACTTCCCGGAGGAGTATGCGGCCATCATAAGGCTCCGCTTGTCCGGCGCATCGCGGAGCGACCCCCTCCACCGTGAGAGTGTTTCTCGGACCTCCGCGTCGCGTCCCGCCCGCAAGAGTGTCTCAAACCGGAGCCGCATGAGGCCGATCCGGCGATCAACCCCGGACGAGGCAGGGACCATCCGCTCAAGGTCGGCGATCGTCCGGAGAGAACGGTCGACCTCGCCGGACCGCCCGTCGGCATCCGCCGAGAGGAACAGGGCGTCGTACAGCCTGGAAGAATCGGCGAAGACACGAGCCGTAGCGGCGGCCTCCGATGCGAGGACCCGGGCGAGCGCGAAATCCCCCGTCGCAAAATAGAACCGGGAGAGTAAGTACTTGTTCAACCGCTCAAGGCGCTGGTCGCTGATCGAGTGGGCATATTCCATCGATGACCGGAAGTTCGCGAGCGCATCCTCGTAACGGCCGAGCTGTTCGTCGCACTGTGCGGCGATATAGCGCGATTCCGCAAGGACTGAGTCCATACCCGGCTCCTGCGTGCCGGCGAGGAGATCTTTCAACTCGGCGAGGGATTGCTCATAGCGGCCTTCAAAGAGGAGGGTCTCTGCCTTTTCCGTGTGGTCGCTCTTCTCGCGGAGCCGTTCGGTGGCGTTCTTTCCGCACCCGGCGCACGCGGCGAGCAGCGCAACGAGTACGATCATTCGCAGTGGGAACACGCGGGAGGGGGGGATCACTCTATGGTGAGCGTTATGCATAATTGAAAGTGCATGAATATACCAAAGTCCGTCAAAAGTAACAATCGCGGCGCCCCCGGACCGCCGTCACGTCTCTGAACCGGGTAATTCGATCCGAATATCGTGAATTCGCCCCCAACTCGGAACTCTCGGGTGACGACTGTCACCTGAGGGTTTCTCTTGCACGGGGTTCTTTACACTATAGACGAGGCATTACGAAAGGAGCCATTTTCATGCAGAAGCACCATCGGTTCGCGGGATACGCCCTCCTCGGGTTGGTCCTCGCGTTCGGGGGATCCGCCCGCGGTCAGAACCAGTTCGAAGAGGCTGTGAAGCAGCTTTCCTCCGATAACGTCAAAGGATACCTCCAGCCGTTCGTCGACGGGTTCGGTTCAAACCTGAATTCAGGACTCATGCGTCCGGTGAACATGACATCGCTCGGATTCACCATGAAAGTGGAGGTCATCGCGGTCGGCACACTCATCGGCGAGCAGCAGAAGAACTACAACGCCGTCGCCCCCTATCCGTTCAACCAGACCCCCGTGCAAACGGCGACCGTCTTCGGCGGTCCCGGCACCGTCGTCAGCGGGCCCAGCGGGCTCGAGTATCAGTTCCAGAACGGGCAATTGAAGACCCGGCTCATGCCGATGGCGATCCCGCAGGCAACGATCGGAACGATCTTCGGCACCGAAGCCGTCGTCCGGTACGCCGCGATTCCGAAAATGGACAACTTTCCGCACATCGACCTCGTCGGGTTCGGCGTGCGGCATAATATCAGCCAGTACGTCCCGGACATACCGGTCGACCTTGCCGCGGGCGTCTTCTACCAGAAACTGACCGTCGGGGACGTCTTTGACGCGCACACGATGAACGTGAGCCTCCAAGCGAGCACGTCGTTCGCCATCTTCCGCATTTACGGCGGCGCGCAGTATGAGACCTCTGCGATGAGCGTCCATTACACGTACACCGGTCCGGGGGCGACAGGGACGAGCCTGATCGAACTCGACATGAACGGCGGAAACAGGGTGCGGGCGACCGCAGGACTCGGGCTCGACCTCGTCGTCCTCCACCTGAACACGGACATCAGCATCGGCAAGGTGACATCGGTCAGCACCGGCCTTGGTTTTGGATTATGAACGGACAGATGAGGAGACGTGCGATGAAACGATGGGCAATTGTGGCGCTGGTTGCGGCGGTGGCGGCTCTGTTCTCCGGCTGCGAGTTCACGAATAGCCCGCTCCTGGTCGAAGGGGCGTTCGTCAACTCGGCGTTCCGCGTCGACCAAGATGGCCTGCCGGCGAATACGCCGTTCGGGACAGTGGCGACCGTCCATCTCAACGACGTCCTTCAGAACGTCAACAATGTCGCGGACTCCATCAAGATCTACAATATCTCCGTCACGATCGACAGCGTCACCGGCGCGACGGCGACGTCCACGCCGATCTCCGGGATCGCGAGCATCGACGGAAACCCGCTCTTCAGTCTGAACAATGTCGCGCTCTCCGCGCTCCACACCGAGCATTCCATCTTCGATCCGAGCATCGCGGGCTGCACGTTCAACGCGATAGGCGTCCAGTACCTCGTGCACTCGCTGCGGCAGAACCCGCCCCCGAACGTCACCGTGGCGGTTCTGGGGAGTTCATCGGCGAGCGCGCTTCACTTCACCCTTCACGTCAAGATCTACACGCAGATCTACACCTCGCCCTGACCGACGCGGCGCTTCATGACCCCGGGGCGGTTGGTGATGACGGCGTCGACGCCGTAGCGCCTCGCCCGTTTCAGCCGAAACTCCGTATTGACCGTATACTCCGCGACGCGCAGCCCCGCCGTGTGCGCCTGTTCCGTGAGCCGTTTGGTGAGCGTTCTGCTTCCGAAGACGATGTATTCCGCGCCGATCGACCGCGCCGTCCGTACCGGTGAGCGTGCGGACTGCCGCAAGGGATGGAGAAGGATCCCCGCTGTGATTCCCGGGAACCGCTTCTTGACGAGTGCGATCAGTGTGTGGTGGAACGACGTGACGAGCACGGAACCCTCCCGGTGTGACCGGATGATGATCCGGCACGTCCTTTCGGCAAGTTCCGCCCCCCTCCTGCCGCCGCGGTCCGCCTTCAGTTCGACATTGATCCCCATCGTCGACGGCACGACGGCGAACACCTCTTCCAGCGTCGGGATGCGTTCGCCCGAGTGGCGCGTATCGAACCAGCTCCCCGCATCCATGTTCCGCACCTCAGCGAGCGTCGCTCTCGCGACGCGACGACGCCGTCCGGCGGTCCTTCTGAGAGAGGCATCGTGAATGACGACCACTGCGTTGTCCGCCGTCAGGCGCACGTCAAGCTCAACGGCGTCCGCTCTGTCGGAGACCGCGCGGCGGAACGCCGCAAGAGTGTTCTCCGGTGCGTGCTCGGACGCCCCCCGGTGGGCGACGATGCACAACGGAGCGCCCGGACGGATCCAGGAAAACATCAGGGTCGGCCGATGGCGGCGACGATCTTCCGGTTGACATCTTCGACGCTTCCGGACGCGTCGACCTTCTTCAGGAGCTTGCGAGTTCCGTAGTATTCCTTGACGGGTGCGGTCGACTGCGTGTAGACGGCGAGTCTCTTCCGGATCGTGTCCGGCTGATCGTCGTCACGGTGATAGAGCGTTCCCCCGCATTTCGGACACCGAGCCGGGTCCGCAAGCTTGTCGATCTCAAGACTGTAGATCGTTCCGCACGATTTGCAGGTGAGGCGATTGCTCAGCCGACGTACGACGCTTTCCTGGTCGATCTCCATATTGATGACGCTGTCGAGGGCGAGGTGGAGCTCATCCAGGAGTTTGGTCAGCGCTTCCGCCTGTGGCACGGTTCGCGGAAAGCCGTCGAGGATGAACCCCTTGACGCATTTCGGCGACTGGAGGACGTCCCGGATGATGCCGATCATGATATCATCCGACACGAGCTGGCCGGCGTTCATGACCTCCGCGGCCTTCCTGCCGAGCGCCGTGCCGGCACCGACCGCTTCCCGGAGCATGTCGCCCGTCGAGATCTGCGGGATGGTGTAGGTGACGGCGAGGAGCTTCGCCTGCGTCCCTTTGCCGACGCCGGGAGGACCGAATAAGATTAAACGCATTGATATTCCTTTCGTGACATCGGATGGTGGGTCAGTGCTGTGCTTTTTCTATCTTGTCGATGGCGTCGCGGGCCGCCTTGACGATGCGCGACTCGGCATCGACTGTGGTTCTGTCCCGGAGCACCGGAAGGGCAAGGGGACTGCCGAGGTTGCCGAGGATGTCGATCGCCGTCCTGCGGACATGATAACTCGGATCCGCCGCCATCGAGATCATGAGGGACAGGACGTCGGGGCGTTCCTTCCACTCCCGGGCGAGGATCGTGAGGGAGAGGACGCGCAAGTTGCGGTCGATACCGTACCGTGAGAAGGAACGGATGGCATCGTAACTCTGTTCGTCGTGGAACACGCTGAGCGCATTGAGGGCGGCGTTTCGGATCGCTTCATTCTGTGACGGCCGCTGGAGCGCTTCGAGGCAGTAGGCGCGGGCATGCGCGGTGTCGGCGACCTGGAGCGACCGGAGCGCGGCGCCAGCCACGGCATAACTGGAATCCTTCTCGAATGCGTGCCGGAGCGTCTTCAGGACGGTCTCTCCCGGCGCATTGCGCATCGCGGTCACCGCGGCGGCGCGCACGCGAGCGTCGGCGTCGCCGTACCCGGCGACGATGCTGTCGCTGAGCGCCGTCCGGGCGTCGCCGAGCGCCCATGCCGCTTCGCGCCGGACGATCCAGGACCTGTCCGCGAGGAGCGCGGTCATCATCGCCTCGCGCACGGCTGCCGAATCGACGATCCACCGGAGTTCCTCGATGGAGCGGACGCGGTCGACGGGAAGGTCGGCATGTCCGAGTTGGAAGAGCCAGGCCGAGGGGGGCTGCTGCTGGTTCAATTTCTTGAGGATGTGGTTCCCCTTGTCGAACAGGACGAGCTGCGGCTCCTGATACGCGGGGAAGGAAAAGTGTTGTTCCGCCTGATCGACCTCGACGCGGTAGGTGGTCGGCGTCCCGTGGACCCAGACCTCGATGTCCACCGGCATGCGGAAGATGCCGGTGAGCGAATCGCACTTCTGCGTTTGCCGGACGGTGACGTTTACGGACCTTGTCGCTTGGTCCCACGCGGTGGAGACGGAGAATTCCGGATAGCCGGCGCGGTAGAGCCACTCGTCGAAGAACCAGCCGAGGTTATACCCGGTCGCCTCCTCGACGGCGATCTTGAGGTCCTCGGTCGTGGCGCTCCCGTACGCGTGTTCGCGCACGTAGAGCCGGAGCGACTTCCAGAAAAGATCGTCCCCCAGCGTGAAACGCATCATGTGGAGCACGCACGCCCCCTTGCCGTAGATGCGGTTGTCGAAGAGTTCCGACGGGCTGACGAACCGGCTGCAGACCGTCGGGCGGCGGCGATCGCCGACGTCAGCAGCGGCCACGCTCGTCTGCGCTTCATGGACAAGCCGGTCGAGTTCGTCGTCCCCCTTGTCGAACCCCTGGAACAGGAAATCAAAATACGACGCGAACCCTTCGCTCAGCCAGGAATGGGACCAGTCCCGAAAACTCACGAGGTCGCCCCACCACTGGTGGGCGAGTTCGTGCGCCACCAGGTTGTCGCTCGTCTGGTCGAGCTGTGCGCGGGAATCGTGGATCGTCCCGTCGGTGAGCGTCGAGATGCTGACGTTCTCCTGGCCGGCGTACATGAAGTCCTGGATGACGACGTGCCCGTATTTTTCCCACGGGTACGGGAACTGCGTCATTCGTGAGAAGTAATCGATCATCTTCGGGGTCTTGCCGAACGAACGCATGGCGTCGGCGCGCTGGTGGGGGTAGACGAAGTTGCTGATCGGCACCGCCCCCCAGGCATCCTTCACCTCGACGTACTGACCAACGACGAGCGAGATGCAGTACGAAACGTGCGGCTTGTCCTCCCGCCAGTGGTAGGTCACCATCTTGCGTCTCGCGTCGTGCTTCGTATCGACGAGACGCCCGTTGCTCACGGCGACCAGCGGCTCGCGGACGGTAGCGATCATCTCGCTCGTCGCTTTGTCGTTCGGAAAATCGTAGCACGGGAACCAGTAGTGGTTGTCCTCCTGTTCCCCCTGGGACCAGACCTGCCACTGCTTCAGCGGATAGCCGCTGTCGGGCTGGACGAAGTAGAGCCCCTTGCGCGGGGAATGGACGGCGTAGGCCACCTCAAGGGTAAGCGTGTCCGAAAGCCCGTACGCCTTGTCGAGCGTGACGGCGAGGGTGTCCCCCGGGTGGGTGAACTCGAGCTGTTTGCCTCTGAGCGTCACGGTCGCGATGTTCATCTCCGCCGCGTCGAGCAGCACGGCATCGAACTGCGTGCGCAGCGGCGTCAGCGTGATCGCCGCCGTTCCGGCGCAGGTTTTCGCCTTCTCGTCGATCTCCAGGTTCAGCCGGTAGTGGAGGACGTCGTACGTGCGCTCCCGCGCCTCGTGCCACGTCGGTGTGGCGTGCTCCTGCGCTCTCAGCGGCGGTACGGAGAGTACCGCAACGAACATCCAGACGCACAACGGGGCGAATCGGCGCATCATCATCTCCTGGCGGTGTGGGTGGGTTTTTTGGCGGAGGTCCGCTTGCGCTCGACGTTGATGGCAAGCTGGCCGCAGGCGGCGTCGATGTCCTCGCCGGCGCTGCTTCGGATGAAGACTGTGACGTGCTCATCGCGGAGGCGGCGGACGAACTCCTCCATGCGTTCCGCGGAGGCGGGCTTCAGCGACGTGCGCTTCACACCCGGATTGGCGAACGCGATGTCATGAAACGGGATGATATTGATCTTGCTCGGGATGGAGCGGCTGAGCTTCACGATCCGCCGGAGGTCGTCGTCGGTGTCGTTCCACCCGTCGAAGAGGATGTACTCGAAGGTCACGCGCTCCTTCGTTTTGCGGTAGTAGTATTCGACCGCGTCGAGCAGTTCCTCGAGGGGGAACCGGGCGTTGATCGGCATGAGCTCCGTCCGGGCATTGTCATCGAGCGTGTGGAGCGAGACGGCGAGCTTGATCTTGCGTCCTTCGTCCGCCATCTGCCGGATCATCGGCGCCCACCCGGCTGTCGATACGGTGATGCGCTTCGCCGCGATCTTGAGCCCGGTGGTGATGATCTCCACCGACTTCATCACGTTCTCGTAGTTCAGGAACGGCTCCCCCATCCCCATGTAGACGACGTTCGTGATCGGCTTCCCGGCATACGCGCGCGCTTGGATGACCTGGTCGACGATCTCGCCCGGCGTGAGGTTCCGCAAGAGGCCCATGGTCGCCGTAGCGCAGAACGAGCAGTCCAGCGGGCATCCGACCTGGGTCGAGACGCACAAGGTGAGGCGCTTCTGCTCCTCCTCTTCGCCCGCGTCCTTCCCTTTGAACGCCGTCTTGGGGGGGATGAGGACGCTTTCGATCCGTTTCCCGTCGGAGAGTTCGAAGAGGAGTTTCGTCGTGCCGTCCCCGGCGGAGCGCCGGGCCTCGACGAGCGTCAGGGACTCGATCGACGCCCGAGACTCCAGATCCTCCCGGAACTTCGCCGAGAAGGTCGTCATGCGATCGAACGACGGTGCCTCCTTCTCGTACATCCAGGTAAAGAGCTGTCGGCCGCGGTATTCTTTCTCACCGAGCGCGACGCAGAATTCGCTCAACTCCGCTGCGGTGAGGCCTTTAAGGTTGGGTTTTTTCATAATGCCGCTACAATGTAACGAATGCGTGGAAGGGTTGCAACAGGAACAGCCGTGTGCGCACATGATGTACCATGGGAACGGGACAATTCGTATCTTCAGGGAAATTGTTCTCCGCTAAGGGGGGCGCATCCACACACAGACGAGGAGGAACCGTCATGAGGATCACGTACGTCGTTCTCGCGCTCGCGCTGACGCTCGGCGCGGCGAGGTCATCCGGCCAGAACGCCGGCTGTCCCTGCGGCGAGACGAAGGGGGACCATCTGCGGAAAGCAGTGAAGAACCGCGCGATGCCCGGCTCCGTCCACGCCAAGCGGACCGTCAAGATCCGGGAGATGATCGACGTTTGGGACATTACGAACGCGGAGTTCGAGCGGGAGCCGGCACACACCTATGCGCGAGAGGACACCGTCTTCACGGTCACGGGCTACCTCCACCGCACAAATCTCTCGAACGACGACTGCGACTTCCACATCGAGATCGCGAGCAGCAAGGCCCATGGCGCAAAGCACGTCATCGTCGAGATCCCGAACACCCAGGAGTTCTGCGCAGTGAAGCAGAAGTTCCTTGACGGCATCATCGGAAAGGAGAAGGTCGTCAACGGCTCGGTGTCGACGATCGACAAGCTCGGGACGACGGCGGTCATCTTCAAGGACCCGCCGAAGATCACGGTGACCGGATACGCTTTCCTCGATACCGGCCACTGGAACCCGGCGGACCACCATCGCGGGAACAAGAGCCACGGCAGCGAGTATGTGTGGTCGCTCTGGGAGATCCACCCGGTCCTTGACGTCTCCGTCAAATGAGCTCCCGGAAATAAGAAAGCCTGGCCGGAGAGGCCAGGCTTTCCGATCCATGCTCCTCTATCGACTACTTTAGAAGGACCATCTTCTGGATGCCGGTGTAGGTACCCGCCTGCAGACGGTAAAAGTAGACTCCGCTCGCCCACCCTCCGGCATTGACATCGACCTCGTAGCGTCCGGCGGACTGCTGCTCGTCGACGAGAACGGCGACCTTCTCTCCGAGGAGCGTGTAGACGCTCACGGTGACGAACGCATCCTTCGGCAGTTCGTAATGGATGCGCGTCGTGGGATTGAACGGGTTCGGATAGTTCTGTGCAAGGAGAAATTCCTGCGGCACGCCCGCATCCCCCACCCGAAGGACGACCGGCGCATCCTTCGCAAGCTGCACCGAACCTGAACCAACGAGCTTCTTTCCTCCGTTGAGCGAGATCTCACTCGTCCCTTCCGGCCGGACGTTCCATGCGACCTTTACCGGATAGACCGCCGAGGAGAGCGAGACCGGGTATTCTCGGGATACTGCCGATCGGGCGGGATAGAACTCGACCCAGCTGCCCGACGAGAACCGCGCATCGAATGCTCCGCGCGGCGGCGGCGGCGGCATCTCTTTCGAGAGCGAGCGCGACGCGTTCGTTTCCTCGCCGAGATAGAGCGTTTGCGCGTACCCGGCCGCGTCGGTGAATGTGACGGAGTTCAGCGCGGAGAGATCGTCCAGTCTGCGCTTCGGCACGGCGGATGGGAACACATCGAATACGAGCTGCGCGTCCGCCGCGGCCTTCACCCAATACCCCTGTCCCGGCCGGATACTGTCGGCCTGAACGTACCCGTTGCTATATCCGAAGACCGCGGAGAGTCCGATACCCGACGGGATCGTCGTCAAATCGCCCACCGCGAGCGGCTTCGTCACCGAACCGATCAGGTTCCACCCGCTCGCCACGGGGCAGGTATCCCTCAGGATCTGTGTCCCGCCGATGTTCACCGACGTCGCCGCGGGGAACTTCATCCAGTAGCCTCGGCAATGTTCCAGCGTGTCGGCAGGGAAATATCCGTCATTGAAATAGTACGCGGTCGAGGACGCCGTAGGAAACAGAGCGGTTTTGGTGGCATTCGCGACGTTCATCGGGAGGGAGAGCATGTTCCATTTGTCGCCAACCTGGACGTCAACCGACGTGATCTGCTCGATCGACTCCGCGTAGGTCCACTGGCTGAAGTGCCCGATGTTCTGGCAGATCGTCACGCCGCCGCCTGGGCCCGGAATGAAGTTCGCCGGGAAGACATTGACCCAGAGGGGGTTCGGCGTGATGATCGAGGGCGTCGGACGCGTGCCGATGCGCAAGCGGCTGTACGGGATGAGCTCGTTCGCGGAATCGAGCGTCAGCCCGACGTTCGCGATGAACGTCATCGGCGGGAACGACTCGATCGTCCAGTAGGAGTACTGGGAGAGGATCCCGAGCTGGAGGTCTCCCGGATCGATGAGCCCCGGCGGAGGATCATAGATCTTCGTCACGACGACATTGAACGGGCCGCCGATGTTGATGAAGTCGATGAAGACGCCGGTCCCGAGAAAATCGTAATGGCCCGGCGCGGTGACGTTCTGGGTCATCGAGACGGGCGGGGTAAACTTGTGGGACTGGGGATTCTGTTTCTGTTTGATCGAATCCGGGTTCACTTTGATCACCCAGTCGTGGATCTCCTTCAGCGTGGGGTTGCGGTTGAGGCTGTCGCGGAGCTTCCGCCAGCATTTCATATAGGCCCCGGTATACTTGCCCTCGCCCGCGACGATGGAGTCGCCGTTGTCGAAGACGCCGTTGCCGTTCTTGTCCCGGTAGGTGATCGACCCGGAAGAGGTCTTCGTGGAATCCGAAGCGGTGATGAGCGTGACCGGAACCGGCTTCGTGTTGAAGCTCGGCTCGGCCAGACCGCCGTAGCAGTTGTCGAGGATGACATTCTTGAACTTGAGGGCGACGCCGGCATTGAGCCAGGCCGCGAGCGAGTCATAGGTGACGTCCTTATCCTTCAGGTAGAGGTACCCCCCCTTGGTCTTGCCGCCGTGGCCGCTATAATAAAAGATGATCGAGTTGCACCCGTGCGCTGCCGCCGTGTCGATCATCTTCTTGAGGTCGGCTTTCGTGGCGTTATTCTTCATCTGGGTCTCGTTCGTCATCGCAGACCCGCCGCCGGGCGGGGGCGTCGACAGAAGCGTTTTCATGGAATCAAGGTCGTTCTGCCAGGCGTTCTGCTCCCCCTTGGAGATCGCGCCGCCGCCGACGAGGATCCCGCAGGTGTTCCCCGACATGATGCCGTCGCTGCGGTAGAACATCATGGTGGAGCGTTCCGCCGGCGCCACGCGGAACCCCGCCGAGGGCGTCATTATCGGCGGGAGCGCAGTGCCCGCGTAATTTCCGTACACGCGTGACGTACTGTCCGCTTTCCGCTCGTCGATGCTCTCCCAGGGATAGACGGACGTGTCGGCCGGGGGCGTGAGCGCCGGCCACCACTCGCCGTTATCTGACGTGACGGCTCCGGTCGCCGCATCGACGTAGACGAACTTGCAGGGATGAGCGAACCGGATGTCGCCCGTAAGGTCGATCCAGAAGAACCAGCTCCGTGACGGAACGGTGCGGACGAACTCGCTGTCGAGCGGGGCGACGGTCGTCCCCGGAGCGAGCGTGGAGTCGGGTCCCGGCGGGTCATAGAGGAACGCAACGAGAGAGTTCTTATACGGGCTCGGATTGATGACCTGCGCCAATACCTTGCTGATCGCGCTGTCGCGGGTGAACGGTGGGGTCGTGAAGATCACGTCGTTGCCGTACGACCTGCCGGCGGCGTTCCCGCCTGCCGCAACGACATGGTAGGCGGTCCCCGGGATGAGGCCGGTGACCGTCGCATTGTAGGCGACGGGAGTTAAGCCGAACCCGACTGCCTGCTTCGCCGACGAATCCCCCGGCGGAGGCGTGGCGAGGTCCCAGACGAACCACGCTTGGCTCAGGAGCTGGTTGGGATTCGCGGTCCCGTTGAAACGGACGGACGTCGGCGTGAGGTTCGTGGGCGTGAGCGTCACGACGGTCGGAGGCGTAGCGACGCCGAACGCGAACGCGGATGCGAGTTCCGAGAGTCCGCCGCCGGCGTAGGCCGTAGGCGAGAGCGATCCGGCGAACAGAGCGACGAGCGCAACGCAGCAACAATGTTTCATAGCGACCTCTTTCGTAGAGTGAATCGGCGGGGTGCCTCGGGAGCGTCCATTGGGTCGAGGCCGAATTCTCAGTGCTGCAGATGCGGGTATGATAAATAATCGCGGCCGAACAAACAAGGATAAATGGATGTTTTTCTCCCACTTCAGGCGGGAGATAACTGCATCATTTGTAACAGGTTGGCGGGGTGGGACAGAAGATGGACAGCAGGGTTGAACCCGCAGGAGTGCCGAAGTACCCGCGTTTTGCGGCGCTAGTCGATCCGGAAGAGCTTTTCTCTGGAACTCGCCCCGCGTACAAGGACGACGTCGCGTTTTGCCTTCCCGAGATGTTTCGCAAGGAGTTCGATGACGCGTTCATTCGCTTTGCCGTCCGCAGGCGGGACGGTGACGCTCACCGCGAACTGCTGCGGTCCGGTCTCGCTGACTTCGTTCTTCCGCGCGTTCGTTTTTACCCGGACGGTGATCGTCATAGGGGTGCCGCCGCGCTACTCGAGCCCTTTTCCCGTGAGCCGCAGGAGCGCCTTGCGGTAGAGATCCGACGTCCGCTCGATGACGTCCGCCGGCAGCTCCGGGCCCGGAGGCTGTTTGTTGAAGTTGATGGACAGCAGGTAATCCCGGATGTACTGTTTGTCAAAACTTTGTTGTCCCTTTCCCGGCCGATAGGTATCCTTCGGCCAGAACCGGGAGGAATCCGGCGTGAGAAGCTCGTCGATGAGGATGATCGTGTCGCCGATCCGGCCGAACTCCATCTTCGTATCTGCGACGATGATGCCGGACTTCTCGGCGACGGCGCAGGCTCGGGTATAGATCTCGAGCGTGTGCCGTGACACAAGGCCCGCGTCGGCCGCCCCGACGATCGACGCCGCCTGCGCGAAACTGATGTTCTCGTCGTGCCCTTCTTCCGCCTTCGTCGCCGGCGTGAAGATCGGCTCCGGAAGCTTGGACGACTCGACGAGCCCGGCCGGCAATCGGATCCCGCAGACCGTTCCGGAAGCCTTGTATTCATTCCACCCTGAACCCGAAAGGTATCCCCGTGCCACGCACTCGATGGCAAGAGGCGCTGTCTTCCGCACGACGATGCTGCGGCCCCGGAGCTCGTCGGCATACGGGCGGCAGGAGGACGGAAAATCCTCGACGCGGGTGTGAACGATGTGATTGGGGACGACGTCCTGCATGATCTCGAACCAGTAGTTCGAGATCTGCGTGAGAACCTTCCCCTTGTCGGGGATGGGCTGCGGCAGGACGACGTCGAACGCCGAAAGGCGGTCGGTCGCCACGATGAGGAGGTGTTCGCCGAGATCGTAGATATCCCGGACCTTCCCGCGCTTCAGGAATTTCAGTCCAGGAAAATGCGTTTCAAAGATCGCGCCGGGCATACGATGTGTGGTTACTGAGTGGACGAGGATGTGTGGTCGTGGACGATCTTCCAGTTCCCGGAGATCTTTCGGAGCACGAGCGTGAAGACGCCGTTCGGGCGGTCGGAGGCGCGCTCGAGCGCCCATGATCCGAACACCCACGCCGACCTCTGCGACAAAAGGTGGTATTCAAGGCCGGAGAACGTCAACTTCCCCATGAGCTCCTTCGTGGCGTATTTCTTCTTGTACTTTTCCAAGGTCTCCTGATAGCCCCTGCGAACGGACCCGCCGCTCGTAAAGAGGAGGCTGTCGGAGTGCCAGTACCCGTCCATGTATCCGGCGATGTCCCCGGCGTTCCAGGCATTCATCTGGCGCGCGAGGACGGATGCGATCTCCTCCTGCCACGCTGGGATGCTCTTCGTCTGGGCGGCGGAAAACGAGACGAACGACAACAAAGCGAAAAGAAGGATCGACTTCATGTGACGCATGTACGTTGGCAGCGGTTCTGTAACTGTGACCGTGGAATATAGGGACTCTCCGGCCCGATGTCAATCTATGAACCGGACCTGAAGGCCGATCGCCTTCCGGAGCCTATCGAGATACTCGTCCCGGGGGATTTCCATCGCACCCAGGCTCGCGAGGTGCGGCGTGAGATACTGCGTGTCGAGAAGCTGGTAGCGCCGTTCGTTCAGACGGCCGACGAGAGCCACGAGGCAGAGCTTCGACGCTCCCGTAACGGCGCTGAACATCGATTCGCCGAAGAATGCTCCTCCGAGCGACACGCCGTAGAGCCCGCCGACGAGCAAGTCCCCCTGCCAGGCTTCCACGCTGTGGGCGTACCCCATGGCGTGGAGGCGGATATAACTCCGGATAAGCCCCTCGGAGATCCACGTCTCGTCGCGCTCGGCGCACCGGCGCATGACCGTTTCAAAGGCCTTGTTGCACTCGATCGAAAACGCCTGTTTGTGGAAGAGTTGTCGCAGGCTCCGGGAGACTTTCAGGCCGTCGAGCGGCAGAATGCCGCGCGGATCGGGTGAATACCAGCTGATCTCCCCGCTCTCTTCGTCCGCCATCGGGAAGATCCCGGACGCGTAGGCGGACAGGAGAAGCTCCGGATCGATCTGCAAAGCGTCGGGGAGCTCCATCGCCGAAGGCCGTCCTAGTCTCCGAAACTGACGCCGACGGCCCTGGCCGTGCTGATGAGCTGTGAATCGCGCGGAACGAGCCTCTGCCGCGCGATGGCATCCTTCAGCGGGACGGTGACGATGTCCCTCCCCTGAAGACTTACCATGCAGCCGAATTCCCCGCGAGTCAGCGTCTGGAGGGCCATGGCGCCGAAGCGCGAGGCGAGGATCCTGTCGTATGCCGTCGGGCTTCCGCCCCGCTGGACGTGTCCGAGCACCGTGACGCGGGTTTCAATGCCGGTCTTCTCCTGGATCCGATTCGCGACGAGTTCACCAATACCGCCGAGGCGGACGGGGTCGGTCCGTTTGACATCGCTTTCCTTCACGACGATCTTGCCGTCCTCGGGACGGGCGCCTTCCGACACGCAGACGATGCTGAACTTCGCCCCCCACTTCCTCTGCGCCACCGCCTCGCAGACGCGGTCCCAACTGAACGGAATCTCCGGAATGAGAATGACGTCGGCCCCGCCGGCGAGACCGGCGCCGAGCGCGATCCATCCCGCATAGCGTCCCATGACCTCGACGACGATGACGCGGTGGTGTGCAGACGCCGTCGTCTGGAGCCGGTCGATTGCTTCGGTCGCGACGTGGAGCGCCGAATCATAGCCGAATGTCACGTCGGTCGCTTCGAGATCGTTGTCGATCGTTTTGGGCACACCCACGACGTGGAGGCCCAACTGCGAGAACTTGTAGGCAATGTTCATCGATCCGTCGCCGCCGATGGCGACGAGCGCGTCGAGGCCCCAATCGGCATAGTGCTTCAACGCCCGGTGCGAAGCGTCGACGATCCGAATGCCGTCCGTACCCTCCTCCGGATAATGAAACGGGTCTCCTTTGTTAGACGTGCCGAGGATCGTTCCGCCGAGGTTTACGATCCCGGAGACGTCGAGATGGGTGAGCTCCCGCATCCTCCCTTCGACCATCCCCTCGAAGCCGTCGAGGATGCCGATGACGCTGGCGCCCTCGTAGAGCATCGCCGGCTTTGCGACGCTGCGGATGACTGCGTTGAGGCCGGGGCAGTCGCCGCCGCCGGTGAGGATGCCGATGCGCTTCAATTTTGAGTTCATCTGTCCTATTTGCTGAAGAAGTGTTCTTTGAAAAGGAAATGATGGTATCAATGAACGATGTTTCGAATGAACATCCGGGGCGCGGGGGGGGGGGCGCCCCGGGAATGTTCACGTACACGGAACTACATGCTGATATGCCAACTCTTGATCTTCCAGTCCTTCTGCGCCTCTTTGAAGAAGACCACGCTATGAAACCGATCGCCGAATTCGGTCGAGTGCGTCTTCATGACGATAAATGCCGCCGTGCGGTCGTCCGTGATGACCATCTGTTGAAAGACCATCTTTGAATCGACCCCTTCGATGAGCCTGCACTTCTCGGCGTGTCCCCGCGCGGCTTCGATGAGGCTTTCAAATGAGGTTCCGTCAATGACGTACGCCTCGAGATCGATGGACGCGTTCGAAGAAACGCCCCCCGTACCCTCCACGAGATGCTTGACGATCTCCTGCAGCTGCGTAACGAGTTTCTTGTCCCCGGCAGGGGTCGTCTTCGCCCCGGAGAGGGCGGCCGTTGAACATGTGATGACGATGAGCGCGATGAGCGCAATGCGTGAGAATTTCATTGATCCTCCTGTTGATGCTGTAGTAAACGTGCGTGAGTTGTACGGATCTTCGACCAGGATTATCAATGTGTTCCGGCCGGCCTCTTCATTGTCCGCATCTTCCTCCCCTGCGCCCGGTAACGTGGGTGCGCGTTCACGAGCTATTCGTTCTCTTTGAGCGGATAGAGAACATATCCGCGGAGCTGGTAATTCGACAGCACAGTCTGCGCCGTGACTGAGATCTTCATTTCCGGCAGTATGTCATCCTTCACGAGCCCCTTGAAGGCCATCGCCTGGCCGCAGACGATGAACTTCGTCCCGACATTGATGAGGTCATGGACGAGCTTTATGTTGGGATTCTCGAGGGAGTGCCTCTTCTTATACGCCTCGTTGCTCAGAACGGCATCGAGGCCGGGGCCGTGGAGGACGACCACCGGGATGATCTGCTTCGGTGGAATCCCCGAGGCAATATGAAGATTGAGGATCCTCGCCACGTCATCGAGGCTCAAGTTGATCTCCTTCGCGGTCGAATCGGGGTTCCTCTCGGAGATCTCGAACAGCAGCTTGTAGTCCTGCTTCAGGTCCGGGACCTCCGTGGGATCGGCGACCGGTATGACGCCGCTCCACTTGCTCCCCTTGACGTACGGATACTGGGCGACAGAAAGGAGTTTCTCCCATTTCAGGGAGTCCGCGATCGCGTGGGCGTGCTTGAGGCTGTCCTTTTGCGCCTTCGTGGTGGTGTCGGGAGCAGAGGACTGCGCCCGGCAAAATGAAAGGGCTGAGAGTGCTAGTATCAGAAGGAGCGAGAGTCTTTTCATGGAAAAGTTCCGTCGTGTATGGTGGATGAAGTTCATGGGAGAGGGTCATTCTCCTGTGTACTTTGTGCAATCACTACATTCGCAAATTTGCCGGAGATAGTCAAACGTATAGATGCCGGTACGGTGCCCGTCAACCCAGAAGAGCTGAAGCGCGTAGCTCCCCACCTGCTCGATCGACTTCAGTTCGTTCTTTCCCGGCACGACGATTGGAAGGAGCGTAGGACCATCGTGGACGTCCCGTTCCGTCTTACAGGCGGCGCACGGGCAGTACTTCCGAAGGATGGGGGTCGTATGGCGGCCCCGGTGGCCGTCGTTCCAGTCGATCTGGAGCTCCGACGGCGATACGCGCTGGACCTTCACTGGCATCATGATTCTGCTTCCTGTTCTACCCCGATCCTGGTCTTGATCCTGCACACGGAGTTGTACGCGCAGTACGAGCATATCTTTTCCGGATGTTTCGGGCTGACGGGAAACTTCCCGCCCGCAATGTCGTCAACGTAGCCGTTGATCGTGCGGATGGTCTGATCGATGAGCGACCGCAGCTCCTCGTCGCTCTTGAGGAGGCCATTCGACGCGCGCTTCACCTCGAACGCTTCCCCCCTGTGCGCCGCGCTGCCGACGCAGAGCTTTTCACTCACCGGCGGACGGAGAGAGTAGTAGACGCCGGATGCGCCTACGGCCTCGCAGTTTGACGATCTCGCGAGCACGTTCTCAATCGCGTAGAGGTAGAGCGGGATCTGCACGCTGATGCCTTCCTCGATCTCCTTGCGGTTCGCAAGGTGGGCTCCCGTCTTGTAGTCGATGATCGAGAACGTGCCCGCCCCGTTGATGTCGATCCGGTCGACCTTGCCGCGCAAGGAGACCGATCCCGCCACCACCGGCTCCTTCTGAAAGAGCGTCGGGTCGGAGATCTTGCCGACGCGGGAACCGAACCCCACCTCGAAGAACGCGGGGCGCACGCCAAGCACCCGCTCGCGCTCGTGCTCGAGGAACTCCTGCAGGAGCCCCTTCCTCGTTTTCGTGCCGAGGATGAGTTCCTGCTCCACATCCCAGAAGACGTCCGTGATGTGCCACTCCGCGAGCTTTGTGGCCGCTCGGGACCGCAGACCGGCGACGGCCTGCTGAAAATCAGCCTCGTCCGCCTCGAAAAGCGGCGGCAGCTTGCGCGCGCGCCGATCGACGTAGAATTCGAAGAGGATCTCGTGGAGGATGCCCCCGCGCTCGATCGGCGAGAGCCCTTCTTCGAGCTCTTCGACGCCGTTGAGCCGCAGTACTTTGTCGGCAAAGAACTGGAACGGACAGCTGCCGAAGGATTCGAGCTGTGTCACGGAATAGACATGCGTTCGGAAGGCGTCGAGCGCGGCACGGACCTCCGGCAAAAGGTCGTCCCCCATGATCCCGTTGAATTCCGGCACAGGGTCGGCGCCCGTCCTGCTCTGCTCCACAGGAATGGCCCGGCGCATCTGGTCGAGCGTGCGCGAGATCTCCTCTGTTACGAATCCGGGGATCCGGGGTTCTTCGTGTTCGTCGAGCGCTCGCGCGATCGAGACGCCCAGCCTCTGCACGAGATCGTCAGGCGAATATGCATAGATGCGGTACTCGTCCATGGAAGAGCTGCGGCGGTCGTCGAGCTCGGCGATCTCCAGTATGCCGTGGAGGAACGATGACGGCACGAGCTCGGCATCCCCTTCGCTCTTCGGATACGACAGGTAGAGATGCTCGGAGAAGTTCGTCACGGCCTGATAGAGGAGGTACCGGTGCTCGTGAAGGTGGTACCGTTCCTTCCGCTCCCGACGAGCGGCGCTGTAGAATATCTCGGGCTGGTAGATCGGGGGGAATTCGCCGTCCACGAGGCCGGCGATCATCATCACTTCGGCGGAGATGCCCCGGGTCTCGTCGAAGGAGGTCACCGAGACGCCGTAGCCATAGCGCTGCCGGACGTTGTACCGGACCTGCGACAGCGCAGCGTGGAGCCGGTCGAGGTAGAACCCGAGAGATTCCCGTGCGTCGCGGTGCTGCTCCAGGGAGAGGATCTCCATGAAATCGTCGAGGAACGAGAGGAACTTCTGGTACGCGCGGGTGTCCTTCTCGAGGTGCTCCATGCCGATCGCTTCGGCCGGGACGGCGAGCAGCCGCTCCACCACGCGGAGCGACTCCAGCAGCGCGAGCACCCGTTCCCTGAATTCCGCAGGCGTCATGCGCTCGACGAACGGGGAGAGGATCCCTTCGACCGCGTCGATGTCGGAGGCGGCTTTCCGGAGCGAGTCCTGTTCGCGTTCGAGATGCGAGAGCTCGATCTCGTCGGACTCCGCCGCGAGCTCCTCGCCGATGCGTTCCAGACGCGTCTCGATGACCGTGCGCCACGCGCTGCGGCCGGCAGAGATCTTGAGCCTCGTCGCGGCCTCGTAGAGGTTGCCGGCATCGAGCACGCCTGCGGACGTCCGGAGGTCGAGATACGGCGTCGAGAGAGCGCGCATGATGTCGTTCAGCCGGAAGTTCCGCTGCTTCACCGCGAGGAACGACAGCACCGCGATGACGAGCGGCGACTGATCGAGATAATACCGGTCGGTGATGTTCGCCGGAATGCCGAATCGCTCGAACACTTCGCGGAAGAGGTTCGTGTAAAGCTCGGGCTGGTACATTGCGACGCAGATCTTGCTGAGGTCGCGATCCGGCCGGTCGCACGCGAGTCGCTTGATCGTCTTCGCGATGACCTCCACCTCTTCCTGGCGGTCGGATGCGCTCATGAGCGTCACCGTTGTGTTGCAGGGAAAGCGCGTGCCGGCGAACCCGGCCGTGAAGAGATGCCTCGCGACATGATCGGCGAACGATCCCCGGACATTGCCGGGGACGCGCGATGTCGCGAACCCCATCGACAGGAACTTCCGGTAGTTCTCCCCCAGATGGCCGAAGACGTTGTCGTTCTCCAGGTGGTAGTCGAAGGAAACGAGCGTCCGCATGCCCGAGAGTTCGGAAAGGTTGTGGAGCATCGTCAGCTCCGGGTCCGAGAACTCGTCGAACCCCGTCACGAAGAGGGTGCTCACGCCGGGGAAATGCTTCCGGACAGCCTCGTCGCCCCGCGCGGGATCCCACTGGAGGTTGAGCTGCTGGAAGAGCCCCCCCGCATCGATGAAACGTTCGCCGAGGATCTGTTCGTACGCCTCGCTGATGAGGAGAAGGTCCTGGAGCTTCGGCAGCTCGGTGCTCTCGGCGACCGCGGCTTCCGCAAGCAGCGTCGTCCGGTAGACCCCCTGTTCCTTGAGAGAGTTCAGGACGGAGATGATCTTGTGGAAGGTCCCCTTGGGGAGCTTTCGCTGGGCGCCACGCCGGCGGAAGTACTGCAGCGAGCGTTCGACCGTCAGGAGCGCCTCGTTCACCAGGACGGCTTGGACTGGTCCGGAGACGAACCGGCGGGGAGGAAAGAGGATCGTGCAAAGCCTGGCGGCGAGCGTCTCAAGCGTGAAGAGATGGAACGCGGGCGCGATCCCCGCGGGGACCTGCCGGAGAAATTCCCGCTGGAGGTCGCGGACCTTGCGCCGCGTCGGTGCCACGTAGAGGAATGAACCGTCCCCGCGCGCGAGAAACGTCCGGACCTCTTCATCGAGAGAGGAGGCCGGCGCCCGGAGATGTTTCGTCAGGAGGACGGGCATTGCTAGCGAAAGCGCTCCGGAACATACTTCACGTACAGTTCGAGGAGCCGGCGGCGGGACAGTTCGTCGAGCTCTTCATCGTCGCTGTCCCGCTTCCGCATCATGTCGAAGTCGTCCTGTTCCTTTCCGCGCATCCTGTGCGAGTACTCGCCAAGCGCTTCGATGATATTATGCTGTTCGGTGGAGGTCATGGCATGTCATCCTTTATGGTGGCTTTCCGGGTTCGGTGTTCGCCGGACGGTCTGCTGCACCCATCGGTAGAGCGCAGCCTGAAGAAGTGCCGCTGAGAGCACGCCAAGACGCGCCCCCAGGTCGAAGTCGACCTTGACGGGGAGGTCGTACCGCGTGAGCCAACCGAGCGACCGGGAGGCGAGAACGGCGGATTCGAACGCGATCCCGCCCGCGACGTACCAGAACGGGATCCGGGAGACGTAGGCCGGCAGGGAGAACGGCCGTTGGAACATCGGTGCGACCATGCTGAACCAGAGCCGGTCCGCTCCCCAGAGGAGCATCGAGAGCGCGGCCCCGATGAGGAGGCACGCCCACGGCGACGCGGACGGGAAGAACCCGTAGAACACCTGCAGGATGCCGACGAGGAGCGAGATCGGGATCGTCACGAGGAAGCTGCGGCCGAGGGCGCGCACAGGCCGTTCGCTCGGATGGGAGAGCACGCGCTTGATCTGTTCGCGGCCGGAGAACATGGCTGCCGCTCCTACTGTCTTCCGTCGACTTTCCAGAGCGCATCCTTGATGTATGGCCAGGTCACGTACCGGAACCCGAAGATGTCGTTTTCCGTCAGGCCGGTGAACTTATCGGCGAGCGCGATCGCTTTGTTGTTCGGCTTCACGAGCTCGAGCCGCAGGATCGGGTTGTTCTCCCTGAGGACGCGCCCAGGGTTTCTCATCGCGGCGTCGACGCCCGCCTGATCGAGCACCGTGCCGTAGGGGCCGGCGAGCTTTTGGAGCCGCGCACCGCTGTTCATGGGATACCCGACAAAATCGGGCTCGTTCATCTCCGGCACGAACGTCTCCGGATCGATCCGGACGACCTCGCCGCAGGAAATGCCGATGCCGAACCCGAGCGGCGATGGGAACTGCAGCCGCTGGGCGATGTACCAGTACTTCTTGTGGATCTCGAACGACGCGGCGAGCGCCCAGTGGAGGGCCTCCGTGAGCGAGCCGTGGTCCTTCACCTCCCAAATGAGGACGAACCCGTCCCCGAGGAACTTATGGAACGTGTGCTTGTAGAAGAACGAGAGCTGGATGACGCGGTCGTAGACGACCTCGATCACCTTCGTGATCTGGCCCGGCGTCGAGTTGAGCGACCAGTGCGCGAATCCCCGCAGGTCGGCGTATGCGATGACGGCGTCGAGCTTTTCGCCGTGAATGAACGAGTCTCTGTCCGTAATCGAAAGCCCGCTGGTCTTGAGATACATAGAATGATCGTCCCTTGGTTCTTATTCCACGCTCAGCATGCTGATGTCGCCCGCTCCCTCGCGGACGACAACCGGCTGATCTTCCGTAAAGTCAATGATCGTCGAGAGCTGGAAGAGGCTGCCGCCCCCCTCGAGCATGAGATCGACGCGATCCTCGAACTGCGTCCGGATATCCTCAGGATCCTGAAGGATGTTCCCCTCGACATCGCTCACCCCGGCGCTCAGGATCGGGTGCCCCAGGGCCTTGACGAGCATCCGACAGATGAGGTTGTCGGGAACGCGGATGCCGACCGTCTTGCGCTTCGAAATGATGCTCTTCGGGAGCTGCTTCAGTCGCGCCGCCGGGAGGAGGAACGTGTACGGCCCCGGGATGAGATGTTTCATCGTCCGGAACGCCGCGTTCGACACCTTCGCGTACTCGCTGATATGGCTGAGGTCCGAACAGATGAAGCTGAACGGTTTCCCCTCGCGCTGCTCCTTGATCTGATAGATGCGCTTGATCGCGTTCGTGTTGAAGATGCTGCACCCGATGCCGTACACCGTGTCGGTCGGATAGATGATGACGCCGCCGTCGCGGAGCACGCCTACCGCCCTCTCGATATGCCGCGCCTGAGGCGTTACCGGATGGACATGCAGGACCATCTGCGTCCTCGCTCAGGACCGGAAGCGCGCGCGGCGCGCAGGAGCGGCCGTCTCCTACTGCAGGACATTCTTCTCTGCGAGGATCTCGAGCGGCAAGCCCGCTGGGATCTGCGCCGGCGAAACGTTCTCGAGCCTGCCTTCGAACGTGGAGAGGCGCTTCTCCGCCTCGTCGTACTTCTTCCGGGCATTCTCGAGGTGCCCGCCGAGGACGTCGAACGCCTCGCGCACGCGCGTGATGTCGCCCTGGAGGCGTCCGAGCGCGTTCAGGATGTCCTTGGCGCTCTGTTCTATGTAGAAACCCTTGAGCCCGAGCGCGATGACCTGGAGATAGGCGTAGAAACTGTTCGGCGAGACCGGGATGACCTTCCGCTCGATCGCGTGCGAATAGAGGCTCGTACCGGTGGAGACCTCATCCTTGATGATCACCTCGTAGTAGATGTTCTCGGCGGGGATGTACATGAGCGCGAACGGGAACGTCCCTTCGTCCGGGAGGATGTACTTCGTCGCAATCGCATCGATGTGCTTCTTCACGTCCTGGAGGAATGCCTTCTGGTGGAGCTTCTTCTCGACGTCGATGTCCGTCGAGATCATTTTGCGGAAATTCTCAAGCGGGAACTTCGAGTCGATGGGAACAAGCCTGTCGGAGGTCTGGACGACGGCGTCGACGACGTGTCCGTTGCGGAACCGGTGCTGCATGTGGAAGTGGCCCGCCGGTACGACCTGCTTCAGGAGGTCCTCGAGCATGTATTCGCCGAGGCCGCCGCGGAGTTTCGGGGCGCCCAAGAGGTCGCCGAGCTTGGAGACGCTCTGTCCGAGCTCCTTGATCTCTTCGGTGGCCTTCCCGAGCTCGCCGAGGTTTTTCTGGACGTCGCTGATGACGTTCGCCGCACGGTCAAGCCTGACCCCGACGTTCGTCGTCTGGGACTGGATCTGCTGCATGACCATGCCGAGCTGCTGGTTGACGTTCTCCGTCACGTTCTGGAGGCTGCTCCGGAGGTCGTTCCGCAAGGACTCGACCTGCTGCTGGACGAGCACCATCGACTGGGCGTCATCCTTCACGGGGACGGCGGCGGTCTGCCGCTTCAGGAGAACCGCGAGGAGGGCGACGATCAGAACGGCAAGGATGATGAGGGCGGCTTCCATCGGCATCGTAATGGGACGATCGGCTCGTAATGTGACGGTGACTGAGGATTCAAATATTCCCTCCATACTACTAAAATTCGAGGAGATTCACAAGTAAGAGGGAGGATATTGGGGAAGCATTCCGGGCGGTGCGCACCTCAAATCAGCCTCGTCAGAACACGGCCAAGTCCCGGCAGGTCACGGCTCGTTTTCTCTTGTTCGAATGGAGTGTACTTGGCCCTCCCCAAGAGTGCCCGACGCGGGTGCGTCAGAAACCGGCTCCTGGCCGGGCAGTGATACGTTCAAGGGGGGCAAAGAAGGAGGCCGCCGACCGGGAGGACGCAAGAGCCGGGACACTCGTCCGCACTCAACGGACGTACAGCATTTTCGCCGTCATGACCTTGCGTTGGTCGTCGTGTGTGACCTGAAGCCGACAAATATAGATCCCTCCTGCCCGATCACCCGGTAACCACACTTCCCGATAGACGCCGGGAGGTTCTTCCGCATCGACGAGGAGCGCCAATTCTTGCCCCAAGAGATTGCTCACCGTCAAACGAACATGGGAAGAATTCACAAGCGCGTACTCGATGGTCGTGGCTGGGTTGAATGGATTTGGGTAGTTTTGCCGGAGGCGCACCTCGCGGGGGATCGCACCCGGGCCCTCGTCCACGACGGAGAGCGGAGGAAGCACGATCACAGGCCCCGACGGAAAGAGAACGATGCAGCCGCTGCAAATGTCGCGGAAGCCGGTGATCTGGACGTGTTCGCCGAGGTACTGGCGGAAGTCCCCGCCGAGCATCGTCATGACGAAGGGCGAATCGGGTTCGATGTAGTATGTCCCGCAACCGACCGAGCATTGAAAATCGGCCGCCTCCCGCACGACGCCGCGGATGGTCTCCAGCGCGGTGAGGTCGCACGCGTAGAGCAGCGTCAGGACGAACGCAATGAGCATGATCCGGTGCATCATCCGAAGCGCTCCTCCTTCCAGGGGTCGGCGGGAGTGTTGTAGCCGTTCTGCTCCCAGAACCCGGGACGGTCTTCCGCCATGAACTCGAGACCGTTCACCCACTTTGCGCCTTTCCAGACATACCGCCGGGGGGTGAAGACGCGCATCGGCCCGCCGTGCTCTCGCGCCAGCGGCTGGGCGTTCAGGGTGTGGGCGAACATGACATCCTCATGGATCATGATATCGAGCGCATTGTTGGTCGTGTACCCGCCGTAGGCATGCTGCATGACGAACTTCGCCGCCGGCTTCACGTGCATGTGGGGCATGAGGTCCCGGAAAAAGACACCCGTCCAATCGTCATTGAACCGGCTCCACCGAGTGACGCAGTGAAAGTCGGCCCGAAGCGTTGACTGTGGAAACGCCATGAACTCGTCCCAGGTCCAGACAATTTCGCGTTCCACCTCGCCCCAGACGCGGAACCGCCACTCCTTCGTCGAGATCTCGGGGGTTTCGCCGAAGGTGAGGACCGGGAACTTCCTCGTGGCGACCTGTCCCGGCGGCGTCTTCGGCTTCCCGAACGAGTTCGTGCCTTCGACGACCCTATTTTTCGGATCAAAGAGCGACATGATGTCCTTTATCGACGCTTCTTCCGTGGTGCGGCGCTCGAGGGCGGATGCCCGTCGCCCTTCATCATCCGGAAGACATGGAGGATCGACGGAAAGAGCGCGTTGATGCCGTCGTGAGCGGCGCGCGGCGAGCCCGGCAGATTGACGATAAGGGAATTTCCCCGCAAGCCTGCAACGCCCCGAGAGAACATCGCCATCGGAAGGCGGTCCTGGCCGTAGCCGCGGAACCACTCCTCCACGCCCGGAAGCCGCCGGTCGATGACCGCCACGGACGCTTCCGGCGTCACATCCCTCGGTCCCGCGCCTGTCCCGCCGGTCGTCAGGATGAGATCGATCTTCCTCCGGTCCGCAAGGTCGACAAGTTCCTCTTCGATCCGTTCCCGTTCGTCCGGAACGACGATCACGCGCTTCACATGCAGACGGAGGTCCGTGAGCCTCTCACGGAGGATCTTTCCCGAGCGGTCCTGGGCGTTCCCCCTGCTCACCGAATCGCTCACGACCACGACGGCGGCGCTCAGTCCGCGCACGCGGACGGTTCGGTCGGATTTCCCTCCGGTCTTTTCCAGGAGCGTCACGACGCGGATCTCCATCGTGTCGTCGATGATCTTGAGCATGTCGTAGAGCGTCAGGGCGGCGGCCGACGCGGCCGAGAGGGCCTCCATTTCGACGCCGGTCTTCCAGATCGCCTTCACTTCCGTTGTCACGACGATGGAGGCGCGGGCGAGGACGATGTCCACGCCGATGTAGTCGAGAGGCACCTGGTGGCAGTAGGGGATGAGAAGACTCGTCTGCTTCGCCGCCTGAATGGCGGCGACCTTCGCGACCGCAATCGGGTCCGCCTTCGGAAGGTTGCCGGTCCGTATGGCTCGGATCGTGCCGGGCGAGACATCAAGGGTGGCAGAGGCCCGCGCCGTCCGGAGCGTATTGAATTTTGAGGAAACGTCGCGCATATTGAGTGTACCGAGTCGATGTCAGAAGGCCTGCCGAAGGTGTGTCCTGTGGACACCCATACCCTAAGGTACGACGGACTGGCCCAAAAATCAACTCCTCCGGCCGTATAATGAAAACGGTGGAACGGGCTCGAGGCCGTTCCACCGTTTCAATTGTGGTGAGGTGCCGCTCAGTGCTTGTCGGGCTGCACGACCGCGTTGTGTTTCTTCCGGTAGATGTTTCTGCTCGCGCGGTTCTGCTCGCGCTTGAGTTTCATCCGCTCCGCGGGGGAAAGCGTCCCGTCGGCCTTCGCCTGCATCTTGTCCTGCTGGATCTTTTCCTGCTGGCCTTCGAGTTTCGTCGCTTCTTTCCCCGTCAGCTCGCCGCTCTTGACGCCTTCCTGGATCCTGGCCTGCTGGTTCATTTGACGCTTGTTCACCCGCGGGCTCTTCGTCTGGCTCAACGCGCTACCGACCGATAGGACCACGAGCAGGGCTACTAAAATCTTCTTTACGATGCTCATATCATTCATTCCCTTCAAAAATGATAAATTATGTGGACTAAAAAAGCTTCTTTCGTATTGGACAATATTCCGGGCCGTTCGGTTTAACGCTCAGCCGCCGATGCGGCTCATCGTCCGGTCGGGCCTGACGAATTCCGGGTCGTTGATGTGATGCCCCTCCTCCTTTGCCCAGACGGCCGAACGGATCAATTCAGTGATGTCGCCGTCGGAGGCGCCGCCGCGGATCGCCGATTTGAGATCGGTCTCCCCGAGGGAAAAGAGGCACGTCCGAAGTTTGCCGTCGGAGGTGATCCGCACCCGGTTGCAGGAGGCGCAGAACGGCTCCGAGACGGAGCTGATGAACCCGATCTCCCCCACGCCGTCCTCGAACACGTACCGGTCCGCGGGCTGCGAGGTGTGGCGCTCCGCCGGAACGAGTTTTGGGCCCATCGCGTTGATGCGTTCGATCACCTCCCGAGCGGGGACCACCTTGTCGGCCGACCAGCCGTCGTCGGCACCGATCGGCATGAACTCGATGAACCGTATGGCGAACGGCCGCGTCCGCGCGAGACGCGCGAACTCCTCGATCTCGCCGTCGTTGATCCCCCGGACCAGGACGGCGTTCACTTTGATGGGACGGAGGCCAAGGCGCTCAACCTCGGCAAGGCCCGCAAGGACCTTGTGGAGATAGTCGCGTCGGGCGAGCACCTGGAAGTTCACCGGATCGAGCGAGTCCATGCTCACATTGATGCGGCCGAGCCCAGCCCGGACGAGATCCGCGGCCTGCTCGGCAAGGAAGAAACCGTTCGTCGTCAGGGCGAGGTCACAGATCCCCGCCACGGCATGAACCTGGGCGACGAGGAGGTGGAGATCCTTCCGCATGAGCGGTTCGCCGCCCGTGAGCCGGACCTTCGTCACGCCGAGCCCGGCGAAGATCCGGACGATGCGCGCGATCTCCTCGAACGTCAGAAGTTCCCCTTTGGCGAGCCAGACCATCCCTTCCTCGGGCATGCAGTACACGCACCGGAAATTGCACCGGTCCGTCACCGACACGCGCAGGTTGTTGATCCTCCTGCCGAACGAGTCCTGAAGGATATGGGAAGAAGGAGCTGGCATATCTCTAACGTACGAAGGGAGGGTCAAAAAAACAAGGACCGCGGGGGACCTATTCGCGGATACGCTTCCAGCCGGTGATCATGGACCAGAAATTCGCCCATCCGGCGATGAGGACCATACAGAGATGCCCGAAAACGAAGGAAAGGATCGCGGCCATGAACAGAAAGTGCCACATGCGCGCCGAATCGTAATTTCCGAAAAGACGGGTGAGGCCGCCGAACTGGACCGGCCAGTAGATCGCGATGCCGGTGATGATCACACCGACGGCCGCGAGCGGTATCGTCGTGTAGGCGAGCTTTTGAAGCGCGTTATACTTGCGCACGGGAGGGTGCGCCTTTCGGATCCGGAGGTAATAGAGGATCATCGGGAGAATCCCGCCCGCGTCCGAGGGCCGGAACAAGGTCGTCTGCCTGCCGTGCCGGGTGAGGAGGTTGTAACCGAACCAGAGAAGGCCGTTGAAGAGGAAGAGCCACATCGCAAAGAAGTGCCACTCCCTTCCTCCGGCGAGCCAGCCGCCCAAGGTGAGCGCCTCCGGGACCTTGAACGAGAAGACCGGGGATGCATTGTAGATCCGGAGCCCGCTCGCCACCATGATCGCGAGCGCGACGGTGTTGATCCAGTGCGTCAGCCGGATGATGAACGGGTGGTGGAATTCCTTCCTCACGCTCTTCATCTAGTCCGCCGATCCTGGCGCGCAGCCGGGACACGGCTCGCAGTTCAGGGCGCGCGCCTCGGTGATCGTCATGAGGCGCGTATTCGCCATCCGCACGCGCGGACAGCGGTCCGTGTGATAGCTCTTTGTCTTCAGGATGACAAGGACGTTCGCGTGGCGCCGGCCGGAGCATCCGGGAACGGCGAGGAGAATGAAGACAGCGAGCAGGCAGGCGATCGGCGTGCGCATCCTCATCTCAGAGCCCCGCGAACCAGTCGTACCCCTGGTCCTCCCAGTAGCCACCGGGCTTATCGTTCGTCACCACGATCTTTGAGACCCACTTCGCGCTCTTGTACCCCAGCTTCACCGGCATGACGATGCGCACCGGCGCGCCGTGTTCGAGTTCGAGGGGTTTGCCGTACGCCTCGTAGCAGAGGAGCGTCTGCGGATGGAGGAGGCTCGGCATGTCGTACGATGTGTAGTAGTCGTCGCCGCACTCCACGGAGGCGTATTTCGCATTCGGGTCCGCGCCGATGTCGCGGAGGAACTCCCGCGTGGGCGTCCCGCCCCACTTCGGCACCATACTCCACCCTTCCACGCAGCAGTGGCGGGTATTCATCACTTTCTTGGTGTACGCCTGCAGCGCTCTGAGCGTGTAGGTTCCCGGCTTCGCCACGAGCCCCTCGACCGTGAGCGTCCAGTGCTCCAGATCGATATCGGGCCGGTCGGTGTCATATCCGTTGACGCGGAAGCCGCCCTCGGGGGTGAGTTCTTCGTCGGGATACTCGGCGGCGAGCTTCTCGCGGTCGAAGACCTTCGCCTGCACCCAGTCGTTGAACGACTGGACCGAACGGAGGGTCGATTCCACCCGTCCTTCGGGCGTCATGTCGCATCCCGCCAGAAGGAGGAGCGGGGCGTATCGCAGAAGTTTTCGCCGCCCCGGGGAATCGGGGGTCGGGCCGAGGGAATCGTCACGATTCGTATTCATCATGCTCCCATGATATTAAAACGAACATAAACAGAGAAAGCGATGTTGACAACATCGCTTTCTCTGTGAATCAACGTGCGTTGGAAGGAACTCTTAGTGCTTGTCGTCCTTCTTCTCTTCCATCTTTTCCTTCATTTTGCCGGCATGCTTCTTCATCTTTCCGGCCTTCTCCATCTTTTCTCCGGCCTTCTCCTTCATCTCGCCCTTCTTTTCCTTCCACTCGCCCTTCTTCTCTTTCATCTCGCCCTTCTTCTCTTTCATCTCGCCTTTATGCTCCATCATCTCGCCCTTCTTCTCCTTGCCTTTCTTCTCCATCATCTCACCCTTCTTCTCCATCTTTTCTCCGGCCGCTTCCTTCATCTCTCCAGCCTTTTCCTTCATCTCTCCGGCCTTCTCCATCTTCTCTCCGGCCTTTTCCTTCATTTCGCCCTTCTTCTCGACGGCCTTCTTCTGCATCATGTCGCCCTTCTTTTCCATCTTGTCGGCTGCCTTGTCGGCGGTCTGAGCGAGCGCCTGCAGCGAGAAGAACGCGACGGCGATCACGAGTACGATAATGACATGTTTCATTGGTACATCCTCCTAAAAAAGTGGTTTGGTTGCAAAATTGTAATGGTAACTCTTCCGCACAAATGTAGAGAACAGCTGCCGAAGATACAACGAAAAGCGACATTAAATTTTGTTAACCCTGAACGGCCGTAATCGCTTCTCAGGCTTCCGGTTCTAGGGATTTATGACCTTCTTCGTCGACCCAGACGGCCCCGTCGGCGAAGAATTCCTTCTTCCATATCGGTACCGTTTTCTTCAGCGTGTCGATGGCGAACCGGCACGCCTCGAACGCCTCTTTCCGATGGGAGGAGGAGACGGCGACGACGACGCTCGCCTCGCTGATGTCGACGCGGGTACGGCGGTGAACGATCGAAATGGCGTGGAGCCCCCACCGCGCCTTCGCTTCCTCGGCGATCTGCGTCATCATCGAGAGGGCCATCGGGACGTACGCCTCATATTCGAGGTACAGGACCTCCTTGCCGTGCGAATGGTTCCTCGTCGTACCGACGAAGAGCGCGATGCCGCCCGCACCCGGGTGTGAGACGGACCCGAGGACCTGCGGGACATCGATTGGATGGTCGACGATCTCGATCATCGGCTAGCCTCCGCTCACGGGGGGAATGACAGCGACCTCGTCACCGTCGCGGAGAGCGGCGGTGCCGGCAGCGTAGGAGCGGTTGACCGCCAGGCGGAGGTGGTCCTGAAGCTCCCGGAGCGCCGGGTACCGGTCGACGAGAACCTGCATCATGAGCGACGTCGTAGCGTCGGGGGAAAGCTCGAAAACGGCCTTCTCGGTTCCCGCGAGGTCCCGGGCCCGGGCAAAGAAGATGACGGTCACGCGAATCATAGGAGTTCGACCTCTACCCGCGCGCCCGCCGGGAACGAGCGCCCCTCTTCGGGCAGGACGATGAGGCAGTTCGCGAGCGAAAGCGACGAGAGGACGTTCGACAGCTGCGGTCCAGTCGACCGGACGAGCGGGACACCCTTCTCCTCGCGCAGGATCCCGCGCACAAAGTGCCGCTTCCCGTCCAGCTTGACGATCTCATGTTCGAGCATCGCAGTCAAGCGCACGCCCTCCTCGGCCGCGCGGCACCCCTGGAGCCTCCGTACGGCGGGCCGGACGAACTTCAGAAACGTCACCATCGCCGAGACGGGGTTTCCGGGGAGGCCAAAGACCGCCGTGCGTCCCTTGGTGCCAAAGAGTACCGGCATTCCGGGCCGAATGTTCACTTTCCAGAACCTGATCTCCACGCCGAGTACGCGAAGCACCTCGCCGACAAGATCGTAGGCACCGACCGAAACGCCGCCGGACGTGACAAGGATGTCGGCTTCGAGACCCTCCCGTATCTTCGCCGTGAGGCCGTTGCGGTCGTCGCGCGCGACGCCGAGTCCGCGCACCGTGCATCCTTCCGCTTCGAGGAGCGCCGAAAGCATCGGCCCGTTGCTGTTGCGGATCATGCCCGGGGCAAGAGGAGCGTCGCCTTCCGAGAGTTCATTCCCCGTCGCGAGTACGTACGCGGCGGGCTTCCGCGAGACGTCGAGGACGCTTCGTCCCAGTGACGCAAGGATACCTATCTCCTGGGGACGGAGGACCGTTCCGAAATGAAGGACCGTCGAACCCCTGACGATGTCCGACCCTGCGTTCCTCACATTATGTCGGGCGGCGACGCTCCGGAGTATCCTCACCGTGCCGGGAGCGACGATCTCCGTCCATTCCTGCTGCACGACGGCGTCGCATCCCGCGGGGATCGCTCCGCCGGTCATGATCCGAGCAGTGCTCTTCGGCTGCAGCGCAGGGCCGGGCGCGGCGCCTGCCGGGATCTCTCCGAGGACGGCGAGCGCGGCGGGCACGGACGCAACATCCTCCGATCGCACCGCATACCCGTCCATCGCGGCATTGTCGAACGAAGGGACATCCTCGAGCGCGACGATATCCTCTGCGAGGACGCGTCCGAGCGCGACGCTGAGAGATACCGGCACCGCACCGATCGGTCCGAGCGCATCCCAGATCGCCTGTCCCGCATCGAAGGCGCTGAGCATCGTCGCGGTCCCCTGGGTCTCGCCGGTCACCGGTTCGCTTCCTTCAGCAGCTTCTTCGGATCGAAGAGGATCCCGTGCTTCATGACGGTATTGATGCTTCGCGTGTTGCGGATGTCGGCGACCGGATCGGCGTCGAGGATGACGAGGTCCGCCTGGCGGCCGGCCTCGATCGTCCCGACCTTCGACGCAGCGCCGAGGTACTGGCCTCCGAACGTCGTCGCGGCGATAAGGGCTTGGTACGGCGTCAATCCCGCCTGAACCATAGATGACAGTTCGAGATGCGCTCCGATGCCGGGCAGAGCGTTCATATCCGAACCCATCACCATGACCACATAGTTCCGGAGGAGCGAGACGAGATTGTCCCGGAGAGCGGTGAGGTGAGACCGGACGAACGCGCCTTTCGGATACGCCGCCGCGATCCTGTCGGCATAGGCGGCGCTGGAGTATTCCTTCACGACCCCCGCCGGCAGGGATGCGCGAAAGCGCTTGTCCGCGAGGACGTTCTTCATGAACCCCTGCGGGTCCGCGAGAAATTCATAGGAAGTGAACGTGGTGACGTAGTAATCGTTCCGCGTGAGGAGTGTACCGGCCGTCGCCGCGTCGAGATAGTCGCTGATGACGCCGTTCGAGAGCGACATCGCGCCTGCGTCAACTGCCTCGCCCGCGTCGGCGAGCTTCGGGGCGCGGACGGACGTGAAGAGCTTCTGCTTCGACGCTTCGTCGATGAGCGCCTCCATGACCTCCTTCTTCATGCGCGGCAGCGAGTCGCGGCACCAGTCCGCGGGATCGTAGACGATCATGATGCGCATGATCCCGGAGGCGCGGGCCTTGCGGACCGCGGCGCGGGCCTCGTCCGGGTTCGAAGGGAACCGGTTGTGCGACGAATCGGATGGGGAGCCCTCCTTCCAGCCGACTCCGTGCTCTGCCGAGAAGATCGGCGCGGTGGCGTAGATCTGCGGGGCGCGGCTCGTGTCCTCGTTCGTCCAGCGTTCCGCCTCGACGGCCTCGTCGGTCGAGGAGAACATGACATTTGCCGACGTCACCCCCCAGGCAAGCATCCGAAGGAGATCGTTCGGTGACGTGTGCTCCATATGTCCGTCGATGAGGCCGGGAATGATATACTTCCCCTTGAGGTTGAGCCGCTTCGCCCCCTCGGGGATGATCACCTCTTTCCTGGGACCGAAGCCGGTGATCCTGCCGTGCTCGACGACGATGATGGACTTCTTCTGCGGCCTGCTCGCGATGCCGTCGAAGATGACGGCCCCCTCGAGCACCATGGCGTTTTGGGCCGACACGCTTGAGACGCAAAGGAGCGCCGCGGCGACCAGAACTAGGAACGTTCTCATTTCGATGCGATGAGCTTGTGTGGTTCGAGGTCTTGAAGGAGGATCCGGATATCGTCGGATTTGTAATGAAGCGTCGATCGGCCGCCGCGGCGAATGTGGATGAGCTGCCCCACGATGCTTACGGCGATCTCCTCGGTGGTGACGGCCCCGATCTCCACGCCGACCGGCGCATGGACGCGCCGGAGCGTATCGACGGAAACGCCCCGGGACCGGAGACGCTCGAAGGTGGTCAGGACCTTCCTCTTGCTGCCGATCATCCCGATGTAGCGCGCCGGGGTCCGGAGTACCTGCTCAAGCACGGATTCGTCGAACGCGTGGCCGCGCGTGACGATGACGACGAACGTCGCGTCGGTGATGCCGACCGAAGCGACCGCGTCCTGAAAATCGATGACACGGGTTTCCGCAGCGTCCGGGAATCGCTCGCGGTTCGCGTACTTCTCGCGGTCATCCGCCACCGTCACCCGGAACCCCACGCCCGCCGCGAGCGGCGCGAGCGCCTTCGAGACGTGTCCCCCGCCGTACAGGACAAGCCGTGGTGCGGCCGTCCAGGGTTCGAGGATGAGCGTACCGCCGACAACCGGGATATGGGCCGATTCCTTCTTGCGGTAGACCGATTCCACCTTCTGGGCGATCCCCGCGGGGAGCGAGGGGAAGGCGCGGAGGAGGTCTTCCGGCGGCGTCCATCGCACGGGAAGCCCGGCCGGGCCGGGATGCGTGATGGTCCGAAGCATCACCCTGCCATCCCCGTCGATGACGGTCGCCGTGACGCAGTCGTCGCCGCGTTCATAGAGCGAACGGAGGTCCCTGTACATCGGAAGATCGGCGAGGGAGAGGGGTTCGAGAAGGACGTCGATGGTGCCGCCGCAGATGAGACCCTGGCCCGCATCGTCCTCGTTGAGCTCGTACGTCGCGACTTCCGCGGTTCCAGACGGAAGAAGACGGCGTGCTCGGTTGATGACCTCGCCTTCCATGCAGCCTCCGCCGATGGTCCCCACCGGCGACGCTCCTGCGTTCCGTAGGAGGAGCTTCGACAAGGCCGCGGCGGGAGTGGAGCCTCTCGCTGCGATGATCGTCGCGAGCATGACGCGCGGTTCAGCCGACAGCGCCGCGATGATCTCGTCGAGAAGAGGTGTGGCGGTGGCGCTCACGTACCGATATCCTCGTTCCACAATGCCGGGTACTTGCCTATGAATTCCTCCATCATGCCGGCGCACGCATCAAGGTTGAGATCGATCACTTCGACCCCCTGCCCGCGCATGAATGCCGGCGCGCCCGGGAACGTACGGGCCTCGCCGACGATGACCTTGGGGATACGGAACTGCACCACCGCGCCCGCGCAGAGGTAGCAGGGCATGAGCGTGGAGTAGAGCACCGTGCCGCGGTAGTTCCCTACACGCCCGGCGTTGATCAGACAGTCGATCTCGGCATGCTTCATCGGGTTGCCCTCCTGGACGCGGCGGTTGTGCCCGCGGCCGAGGATGACCCCGTCTCGGACGAGCACAGAACCGATGGGGATCCCCCCTTCAGAGAGGCCCACTCGCGCCTCGGCGATGGCGTCGAGCATGAAGGGGTCGGTCATGCGGGACGCGCCCCCCTTGCCTGGTGGGTGCCGCTCACTTGAGGACGACCAACTTTCTTGTCGCGGTGTAGGCGCCCGCCTGCAGCGTATAATAGTAGATCCCGCTCGACGCATTGGCAGCGTTCCATACCGATCGGAATGTCCCGGCCGGGAGATCCTCGTCGACGATGGTGGCGACGATCTCCCCCAGGACCGAAACGACCTTCAGACGCACGTGCGACGGCGTTGCAAGGGCGTATCCGATCGTCGTAGAAGGATTGAAGGGGTTGGGATAATTCTGCTCCAGCGCGAACGACGCCGGAGCGACGCCGCTTCCGGAGCGCCGGATGTCGATCGAGATACCCGACGCGGCGTGCGGGATCTTCACGGGGGCTCCCGGCGAGAGGTCATACGCCTTGTCGCCGGCGAGAAGGGAGACCGAGGTCTGGACGGGGCCGCTCCATCGCACGGTGAGAGGATAGGCCGCGGACGAGATCAGCAGCGGGAACACTCCCGCCTCCCCCTGGAGGAATTCCGCCGCACGCGACGAACGGAACCGGACATCGAACACGCCCGCGGGCGGTACCGGCGGGAGTTCCAACGAGGCGTCCCGGAGGTCCGCGCCGTCGTTGATGGAGAGGCGTTGTTCACTGCCGGCGGCGTCCCGGACCGAGACCCAGCCGAGCGGACGGACGGACGGTTCCTGCACGGGAACCGGAACGGTCTGCGCGGCGAGCGACGTGCTCATGACGAGGACGCCATTCTTCCCAGCCTTCACCCAGTATCCCCGCTGGGGTTGGAGTGTCAGAGCGGTCTCGTACTGCGACGAGGAATATCCAAAGAAACCGGTCGTCAGCGTCGAGTCGGGGATCTGGACGATCGAACCGGCCGGAATGGCGAACGAAAGCGAGCCGATAAGATTCCATCCGGCGACGACCGCAACGCTGTCGAGAAGCACCGGGGAGCCGCTCATGCTGACGATCTCCGATGAACCGAACTTCAGCCAATACCCGACGCCTTCCGGGATCGAGTCGAGGACATGGTAGCCCAGGCCGTACCCGTACGCTGAGGACGTCGCGCTCGGGTAAATGGTTCCGACGGAATGGTCGGTGACGTTCTGCGGGAGAGAGAGCATGTTCCAACCGGCCGACACGACATATTCCCCGAGGACAAAGTCGCCAAAGCGGATCCCGGATGTGTCCGTCCCGCCGACGACGGTGAACGTATCGACGCCCGACGGCGGGAACGTCTGTTGCGAACCCGTTTGCGTGCTCTCGCTCAGGACGTAGCTCCCCGGCAGGAGACCGGAGAACGAAAAAGCCCCTGCGGAGTCGGAGACCGACCGGAGCACCGGCAGCCCGGCGAGGTGGAACACACGGCCGGCGAGAGGCGGTTCGCCCGCGTCGAGCGCGCCGTTTGAGTTCAGGTCGCGGAACACCGAACCGGAGATCCGGCCCAAGCGGAGCAGGCCGAACTCCACGCCGCCGACATTTGCCATGAGGCTGTCGACCGAGACGGCGACCGCATTGCCCTGGGGGAAGGTCTTGATCCAGCCCGTCGGCGCATCGATCGCGACGCTGTAGCTTCCGACCAGGAGTCCCGAGAACGTGAAGTTCCCGAGAGAATCGGTGAGGACCGTATCGGCCGTAGCACCGGAAAGGCGCACGGTAACGCCCGCGACTCCCACCTCGCCCCAGTCCTTGGTGCTGTCATTGTTCGCGTCATGGAACACGTGTCCGTGGATGCGCGGAAATGGAAGGGCACCGAAATAATTCACGGCGGCGAGCGCGTTGAGGATCCCCCAGCCGTATTGATTGTTCGGCGAACCGGCGTTGTTCGCGGTGTTGCGCATCGCTTCTCTCACCTGGTGGGGCGTGAGGGTCGGATTGGAGGAAAGAATGAGGGCGGCGACGCCCGCGGAGAGCGGACAGGCGAATGACGTCCCGCTGAGGTTGACATAGTTGACGGTATCGGTCGCGCTGGCGAGCTTCACCGAGACGCCCATCGCCATGATGTCCGGCTTGATCCGGGCCGGAACGTCGGTTGTCGGGCCGACGGAGCTGAACGACGCGCGCGTTCCCGCCGATGACACTGCGCCTGCGGTGATGACATCGATGCCGTCCGCCGGAGCGATGAGCGTATTGTGGATGCCGTCCCCGGCCCCTTCGTTCCCCGCCGCATTGACGACGACGATGCCGAGGTTCACAGCGCGGTCGGCGGCGCGCGTGATGAGCGCGGTTGTCCCGTTCATGTCCGCCGACGTGAGGCTTGTGTAGGGAGGATCAAATGTCGAATAGCCGAGGGATGTGCTCGTGACGTCGACGCCAATGCTGTCGGCCCACTCTATCGCCGCCGCCCAGTTGTCCTCTTCGATCGGGGTTTCGCTTGAATCATTCTCCGTCCGCGCGAGAATGAAGCTCGCATGGAAGGCCGGACCGATGAGCTGCCCAGGAACATAGCCGCCGATGCACGAAAGGGTCCAGTTGCCATGGCTCCCGTACCCCGTCTCGGGCGCGTTCGGCACGACACTCTCCTTGTGGTCGACGAAATCGTGCTGGGCGATGATGTGCATGCCGTCGAATGCCCGGTGTTGTGGATTTCTGAACCCGTTGTCAAAGACGCCGATGACGACGCCCTGGCCGTAGATGCCGAGATCATGGACGGCGGGGACGTTGATCTGGGCGTTCTGCGTCAGCGACGTCCCGTAGTCGAGCGACGTGGTAGCGTTGGGGGCCTGGAGATCTTCTTCCCCCTTTGCGATGCTCGGCTGTTCGTCCCCCGGACGCGTCTTCCAGCGGTTCACGATTTCGATCTCGGTGACGAACGGGAGGCGGGAGAGAGCCTCGATCTGAGGCTTTGTCGCGACGACGCTCACGGCGTTGAACCACTTCAGCTCATGCCGGACCGAGACGACATGCGCGCGCACCGCGTCGACGTACGCTCGGCGGACGGGCAGGTCGAGCGCGTCGACGACTTCCGATGCGGCGCGGACCTTGAGACGCCGCTTGATCGAGCGTTCGGAGACGAGCGAGGAGGCGCTGTACGTCTGGGATCCGTCTGCTGCGCCCTTGTCGGCGAAGGAGACGAGCACAACGAGCCGCTCCCCCTCCCCGACCGCGGGATAGACCCTGCCGAGGAGCTTCCCGAGCCGCGCGGGCTGTCCAGCGAACAACGGGAGAGAACAACACAGGAGGAGAACCGCACATTTGAGAGTCTTCACTGGCGCACCTTGCTCTGTCAGAAGGAGGATACGTACTCAAAGTACCAAAGTTCGGCCGGAAAGTCAATCATCCGCCGATCGGGGATGCTCGTTCATTTGTTTTTTTACCCCAAATATTCTACTATACGTTCGATTTTCCCGTTCAACACTTTCCGGCAGAACGCCCGTGGAGTTCTTCATTCGCAGCAAACATGTCGTCACGCCCGAGGGCACCCGCGATGCGCTCGTGCACGTGAAGAACGGACGAATCGAGGCCGTCACGGACGCCCGTGGCGTCTCGGCGGACCTCTCGTACACCGATGCCGGCACCCTCGTCGTCATGCCGGGGCTCGTCGACTCCCATGTCCATATCAACGAGCCGGGAAGGACGTCCTGGGAGGGGTTTGAGACCGCCACCCGGGCAGCTGCCGCCGGCGGCATCACGACCCTCGTCGATATGCCGCTCAACAGCAGCCCCGTCACCACGACAGCCGCATCGTTCCGCCAAAAGAGTTCCGCCGCCAGGGGAAAGCTCCGGGTCGATGTCGGGTTGTATGCCGGCCTCGTGCCGGGAAACGCCTCCGAGGTTGGCCCGCTTGCCGACGCCGGCGTCCTCGGGATCAAGGCCTTTCTCATCGACTCTGGTATCGAGGAATTTCCTCCGGCCACCGAACGCGAGATTCGTGCGGCGATGCCGGCGATTGCAGCGCGGAAGCTTCCGCTCCTGGTCCACTGCGAGCTCGGCGGCGCGACTCCGAGAGCCGCGCAGGATCCCAGAAGCTACCGAGACTATCTCGCGTCGCGGCCGCGCGCATGGGAGCAGGACGCCATCGCCCTCATGATCTCCCTCTGCCGGGAGTACCGCTGCCCGACGCACATCGTGCACCTCTCCTCCGCTGACGCGCTTCCCGCGCTCAGCGACGCCCGAGCGGAGGGACTCCCCTTGACGGTGGAGACCTGTCCGCACTATCTCACCTTCTGCGCCGAAGAGATCGCTGACGGCGACACGCGGCTCAAATGCGCGCCGCCGATTCGGGAGCGGGAGAACCGCGAGCGGCTCTGGGAGGGCTTGCGCGAAGGGATCATCGACGGTATCGTCTCGGACCATTCCCCCGCCCCACCCGAACTGAAATGCACCGACACCGGCGACTTCACTCAGGCGTGGGGCGGGATCGCGTCGCTCCAGTACGGCCTTCCGATCGTCTGGACCGAGGCCAGACGCCGCGGATTCCAGTATGAGGACATCGTGCGCTGGATGTCGGCATTTCCGGCACGGCTCGCCGGCCTCGGCGGCCACAAGGGAAGGATCGCCCCCGGGTTCGACGCCGACTTGGTCGTGTGGGACCCCGACGGCGTCGTGACGGTGACGCCGGACGCGACGCATCACCGACACGCCATGACGCCGTACGACGGGAAGACGTTCACCGGCGCGGTGGCGACGACGTACCTCAGGGGCAGGCCGGTGTACCATGGCGGCGTCTTTCCCGGCGACCCCTCCGGCGCACTCGTCCGGCGGAGTGCCGGCGCGGGACAGACGCGATGAGCCCGACGCAGGATATGCTGGACGCGGTGAAGAAGGGAGACGCCGAGCGTGTCGGGCGGCTCATCGCGCTCAACGGCGCGCTCGTGAACGCCCGCGACGACACGGGCGACTCCGCGCTCCTCCTGTCGCTGTACTATCGGCAGGCGAAGATCACTCGTATGATCCTTGCCGGCGCCCCGCGGATCAACTTCTATGAGGCGGCCGCTCTCGGCGACATCAAACGGATGTGGGACCTCCTGAGGCATTATCCGGAACTCGTCACGGCGTACTCGCACGACGGGTTCACAGCCCTCCACCTCGGAGCGTTCTTCCGCCACGCCGACGTCGTGGAACTCCTCCTCGAGCACCATGCGGACATCCACGCGGTCGCCAAGAAGGAATCGTCCGCCCCGGGGGCGACGCCGCTCAATAGCGCCGTCGCCGGAGGCGAGCCGCGCATCGTCGCCCTGCTCCTCAACGCGGGGGCCGACGCGAACGCCCGGCAGCAGGGCGGGTTCACTCCCCTCCACGGAGCAGCCACCGCGGGAAATGAAGAGATCATCAAGCTCCTCCTCCGGCACGGCGCGAAGTTGCACCTGCGCGCCGACGGCGGACAGACCGCCGAAGCGATCGCCAAGGAGAGAGGAAATGCAGCATCACTCGCACTCTTGCGCCATCACGAACCTCAGGACCCGACATGAACTCGAACACGACAGCAGCGACATTTGCAGGACTCATCGATCTCGCCTCCCGCCGCGTCGGAGGAACGGCGCTCGCCGCCAGCGACGAATTCTTCGCCGGGAAGGAAAACCTCCTCGCGCCCGGAAGGGGGATATCCCTCCCGGAGAAATTCACTTCGAAGGGCAAATGGATGGACGGCTGGGAAACCCGCCGGAACCGAACGCCGGGCCATGACTGGTGCATCATCCGCCTCGGCCTTCCGGGAAGGATCAAAGGCGTCGACATCGATACGAACCATTTCCTCGGGAACAACCCCTCGTATGCATCGATCGAAGCCTGCGCGCTGCCAACGCGCGGCGCGAAGGACCCGTCACGGATTTCGGCAAGTGCTTGGACGGAGATCCTGCCGCGTTCGCCGCTCCGGCCCGGTTCGCAGAACCTCTTCGCCGTTGCAAGCGCGGGACGCTGGACGCACCTCCGGCTCAACATCTTCCCCGACGGTGGGGTGGCCCGGCTGAAGGTCTACGGTGAGGTCGTCCCGGACGCCTCCCTCGGCGCGTCGAAGAGTCCGATCGACCTCGCCGCCGTCGCAAGCGGCGGGGCCGTCGTCGCCGCGAGCGACATGTTCTTCGGTGCGAAGGAGAACCTCATCATGCCCGGACGCGCGGCGAACATGGGGGACGGGTGGGAAACGCGCCGCCGCCGAGGCCCGGGCCACGACTGGGCCGTCGTCCGGCTCGGCTTCCCCGGGACCATCCGGCGGATCGAGATCGACACGAACCACTTCAAGGGCAACTACCCCGACCGCTGCACGATCGAGGTCTGCCATGCCCGGGGCGCCGTCGTCGACGCGCTCACGTGCCACGACCTCAGGTGGAAGGAGATCCTGAGCGTGACGAAGCTCCGTCCGCACCGGCGGCACTTCTTCGCCCGGCAGCTCGCCGCACCCGGCGCCGCCACGCATCTGCGGCTCAACATCTTTCCCGACGGCGGCGTGAGCAGACTCAGGATCTGGGGAGTGCCGTCGCCGCGATGACCCTCGAGAAACTCAACGCCCTTTCTCCTCGCGACGCCGTCACGCTCTTTCGGCAGTGCTGCGGTTCGGCCGCGTGGGCGGCCCGGATGGAGACGGAGCGGCCGTTTCGGGAACTGTCAGAGCTCCACGCGGCGGCCCTCCACGTCTGGAACGGGCTCTCGGCCCGAGACTGGAAGGAGGCGTTCTCGCACCATCCGAAGATCGGGGATATCAAGTCGCTCCGCACGAAGTTCGCTTCGACCGCCGCCCTGGCCGAAGCGGAACAATCCGGGGTGGTGCGGACCTCGGAGCGCGTCCTGAAGGCACTCGCCGACAACAATCAGCTGTATGAAGCGAAATTTGGTTATATTTTCATCGTCTGCGCAACGGGGAAGAGCGCAGAAGAGATGCTCGCGATCCTCCAGGGCCGCCTCGACAACCTCCCGGACGGCGAGCTCCCGGTCGCGGCCGCCGAGCAGGTGAAGATCACGGCTCTGCGCCTCGACAAGCTCCTCGGCCTCTGAGAGACACCTCACAAAGGAACCATGATGAAGCGTTCACTCACTGAAGAACAGATCACGGAGATCTCCGCCGAACTCACGCGCGCGAACGGACCGTTCAACGCGCGGTTTCCCGGTGAGTCGCCGGCGCGCCAGCCCGTCCACACCGTCTACGGCGGGGCGCAGATCTTCAAGGCGGAGACCGCCCGGAAGCTCGGCGAGGCTGCGCGCGCCGCGCTGAAGGAATACGCGCCGACGGCCGGCATCCTTGCCAAAGCGCTCGGGATCGAAGGCACGCCCTCCTACCGTGCGCTCCTCTACGCGCGCATCACCGAGAAGCTCCGCCGGGAGCCGGTCGAGGATTTCCGGATCGACTTCGAGGACGGGTACGGCAACCGGCCCGACAGCGAAGAGGACGGCCACGCGGTCTCGACCGCCAGGGAAGTGGCGCGCGGCATGGGCACCGGCGTCCTCCCCCCCTTCTGCGGCATCCGCATCAAGCCGTTCACCGAAGAGCTCAAGGCGCGCAGCATCCGCACGCTGGACCTCTTCCTCACGGAGCTCCTGGAGGCGTCCGGCGGAGCGCTCCCGGACAATTTCGTCGTCACCCTGCCCAAGGTCACCGTGCCGGAACAGATCACCGCGCTCGTGCGCCTCTTCGCGCTCCTCGAACGCCGGCACGGCCTTTCCGAGGGGACGCTCAGGCTCGAGATCATGATCGAGACCCCCCAGTCGATCATCACGCCCGAGGGGGCGTCCGCGCTCCCCTCGTTCGTCGCGGCTGCCCGCGGACGCTGCGTCGCTGCGCACTTCGGCGTCTACGATTACACTGCCTCGCTGAACATCACCGCGGCGCATCAGAGCATGGACCATCCCGCGTGCGACTTCGCCCGGCATATGATGAAGGTCGGACTCGCGGGAACGGGCATCTGGCTTTCGGACGGCGCGACGAACGTCATGCCGGTCGGCCCGCACAGAGTGGCAAAGGGGATGCGATTGAGCGCGGCGGAGGTCCGGGAGAACAAGGCCGTCGTCTTCCGCGCCTGGAAGCTCGCCTACGACCATACGACGCACTCCCTGACGAACGCGTTCTACCAGGGATGGGACCTCCACCCGGCGCAGCTGCCCGCGCGGTACGCCGCGGTCTACTCGTTCTTCCTCGAAGGACTCGCACCGGCGTCGAACCGCCTGCGGACCTTCGTCGAGAAGGCGGCCCAGGCCACGCTGGTCGGCGACGTCTTCGACGATGCGGCGACCGGACAGGGCCTCCTCAACTACTTTCTGCGCGGCATCAACTGCGGCGCGATCACCGAAGCGGAGGCCGCGGCGACCGGGCTGACGCTCGAAGAGCTCCACACCAGGTCGTTCGTAAAAATCCTCGCGGGGCGCCGTGCGCGGCAGCAGGGATGAGACCCCGTCCATCACACCGAACCGAACAGGAGATCCCATGATGATGAAGAGCCTTATCACGACGCACGTTCTCGACCTCACAAAAGGCAGGCCGGCGCACGGCATCCCGGTCGTCCTCGAGCACCAGACCCCTGGCGGCAGCTGGTCGGAGATCGGCCGCGGTCTCACCGACATCGACGGTCGGATCTCGAACCTCCTCCCTGAGCACGGCAAGCCCCTGAGGGGGATCTACCGGCTCACGTTCGAAACGGGGTCATACTTCGAGTCGACGGGGATCTATACGCTCTTCCCGTTCATTCCGATCGTATTCGAGCTCCAGGACGGCGTCACGCACCATCACATTCCCCTCCTCCTCAGCCCCTTCGGGTACTCGACGTACCGGGGAAGCTAGCGAAGACGGCCACCACACGACCGGAGAACGGATGAACTTCGACATCTATGAATGGCTGAACATCGCGGCGCGGTGGATCCACGTCTTCGCCGGCATCATGTGGGTGGGGCAGACCTACTTCTTCACCTGGCTCGACGGGAGGTTCACCGAGATGTTCCAGAAGCCCGGAGGCGCTGGGGCGGACGACCACGTCTGGATGGTCCACAGCGGGGGCTTCTACACGGTGGGGAAGCAGAAGAAGCCGCAGATCATGCCGGGCACCCTTCACTGGTTCAAATGGGAGGCGGCGATCACCTGGCTCAGCGGCATCGCGCTCCTCATCATCGTCTACTACGCGGGGGGACTCATGGTGGACGACAACATGGAGGAGACCGTGCCGATGATCGCCGGCATTTCCGCGATCCTCCTTGCCTGGCCCGTCTACGACCTCCTTTGGAAATCGAAACTTGCGAAGAACGAGACGGTGGGTGTCGTCGTCTCCTACGTGCTCCTGGTCGGCGTTATCTACGGGCTCACGCACCTCATGGACGGCCGCGCTGCCTACCTCCATACCGGCGCCATGCTCGGCACCCTCATGACCTTGAATGTCTGGATGCGCATCCTCCCTGCGCAGCGCAAGATGGTGGCCGCCCTCCACGAAGGAAAAGAGCCCGATCTCACCCTCGGCGAGATGGCGCGGCGGCGCTCAAAGCAGAATACGTATATGGCGGTGCCGGTCGTGTTCATCATGATCAGCAACCACTATCCGGTGACGTCGTACGGGGACGAATGGAACTGGGTGATCCTCGCCCTCATGATCCTCGTCGGCTGGGGAGCCGCGAAGATCATCCGCAAGGCGTGAGCAGCAGCCCGCCGGCTAGCGGGCCTTGAGCTTCTCGAGGGAGAGGAGGATGACCTCGTTCGTCGCGGGGAGCGAGAACTCCGGTTCCTTCGTGTGGTTCGATGCGGCTGAGAGAGCGTCCTTGATGGCGAGCCATGCTGAAAGGGCAAGCATGAACGGCGGCTCGGCGACCGCCTTGCTTGAATGGATCGTCCCGGGGTTCGGAACATTGTCCAGGAGAGCGGTGTAGAACTCCCGCGGAATGTCCTGCACCGACGGTATCTTATACGTGTCCGGCGAGTGCGTCAGAAGGTTCCCTTTGTCGTCCCACTTGATCTCCTCCGTTGTGCACCAGCCGAGCCCCTGCACGAACCCCCCTTCGATCTGCCCTAGGTCGATCTGCGGATTGAGCGACTCCCCGACGTCGTAGAGGATGTCCGCGCGGAGGATCGTGTGCCTCCCGGTGAGGAGGTCGAGTTCCGCCTCGGTGACCGCCATGCCGAACGCGAAATAGAAAAACGGCTTCCCCGTCCCCTTCACGCTGTCCCAGCCAATGCCCGGGGTCTTGTAGAACCCCGAGGCGCTCAGGCTCACCTGGAGACGCTGCATGACCGGCATCGCATCGGCAAAGCTGATCGAGCGGCCGGCGTGGCGTCCGTCGACGATCGAGTTCTTCTCAAACAGGATGTCCTCCGGGCGCGTCGGATCGGACGTGTTCCCGCCCGTCAGGACGGGGGCGATCGCCTCGGCGATCCGCGCCTTGAGTATGTCCGCGGCGTTCTTCACCGCCATGCCGTTGAGATCGCTCCCGGCCGAAGCGGCCGTCGCCGACGTGTTCGGGACCTTTGCGGTGTTCGTTGCGTTCACTTTCACACGGTCGAGCGACACGCCGAACTCCCGTGCGGCGATCTGCTGCATCTTCGTATGGAGCCCTTGGCCCATCTCCGTGCCGCCGTGGTTCACGAGGATCGTGCCGTCCTTATAAATAAGCACAAGCGCCCCCGCCTGGTTGAGGAATGACGTCGTGAACGAGATACCGAACTTCACCGGCGTCAGGGCGATCCCGCGCTTGACGAACTCGTGCGACGCGTTGAAAATGCCAGCGTCCGCGCGGCGCTTCGCATACCCGGACGAAGCGGTGAGCCGATCGAAGAGGAGCGGCAGATGGTTCCGTTCCACCGTTTGGCCATAATGCGTCACGTTGCGGCTGTCGGTGCCGTAGAAGTTGCGCCGGCGGACCTCCGCCGCGTCGAGCCCGAGCGTCCGCGCGACCCGGTCGATGACCTGCTCCACGACGGCCATCCCCTGCGGCCCGCCGAACCCGCGGAATGCCGTGTTCGAGGGGAGGTTCGTGCGGTAGGCCTTCCCGACGACCGTGATGTCGGGGATAAAGTAGGTGTTGTCGATGTGCAGCATGGCGCGCTGGAGGATCGCGAACGTGAGGTCGGTAGCGCACCCGCCGTCGCAGTGAAGTTCGGCGGAGAGTCCAAGGAGCATCCCTCGATCGTCGAACCCGGCCTCGTACCGGGAAAGGAACCGGTGGCGCTTACCGGTCATGATCATGTCGTCGTCGCGAAAGAGCCGGATCTTCACCGGCCGGCCGGACGCACGCGCAAGGAGCGCGGTCCAGCAGGCCGTGTGGTTCGCTTGGGTCTCCTTGCCGCCGAATGCGCCGCCCATCCTCCGGACCTCGACGACGACGTCGTGCTTGCCGATGCCGAGCACGCTCGCAACGAGCGCCTGGGTCTCGGATGGGTGCTGGCTCGAACTGTAGACCTGCAGTTCCTTCCCCTCCCCCGGAACGCAGAGGGCGACCTGCGATTCGAGGTACCAATGTTCCTGCGCTCCGGTCTCGAGCTCGCCGGAGAACCGGTGCGGCGCCTTTCGGATCGCCGAAGCCGCGTCTCCCCGGACGATCGACGCTGGAGGCCCGAGAAGCGTCCCCTGGGCGATGGCGTCCGCGAGCGTGAGGATCGGAGCGAGCGGTTCGTAGACCACGTGGATTAGGCGCTCCGCCGCGCGGCATTGTTCCGCGCTCTCGGCGGCAATGAGGAAGACCGCCTGGCCGACGCAGAAGACCCGGTCCGCGGCGAGGCAGACCTCGTCGTGGACAACCGGGCCCATATCGTTGACGCCGGGAATGTCGCGGCTCGACAGGACGGCGTGGACCCCGGGGACCGCGCGCGCGGCGCCAAGGTCGAACGAGAGGATCTTCGCGTGCGCGTGGGGGCTCGTGACGACGCGGCCCACGAGGAGCTCGCCGCTCACCAGGATGTCGTCGACGTAGACGGCTTCGCCGGTGACGTGCTTCGCGGCGGATTCGTGGGGGACGACGTTGGTCGTATGTCCGGCTGCGCCTGTCACGCCGTTATTTCACCCGTTCCTCGACGAGGAGGATCGTGTTGTCCTTTGCCGCCAGATAGTGAAACGTCGCCGGAGTGTCGAAGAGGATCTTGCCGCCGCGCCGCAGAAGGATGACGTCATACGCACTGCCCGCCGACTCGTCGAGCATCATCGACATGCCGGCGTGCGTGACGGCAATGTATAGGAGATGATCGCCGTCGGGGGTGAAGGAGAGTGTCTCCACGCCGACGCTTTCGACGGACGGAAGTTCCTTCCCGTCGCGCACGACGGTCCATGTGCTGCCGATCTTCGCCATGTACGCGGTGTGCGCGCTGTTCGCGCTGAAGATGGGGTTCCCGTCAGGGATGCCGTCGTACCATTTCCCCTCCTTGCCGTCGAGGACAACGTACTGCTTGTCGCCGTTGATGGCGACGAACGCGAAATGCTTGCTGTCGGGGCTGAACCGGAGCGTCGAAATGCCGATGTTCGCGTAGTTGCCCTGTGCCTTGCTGTCGAAGACGACGGCCCAGAGGTCCTTCGCGCTTGCCATGTACGCGAAATGCTTGCTGTCGGGGCTGAACCGGAGGCTCCCTTCGGCGATGTTCGCGAACTCCTGTCCCTTCTTCCCGTCGAAGATGATGGAGGATCTCCCGGCCGCCGTGGAGATGAATGCGAGGTGGCGGCCGTCGGAGCTGAAGAGCGGGACGCCATCCGGATCGGTGCGGAACGCAGAGTATTCCTTCGCGTCGGCCACAACGCGCCCCTCGCGGTCGCGCATGCCCGTGTAGGCGATATGCTTGCTGTCTGGGCTGAAGATCATCGTCGTGCCGTTGATCGTCTCAAAGTCCTTCCCCTCTTTGGCGTCGACCACCACGCGCATGTTGTCCCCGACCTTGGCGATGAAGGCGAGCCGCTTGGAGTCGGGGCTGAAGACGGGCCCCCGGACGCCGATGCCGTCGTACGCCTTGAGTTCCTTGCCGTCGAGGACGACGAACTGCTTCACGCCGGTCCGCGCGACGTACGCGAGGTGCTTGCTGTCGGGGCTGAACACCGGCTCGCTGCCGAGGGCGTCATACTTCTTCTGCTCCTTCCCGTCCGCGACCACGAGATATTTCGAGCCGTCCTTCACGAGGTACGCCGAGCGCTTGCTGTTGGGGCTGAACGTGATGCCGCCCGTTCCGATGCCGTCGTACTCCTTCTGCTTCTTTCCCTGGAGAACGACGTACTGTTGCGCGTTGTCGCGTGCCACGTAGGCGACGTTCCGTGAATCAGGGCTCTCGTTGATCGACTCCTGGATGGCCGACGCGGTATCGACCCGCGCGAGGACCTTTTCCGAAACGGGAGTGCGCTGCGCGGACGCAAGTGAAACGGCCAGGAGAAGCGCGGCCGCGAGGGAGAGCGTGACGTGGTGGATGATTCGAGTCATGGCGTTCATCGTTGTGTGTCGTTCCAGAATTTGAGAAGAAGGTTGCGCGCCGCGACCGACCGCATTTCCGCGCCGGCGCGGGCGTCGGAAATCGGGGTGAAATCCTTGCTCATGAGGGCCATCGCCCCTTCGACGGAGCTTCGGTCCCACGGCTTCCCGAGGAGGAACTCCTCGGCGGCCGCGGCGCGCTTCGTGCGCTCGGCCATCCCGCCGTAGGCCAGGACGATGGAGGAGACCCGGCCGGCTGCGTCGCGCTCGAGCCTGAACGCTCCGCTCACCGTCGAAATGTCGAGATCCTTCCGCTTCGAGACCTTGTAGGAGCGGACCGCCGCATCGGGACCGGGCTTCGCTATGCGCACCCCCGTGATGAGCTCGTCCGGCCGGCGCAAGGTCTTCCGGTAGCCCACGATGAACTCTCTCACCGGGATCTCCCGGCGCCGGTTCATCCCTTCGAGGAGGATGACGGCGTCGTAGGCGAAGAGGACGGGGAGCATGTCCCCGATCGGGGAGGCGGTTCCGAGGTTGCCGCCGAGGGTGGCGACGTTGCGGATCTGCCGCGAGCCGAAGACCGACAGCATGGCGGCGAGCGCGGGAAACGCTGCGCGGGCGGACTCTTCCACGGCGCTCAGGCTCGCGCCGGCGCCGAACTCCGCGAACGTTCCCTGGTCTGCGCAGGCCTTGAGTTCGCCTATGCCGGAAATGTCGATGATCGAGGCGAGGAGTTCATGCCGCTTCGTCACGCGCAGCCCGATGTCGGACGCGCCGCCGATGACGATGGCGTCTTGATGCTGGTGGAGGAGCGAGAGCGCTTCGCCGAGCGACGCCGGACGGTGATAGACCTGGTGCTCCGTCCGAAGGCAGATCGATCCCTGCGGGATCGACCGGAGCATCGCCGCGACGCGTTCTTCCCCGGCGGAAAAATGGTCTCGGCCGCCGTGGACGCAGGACGCAGCAGCGGCCGCGATGATCGGCTGGTACCCGGTGCACCGGCAGAGGTTCCCGGTGAGGGCGTCGTCGATGACCTCGCGCGAAGGATGGTCGTGGTTCTTCGACAGGGCGAAGAGCGACATGATGAACCCGGGTGTGCAGAAGCCGCATTGGCTCCCGCCGGTGGCCACCATCGCCTCCTGGACCGGATGGAGCCCGGTGTCGGGGGCGATGTTCTCCACGGTCACGAGCTCTTTGCCGTGGAGCATCGGGAGAAAGACGAGGCAGGAATCGACCGCGGCGTACGAGATCCGGCCCGATGCGTCCGCGCTCCCGAGGACGACCGTGCAAGCGCCGCAATCCCCTTCCGCACATCCCTCCTTCACCCCCTTATGCGCGGCCGACGCGCGGAGATATTCCAGCACGGTCGTCGTCGGCGGGAGGCCGCTCTCGGCGTCGATCGTGACGACGGTCCCGTCGAGTATGAAGGAAAAGGAGGACTTCATGGCGCTTTCAGTTCGTGGTGTCGTGTCCCGCGCGTTAGAGCCGGCCGACGAGGCTGCGGCATTCTTCGCCGGCCCCGGCGCGAATGCCGGCTGGATCGAGCCCGGGGAACTCCTTGTTGCGGTAGACCCAACGCCCGTCGATCATGACCGAGTCGACGTTCTCGGGCGTGGCGGAGTAGACGATCGAGGAATAGACGCTCGCGTCCGCTGCGAGGGGGTCCCAAACGTTGGCAAGGGAGAGGAGCACGAGATCGGCCTTCTTCCCCGGCTCGATGCTGCCGATGTCGCCGGCGAGGCCGAGCGACAGCGCTCCGTTCCGGGTCGCCATGTCGAAGACGCTCTTCGCCGGCATCGCCGTAGGTCCGTGGAGCGGCTTTTGAAGAAGCGATGCGAGGCGCATCTCCCGGAACATGTCGAGGGAGTTGTTGCACGGCGCGCCGTCGGCTCCGAGGCCGACGTTGACCCCTTCCGCTAGGAGCTTCGGTATGTTAGCGATCCCCGACCCAAGTTTCAAGTTGGAGGAGGGGCAGTGCGCGACGTTCGTGCGGGTCCGCGCGAGGAGCGCGGCCTCATGGTCCGAGAGGTGGATGCAGTGCGCGAGGACCGTGCGCTCCGACAATATGCGCATCTCGTGGAGGAACTCGATGTTCTCCATCGCGCAGCGCCGCCGGACGGCCTCGACCTCGCCCCTGTTCTCCGAGGCGTGCGTGTGGAAGAGCATCCCATCGAAGGAGCCAAGCATGTCGCGGGCTTCCGCAAGGAGCGCGTCGCTGCAGGAAAGCACGAACCGCGGGGCGACCGCGTACTTGATCCTCCCGTCATAGGAGTTGTGCCACGCGTCGGCGAGTTCCCGGGTCGACCGGAGCGCGTCGGCCGTGGACTCCTTGAAGGCGGGGAACGCGTCATTGATGTCCATCATGGCCTTGCCGACGAACGCGCGGAGGCCCGTTTCGCCGATCGCGCGAATGACCTCCTCTTCATGGCGGAGGCTCCCCATATCGAGGATGGTCGTCGTGCCGGAGCGGATGAGCTCCATGATCCCGAGCATCGCCGAAGTGTACATCGACCGGGCGGTATGGGCGGCTTCGAAGGGAAAGATGCGGAGCCGGAGCCAGTCGAGGAGTTCGAGGTCGTCGGCCATGCCGCGGAAAAGTGTCTGGCAGAGGTGCACGTGCGTCTGGATGAACCCGGGGATCGCCACGAGCGCGCGGGCGTCGACGGCCGGGCCGGGACCGGCGGCGCCCGTTGGAAGGATGCCCGTGATGCGGTTCTTCTCGATCGTCACCGAGACATCCTTGAGGACCTCGCCCCGGGCGTTGCCGGTGACGAGGAGCCCAACATCGATACGCGTCATGCCTATAGGGAAGAAAGGGGAAAATTACATGGATCCGTACAGCAATATAGCAAATGGGGAGAGAATTTCAACCGTAAAGGGGGTGGAGCAGAGGGGGCGACGCCGCGCGGGCTCAGGCGTCGGGGGCGGTGGAATCGTAGAGTCCTGTCCTGATCCTCTTCCTATAGAGGAAAAAGAGGAACGCCGTGTAGAGCGAACAGAGTACAACGAGCGTGGCGGCATTCAGCGTGATGAACTGAGCGGCCGTCACCCCATGACTCTGCGATATGTTGAGGAGAAGATTTAGCACGATGATCCAATTGAGATGAAACCCCTGAAATGCCTCCGTGGCCATCCACGTCTATAATCTACGTCTCGGCGGCCCGGAATCAGGTGACTCAGATCACATTTTCCAGCCTTACCCCTCTCTACGGGAACGAAATCGGGAAAAACGCTGTCGCGCTTTTCCCGATCCGCCTCGCTCGACCATCAGGCACTTTCAGGAGGCCCTACGGGCCTCCGCCCGAAATGAGCGTTATTCTTCCTTCGCCCGCATCGAATCCCAGATAGTGTACGCCACAAGGAGCCCGAACATCACCAGGCCGAGGACCTCCGCGTTGGCGGACGCCGCCCATGCGGTGTTGAACCAGTCAAATCCGCCGAATTTCAGGAATGCGCCCAAGACGCCGAAGAGCGAACCGCCGGCGATGAACCCCGATGCGATGAGCGTGCCGCGGGAGAGGCGCGCATTGTTGAGCTTTTCGTTCTTCGTACGGGAGGAGACCCACCAGGCGACGAGACCGCCGGCGAGGAGCGGGGTATTGAGCTCCTGCGGGATGTACATGCCGAGGGCGAAGGCGAGCGGGGAGATCTTGAGCATCGTCATGAGAAGCGCGATCACCGCCCCCACGACATAGAACATCCACGGCGCGGCGGTGTTCGACATGAGGGGCTGGATGACGGCCGCCATGGCGTTCGCCTGCGGGGCGACGAGGGCCTGCGGGCCCTTGAACCCGTACGTTTGGTTCAGGATGAGGATGACGACCCCCACCGTCGCCGACGAGACGAGCGTTCCGAGGAACTTCCAGCTCTCCTGCTTCCGCGGCGTCGTGCCGAGCCAGTAGCCGATCTTGAGGTCGGTGATGAACGACCCCGACACCGAGAGCGCCGTGCACACGACGCCGCCGATGATGAGAGCGCTAAGCATGCCGGAGTTCCCCGTGAGCCCGATCTGGACGAGGACGAACGAGGAGAGGATGAGGGTCATGAGCGTCATCCCGGAGACGGGGTTCGTTCCGACGATCGCGATCGCGTTCGCCGCCACCGTCGTGAAGAGGAACGAGACGACCGTGACGAGGAGGAGTCCCACGACCGCGTGGAAGATGTTGAACGTCACGCCGCCCGCGAAGAACACGAAGAGGAGGAGGGCGGTGAGGAGAATGAACATGACGTTGAAGAGCATCGGGATGTCGCGCTGGGTCCGCACCGTGGTCTCGGCGCCGGCGGACTTCCGGCGGGTGATCTCGTTGTAGGCGAGGGAGACGGCCCCGCGGATGATCTTCGAGGAGCGGATGATGCCGACGACGCCTGCCATCGCGATCCCGCCGATGCCGATCTGGCGGACGTAGCCGCGGAAGATCTCTTCCGGCGTCATCGCGGAGATGAGCTTCACCGCGCTGGCACCGAGGGGGCTCGCGAGCCCGTTCCCGATCTCGTGGAAGAGGGGGACGAGCACGAACCACGAGAGGAACGACCCGGCGCAGATGATCGTCGCGTACTTCAGTCCGACGATATACCCCAGACCGAAGACGACGGCGAGGACGTCGATCTTGAAGACCATCTTGACCTTGTCCGAGAGCGTCTGGCCGACCGACGTGATCCTCGAGGTGACGACCTCCGACCACCACCCGAGCGAGCCGACGATGAAGTCGAACACGCCGCCGATGAGCCCGCTGACGATGAGGACGACCGCTTGCTTGCCCCCTTTCTCCCCCGCGATGAGGACCTCCGTGGTCGCCGTCGCTTCGGGGAAGGGGAGTTTGCCGTGCATGTCCTTCACGAAGTACTTCCGGAAGGGGATGAGAAAGAGGATGCCGAGGAACCCGCCAAACAGCGAGGCGAGGAAGACCTGGTAGAAGTTCACCGGGAGGTCGAGGATATACATCGCGGGAATGGTGAAGATAGCCCCCGCGACGACCGCTCCGGAGGTGGAACCGATCGACTGGATGATGATGTTCTGGCCGAGCGAGTCCTTCCTCTTGAACGCCGTGGAGAGCCCGACGGCGAGGATCGCGATCGGGATGGCGGCCTCGAACACCTGCCCGATCTTCAGGCCAGAGTAGGCGGCCGCCGCGGAGAAGAGCATCGCCATGAGGAGGCCCCAGAGGACCGACCATGGCGTGACCTCCGCCGGCGTTGATTCGGGGGGCATGACCGGGCGGTATTCCTCTCCGGGCTGGAGTTCTTTGTACGCGTTTTCCGGCAAGCCGGTCGTGGTGACGTCTGTCTTCATGCGGGGTACCTTCCGTGTTCGTCGTGTAGGGAATTAACGGGAACAATCCGGCGCCAATTTGGCGCGACGATCCCCGGTGAAGCGGAACAAGGTCTATCCCCTCGTCTTTTCCACCCAGATCTGGACGAGGTGCAGCACGGTCTCGACGGCCTTTTCCATCCCCCAGACGGAGGCCCATTCATTCTTGCTATGGTAGTTCTGCCCGCCGGTGAAGATGTTCGGGCAGGGAAGTCCCATCGCGGTGAGCTTCGAACCGTCGGTGCCGCCCCGGATCGGGACCCACTTCGGCGTGAAGCCGGCGCGTTTCGTCGCCTCGAACATGTAGTCGATGACCCGCGGATCTTTCTCACATCCTTCGCGCATGTTGCGGTAGGTCTCCGTCACCTGGAGCTCGATCCTCGCCTTCGGGTGGAGGGGCCGTACTTCGGCGATGATCGCCTCGAGTCTCTTTTTCAGGACGGCGAGTCCCGAGGTCTCAAAATCCCTCAGGAGGATGTTCAAGGTCGTTTTCTCCTCCTCGCCTTTGAGGACGTGGGGGTGAATGTAGGGCTCGTAGCCTTCGGTTGTCTCGGGCGCGACGTCCTTCGGCATGCGCGTGATGATATCCGCCATGACTCGGAGGGAATTCACCATGATCCCCTTCGCCGAGCCGGGATGGATGTTCCGGCCGTGGACGGTGATCGTGGCGGAGTCGGCGCTGAAGGTCTCTTTGTTGAGCTCGCCCGGCACGTCGCCGTCGACGGTGTAGGCGAACTTCGCCCCGAACGCCTTCAGGTCGAAATACTTCGTCCCGGCCCCCACTTCCTCGTCCGGCGTGAATCCGATCTTGATGTCGCCGTGCGGGATCTTCGGGTCGTTCATGAGGCTTTGGACCGCGGTCATGATGATGGCGAGGCCGGCCTTGTCGTCGGCGCCGAGAAGCGTCGTTCCGTCGGTCGTCACGATGGTCTTGCCGATGTTCTCCTTGAGCTGCGGGTTCTCGGAGGTGCGCAGCACGATCGAAGGATCGCCAGGAAGGACGATGTCTCCCCCCTGGTACTTCTGGATGACTTGAGCCTTCACGTTCTCGCCGCTCGCGGACGGGGACGTGTCGACGTGCGAGACGAACCCGACCGCCGGTACCTTACCGTAGGCCTTGTCCGTCGCCGCCAGGTTGCTCGGGAGCGTCGCCATGACATAGCCGTACTTGTCGATGCGGACGTCGCGAACGCCGAGCTCCTTGAGCTCCTTTTCGAGGAGGCGCAGGAGGTCGAACTGTTTCGCGGTGCTCGGGTATGTTTCGGACTCTTCAGAGGACTGCGTGTCGATCTTGACGTAGCGCAGGAATTTATCGAGAACTGATTCGTTCATGGTCGTTTCCTTCAAGAAGTAATGCCGGGGCGATAGGCGTGGTGAAGTTCATTGTCGAGCAGCGTAAATGTGGCCGAATTGTATTGATTTTTCCAGCCATTAGCAAGTCTCCCAGCGCGGATCCTCGTTGCCGGATCAGGACCATTTTCACTTCATTTTCATGGAACATCCGTATCTTTCATGATACCGAGCATCCTTGCAGGTCGATCGCGATAACCCTATATTTGTGCACAGTCAGGCGGCCTGTCGCCGATTCGCGCACCGGAACGGAGCGGTCCGCTTACCGTCCTCCATGAAAGGAACCACAGATGAAACGATCATCCCTCGTGCTGTTCATCCTCGTGTTCGCAGCAGCCGCCATGATGGCACAGTCGAACGAAGACCAGGAACAATCTCTGAAGAAGAAGGATATGCCGAAGGCCATCCTCGATGCGTTCGCGAAGTCCTACCCGCACGCGGTCGTGAAGGGGTACTCGAAAGAAGTGGAGAACGGCGCAGCGGAGTACGAAGTGGAAAGCAAGGACGGTACGGTCTCCCGGGACGTATCGTACGCCGCGGACGGAAGCGTCCTCGCCGTTGAAGAAAGCATGGCGTACGCCGATCTCCCCGAAGCGGCCCGCGCCGCGATCACCAAGGAATACCCGAAGCATACGGTGGCGTCATGCGAAAAGGCCACCAAAGGATCCACGACGCAGTACGAAGTGCACCTGAAGCTTGGAAAGAAGACAACCGAGGTCCTCTTCGACGCGAACGGCGCCGTCGTACAGAAGGAACCGAAGGTCAAGAAGTAACCCGCGTCACGCCGCCCGCCCGACGAGCACATTCGAAGAAAGCACCGACAGGATCGCGCATCTCCGACACAATATGACGAACGCACGCCGAGACCTGCCGACTGTTCATCCGTTGCGGCTCGCGGCCCTCATCCTCCTTTCCCTCGGGAGCATAGCGCCCGGCCTCGCCCAGCGCGTCCTCTCCCTCGACCAATGCACGGCCATCGCGCTTGACCAGAATCTGAACATGCGCAGCGCGAACGTCGCCCTGCGGTTGGCGAAGCTCGCGCGGGAGGAAGCGGACCGTTCCGGCCGCCCGCAAGTGCGGGCCTCCGCGAAGGCGCTCGTCGCACCCTATTCCGACAAGCTCGGGTACGATCCCGCGATCACCGACGGCGGCCAGTACTCCGCGCAGCTCGGCGTGCAGGGGCTCCTCTTCGACGGCGGCGCACGGAGCTCCAGGGCCCGGCAGCTCGACGCCGACGTCGAACGCCTCGGCATCGACGAGCGCCGCGCCGCGAGAGACGTGCGGGCAAGCGTCGCGGCGGCGTTCTTCGACCTCCTCCAGGTGATGGATGAATCGAGCCTCCAGCGGGAACGAATCGACGGGCTCTCACAGTACCTGGACCTCGTGAACCGGCTCTACCACGGTGGCGGCGTGAACTACACCGACGTCCTCAAGACCGAAGTGAGCCTGGAGAACGCGCGGACACTCCTTGAGAAAGAGGTCCAGGCCGGCGAGTCCGCAAAACTGTCCCTCGCCGAAGCGATGGGGTCGCCGGACGACACGGCCTTCGCCATCGCCGCGCCGGCGCAGCCGTTCGATTCCGCCGCCGCGGAGTCCCTCCTCGTGCGCGGCGCGGTCGATTCCGTCCGATCCCTCGACCTCCAGAGCGCCAGGCTCAACGTCGAGCGAAGCCTCTTCAGCGTCGACATCGTCCGGTCGGAGCGGCTCCCGTCGGTCTCGCTCACCGGGGACGTCGGGCTCCTCTCGTCCGGCGACAATCTCAAGCTCCCGTCGGGCCGGCGCGCGGCCACCGTCGGCTACTCCGTCGGCATCACCGTGGAGAACCTCCTGTTCGACTGGGGCTCGACCGGCCTCCGGATCGAGCAGCAGCAGCTCGAAACGGAGAACCTCCGCCTGAACTTCGAACTCCAGCGCCGGACGCTCAACGCCTCGCTCGAGCGCCTGCGCGGCGAGATCCGCAGCACGATGGGCCAGATGCGCTCGATCGCCAGGACGCAGAATATCGCGGAGGATAATTACGCGCTCACGAAGGCGCAGTACGCCGGCGGCGGCACGACCGCGCTCGACGTCCTCTCCGCCGAGCAGCTTCTGGCCGACAGCCGGCTCGCCGCGCTCCAATCGCGCGCCGATCTCAAACGATTGCTCTCGAAGCTCGAACAATTCTATGCACAGTAGAACGGGAACCCAGGTGACCTCACGACTCATTGTCCTCGCGTCTTTCGCCGCGTGCCTCATCATCGCCGGATGTTCTCGTCCGAAGGAAGAGTCCAGCGACGCTCCCGCGGCGAACGTGCGCGTCCCGGTCTGGGTCCGCAGCCTCGTCCGTGGTTCGATCGAATCCGCCGTCACGGCCGTTGGGAGCACCGAGGCGCTCCGGAAGGAGAAGATCCTCTCGCCGATCGCCGGCAGGGTCGTTTCCCTCAAGGTCCTCGAAGGCTCCTCCGTCAGCGCCGGCGATGTGCTCGCCGTCCTCAGGACGCGCGAAGCCCAAGCGACGCTCGAGGGGGCCGACGCTCTCCTCCGGACGGCCACGACCGAGAGGCAGCGGGCGGAGGCCCGACGCGCCCGGTCCCTCGCCGATTCGGTACAGGGGCAGATCCTCGTCCGAGCGTCATTCAGCGGGGTAGTCTCCTCCCGCAATGTCGCCGAAGGAGAACTCGTCGCCGAACAGACGGTGCTCCTCTCGCTCATCGATCCGACGACGATCATCTTCGTCGCGGATGTCCCTGCGGCCAACATCGCCGGGGTCCGGACCGGCCTCTCCGCACGGATCCGCCTCAACCAGTTCCCCGCCGGCGAACTCAGCGCGTCCGTGGACGCCGTCAGCCCCGAGGCCGACGCGCAGAGCCAGTCGGTGAAGGCCCGGCTGCGGTTCCGCGGACTGACCGCGGTCCAGCAACGCTCCATGAAGTCGAACCTCGCCGGGACGGTCCGGATCATCACAGAGCTCCGGCGCAGCGTCCTCCTCGTCGGGAGCTCCGCGCTCCTCCACGACGACGAGTCCGACGCCTTCTCCCTCGTCATCATGACGGCGGACTCGCTCGCTCGGATCATTCCGGTCACGCTCGGGGCGCGTTCCGACTCGCTCGTCGAGGTCATGAGCCCGGCGCTCCATGAGGGACAGAACGTCATCATGCAGGGCCAGTACGCGCTGGCGGACTCCACTCGGGTCACCGTCGAGCCGTAATGAGCATCTTCGCCTACTGCCACCGCCACCGGAAGGCGCTCCTCTTCACGATCGCAGTGCTCACCGCGGCGGGCGTGGGAATGATGCTCCATCTCCCGATCTCGCTCTTCCCCGACATCACGTTCCCGCGCATCGTCATCGTCGCCGACAACGGCTCCGAGCCAGCGGCGCGCATGATGGTGGAGGTGACGAAGCCGCTCGAGGAGGTCGCAACGGCCGTGCCCGGGGTCAAGTACGTCCGCTCCACGACCTCGCGGGGCTCGACGGAGATCTCCATCGGGCTCGACTGGGGAAGCGACGTCCAGCAGACGCTCGGACTCCTCCAGGGCCGCATCGCCAACATCCGCAACGCCCTTCCGACGACGGCGTCCATCCGGTCGGAGCAAATGACCGTCGCCATCTTTCCGATCGAGGGGTACAGCCTCACGTCCGATTCCCTCTCGCTCGTCGAGCTCCGGGATATCGCGCTCTACCAGATCCGCCCCGCGCTCCTGAAGGTCGCGGGCGTCGCCCATGTCGACGTCACCGGCGGCGACACCAGGGAGTTCCTCGTGACGGTGAACCCCGAGAGGCTCGCCGCCTACCGCCTCACCGTCCAGCAGGTCTCCGACGCCGTGGAACACACGAACTTCGTCGCATCGACCGGCCTCCTGAACGATAATTACCAGCTCTACCTCTCGCTCGTCTCCGGCCTCATCTCAAGCGTGGACGACGTTGCGCGGATCATCGTCGCGGTGCGCAACGGCGTGCCCGTGCACGTCCGGGACGTCGCCGAGGTGAAGCCGTCGGTGGCGGACCTCTTCATCCGGACGACCGCGCACGGCCGCGACGCCGTGCTCATCAGCATCCTGAAGCAGCCGAACGGCAGCACCGTGCGGATCTCCTCCGACATCACGGAAGCCATGCGGCGCCTCTCGCTCCCGGCCGGCGCGCACTTCGAGAACTTCTACGACCAGGGAAGCTTCATCAGCGGCTCCATCGCGGGGGTCCGCGACAGCATGCTCATCGGCGTCGGTCTCGCGATGGTCATCGTCCTCGTCTTCTTGCGGAGCTGGCGCCTCACGCTCATCATCCTCCTCGTCGTTCCGGCGACCATCGCTGTGACCTTCCTCTGCCTCGGCGCGCTCGGTAAGACGATCAACATCATGACCCTCGGCGGCATCGCCGCGGCCGTCGGGCTCATCATCGACGATTCGATCGTCATCATTGAGCACATCTTCACGCGGTTTGCGCGCCTCGACCGGTCGTCGCACACGGCGGAGGGGTTCGCGCGCAACGCCGACAGTTCCATTCGGTCCTTGATGCCGGCGATCATCGGCTCGACCGCGAGCACCATCGTCATCCATATCCCGCTCGCGTTCCTCGGCGGCGTCACGGGGGCCTTTTTCGCGTCTCTCTCCATCACGATGGTCTGCGCGCTCACGATCTCCTTCCTCCTCTCGATCACGCTCGCGCCGCTCCTCGCGTCGTCACTCTTGCGCGAGTCGGATATCGCCCGGGAGGTCGCGCACGAGCACCGCGAATCCACGCTCGCCCGCCTCTACGGCCGGTGCGTCGCCTTCTCGCTGAAATACCGCTTCGCCCTCCTTCCCGCGGCGGCCGTGATCGTCTTCGTCGCGTTCACGTTCTATACTCGGCTGGGGTCCGAGTTCTTGCCGGAGATGGACGAAGGGACGTTCATCCTCGACTACCTCTCGCCGCCCGGCACGTCGCTCGCGGAAACGAACCGCATGCTCGGACACGTCGAGACCATCCTCCAGGCGACACCGGAAGTGGAATCGTACTCTCGGCGGACGGGGACGCAGCTCGGGTTCTTCATCACGGAGCCGAACGTCGGGGACTACACCGTGAAGCTCCACGAGGGGCGCTCCCGGTCGATCGAGGACGTCATGAACGGCGTCCGCGACGAAGTGCGCTCTAACGAGCCGTCGCTCCAGATCGACTTCTTCCAGCTCATGACGGACGTCATCGGCGACCTGACGAACTCCCCGTCGCCCATCGAGATCAAGCTCTTCGGCGACGACGCCTTGGCCCTTCAGGCGACGGCACAACAGGCGCGCCAGCTCATCGAGACGGTGCCGGGCGTCGTGGACGCGTTCGACGGGATCGTCATCTCCGGGCCGTCGCTCATCATCCGCGTCGACCAGGAGAAGGCCGCCCTCGCCGGGTTCACGCCGCAGGACGTCCTGAGCCAGACCGAGAACATCATGGAGGGGCGCATCGATACAAAGGTCCAGCGGGGGGAAAAGCTCATCGGCGTGCACGTCCGGTACCCCGACGCGTACCGCCAGGACATCGCGCGGCTCACGGCGGTCTCCCTCGTCGCGCCGGGCGGCGCGCTCGTCCCTTTGCGGTCCATCGCGCGGATCGACCGCGTCGCCGGGGAAGCGGAGATCAAGCGGGACCAGCTCCAGCAGCTTATCGCCGTCACCGCGCGGACATCCGGGCGCGACCTCGGCAGCACGATGGCCGACATCAAGAAGCTCCTCGCGGGGAAGCTGCGGCTTCCGCCGTCCGTGTCCGTCGAGTTCGGGGGGATCTACCAGACGCAGCAGGAGTCGTTCACGGGCCTCGCGCTCGTCGCCCTCTCTGCGCTGCTCCTCGTCGTGATCGTGCTCCTCTTCGAGTTCGGCGAGTTCACGATCCCGCTTTCGATCTTCCTCATCAACGCGATGTCGCTCGCGGGCGTCTTCGCGGCCCTGTGGCTCACGAACATGACGCTCAACGTCTCGAGCCTCGTCGGCATCATCCTCATCATCGGCATTGTCGCGGAGAACGCCATCTTCATTTTCCACATGATCCAGCAGTTCGAACGCGAAGGGGTGTCGATTGACGACGCCATCAGCCGCGCCATGGCGGTCAGAGCCCGCCCGATCGTCATGACGACGCTCGCCGCGATCCTCGCCCTCCTCCCCCTCGCCCTCGGCATCGGGGCGGGGGCCCAGATGCAGCAGCCTCTCGCCATCGCCGTCATCGGCGGGTTCTCGGTGTCGAGCCTGCTCCTGTTCTTCGCTCTACCGCCGTTATACCGCTCTCTGAGGCGCGGGTAGAGGTTCGTTCGGGGGGGCGGGGCGCTTGATGTCGGAAAGTGGCCGTACGGAGCTCCGTACGCGACGATGGTGCGTGCGGTAGGTCAGGCGTGCGGACGATCGGTGCGGTCCAACGCGACGTCGTCCCAAGAGCTCGGGTCATCCGAGGATTCAAGGTGGGTGAACACGGTTGCATTTTCAATGGCGGCGCGGATGTCATTCTCGATCTTTTCGAGAAGTTGGTGTCCGTCGTGGACGGTCCATTGGCCGGGAACAAGGACATGGACAGAAATAAACCTCCGGGAGCCCGCTTGCCTCGTTCGCAGAGCGTGATAGGACACATCTGAGGAAGCGTACGTGTGAAGGATCCGTTCCACTTTCTTCTGTTCCTCGTCTGGCAGCGATATATCCATCAGCCCTTCCACCGATGTCCGAACGATGCCGAAGCCGGACCAGACGATGTTGCATGCGACACCAAGCGCGACGATCGCGTCGAGCGGAATCCAACCCGTCACAGACACAACACCGACACCGAGAAGAACTCCCACCGACGTCCACACGTCGGTCATGAGATGGCGCGAATTTGCTTCAAGCGTGATGGAACGATATGTCCGACCGGCCCGTCGAAGGATCAGGGCCGTGCCAAAATTCACCAGTGAGGCCCCGACCGAGACGATCAATCCAAGCCCGATCTGCTCGATCGGTCTTGGATGGAAGAGCCGGTCGATTGCCGTAAAGCCGATGCTGAGTGCCGCTATCAGGATCAGCAATCCTTCAACGCCGCTCGAAAAATATTCCGCTTTGCTGTGTCCGTAGGAGTGGTCGTCATCGGCGGGACGCGATGCGATGGTCAGCATCGCCAGCGCCATGAACGCGCCGATGAGGTTCACAAGTGACTCAACCGCATCAGAAAGCAACCCAACCGAACCGGTCAGCTTGTACGCGATCGTTTTAATTGCGATGGTAAGAATGGCGGCTCCGATAGAAAGCCAGGCATATCTCGTAAGGAATGTCCTATCGGGTGATTCCGGAGTCATCGTTCAATTCCACATATGGGTGAGCGACTTGTGAATTGCGGGAAGGAGGAGCGGTTTCCCCGCCCGCGCGTCAGGGTGAATGTACGATTTTTTTGCCACGGAAAATGGCGCGGGGACCATGCGGATCACACATGCGGATCACGCCGATTGCGACGCGGGTGTGAGGGAATACGAGACCCACACGAAAAGGGAGGAAGGCGCGATCGGCTGACTGGGGGGGTCGAGGACGCTCCCGGTCCCGAGCCGGGAAACGACACCGGGAGTCGTTTCGACTCCCGGTTGGGCAATGCTCCACAGGCGGGACTCGAACCTGCAACCCTCCGGTTAACAGCCGGATGCTCTACCATTGAGCTACTGTGGAATGGTTCACAACGCTTGGGTCTGGGGGACAGTAGAATTACCCCAAAAAGACGGGCATTCACGAAGAGAACGCAATAATATATGAAAGTCCGTCAAGAATGTCAATATCCGCACTCTTGCCCGCTCTCCCCCCCCAAAAAAGCACATCCCCGATGAGACAAGTCTCCCGGGGATTGTGTCGCCTTCGCTCTCTCGGGGATCGTGATTCTTAGTAGGAGGTGAAAATCCGATCCGGATGAGGAAGAATTAAGACTCAATGCAGAGGATCAGCCGTTCACGAAGGGATGCCGGCCCATCGGGTGTGGCCTTCCGCTCTCCTGCGCGTCCGGCAGCGTGATCGCATGACTCTTGTTCCGGCCCGGGCGCCGCACTCCCCTCTTGATATGATGATCATAACAGAGGACCGTTCCCATATACGCCTCCTGTCCACAGAGCATACATTGGCCGTCCCGCACTTTGCGGAGCTGATACTTGCGCTGCCGGGAGAGGGGGAGATCAGCGACCTCGTCGGCGACCTTGCGCCGGTTGTTTCTGTTGTCCATGAAGGTACCCTTGACGAAGGTGAAAAATGCGTGTGACGGGCGAGAGAATGATGAAGCGCCGGATCACGCGGCGTTGAATCTCACAATATAGTCCGATACCTGATGCACGCCATTGACAAGGTGTGCCCGCGCGATGTTCTGATGGAACGAGTCGAACAGCTGGGCATCGCTGAAGAGCTTGTGAACCCACGAGGAGAGCTTCTCTGTGTCCTGTTCGTAGATGCCCATGCGGTTCTGGCACAGATAATCGACGTTCCCCTTCTCCTGCTCCCACAGATAGTTGTTCACGATCGGGATCTTTCCAGCGAAGAGTGTCTCCATGAACATCGACGCACCGCACTTCGTGATGACGATGTCGGAGGCCTGGAGGATCTCGTGGACGGAATCAACGTAACCAAACACGTGGAGCCGGTCCAGCCTCACTGATGCCTTGAGCGCCGCGATCCGCTCCCGCATGGCGTGATTTTTGCCGCAGACCACGGCGATCTCCGCCTCGGGATTCCTGCGAAGAAGGTGCTTCACGATCTGCGTCCCCTTGGGGATGCCGTCAGCGCCGCCGATAATGAGAATGAGTCTCCTCTCCGGGTGGAAACCCCAGCGCCGGCGGAGGACGTCCTTCGACCCGGCGGGGGCGCCGAACCGCTCGTTCAAGATGAACGGGAACACCGTGAGCCTGTCCTGCCTGATCTCCTTCTGCAGGCAGTGCGTGCGCAATTGCTCGCTGAAAACGATGAAGTGGTGGTCCTTGTCCAGGAACCAGAGCGGGTGCGCGGTGAACGGGTCCGTCACGACGACGAGCGTCGGGATCGCCAGAGCATGCCTGGCGAGTATCTCCTTGACCGGCCGGATCAGGAAGAAATGGAAGATCACGATCTTTTCCGGGAGTTCCGACAGGATGCGGCGCTCCAGGTAGGGTGTAACGAAGAACGAGACGATCCGCGCATTCGCGCGGGCCACGAACGGCCACTTGTTGACATAATAGAGGAGCGCGTAGATCCAACGGCCGTACGCCTGCAGGAGCCTGTAACCGTCCTCGATGCAGCGCCGGATCGCCGCCGGGGCCTCGCCCAGGCCGTCGATGAGCACCGGTTCGTGGATCTCCGGATATCGCGTCTTCAGCAATGACGTCACGGAGCTTGCGGGAGCGAGGTGGCCGCCGCCCGTCTTCAGGTAGAGAAAGAAATACGGCCTGTTCGTCATGTCGTCACCCTCATCCTCTGTTGGCATGCTTGAACATACGAAACACACAACACGGAATGATGACCGGAATGTTACCTTCCTGTTGTGAGTGTCACGGACGCATCAGCGCAAGAGCGGCGAATCATCCGCATGCGTTCTCCCTTCGCGGAGGATGTCCAGGATCTTGTAGGTGCCGAGTTTCCGCGCCTTGAGGAACCCCGCCCAGGCGGCTTCGGCGAACCTGCCGTTCTCGAGTAGATCGAAGAGCCACTGGTCGGTGTACTCAGGGTTCTCCTGCTTGATCCCGGCCTGGATCTCGAGGAGCCACTTTTGATTGAAGTACTCCTGGGACCCGATCGCAGGGGAGATGATGAGCGGTATTCCCAGGCCGCAGTAGAACGAGAGTTCGCTCGGCTTCGACCAGAGGATGTCCGTTGTCCTGAGCGTTTCGTTGAAGAGTGCGTAGTACCGTTCGAACGATTCGCCGAAAACGATGTTGATGCTCCGGGACGGGCCCCCACCGACCTCGCGCCGGACCTCTTCGAAGTACTCCCGCACCGCCGGCGCCGTTCCGGCGACGAGGTTCAGTACCATCTCCCCGGACTCGAGCTTCGATCGGAGGCTCACGGCGATCTTCTTCCCTATCTCCTTCTGGGCTTCCGCACCGCCGACCGCGAAGGTGAGCGTCAGCGCGCGGTGCTTCCAGGGGATGCAGTGCTCCTCGCCGAGGATGTGCTCGACGTTCTTGTTGTGCAGCGGCCAGAATCGTTGGTTCGGGTCGAGATAGTGCAGCCGCTGTCCGAGATCGGTCTTCAAGGTCGAAAGATCGCGGCCGCCGAGGAGTTCCTCCGGCAGCGGAAACCCCGTCAGATGGATGCGGTCATGCGGCACGCCGTATGACTGGAGGCGTTGCGCCGCCTTGCCGCAGGGCGCGAAGTAGAGGATGCGGCTTTCCCATGGGTCCTTCGACACCCAGACCCGATTCAGGTCCGCATCGCAAATGATGCAGTAGACCGGCCGCAGTCCCCGCAGGTCGGCCGCGATGGCCGGCGCATAGAAGGATGTGACGACCGGGAGCGGATGCTCCGCCACTCTCCGCAGCACTCCCGTACAGAGCCCGCGCCGGATGAACGACTCGAGCGCGTGCACCTGGAACGTGCTCTGCGAGAGGTTCCGAATGGGATAGAACGACGGAATGTAGAGAAACCGGTTGAGGATCTTGAAGAGGTACTTACCAATCCAGGGAATCCCCTTCGCACGGGAGAATCTCGCGTAGACGGCGAGGATCTTCTTCCAGAGCTTCTTCTCTCGGGGGGTCGAACCGTCGTTCTCGCCGAGCGTGATGATCTCCCGGTAGGCGATCTCGTGGAGGGGAAGAATGGCCCGCAGATGCCCGTATCCCATGTTGGCCGAGACGAGCCACACCTTGCCTTTGCCGCTGCGCGGGTCCTCCCCGCGCCGCTGCGGCGCTCCCTGCCGTACGGATGATTCGATCTCGTTGTCTTCGTGCACTGGTTGATGGGGGCGATCGCTGGAGGCGGGAACCGTCAATTGAGCACCAGCTCCCCCGGCGCCAGGAGACCGGGCGCCGCCGAATGCGCCGGCAGTTCCGTCGGCTGCGGGGCCAGCGAACCGTGAAAGCGATTGAGGTGGACGGCGCCGTTCCGGACGCTGAGAAAACTGGGGGGGGACTCCGTCCAGCAGCCGCTGTTGAGATACTCAACGGCGCCGTCGACGAACCGTTCCGCGTGGTGCGTATGGCCGCAGCAGACCATGTCCGCGCCTTTTAGCCTGGCATAGGCGATGGATTCGACCCTGATCTTCCGGATGCACCGCAAGAAGACCTTCGTGTTGCTCTTCGCGAACCGGGCGACCCGGTGGGTGCGGTCCGTCCACTGGAGGAGGCGATAGACCAGGTCCGCCAGGAGCGTGATCGTCGGATACATGTTGATGAAGTCGTCGAACTGGTGTCCGTGAAGCACGAGCACTCGGCGGCCGCCAGTCTCGAACTCGTGTTCGTCCCGCACTTGGACGCCCAGCAGATGGGAGATCGTCTCCGCAGGCCCGTCGTGATTGCCGCACACCCAGGTGATCTCCATGCGGTCCGACAGCTTCCGGACGAGCGAGAGGATCTTCCAATGACGCTTGTTGAGCCGGCGAAAGTCGATGGAATCAAAGACGTCGCCGTTGAGAATGAGCCGGCGCGTCCGGATGTCGGAGCGCTCGAGGGATTCAAGGAATTCGATGATGGAGGCGTCCCGGCAGAGGGAGCTGCCGAGGTGGAGATCAGAGATGATGACCGCATCGTGGAACGATGGATCGGTTGAGAGGAAGAATGTCGTCGGGTGGATCGGGCGAATTCGTTCCAAACACTTTCCTTCCAATCGTGAGCAATCGTGTTCGTTCGGGCAACCGTACACGCGAACCTTTGCGCTTGCATACACAAGATAGCATTTCATATTACCGGATGATGACGCCAAGATTAACCTTGTCGTAACACCTGCGGGAGCCCCGTCGATTCCCCCTGATTGGACCAGATCCGGCTCTCGCACGCGGAGGAGGAATATATTCTTCACTTTTGGGATCAATCCGCTCGTTCGCGGAGTATCATGAATGCAGTCTCCCGCCCATTCTTGGCCGCCTCCCCTCCCGGGGACCCCGCAGGGAGGCTTGAAGCGGGGGCAGGGACGTGATCCCCGTTCTTGACCTTTCGCGTCGATTTGACTATATTAAGGGAGAAAATACGCCGACGTCTGTGTTTCGGTGCGCGGTACATGTCGATTCTATGGATAGGGACTCAGAATGGAAGGAAATTTCTCGAACAGGGTTCAGGATGTCATCCGGCTCAGCCGCGAGGAAGCGCTCCGGCTGGGTCACGACTACATCGGCACAGAACACCTCCTTCTCGGCGTCATCCGTGAAGGCGAGGGGATCGCGGTCAAGATCCTCCGCAATCTCGGCGTCGATCTCTACAAGCTGAAGAAAGCGATCGAGGACACGGTCCGCACATCGGGCGGAACGCTCACGATCGGCAACATCCCGCTGACGAAACAGGCCGAAAAGGTCCTGAAGATCACCTATCTCGAGGCAAAGCTCTATAAGTCCGACGTCATCGGGACGGAGCATCTCCTCCTCTCGTTGTTGCGGGACGACGACAACATCGCCGCCCAGATCCTCCACCAGTTCAACGTCCATTACGACGTCGTCCGCAACGAGCTCGACAACATCATCAGCGGCAAACCCTCGAACCCGCCCGCGGCCCCGGCCGCGGAGCGCCGCGCCGACAAGTCCAAGACACCGGTCCTCGACAACTTCGGCCGCGATCTCACGAAGCTCGGCATGGAAGACAAGCTCGACCCGATCGTCGGCCGCGAGAAGGAGATCGAACGCGTCGCCCAGGTCCTGAGCCGCCGGAAGAAGAACAACCCCGTCCTCATCGGCGAGCCCGGCGTGGGAAAGACCGCCATCGCCGAAGGCCTCGCGCTGCGCATCGTCCAGAAAAAGGTGTCGCGCGTCCTCCACGACAAGCGCGTGGTGACGCTCGACCTCGCCGCGCTCGTCGCGGGCACGAAGTACCGCGGCCAGTTCGAAGAGCGGATGAAGGCCGTCATGAACGAGCTTGAAAAGGCAAAGGACGTCATCCTCTTCATCGACGAACTCCATACGATCGTCGGCGCCGGAGGCGCGTCCGGATCGCTCGACGCTTCGAACATGTTCAAGCCGGCCTTGGCGCGCGGCGACCTCCAGTGCATCGGCGCCACGACGCTCGACGAGTACCGCCAGTACATCGAGAAGGACGGGGCCCTCGACCGCCGCTTCCAGAAGATCATGGTCGATCCGACCTCCGTCGACGAGACCATCCAGATCCTCAAGAACATCAAGCACAAGTACGAAGAGCACCACAATATCCGCTACACGGACAAGTCGCTCGAATCCGCCGTGCGCTTAAGCGACCGCTACATCACGGACCGGTACCTCCCGGACAAGGCGATCGACGTCATGGACGAAGCGGGGTCGCGCGTTCACCTCTCGAACATCCACGTCCCGAAGCAGATCCTCGAGCTCGAGGGCGAAGTGGAGAAGATCCGCCAGTCGAAGAACAACGTCGTAAAGAACCAGAATTTTGAGGAAGCGGCCCGCCTGCGCGACCTCGAGAAGAAGCACCTGAGCGATCTCGACCTCGCGAAGCGCGAGTGGGAGCTCAAGGCCCAAGAGACGATCTACGAGGTGAACGAAGAGACGATGGCCGATGTCGTCGCGATGATGACCGGCATCCCCGTCAATAAGATCGCCCAATCGGAATCCGACAAGCTCCTGAAGATGGAGGACGCCCTCACCGGCATCATCGTCGGCCAGGAGGAGGCGATCGTCAAGCTCAGCAAAGCCATTCGCAGGACGCGTGCAGGCCTGAAGGACCCGAAGCGGCCGATCGGCTCGTTCATCTTTCTCGGGCCCACCGGCGTCGGCAAGACGGAGATGGCGAAGGCCCTCGCCCGGTATCTCTTCGACACGGAAGAGGCCCTCATCCGCATCGACATGAGCGAGTACATGGAGAAGTTCAGCGTCTCCCGTCTCGTCGGCGCGCCTCCGGGCTATGTCGGATACGAGGAAGGCGGCCAGCTCACCGAGAAGGTCCGCCGGAAGCCCTACTCCGTCGTCCTCCTCGACGAGATCGAGAAGGCGCATCCGGACGTGTTCAACATCCTCCTCCAGGTCCTCGACGACGGCATCCTCACCGACAGCCTCGGCCGCCGGGTGGATTTCAAGAACACGATCCTCATCATGACCTCGAACATCGGCGCGCGCGACATCAAGTCGACCGGCGGGTTCGGGTTCGGCGCGGACACGCCCAAGGACAACTACAAGTCGATGAAGAACACGATCGAGGACGCGGTAAAGCGCGTCTTCAACCCGGAGTTCCTCAACAGGATCGACGACACGATCGTGTTCCACAGCCTCGACCGGGGACACATCGACAAGATCATCGGGATCCAGATGAAGGAGCTCATCAAGCGCATGGTGCAGCTTGATATCAACATACAGCTGACGAAGCAGGCGAGGGAGTTCCTCGTGGACAAGGGGTTCGACCCGGCGTTCGGCGCACGGCCGCTGAAGCGCGCGCTCCAGAAGTACATCGAAGATCCGATAGCGGAAGAGATCCTGCGCAACAAGTTCGGCCAGGGCAGCCTCGTCAAGGTGCGCCTGAACAAGAAGACCGAGACGCTGAAGTTCAGCGAGGGATCGAAGCGCCGGAAGGACGCGCCGGCTGAACCGGAGAAGCCGCAGAGCGCCAGCGTGAGCTGACGCCGCTCGGGCGCCCCGAGAAGAAAAGACAACCCCGCCCCGGCGATCCGGAGCGGGGTTTTTTATGACCGGGCCGGATGAGGCCTCAGTGCGTCAGCTGCCGCGCTCCCGTGCCGTCTGCATTCATCACCCAGACCTCCATCGCGCCGGTGCGGTTGCTCTGGAAGGCGATGTGCGTGCCGTCGGGAAACCACGAGGGGGTCTCGTCCAGGTAGTTTTCGTCGTGCGGCGCGAGCTTCCGGGCGTCGCCCGTGCGGACATCGACGATCCAGATGTGCGCGGCCCCTTTTCGCTTCCGGCTGTTCACCTGGACGGCGAGGCGCCTTCCGTCCGCCGACCACGAGGGGCACTGCGCACCCCCCTCTTCCGCAGCGATACGGGTCACCTGCCGGACGTTCGATCCGTCGGCGTCCATGACGTACACGGCGAGCTCCGACGCGGAGTCCTTGCGACTCGTGTAGGCGATTTGCTTCCCGTCGGGCGACCATCGGCTGTTCCAGGCGATGGAGAATCCGCCGTTGATGAGCCGCGGCGGCGCGCCGTCGAGCGTCGACAGGAGCAGCCGCGTAGCCGTCCACGTTCCCCCCATGGAGACGAGTCTCGTGCCGTCCGGCGAGAGGGCCGGGCTGCGGCCGGAAACGCGGGCGAGCAGCTTTCTCTCCGATCCGTCCGGAGCGACGGCGAAGACGCTGCTCGTGTCGCTCGCGAAGACTGAGTAGACAAGCCGCGCGCCTCCCCGGGTCCACCCGGCGACCGCCTCATGCTCCGGAGAGTCGGTCAGGCGCGTAGCCGTTCCTCCGGCGGCCGGAATGAGAAAGAGGTCGTCCTTGCCGTCGACCGTCGAGGTGAAGGCGATCGTCCCGCCGTCCGGCGCAACGCACGGGGCCCCGCTCGTTCGTACGGTCTTCACGGGAGTGGGCTGCGCCCCCGACATCGTGAACAGGCAGGCAACGACCAGAAGGGAGACACCGCCCGCGATTCGGGCGGCGATCCTGGGATGACGGTTGAAGGGGTGCATAGGCCTCATTCACTTCCAGATGTACGGTTGCTGGTTCGAGCCGTCGGCATGCATTGTCCAGATCTCCCAATTGCCATGACGCCGGTTCGTTTGAAAGTACACTGTCGTCCCCTCGGGCGACCATCGGGGCATTTCGTTGTCTCCGTCCTTCGTCTCGACGATCTTCGTCAGCTCGGTGCCATCCGCCTTCACCGCGTAGATGCAAAACCGCTTTCCCTCATTTGCCCACTGGAACAGCAGCTGCTGCCCATCCGGGGACCACGAACAGTACTCCCCGATCGACGTGATGTAACGTTCGGTTCCCGTCGCCAGATCGAAGACGGCGAGGCCGCGCTCGCGCTCCGTTTCGGTCTTCTGCCGGATGCATCTGTAGGCGATCCTGTCCCCTCCCGGCGAGTATACCGCCCCGTAGCGGATCCCGCCTGGGGCGATGAGGGTGTCGACCGTTCCATTGACGAGATCCACGCGGTAGATCCCGAGACGGGGGAACGTACCTGCGGCGCAGATGAACCCCTTCCCGTCAGGGGTCCATGACGGTGTTTGCGGCAGTACGAGGTGAAACCTCGTACTGACGTCTTCGGCCGTGTCTCGCTTCAGATCGTAGATGCAGACGACCCCCTCCTTCGGCGTATAGAGGACGCTCGCTCCGTCAGCGGAGATGAGAGGCATGGAACCTTCACAGAGCAGGCGGTCCGAGGTATCTGCGACCGACCTCCGGAAGAAGATCTTGATCTTGCCTTCGGACCTGTTCGATTCGTAGGCGAACGACCCGCTGGCGGACACAAAGGGCATGGAGTAATTGTAGGTCCCAACCCTGAGCAGCTGCATCCCGCACAACGGACACTGGCCTCCTGTCTCAAGGACCTTCGCGTCGTTCGGACAGTTGCACGGTGCGCAGTAGTATCCCGCGGGCGTCTGCGAGAAGCTGAGCACGGAGGCGAACGCGGCGAGCATCCAGCAAGCGAACATGCGGCTTTTCATGCGATCCTCTCGTCCCTGAAATGGTGACAACTGCCCCATGGGAGCCCCGTTCGGTCCCATGCTCAGAGGGTACGCGAAGGGCGCCGGAAGGTTGCAGGCGGCGCCGCCAGGAAGGCTCAATAGCCCTGTTCCTGCACCTCCGTCGCGACGATGTCGAGCGTCCTGTGCATCTCGCCGAGGATGGATGTGAACTCGGGATCGCCGCGGAGCCCGTCGAACCAACTGTCCGACTGGTACCACGAATACCAGTAGTTCCCGAGGCGGGTCGCCCGGCGCATCCAGGCGAGCGCCTCGACGCGGTTCCCCAGCTTCGCATGGATCGCGGCTGCCTGCCGGGCCATGGCGTAGTCGAACTCCACGAACCCCTTGATCCGGCCGAGCGCACGGCCCGCCGCGGCCGTATCTCCCCGCGCCGCCGCCAGCATGGCGCGCGCGAGATCGACCTGCGGGCTCGTCGGCTCGCTTTGTGCAGCGCGCGTGATCTCCTCCTCCGCCTTGCCGAGGTCGTCGAGCCTGATGTAGCTCAGGGCGAGGAGACCGGCCCGGAGCCACGCGTCGTCCGGGCTGCGTTGAATGGCGCGCTGGAGGTGGAAGATGCTCTCGCGGTACCGGCCTTGGAACTGGTACATCCGGGCGCGGACCCGATCGATGTTGAACGTCGGATCATAGTCGGCTGCGCGGTCGAAGATCTCCTTCGCGCGGTCGAACTCGCCCCGATACTGATAGAAGACGCCGACGTCCTCGAGTGACGAGCTCGAATGCGGATCGATCGCGAGCGCGCGGAAGGACTCCCTCACACCCGCCGGGTAATCGCCCTTGACGCGCAATGCAAATCCGAGCGCGGCGTGCGCCATCGCCATCGACGGATCGATCGCGAGCGCCTTCCGGGCCGTCACCTCCCCCTTCCCGACCCACGCGGTGTCCGCCGAATAATTGCTCCAGAACTGTTCGACGTAGACGTCGCTGAGCCGCGCGTAGGCTTGGGCGAAGAGCGAATCGCGCCCGACCGCGCGCTCGAACTGCGCCATGGCATTCTGGTTGTTCGCTTTCGAGCTCTTGTTGAGGTAGCCGATCCCCCGCAGGTATGCCTCGTAGGCCACGTGGCTCGACGTGCTCACCTTGTGGAGCGCCTGAACCTCCCCCTCGGTGAGGGGGATCCGGAGCCCTTCGACGATCCGTTCCGAGATGTTGTCCTGCACGTCCCGCATGTCCTGCCAGAGGAAGTCAAGCTTGTCCGCGACAAGGATCGCGCCCGAACCGACGTCCACGAGCTGGAAATTCACGTAGAGCCGGTCCCCCATCCGCTGGAACCTGCCCTCGAGGACGAACTCCGTTCCGAGGTCCGCGCCGGCCTTCGCCGCCGTGACACTCTTGCCCTCGAACGCGACGATCGCGCTCGTCGGACGCACGAGGAGCGACCGGACGTACGAGAGCCTCGTGATGATGTCGTCCGCGAACCCGATGGAGAGGAAGTTGCTCGCGGAGTCCTGCGCGGCGTTCGTAAACGGTAGGACGGCGATGGTCTTCTGCGCCCGGAAGGGGTTTCCGAAGCCGCGGAGGAGGAAGTACGATCCGATCCCGACGGCGACGAGGAGGACTGCCGCGATCACGGCGAGCCGCGGCGGCAGGAGCGTCGCGTCGATCGTGCGGCGCATGTTCGGGTGCGCCCGGAGCCGCTCAAGGTCGTTCCGGACCTCCGTCATCGTTTGGTAGCGCCGGCGGCGGTCCTTCTGCATCGCTTTCGCGATGATGCGGACAAGTTCACCCGAGGTTCCCGGGCGGACCTTTGCCGGTGAATCGGCGTGCTTCCGGGTGATCGACGTGAGGAGCTCCGCGACCGTCCTTCCCTTGAACGGCAGCTCGCCTGCCACCATGAGGTAAAGGAGCGTCCCGAAGGAAAAGATGTCGCTCTGGGCATCGATCTCCTCCTCGTTGATCTGCTCCGGCGACATGTAGGCAAAGGTCCCGATGAGGCTCCCGGGACTCGTCACGTGGCTCGACCCCATGAGGCGCGCCAAGCCGAAGTCCATGACCTTCACTTGGCCCTGCGTCGAGATCATGACGTTCTCCGGCTTGATGTCGCGGTGCACGATGCCGTGGTCGTGGGCGTCGGCGATGCCTGCGGCGATCTGGCCCGCGATCTCGAGTACGCGGTCGGCGCCGAGCGGTCCTTCCAGGAGGAGCGCCCCGAGCGTCTTTCCCTCGACGCATTCACTGGCGATGAACGCCGTGCCGTCGATCTCATCGAACTCATGGATGGTGACGATGTTCGGATGGTTGAGCGACGAGGCGAGACGCGCTTCCTGGAAGAACCGCGCCCGGTCGTCGGGGGATGCGGCGAGGATGGCGGGAAACACCTTGAGGGCGACGAACCGGTGGAGCTTCAGGTCCTCCGCCCGGTAGACAATGCCCATCCCGCCCTCGCCGAGCTTGGAGACTACGCGGTAATGAGAAATGGTCTGCCCGAGCATGCCGGATGGTCCCATGAGTGTTGACAGGAGCCCCGGCGTTTGCGCCGGGTACGAATGATGCGGAGGAGTGAGTCGAAAAATATACCAAAGGAGGGTGCAAGAAGCAACACTCGGTCCAAATCCCTGGAGCCTTGAATCATTTCCCCGCTTTTCGTATGTTAGGTCGGAGCGCGGATCGTACGACATCGCTTCCCCTCCCGGTATCCTCAAATGCTGGTACGATCGCCGGCGATCGCGGCGTGTCTGTTATAGAGAGTCGTTGCGTCGGATGGTCTCTCCCACAGAATCAAGGTTTTCTCGCATTCCATGAGACTCATATTTTTACTCACAGGCCTCCTCCTCTGCGCTCTGCCGGCCCGATCGAACGCAGGGACCTTTCAGAGAGTTGAGGGGACGCTCAGCGGGTTCGTTCGCGATAGCGCCAACGGCGAGTCGATCCCCTTCGCGTCGGTATACATCAAGGGATTGAAGATCGGGACGGCCACCAACGCGGAAGGCTACTTCGCCATTCCCAACGTACCCGACGGTGAACATGAGGTCCAAGTCTCCATCGTCGGATATCTGCCGTCGCTCTTTGTCATTGCGGTCGAGAACGGTGCCGACATCGTCCACAATATCTCCCTCGTCGCTCAGTCGGTGGACATTCCGCAGGTAGTGGTGACGGCCGACCTCGAGGAGGAGCGGCGCGCGACGCAAACGAGCCACGTGATCCTCCAAGCGGCCGATGTGACGACGATGCCGACGGTGGGGGAGCCGGACATCTTTCGCGCGCTCCAGCTCATGCCCGGCGTCAAAGCAACTTCCGAGATCTCCAGCGGGCTGAACGTCCGAGGGGGGAGCACCGACCAGAATCTCATCCTGCTCGATGGGACCGTCGTGTACAATCCATCGCACTTCTTTGGGTTCTTCAGCACGTTCAATACTGACGCTGTCAAGGATATCGACCTCATGAAGGGAGGCTTCCCGGCCGAATACGGCGGGCGGCTCTCCTCAGTGCTCAACGTGACGAACATCGACGGGGACCGGATGAAGAGCCGCGGCAAGGCGTCCATCAGCCTCCTGAGTACCCGGCTCACCGGTGAGGGGCCCGTCGGGGACGGATCCTGGTTCCTCTCCGCCCGGCGGACCTACTTCGACCAGTTCATCTCTCTGGCGCATCTCGACACCGGCAAGGACGCTCTCCCGCTCTACTACTTCTACGATGCGAACTTCAAGCTCAATCAGAATTTCGGACAGAACGACAAGCTCTCCATCGTCGGCTATCTCGGCCAGGACAACCTTGATTGGAAGATCGGGAAGAATGAACTCGCCATCGATATGTCGTGGGGCAACCGCACCGGCGCGCTGAAGTGGACGCACGTGTTCAGTCCGACCGTCTTCTCGAACATCATGGCCACCTACAGCAGATACACCGCGGCGATCGGCGTCGGATTCAGCGGATCGCACTTCGAACAGGACAACGGGGTCGACGACTATTCGCTGCGAACCGATGTCGACTTCTTCGTGACGAACGACCATTTTATGAAACTCGGGGCCTGGTGGTCCGCCTACCGGGTCTCGTATCAGCAGTTCAGCGATGGCGACCCGTACGTCTTCCTCAACCGCCCCTCCCAGATCGCCCTCTACGCGGAGGACGAGTGGCAGTACGACCTGCGGTGGAAGATCCAGTACGGATTCCGGTTTGAATACCAGAACCTCTCCCGGTCCTCCACTATCGGCCCGCGGTTGAACCTGCACTATGCGATCAGCGACAATACATCTCTGAAGTTCGCCACGGGGTTCTACCACCAGTATCTCACCGCGGTACCGGCCGGCACCGACAATGGGTTCTCCCCGTTCGATATCTGGGTCCCGATCAACGACAAGATGAAGACAAGCCGAGCCTACGACCTTGTCATGGGGTACGAAACGAAGAACATCGCCGATATGGTCGTGACGCTTGAGGCATATTACAAGAAGTTCAACAACATCCTCTACTTCAGAAACGAGATCACGGATTCCAGGGATGTGAGCGACCTCTTCTACACCGGCTCGGGCGACGCGTACGGCGTGGAACTCTTCCTGAACAAATCGGTCGGCCGTCTCACCGGCATGATCGGTTATACGCTTGCCTGGACCAACCGGAGGTTCCCTGAACTGAATCGCGGTGCGTCGTTCATGCCGAAGTATGACAGGAGGCACGATCTCTCGGTCACGGCATCATACGCCCTGAGCCCGGACTGGAAGATCGGATCGGCATTCACCTACCAGACCGGGCAGCCCTATACTACCGGCGTGGCTCGCTACCAGGTGGATGCGAACGGCGCAATGTTCAGCCAGACCCTGCCCGGCCCCCTGTTCAACCGCCGCCTTTCGGCGTACAATCGTCTCGATTTCATGATCTCCAAGAGAATGTCGATCTTCGGACTCCAGGGAAGCTGGTACATCCAGGTCTACAACATCTACAGCCGGCGGAACGTCTGGTTCAAGCAATTCGATGATGCGAAGAACCCCGCGGAGGTCTCCGACGTCAAACTTCTCCCCATCATCCCGACGGTGGGGATGGAGGTATCGTTCTGATGCTGATCGCCGCTCACACGAGAAACAGCAAGAACCTCCGACCGCACGCGATCGCACTTCTTCGCGCCATGACCCGTGCCGTCGCCGTCGCGCTCATACTGCTCATTGCCGTGCTCTCAGGCTGCGATGAAGCAACGTCGCCCTTTGATTACCGGCGGGAAGTTGTCGTGAACGCGACCCTCGTCGCAGGCGAACATTTCGCCGACGTGTTCCTGACATGGTCCGGCAGGGTCGATGAGTATTACAGTCCTTTGGGCTTGGGGATCCGGGGAGCGCTCGTCATCATCAGCGACGCCCAAGGAGTGTTCGCCGATACGCTTCTCCCCGATAACGGCTACCCTGGACGCTACACCTCCGCGTCCTTCCGATCGGTGCAGCCTCGTCAAACGTACAATCTCTATGTCAGGACCCAGGAACCCGACGTACGGGTCGTCACCGGCACCACGAGCGTTCCCGATACCTTTCGCATCACCGCATCGACGCTGCACAACGGGGACAGGGTCCGCTACGATCTGGACGCGCCCGTCCATTCGTTCGCATGGTCGACCTGCGGGAACTTTTCCGCCTATCTCCCGACCGTGTGGTCGATGGACGCGAATCCTGCGCTCATACCAAAGGCGTATTACGGCGACACCGCGAGCGCGACCTTCAAACGGCCGAGCCGCACCGTCTACCGCATCGGACTCCCAAAGACGCAAACGAACACCGATGTTCCCTGGCTGTTCCTGAATTATTATGGGAGGACGAGATTTGATATCTTTGCCGTGGACGAGAACTTGGCTGACTTCCTCCGCCAGTGGCTGGCGCTGCAGACGGGGGAGCTGAAGGAGATCCGCTACAAGCTCCAGGGTGGGATCGGCTTGTTCTGTTCCAAGTCGCGTGCGGAGAACGGCGTTGAGGTCTATTTTGTGAAGTGAAGAGGACTCGACGGGGAACAGCATCGGTGTTGTTCTCCGCAGACGGGCAAGAAGAAGGAATGCTTCTCGCTACCAAACGTAGCGAATCCCGCCGTCATATCGACAGCGGGATTCGCTCTCCCTAGTCCACCTATCACAATCTACTGCACGTGAAGATGCTACCTTGTTCTACCGTTCATATCGTATTTGCAAGATCCGTGCCACTGCCTGCGGAAGGCGCCGAGAAGAAGAAATGAGGCAACAGGACCGTTATTGATGATGTGTTGATCCCAGGGGTCGCGCCGGAAAAGGGGGAGCTGCCAACATATCGGCAGAGGTGCCGTGCAGTTGGCACGGGGGGGAATAATCGATCAGCGGGTGATGCCGAGCTTCTTCATTTTCGCCTGGAGCGTCGTCCGGTTGAGCCCGAGGATCTCCGCCGCCCGGGTCTGGTTCCAGTCGACGCGCTCGAGGACCTTCACGATATGCTGCCGCGTCGTCGCACCGAGGTCGTTCGCATCGACCACGTCCGCATCGGGAAGATAAAAATCGCCGATGACCGACGGGTGTTCTGAAAGGAGGAGGGCCTTCCGGGCGATGTTCTGGAGTTCGCGAACGTTGCCGGGGAAGGGGTAGCGCTGGAGCGCCGAGATCGCCTCGGCGGTCGGGGACTTCGCGGGGAGATTGTTCTCAGCGCAGAAGGCCTTCAGGAAGTGCATCGTCATAGGGACGATGTCGTCGGGGCGGTCCCGCAGGGCGGGAAGGCGGATCTCCACCCCGCAGAGGCGGTAGTACAGGTCCTGCCGGAACGCGCCGTCCCGGATCGCGTCCCGGATATTCCTGTTCGTCGCGCTGATGACGCGAACATTGACGAACCGGTACTGTGTGTCGCCGACGCGCCGGATCTCCCCCTCTTGGAGGACGCGCAAGAGCTTCGACTGGAGGGCCGGCTGCATGTCGGCGATCTCGTCGAGGAAGATCGTCCCTCCGTCCGCCTCCTCGAAGAGCCCCTTCGTGTCAGCGACGGCCCCCGTGTAGGCCCCTTTCCGGGCGCCGAAAAGTTCGGCCTCGAGGATCTGCTCCGGAAGAGCGCTGCAGTTGATCGGAACGAACCGCTTGTCCCGCCGCGGACTCTGGTAATGGATCGCCCGCGCCACAAGCTCCTTGCCGGTGCCGCTTTCGCCCGTGACGAGGACGCTGACGTTCGTCGAGGCGACGGCCTGTACCTGGTCGCAAACGCCGTGCATCTCGCGGCTGACGCAGATAATGTTGTCGTAACGGTACTTCCCGACCGCCTCCCCCTTCCAGTACCGCGCCTCGTCCCTCGTCGCCTCAAAGCGCCGCGCGTTCTGGATCGCGATCGCGGCGAGGTTCGCGAAGGTCTGCAGGAAGCTCACATCCTCGGCCGTGAAGACCTTCGTGACCTTGCGGCTGTCGAGGTAGATCGTACCGATGATCGCGTCCTTGTCCGCGAGCGGCACGCAGAGGATGGAGAGGATCTTGAACTCCTTCACGCTGTCGCGGCCCATGGTGTTCGGATCGTTCTGGACGTTCGAGGACAGGAAGTACCGGCCGCTCGACGCCACTTCGGTCGTAATGCTCCGGCTGATCTCGGTCGCGTTCTCCAGCGTCTCACGTTCCACGTTCCGCGCCGCCTTCGGCTGGAGGACGCCGTCGCCGTCTTTGAGGAAGAGGACGCCGCGTTCGACGCCCACCGCGGTGATCGCCGAGTCCATGATCGTCTCGAGGAGCTCGTCGATGTCGAGGAGCGAGTTGATCGCCTTGCTGATCGCGATGAAGGATGCGAGCGTCTTTTCCATTGTGAAATTTATTGAAAAACCGCCTGCCAGGCAAGTCGCTCGGTGTGCACGCCCTGGAACAGCACCTTGACGGCCCCGCCGTCGAGGGAGACCTCGGAATGCCGGACCGGCGCCCGCACGACCGACAGGGCCATGCCCGGAGGGATGTAGAGGACGACGGCGTACTCCCCGGGCATGAGCTTTTCGCACGCGACCGAGAGGGTCTTGGTCTTGGGGTTCCACTGCACGTCCGCAAGGTCCACCGCCCCCTGCGTCAGGTGGCGGGAAGTGGAGAGGACGAACGGCTCAAGCGACACCTCATGGACCGCGTAGAGACCGCACGATGTCGGTGGAAGCGTGACCGAACGTGACGTGCCGAGTTCTCCGAGATAGACCCCGTTCCAAAAATCATACGCGACGTAACTCTTCCTGGGAGGAAGCCCGAGGCGTTCCGGCGTCAGCGGCAGGCGCCGCTCCCCGGACGACCAGTTGAAGAGCCCTACCGCGTTCCACTTGCCGAACTTCTTCCCGACCGGGAGGTTCCAGACCGTCGGGAGCGCCGTCTCCTGTGTACTGTAGAATCCGCCGGGTCCGCCTCCGTCAAAGACCCGAAGTGCGACGGTGTTCTCTTGTCCGCGGCGCAGGAGCGCTTCCGGGACGGCATACCTGCGGAACGACTGCCACTGCGAATCGTACTCGGGCGGGAACGTCCCGGTCTTGCCGACGAGCTGTCCGTTCCAGTACGTCTGGTCGCAGTCGTCGATCTTCCCGAGCAGGAGCTCCGACGCTCCGGCCGGCCAGTCCGCGGGGAGCGTGAAGCGCGCCCGGTACCAGACGAGACTGTCGAGCCCCGGAAAACCGTTGTCTTCCCACTGCGAAGGGACAGGCATGTCGCTCCAGCGGCTGTCGTCGTACGATGGCTCCTTGCGCTCCTCGCCGTCGCCCGGGAGGAACTTCCACACCGCCGGCAGGGAGAGGGAGGCGCCGTGGTCCGGCGAGAGGAGCGTCAGCCCGTGTTCGTGCGGAGCCGTAAAGAGGTCGACCGGATCGGCTGCGACGCCGTAGCTCGGGATCGTCAGTGTAAGCAGGTCGATCCTGTCTTGGGGGAGCGCGGGAAGCTTGTCGCTCAACAGCGTCATCTGTCCCGAAAGCGCGACGACCGAGGCCCAGACGCGCGCCTGGTCTGTCGTGAGCGGTTCGCGCACGAGAAGGCAGTCGGGGTCGTCGTACCAGACGGCGTTGTGATAGAAGAACCGTTCCGCAGCGGCGTGAATGCCGGGAGTGACGCCGTCCCATCGTGCGGAGACGTCGGAGCCGATACGCATCCCGTCGACGAACCCCATCGAACTGCCCAAGGGCGCGCCGCAGCCGAGGATGAACTTGTCGGGTCCCACCCCTTTCCGGATCGCGCGCAGGCCCATCTGGTACGCCTGTGCAGACGAGACCGGGATGTGGTACGACCCTCCTTCGCCGGCAAAGTAGAGAAAATCGATCTTCACATAGTCGTAGCCCCACTTCGCGGTGACGGTGTAGAAGAGGTTCTCGAGCCAGAGCTGCACCGCCGGGATCGTCGGATCGAGGGCGTAGATCCTCCCGCCCCACCAGTCGTTCGCGAAGAACTCCTTGAGCGAATCATGCTCGTTCCTCAGAAGCCACTCCGGATGCCGCTTGACGACGGAACTGCTTTCCGCGACGGCGAACGGCGCGAGCCAGAGGCCCGCCTGGAACCCCTTCTTGTGGATCTGGTCGACGAGCCAGCGGTGCCCGTGGGGGAAGCGCTTGTTCGTGTTCCATTCCCCCGCGGCGATCTGGTACCCGTCGTCGATCTGGATGTACTGGAGCCCCGCCTTCTTCAGCTGCCGCGACGCCGTTGTGACGTTCTGGAGGATGCTGTCCTCGGCAATGTGCTGGTAGTAATAGTACCAGGAGCACCATCCGGTCGGGACGTTCTGATTGCCAAAGAGCGCCGCGGGGGCCTTGCCGGTGGGGCTGAAGGGCTTGTTCTGCGCTGGCGCGAACTTCTGCTGGTACTCCGCGAACCGGCGCAGGTTGTCGTTCGGCGACGGGTCGAAGGCGATCATGAGCGGGTCGGTCTCGAGCGTGCCGCCCGCCGGGACCGCGAGCGTTTTGATGTCGGAGGCCGTCGCGAGATGCTGGCTCCCGTCCGAGGGGAGGAGCCCATCGGACCGGATGCTGTTCGTCGCGCGGGCGTTCGTCAGGAACCCCAACAGGAGGGACTTCCAGGCCTGCGGCTCGTAGAAAAGCGTCGACCAGAAGCTCGTCTGCGAACGGACGGAGTCGAGCTTCACCACCTCGCTCGAACTCCAGGACTGATACCCGTTGACGTGCATGAGGACCGTGTCCGTCACGTACTGGATGTGGGCCGCGCCGTGAAGGTCGATGAGCCGAAACTCCCTCGGCCTCCACTCGTGGCCCGAGACGTTCTTCAAGGCGGCGGAGACGAGGAGGAGCTTTCGTTCGTTGTAGAGGTTCACCCCGATGTCCCATTCCGCCTTGTCGTCGCTAGCGCGGAGATCAAGCCGCCTCCCCTTTCCGATCGAATCGTCGATCGCGGTGATCTTCGCGAGGATCTCTCCGGAGGTGAGATCGAACGAGAGCGAATCGCTCTCCCTGAACCCCAAAACGGAGGTAGCACCGACGATGACCGGCTGCCAGTCGTTCGACTCGAACTCGAGGACGCTCCAGAGCTTCGTGCCCTTATCGAAGGAGACCTTGAGGAGCCCGTTGTCGAATTCGACGCGCTTCGGCTGGGCCGTAAGGGCGGCGGCAAGGATGGCGGTGATGGCCCCCGTGAGCAGCAAACGACGCATGAGAGCTCGCATATCCACCTCGCTAAGGAATGATCAGAACGTGACCTTCAGTGTCACCATCGAATGCTTCTTCGTGTGGACCCGGACGGTCGTGCCGTTCGAGGGCACCGGCGTACCGGTCCCCTCGAGCGCGTCGGAGAGCACGACCTTCGACGGCGCCTTCGGCAGCGTCAGTTCTCCGTCGGCATCCTTCCCTTCGGCGTCGTACCACTGGATGATCCACGCATCCTCGTCCTCCGCCTTCTTCACCGTCGTGAGGATGAGCGACCCCGGCGAGAGCGCCACGAACGAATGCGACGCCGGCAGCGTCCGCGCACTCCCCTTGGCGGCCATCACCGGGATGAGAGGGTTGTTGTACTCGTACCCGCGATGGACGGTCATCGAGGATCCAACGCGTCCCTCGTGGGGATAGAGGGCGTAGTCGATCGAATGCTTGCCCCGGTCCGCCGTTGGATCGGGCCACTTCGGAGACCGCAGGAGCGAGAGCTGCGCGACGTTCCCCTTGATGTCGTAGCCGTACTTCGAGCGGTTGAGGAGGCTCACCCCGTAGTCGTCCTGGGAGAGGTCCGCCCAGCGCTGGGCGGGGACTTCCACTTTCGCGCTGTCCCAGCTGTTCCGCCATCCGGTCGACCGCCGGATCGAGCCGAACGGGATCTCGTAGGTCGCGGCGGTGTCGGTCACGGCCAGCGGGAAGGCGACCTTCGCCATCGTCTTCTCCTCCCACCAGTCGATGTTCGTCGTGAAGTCGATCCGGTCGAGGTTCTGATAGAGGATGACGTCCTGAGTGATGAACGTCGACGGAAAATCCTCCGTCGGGAAGTCCTTCTTTGTCCCGGGTTTGAGGTAGTCGCGCGTCATACGGATGACCGAGCGGACGGGACCCCGTTCGACGATCTCGACCTTCCGGAGCGTCGTCGGATACTGGACGCCCGTGAGTCCGATGTTCCAAGCGTCCCACGCCGACGGCGTATCCTGGAGAAACTGCAGCTCGTTCCCCGCGCCGGTGAGGAGTTCCCGGCCCCTGCGCTTGTCGACGAGGCTTTTGAGCCAGCCGCTCGCCGGATCGACCTCCGCCCGGAAGAGCGGGCTTTCGATGACGCTGCCCGGAGCAGCGGCAGCGGCGGCGGCGTCAGCCGCGGCCGCCGGGCCCGTCCTGAGTTCGTAGACCTTGTAGCCGATAGGGGGAACGTCGTCCGCGACGAAGAGAAGCTTGTGGCGTCGCGGGCCGTCGCTCACGATTTGGGAGGGCACGGCCGTCCCTCGATCGTCCGCCACCGAGTACTGCGGCGGCGAACTCCCTTCGGGGAGATCGAGCGTGACGAGGTCCGAGCGCTTCCAGGCGAGCGCGTTGAAGACGACGACCGGCGTCCCCTTCACCGACGGGGCTTTGACGGCGCCGGCGATCTGTTCAAGGGACGCGCGAAGCTCGGACGTTCCGATCGACATGGACGCCGCGTACCGCTCCGCCGCGTCGATGTAGATCTCGCGGATGCCGGAGCCGGGAAGCAGGTCGTGGAACTGGTTGAAGAGCACCCCTCTCCAGGCCTCCTCGAGGTCCGCTCCCCGGTACGGCTTCCCGTAGAGGGTGGCGAGCGTCGAGAACTTCTCCGCGTTCGTCAGGAGGACCTCGCTGCGGCGGTTGTTGCTCTTCATCGCCGACTGTGTCGTGTACGTTCCCTGATGGTACTCAAGGTAGAGTTCGTCCTTCCACACCGGAAGGTTCGCCAGGTCCTGCTGCCGGATCCAGGAAAGATAGGTTCCGGTGTTGCCATACTCGATCGTGGGGTAGATGTCGATCGTCTTCAAGCGTTCGATGCGGTCGATCATCTCGAGCGAGGGTCCGCCGCCGTGGTCGCCGACGCCGAAGAGGATCATCATCTTTGTCATGCCGGTGTTCGCCTCGAACTGCCGCGACCAGTCGACGAGCTGGTACGGGTCGTCGATCGTGTTCACATAGTCGAACGGGAAGTAGCTCAGGACCCGCGACCCGTCGGGGGACTCCCACCAAAAGAGGCGGTACGGAAACACGTTCGTCGCGTTCCATCCGATCTTCTGCGTGATGAAGGCATCGATGCCGGCGTTCTGATAGAACATCGGCATGTTCCCGTTGTACCCGAACGAATCGGGGTTCCAACCGATCTTCACGTCGGCGCCGAGGCTCTTCCGGAAGTAGCGCTTCGCGTAGAGAAGGTGGCGCATCCATGATTCGCCGCTAGGCAGATTGCAGTCGGGCTCGACCCACATGCCGCCCGTGACCTCCCACCGGCCTTCCGCGACCCTCTTCTTGATCCCCTGGAACAGGTCGGGATAGAGCTTGTCCATCCAGTCGTAGTACGCGGCGGCGCTCTGCGTGTAGGTGAACTCGGGGCGCGCGTTCATCATGTTGAGGACGGAGGAGAACGTGTTCCGGACGACCTGCTTCGTCTCCGCGTCCCGCCAGAGCCATGCGGCGTCGATATGCGCATTCGCGTCGAAATAGAGCGTGAACTTCCGCGCGTACTCGCTCACCGGACGCAAAAGCGGCCTGATCACGTCGACCGAGCGGCGGTATCCGGCGGCGTCTCCCGCGGCGAGGGCCTTCACGTCCACCCGAGCCGCAAGCGACTGGAGAAGGTCGTTCAGCCGGAGCTTTTCCGTGCGGTCCATATGGGACCGGTCGGTCCCCGGATCAAGCTTTCGCCGGGCGTTCGTCTGGTACGTGTCGAAGCTCAGGAGCTTCTGGCCGACGCGCAGCGACAGAGAGAGGTCCTCGATGCTCTGGCGGAGCTCCTTCGACGCGGCGGTCGTGACTTCGGCGCGGATGAGCCGGAGCGGACCGCCCGTGTTGATCGCCTTGATGACGATGAGGAACTTTTGGCCCGGGGAGGCGTTGCGCGTCAGCTCGAAATCGCCGTCCCACGGGAACATCCCTTTGCTCTCCCCGTTCACCCAGAGGTACCCGTAGTCGTCGACGGAGAGGAGAAGCCGCACAGGGCCGCTGATCGGGGCCCCGAGGACGTTCTGGGGGAGGACGATCTCCTTCCGAATCCAGCAGGAATCGGGGTAGATCGATTCATTGAGGGAGAGGGTGTTCCACTGCGCATCGTCGAACCCGGGCTTCGTTGGGGCGTCCCCGATGGACCGGAGCCCCTTGAGATCGGCGCTCACCTTCCAGTGGTTGAACGAAAGGCTGCCGAGGGAGTCGAGGGCGCCGGCGAGGCGGTCGACGTTCGTTTGCGCCGGCGAGAGCTGAAGGGCGACGAAGAGCGCCAGGAGAACGGTGAGAGTTTTCATATGAGTTCCCGTAGAGGATGGTCAGATGCGGCCGCGCGCGGAGCGCGCGGCACTAATTGAAATTGACGGTCACGCCCACTTCCAGCCGGATGCCGCCGAAGTCGCCGGAGAAGCCTCGGTCGAGCGAGCGGCGGTATTCGTAGAGGATGTCGGAGTAGATCGACAGTCCTCCGGTGCCGAGGATGTGTTCAAGCCCGACGCCGCCGAAGTACCCGAACCTCTTCGGGAGCGCGCGTTCCTGGCTGCCGCCGAGGGGGCCGAAGGACGATTCGCTGACCGTGGAATAGCTGGCCCCTCCCTGGAAGCGCACCGCCTCCCGCTTGGAGAAGAATACCTTGTTGAGCAGCCCGAGGTGGATGAAGCGCTCCCGGATCTTCAGCGAACTGTCCGCCGGGGCGTCGATGGGCGCCTCCGAGGCGAACCATGCGATATCGGTCACGAGGTAGAGATAATCGTCGGTGATCGGGAATGCGACCCCGAACCCCCAGATAATATCCGAACCCGTCTTGTACGATTCACGAAAGTTCTCCCGGGAAGGAAAGAAGAGCCCGCCGTGGACGTGGTAATAGAAGGGCAGGCGCGATTCGGTGAACTGCGCCAACGCGGAGGAGTTCCCTGCGAGGAGCGAACCGCAGAGGAGCCACGAAAGAAGGAAGGTCTTCATGATATTCCTGAAAATGAGTGGGTACACATGGTTCATCGCCCCCGCAGCCGGTCGAGGAGCACGGCGGAGAGGATCACCACGCCCAGGAGGATCATCTGGACGTAGGAGCTGACGTTCATGAGGTTGAGGCCGTTGCGCAAGACGCCGATGAGCATCGCCCCGATGAAGGTCCCGACGACCGACCCTCTGCCACCGAAAAGGCTCGTCCCGCCCACGACGACGGCGGCGATGACGTCAAGCTCGTACATCTGTCCGGCGTTCGGCTGGCCGGAGTTCATCCTCGACGCCAGGAGGATCCCGCTGAACGAGGCGAGCATGCCGCAGAGCATGTAGACCTTGAGCACGACGCGGTCCGTCGGAACGCCGGAGAGCCGCGCCGCTTCAGGGTTTCCGCCGACGGCGTAGACGTGCCGTCCGAAGCGCGTGCGGTCGAGGACGACGTACGCGGCAACATAAACGATGACCATGCAGATCGTCGGGACGGGGACGCCGAAGAGCCGTCCGCTGCCCAGAAGGCTGAACGCATCGGGGAGGCCCCAGACCGGCCTGCCATCCGTGAACATGTAGGCCGCCCCGCGCCAGATCGTCATGAGCGCCAAGGTCACGATGAACGGCGTGATCTTGAGCTTCGTGACGAATGTCCCCGCGAGCGCGCCTGAGAACGCGCCGATGGCGAGTCCCGACAGGACGACACAGAGGAGCGCGACGGGATACGGCGCGTTCATCTTTAAGACCGTCGTCACGATAACGCCCGTGAACGCCACGATCGCACCGACGGACAGGTCGATGCCCGCAGTGAGGATGACGAAGGTCATCCCCACCGCGATGATGGCGATGATGGAGGTCTGGAGCGATATGTTGAGGATGTTCTCCGCGGTGAAGAAGTAGGGCGAGAGAAGGGCGAAGAGGCCGATCTCCGCCGCCAGTACGATGGCGATGCCGAACTCGCCGACGAGCGCCTTGAAGGTCTTCGAGGAGCGGGTCACGGACTCAGCCACGGAAACCCTCCAGCGCCGTCTCTCCGCTCGCCAGGAGCATGACCCGCTCCTGCGTCGCCTCCTGCCGCGAGAGGATGCCGGTGAGGCGCCCTTCGCACATGACCGCAACCCGGTCGCTCACCCCAAGGAGCTCGGGAAGGTCTGAGGAAATGACGATGACGCCGACCCCCTCCTGGGCGAGGCGGTTGATGAGCTGGTAGATCTCGAACTTCACGCCGACGTCGATCCCCGCGGTCGGCTCGTCGAAGATGAGGAGCGAGGACTTCGTGAAGAGCCACCGAGCGAGGACCACTTTTTGCCGATTCCCGCCAGAGAGGTGTTCGACCTGCTGTTCGATGCCCGGAGTCTTGATCCGAAGCTCGGAGGTGAACCGCTCTGCGACGGCCGATTCAGCGGAGCGCGAAAGGAACGGCCCGCTCGCGACCTCCTTCAGGTTGGAGAGCGTGATGTTCTCCCGGACGCTCATCTGCATGATGAGGCCGTACGCGTTCCGATCCTCGGTGAGAAGTCCGATCCCCGCGTCGATCGCTTCCCGGGGCGAGCGTGGCGCGATCTCCTTCCCGCCGAGCGTGACGCGACCGCTCTCGCGCGGATCTGCGCCGAAGAGGACGCGCGCGAGCTCCGTGCGGCCCGCGCCGACAAGGCCCGCGAGACCGAGGATCTCTCCCTGATAGAGCGTGAGGTTGATGTCTTTGAGCATGCCGGCGTTGAGGTGCTCTATCCGGAGAAGCTCGCCGCCCCGGTCAAGGGGGATCTTGGGATATTCCTGCTCAAGCTCGCGGCCGACCATCCAGCGCACGAGGCTCCGCTTGTCGGCCTCCGCGACAAGACAGCTGTGGACGAACGTGCCGTCGCGCAGGACGGTGATACGGTCGCCGATCTCGAAGATCTCCTCGAGGCGGTGCGAGATGTAGATGATCCCCACCCCCTCCTCCTTCAGGCGCCGGATGACCTTGAAGAGGTTCTTCATCTCGTGTTCGGTCAAGGGCGCGGTCGGCTCGTCCATCGCCAGGACGCGGACCTTCTTCGAGAGGGCCTTCGCGATCTCGACGATCTGGCGCTGCGCGATGCTCAGGCCGCGGACCTGGGCCGCCGTCGGGATCGATTCGCCGAGCATGGCGATGACCTCCCTGGACCGTTCGTGCATGAGGGAGTAATCGATGAGAGGCAATCGGCCCTGCGTCGGTTCGTTGCCGAGAAAGATGTTCTCCGCCACGCTCAGTTCCGGCACGAGCTTGAAATCCTGGTAGATCATGCCGATTCCGTGCCGCTGCGCGTCCGCGGGCGTGTCGACGACCGCGTCCACACCGTCGATCATGATGCGGCCCGCATCTCGGCGGATCGCGCCCGAGAGGATCTTCATGAGCGTCGACTTCCCGGCCCCGTTCTCGCCGAGGAGGCAGTGCACCTCTCCGGACCGGAGCTCAAATCCGACATCCTGCAGCGCCACGACGCCGGGATACTCCTTCCGGATCCCGCTCATCTGGAGGAGAGGAGCCATCTAGTGCGCCGCGTTCAGGGATGCCGCGTCGACGATGCCGACCTCGACGGGGATCTTCTTCGGGAGTTGGGCTCCCGAGAAATATTCGCTGATCTTCATGATCGTCGTGGCGCCGATCTTCTTCGGATACTGCACGACGTCGGCCTTGAGGGCCGTGCCTTTTGTGATCGCGTCCACCGCCGGCGGCGTCGCGTCGTAGCCGACGATGCTGATCCCTGTTCGGTTGAACTGCTTGACCGCATCGAGCGCGCCGAGCGCGGAATCGTCGTTGATGCCGAACATGCCGTTGAGGTCGGGATGCGCCTGGAGGACGTCGGCGGCGGCCTGCATCGCCATATCCCTCCTCCCTTCGCCGTTCACGTCCGCGACGATCTCCATGCCGGGATACTTCGCGACGGCGTCCTTGAACCCTTGGACGCGGTCGAGGACGGAGGTGATGGTGGGCTGGCCGATGATGGCGACCTTCCCCTTCCCGCCGAGCGCCTTGGCGAGGTACTCGCCTGCAAGGGTGCCGCCGGCGACGTTGTCGGAGGCGACGTGGCAGACGATCTCGCCCTCAAGCGAGGCGATGTCGGCCGTGAAGACCGGGATCTTCGCGTCATTTGCTTTCTTCACGGAGGGGCCGATCCCCCGGGAGTCGACCGGGCAGACGACGATCGCGTCCACCTTTCGCGCGATGAAGTCCTCGATCTGCGCGCTCTGCTTGCCGAGATCGAACTCCCCGGCGGTGACGATGAGCTCGTACCCGTGCTTCGCCGCTTCCGTCTGGAGCCCTTCTTCCAGGTCCTTGAAGAAGACGTGGGCCCGGGTCAGGAGCGAGACGCCGATGACCTTGGAGGCTTTCGCCTCTTTCTTGCCGCAGGAAATCGAGACGAGGGCGATCGCGAGGATGACGCAGAGGATTTTTTTCATACAGCTCCTATGATGATGTGGTTCTTCTGTCGAGGATGACCGCCAGCACGATCACCAGGCCGATGGCGACCTGCTGCCAGTACGCGGAAACATCTAATAATACTAAACCGTTGCGTAAAATGCCCATGAGGAGCGATCCGATGATGACCCCGAGGATCGTCCCGCGGCCACCGGTGAGGCTCACCCCGCCGATGACCGCCGCCGCGACCACGTCGAGCTCGTACCCGAGCCCCGCGGTCGACTGTCCAACCCCGAACCGCGAGGTGAAGAGGACCCCGGCGATCCCCGCGGCGAGCCCGCAGAGGGCATAGACGGCGATCTTGACGCGGTGGACGCTCACGCCGCTCAAGAGGGCCGCCTCCTCGTTGCCGCCGATGGCGTAGGTGTACCGCCCCCACGGCGTCGACCGGAGGAGGAACCCGACGGTGGCCGCAAGAAGCGCCATGGCGAGGATCGGAATGGGCAGGCCGAGGATCTCGCCCTGGCCGATGAGGAGGAATCCTGGTGGAAGGCTTCGGATCGTCTCGCCGCCGGTGATCGCGAACGCCAGGCCGCGGGCGATGCTCATCATGCCGAGCGTGACGATGAACGGCGGAAGCTTTGCGCGCGTGATGACAAGGCCGTTCAGGATGCCGCCGAACAGTCCGACGACGACGCCGGCGAGGACGGCGGCTGGGGTCCCGACGTTCGCATTGAGGAGGACCGCCGTGACGACACCGGAGAGCCCGAGGACGGAACCAACGGAGAGATCGATGCCGCCGGTGATGATGACGACGGCCTGTCCCACTCCCATGATGGCGATGAAGGAGAGGGCCCGGATGACCTGGGAAAGATTGGACCAGTTGAGGAAGGTGGACTCGAACCCGCTGCTGCCGCCGAAGGAGGAGGTGAGGATGGTCAGGAGCAGCACTTCGAGCAGGAGCGCGAGCCAGATGCCGAAGCGCATGGTCTTCAAAACCGGCATGAATCCGCGAATTCTATGATGGAGGGTTCGATAAGCCGGGATATCTTACAAAGATTTAGCCCGTTTTGCAAGCCTCACACCGACGAACGACGGCCCGCTTCGAGGGTTCGTCCACATGTTATCAGTTTCAGGTATTACAGCCGTGTCTCAGCGATGTGTGTTCTAAGCCGTGGACTGATATCCGCCAATCTGGGCACGAAAGCGCAATTCAAGGCATTGGACTTATCCGAACTTGTTACGAGACACGACAATGGTGCCGGTGACGGCATGAGGATTCAAGTGCCCCCTCAAGCACTTATTTTGGCCACTCTTATTGGCGAGAGATGAGCGGCCGAGAAGATCTTATTGGCCATCCGTCGGACTAAGTTTCAATACTCATAAATGCCTGATGGGTGATCACCTAATCCTGCTCACTATTTTTGAAATGCTCGATTGTCAGGAGGCTCAAGGCGGTTCGCGAATGTGATCATGTTGAGGCGGGAAGGAGCTGGCTTTCAGCGAACGAACACGTGCAACGAGGGAATCGCGAGAACGATCGTGCGGGGCGGAAACAAAATGCGCCCCCGCCGCATGGTGGAGGGGGCGCATGGTCGAACGGTTACTCTTTCGTGACGGACCCGAGGAGCACGTCGAAGTCGGCCTTCGAGGCTTCGATCGTCTTATCCGGTCCGGTGAACTTGAAGAACACGCGGCCGTTCGGAGCATCAATGATGGCGCCGAGCAGCGAATAGTGCGCCTTCTTCCCCTGCGACTGCATCATTGGACCCGCGGGGGCGAGGTAGGTCCCCTTGATGACCACGTTCGTCACCTGCATGCCGTGCACTTCCGAGTTCGTCTGGGTCTTCCCCGTAACGCCCTCGAACTGCGCAGCCCAGCGATCGACATTCGCCTGCACGTCGCCCCCCTGGTTGGCGCCAAAGTAGTACGCAGCGCATTCCCCCCCTTCGGCGTCGCCGCCGCCGGCGGGGACCGCGTACGTCCCGACGCGCATCGGCCGCTCTGCCTCGACGGTCCAGCTGCTCGGTACCTTCCATGTGACCCCTCCTGCCGAGGTCGGGGTGGTCGCCGGCGCCTGACTCAGCATCGGCGGCTGTTGCTGTTGTGCCTGCTGTTCCTGGCCGTTCTTGTTGCAGCTGCTCAAGGCCAGCATGGTGGACATTAAAAGAATGATACGAAAACTCATCATGATCGCTTTTCCTGTATGAAACATGTGGTGAGAATATTTAAAGGTACCGGAAATTTTCCTCAATGGCAACGTCTAGTGGGCAACGTCTATGCCTTCCCTGTGCGCACGCCCTCCAGCGCGTGCCAGCGGGCGTAGAGTCCCTCCACGGAGCCCTTCGCCGCATCGAGTTCGGCAGTGAGTTTCGCGGTCTGGCCCCCATATACGTCGAAAAAATCGGGGCGCGCGAAGACCGCCTCGATGCGGATGACCTCTTCCTCGGCGCGCATGATGTCGGCCTCGATGGTCTCGAGCTCCTTTGCCTCCTTCCAGCTGAGCTTCTTCTTCGGCCTGGCACCCGGGGCGTCGGGCGTCGCGTCGCGCGGGGCCGAAGCGGCGGCCTGCGCCGCCGCTTCGGCCCGGCGTGCGATCCGCTTTTCGAGATAGTAGTCGTAGTTCCCTTCGCTGAAGTGCACCACCCCGTCCCCCTCGAACGCGAGGATCCCGTTGCAGACCCGGTTGAGAAAGTAGCGGTCGTGGCTCACGGCGATGAGGCAGCCGTCGAACGCGATGAGTGTCTCTTCGAGAACCCGCATCGTCGCGAGATCGAGGTCGTTCGTCGGTTCGTCGAGGATGAGCATGTTGCCCCCGTTCTTCAGGATCTTCGCGAGGAGGAGCCTGCTTCGCTCGCCGCCGGAGAGCTTCCCCACCTGCGTGTTCATCCGGTCATCGGCGAACAGGTATCGCCGGAGATATTTCCATATCGTCATCTTCTCCTCCCCGAACATGATCCACTCCCGTCCTTCGCCGATCTCCTGGATGACGGTGTTCCCGTCGTCGAGGGCGATGCGCGACTGGTCGATGTAGTTCACGGCCGTGAGGTCCCCCTTTTCCACGAGCCCGTCGCTCTGCTCAAGTTCCCCGAGGATGATCCGGAGCAGCGAGGTCTTGCCGAGTCCGTTGCGGCCGATGATGCCGAGCTTTCTCCCCTTCGTGAAGAGGAAGCTGAGGTCTTCGATGAGTCGCTTGCCGCCGAGGGTCAGACCGAGGTGCTTGAAGTTGAGGATCTTCGAGCCGAGCTGGGATGCGGGCGGGATGAGGAAATCCACCTCTTCGTCGGCGCGGTAGCCGGCCTTGTCGGCGAGCTCGAAATAGCGGCTCATCCTGCTCTTGGACTTCGTTCTCCGGGCCTCCGGGCTCCGGCGCACCCATTCGAGTTCGCGGCGGAGGAAGCGGTTCCGCTTGTGCTCCTCCGTCTCCCGCTCCACCTCACGCTCGGCCTTGTCGAGGAGAAAATCGGTGTAGGAGCCCGCATGGGAATAGCACTGGCCGTCCGCGAGCTCGATGATCCGGTTCGCGAGCGCGTCGAGGAAGTAGCGGTCGTGCGTGACGAAGAGGCACGCGCCGGAGTAGCCCGCGAGGAACTGTTCCATCCATTCGATCGATTCGGTGTCGAGGTGGTTGGTCGGTTCATCGAGGATGAGAAGGTCGGGCCGGGAGATGATCGATCGGCAGAGCGCGACCCGGCGCTGCTCGCCGCCGGAGAGCGTGCGGATGTCGCGGCTCCCATCGGGCACGTTGAGGGAATGCATCGCTGATTCGATCCTGTTGTCGAGGTTCCAACCTTCGCGCTGACGGATCTGTTCCTCTAACAGGTGCCTGCGCTCTGAGGTGTACGGAAGGGATTCGTACTCCTTCAGAAGGTCGGCGACGTCATGGGCCCCTTCGGCGATGTTCTCGTAGACCGTCAGCGCTGGATCGAGAAGGAATGCCTGGGGAAGGTACCCGGTGACGAGGTCACGCTTCCGGGAGACGGAGCCGCCGTCGGGTTCGAGGATGCCCGCGACGATCTGGATGAGCGTCGATTTGCCCGACCCGTTGTTGCCGATGAGGCCGATCCGGTCTGCCTGGTGGATGCTGACCGTCGCTTCCCTGAGAACGATCTGCTCGCCGAAGCGGATGGAGACATCCTGCGCCGCAATGAGGACGGGACTGATGGCTTTTGACATTCGTGTGTGCTCTTTGCGTGAGGGTAACAGCGTGAGGACTTGCTCAAACATAGGGAGAAAATCCGCTCCAAACAAATGAAGCCGGGGCGCATCACCGCAGGAGGAGCATCTTCCCCGTCCTGTGCACCGTTCCGGCTTCGAGCCGGCAGTAGTAGACGCCGGAGGATCGGTCGTCGGCATGCCATGGGATCCGGTACTCGCCCGGCTGCAGGCGCTCCTCCACGAGCGTCGCGACGCGCCTGCCGAGGAGGTCGTAGACCTGGAGCCGCACGGACGCCGGGGCGGCGAGCGTGAAAGAGATGACGGTCGTGCTGTTGAAGGGGTTCGGGTAGTTCTGCCGCAGCTGGAACTCCGCCGGCACTCCCGCACCGGCGTAGGTGACGCCCGTCGGCGAACCGATGAGCGGAAGCTCGATGTACGACGCGCGGTCCGCATCCATGCGGACGGAGACCCCCGTGTTGGCGAACATTGGTACGACGAATGGGTAGGATCCGAGGTCGATGCGGTTCGTGACGTCGATGTTCGTGAGCTCGACCCGGATCCGGCTGCCGGCCGTGAACCTATGCGCGTGGGGGATCCCCTCCGCGAGCACCGAATCGGGGGCGCCGGGGAGCCAGTGTCGTCCCGTGTAATTGATTCTGTTCAAGAAGTACTTGACGCCGAGCGAATCCACTTCGTAGATCTGCGCGTGGATCGGGAACTTGTCGGTCAAGGGCCGAAGGTAGAGCTTCATCCGCGGCGTCCCGATCCAGGTAAGGTCCGTAGGAAGGGGCGGTGACTGGAAGACGAGCGAACGGTGCGGGAGCCTTGAATCGAAGAACGAACCGCGGAACCCCTCGATGAAACCGGAATCGAACGTATAGGTGGAGTCGGTGTAGAGGTTCTCCAGATAGAGCGAGTCGAGGCTCACCGCGGGCGGAGAATATCCGAGCGTGGAATCTGCCCCAAGATAGAATCGGAAGGGCGCAACACCGACTGGCGGCCAGGAGTTCACTCCGGAGCGCGTCCAGGTGAAATACCCGAGCGAATCCATGGGAAGGCTGCTCGCGGCATACGTGTAGAGGGGCTCGTCGGTGATCCCATTGTCGGCCCCCTGGAGAAAATGCCCGAGCCATCGCGTCACCTGGTCGTATTGATAGACGCGCTCGGATTCCACGTGGTCCGAAAAATGGCCGCGGGTTCCGACGTAGACCTTCTTCGGTCCCGCGTACCGGTTGAAGGCTTCGATGCCGTCGTTCGCGGCAAAATAATGGTCCTGCCACTTGAGGAACCGGAGCGTCGGGACCGATGCGCTGTTGAGGAGCGCGGTATCGACATCCCGGTACGCCGTGAACGTCGACCGAAACGCGTCGTACGCGTCGTCCCGCAGGAGACTCCAAAGCGTGTCGCGCACCGGGGCATAATGCACGGTAGCAGACTGAAGGAGGAGAAGCACCGTCCGGCGGACCGAGCCGTTCATGAGCATGTCGCTCGCCCAGTGCGGGACGATGACGTCCGATGATACCGCCTGGACCGGCAGCCTGTCCGCCGCGGCCCAGAGCCCGTGCAGCCCTCCCTGCGAACCGCCGACGATCCCCACCCGCGCGGTGTCGACGCCGGGAAGGCCGCGGAGGAATGCAAGCACCTCGACGAGGTCGGCACGTTCCTGGAGCGACATGATCGTCGAGTTCCCTGAGGAATTGCCGTGGCCGCGCACCGAATAGCACAGGGTGAGATAACCCAGGCCGGCGTAGATGCTGCCGTTGGCCGTATCCGCATCCTTGTCGAGCCCGTACCCGTGAACAAAGAGGATTGCCGGAGCGCCGGACGGAGGAAGGATCGCCGGCGTGTAATACGTCGCGTCGAGGCTGTCCCCCGTGGCAAGCGGAATGAAGAGGTCGTGACGCACCTGCGCCGACAGGGTCGCTGCAAGAAGGAACGCCGCGAGGATGCCGGACAAGCGGATGAAGACGGTCACCGTAGGAGCAGGAGCTTCTTTGTTTCCACGAACGCGCCGGAGTGCAGACGGTAGAAATACACGCCCGTTGGAAGGGTCCCGGCGTTCCAGTTCACGCGGTACCGACCCGGCGGCATCGGCTCATTGACGAGCACAGCCACCTCGCGTCCCAGGATATCGTAGACGGTGAGCCGTACCGCTCCACCCTCGACGATCGAGAACTCGATCCGTGTCTCGGGATTGAAGGGGTTCGGGTAATTCTGCGAGAGCTGATACGTAATCGGAAGATCCTGGACCGGCGGCGCCACCCCCGTCACCGTGCCTGATGCCGTCGTCGTCAGGACCGACCCTCCGCTCCCGACCGCGAACCCGTGCGTACTGTCCGTGAAGGTGAGCCCGAAGAGATCGTGCGTATCGGCGCCGTATTGGGAGTACCAGTGAGTCCCCGCATCAGTGGAGTACCAGATCGCACCGCCGTCGCCGGCCCCATAGATGTGAGACCCGTCGCGTGCGAAGAGCCGGCGGATCGTCGCACTCCCCGGTGTGGCGACCGATTGCCAAGGCGAGGCGGTGGAGGCGCGATAAAAGACCTTCCCGCTGTCACCGGCCGCCCAGAGCGCGGAGGAATCACTGGGAGCAACTGCGTTGATCGATCCGGTGAGCTCCACGCCCGTTGTGCTCCAACTCAGCCCGCCGTCCGGCGACGAATAGATCGACAATCCACGTGAAGAGCCCACGCTCAGGATATCATAGCCGCGCGCGGTGAGGCATTGGAACGATTGCGTAGAATCGGCCACGATCGTCGACCAAGTGCCGCCGCCGTCGGTTGTGCGGAGGATATCGCCGTCGCCGGCAAGATAGCCGACAACAGGACCCACAAAGGCGATCGCGCGAAACGTCGACGTCACACCCAGATCATGGCGAGTCCACGTCTCGCCGCTATCGGCGCTCTCATACACCGCGCCCGATTGCCCGACCGCCCAGAGCGACGCAGGGGAGAGGTGAAAGAGGCTCGTAAAGATTACATTAAAGCCGACGGCCTTCTCCGCCCATGTGGTGCCGCCATCGGTCGTTTTCAGGATCGATCCGTGATCCCCGAGGATCCAGCCGTTCTGCGTTCCCGAGAACGTAACGTCATACCATCGCTGCCAGTTGTTCAGGGGCATGCGGAACCACTTCTGCGTGTAGGTCGGCGAGAGTGCGAGCCCGAAATGCTTGCCCGCGCCGCATTCCTGCTCGGTGACGGAATCGATCGTCGCGATGTTCGCGATGGGGTTGATCACCGACGGCAGCGCCCGGCGCTCCGCGCCGTCGAAGACGAAGCTTCGCAAGAGCCGTTCATCCTGGACGCCGGTGCCGACCTCGGTCACGTTCGTCGAGACGTCCACATAGGACCACTGGAGGCGCGCGGTGAACGCCGCAGTCGAGGGGAATGGCACGACCTCCAGCCACCGCCGGATGTATTTTCCGTCCGCCGCGGCGAGCGACGGGGGCATGGAATCGGGGTGCGCCACGACGAGGACGCTGTCGAGGCCGAACATGCTCGTGAACCAGAGCGTTGCCAGCTGTCGGCCGTCATACGCCACAAAATGATACGGCACGCCGGTCTGCGTGACGGGAAGGGTCACGCTGTTGTACTCTCCTGACGGGGGATGGATGAACGTCTTGAGAAGATAGTTTCTCCGCGCGGTGATGAAATACTTCAGGGCGTCGACATGATCATGAAAGTCCTGGGCCGTCCCCCATTTCCCGGGGTCGTTCTCCGCCGCGGCGGAGACATAGGCCGCGAGGCTGTCGATCCGCGGCAGCATCCTTGCTTCCGTGAAGACCGTCTGCAGCACGGTGTCGACCCGGAGCCGGAGCTCCTCCATAAGGCCGGGCGCCGCCATGAACCGGTCCTTGAGTACGCTCGAAGGTCCAGAGAGCACCGGGTACGTGTACGCGAATCGGTCGTTGAGAAGGGATGCCGGATACGGGATCGCGAGATCTCCCGACCGTCCGAACGAGATATCGTAATCCCACGGGATGACGGTCCACTGCTGCGTGGCGCGCGAGGTGTCGCGGTAGATCGCATAGTTCTTGCTGTAGCTGTCTCCCATCATCATCACGATGTTCCCCGTGAACCAGTTGAGGATGCTCGGCATGTCGAAATACCGGTCGAGCGTGTCGGCGAACGAGGCGTCAGGAGCAGTGTTGATGGCATGGAGAAGGACACTCAGATCGGAGTAGTCGGTGCTGCTGCCGACATCTTTCGCATAGTAGAGCTTCAGGATGCTGTCCGGCTGCTCCGTCATGTCCGCATTGTCATAGGTGTCGTCCGCCTCGTACACCGGCGCGACGATACGGCCCCGGCGCTGGAAGAAATATTTGTCAAACTTGTCGATGGCGAGGTAGAGCCCGTCGGGCTGGCCGTTCAGGGAGAAAAGCGCGTGCTCGGCGATCGGAGCCATGTCGTTCATGTCGGCGAAGAGCCCCCATGCGAGGCGTTCGCGAAGGAACGACTTGTCGGTGTACATGGAGTTGAAATTAAGGTCCCGCTGGGCATGGTAGAGGTGAGCCGTGGGGACACGCACGCGGAACGATTTCTTCGAATAGTACCGCGTGGAATGGCCCTTGAACCTCACGAGGGAATTGTTCCAGAGGGAATCGTGCACCGTGAGCGATGCCGGCAGCAGGGAGTCGCTGAAGATGTCCCGAGTGTAGAGAAGCTGGTAGTCGGCCGGGGTCATCGTGACCGAATACCGGGTGAGCTGTGCGTGTGCCGGGAGTGAAAGCAACAACAGCACGAACACGAACATGGTCTTCATACCAACAATCCTCGTTTAATAGCAGATCGGTCAGCGCCAAACGTTCGAATCGGTCGATCCCGACCGATCCCACGTTGCACGTCAACACACAATCTACGATATCCCACGAAATTGTGGTGTGACCGGCATCAGGACACCCGAAAAGGGGCGTTATTTCTTCACTGCGCTGTTTTCCACGGGAAAGAGGCTCTTGCCATCGCGTTTCGGGAACGGGAAGCCGAAGATACCTGCGATCGTCGGAGCGATGTCGATCTGCATATGGCGTTCCGCCACGACCGCCCCTTGGACGAACCCGGGACCCATGCCGAGGAGCATGATGTGGCGGCACCCCTCGCACGAGTCTCCGTGGTTCTGAAATCCGCCATGGGCCTCATCGTGCCGTCCATGATCGTTCGTCACGAACATCGTCGTTCGCTCGCGGTAGACGCTGTCCGATTCGATCTTGTTCCAGAGTCGGTAGACGAGCGAATCCGCCCCCCGGATCGCGCTGAGATATGCGTCCCAGTTCTTCGCGTGGCCGTTCACGTCCACGTCGGGAAAATTGATGATGAGAAGGCGCGGGTGCTCCGTATCCATGACCTTCACGATCTGCCTCCAGGTGGCCGTGTCGCTCGTGGTCGCCCCTGCGACGAACCGCGCGCCGTAGGCCGATCCGAACGCCGTGTCGACGCTGTGCGTCAGCATCTCGAGCTTCGTCTTCCCGGAGATCACGAAGCACGTACTTTCCGGCTGTCCCGTGTATTTCCGGTAGAATTCAAATACCGTCGGGGTCGCGGGGCGGACGCTGCCGTCGTTCGGCATGTCCTGCCAGACGCCTGTCAGGACGGCGCTGTGTCCGGCGCAGGTCTTCGTGATCCCATCGTTGCGGAAGTTCGTGTAGACCGTCCCTTTCGGCCGGAGGTCGTTCCAGATCCGGGGCATGTTCGTCGCGCCCGCACCGAAGGATTCATCGTACCGGGCGCCGTCGATCATGACGATCACGACGTTTTGTGCGAGCCCTGCGGTGGTGACAAGCACAGAAAAGATCGCGAGGAAAACAAGCGCGCGCGCGACGACGGGTCGGATACGTTTCATGTGCATCGGAGATGTCCTTTTTGTAGTTATGTTATTTCCAGGCCGACCGCAGCCAGTCCTGGTAGATGGTCTTCTGGATCTCACTCGGTGATGTACTTCGGACAACGGTACATGCGGGTACCGGCTGGTGGGCCACCGCGACGGTGAATTCCTGCAAACGGTCGTTCCGGAAGACCGTCAGGATCACCTTCCCGCCGGGCTTGAGTTCCCCGGTCCTGTCGGTGATATCAGCGCTCCTCACCCGAAAACCGTTGAGTGCCACGACCTCGTCGCCGAGATCGAGTCCCGCCTCATACGCGGGCGAACCGGCAACGACCCTCGTGACCTTCGTCCGGCCGTCCGCATCGGAGGTCATGAGACCGATCCACGATTTGGCGACGGAGTCGCGCTGCATCACCTTGAGGCCGGCATACGCGAGGACAGACTCCCACGGAAGCGCCTGCGTGCCGTCGACAAAATCCGAAAAATACTTGCCGAAGTCCTCCCCCGTGACGTCACGGAGCGTGCGGAGAACATCTGATTCGGTATATCCGACACCCAGGGGAAACTGTTTGTAGAGGGTCCGGAGGACGTCGTCGAGCGAATGCGCGTTCGCGGTCCTGTGGCGGATCTCGAGATCGAGGAGCATCGAGACGGTCGACCCTTTGTCGTAGAAATCAGATTCTGTGTTGAACGCCTGCTGCGTCCCGCGGTTGAACTTGATCCACGCATCAAAGCTCGATCCCGACAGCGGCTGCACCGCGTTCCCCGGCCGCAGTCGGTCCGCCTGCAGCTCATTCTGGAGCATCTCGAGGAACACCTCCGGCGTCCGGAGTCCGGCGCGGACGAGGATGAGTTCGCCGTAATACGACGTCGTCCCCTCGGCGATCCAAAGTTCGGTCGTATAATTCTCTTTCGTATAATCATACGGCGTCATGCCGCGTGGACGGAGCCGCTTGACGTTCCAGGTGTGGAAATACTCGTGTGACACCACCGAGAGAAATCCCCGGTACGAATCAGCGTTCTTGAAGACGAAGGGCCGAGTGCCGATGACGGCTGAATTCAGGTGTTCCGTTGCGCCCCCCGAACTCGGCGTACAGTGGATGAGGAAGACGTACCGTCGATACGGCATGTCGCCCCACTGCGACACCGTCGTCCGGATGATCTTCGTCATGTCCCGGACCAGTGTATCCGCGTCCCAATTGCCCTCGCCGAAGATGCTCAGGACGTGCGGAATTCCGTCGACGTCGAACGAGAAATCCTTCTGCGTGCCGATCTCCAGGGGGCAGTCGACGAACGTATCGTACCCCGGCGCCGTGAAGGTCGTGCCGATCCCCTCGAGCCCGGTCGTGACGTGCCAGCCCGCATAGGGCTTCACCTCGAGGGTGACCGGTAGGGAGCGGTACCGTTCCGCGTAGAGGAACAGGGCGGCCCCGTCGACGAATGCGTGCGCGTCGTTCAATCCGCGCGTCCGCAGGTTGAACTCGTTTGCGAACACGGTGTAGCGGACCTTCACCTCTTGCGCCGCGCCGCGCGCGACACGCCAGAGCGATTTCTCCACTTTCTTCCAGGGAAGCGCGTTCCCCTTTCCGTCGACGGCGGAAAAGTCCACCACTCCCCCGGCGAGATCGAGAACGACGTAGCGCCCGGGGCGCCAGGCCGGCAGAATGAGATCGAGATCGGCCGGTTCCGCCGGAAGCCGGTCATAGGTCAGCTCGACCTCAAAGAGGTGCGTGGCAGGCTTGGACATGCCGAGCGTATAGCGGATGGTCGGTTGTTGCGCGAGGGTCATTGTCGTGGCCGTAAGTAGAATCAGGAGTAGGTTCATGGCTGTCGCACGGATTTCAGTGGGAGCGTCTGCCGGCCATGTCCATCACGATCGGGGAAACGAACACTGTCTCCGGATTGTCCCGGTGTGCGAGCCAATCCTGGAGCATCGCGTCTCCCTCTTCGGCCGTCAGGACCTTCTTCTCGACCATGTGGTGGATGTGCACCGTGAAGAACCGGTGCGCCCATTCGAAGACGCCGCTCTTGGTGCCGCCTGCGAGACAGTGCGGAGAATAGTCGAAGAGCTCGATACCGTGCGCGCGAAAGATCGTCGGGACGCGCGCACCGACGTACGGATCGCCTCCGCCGGAACGCCAGTAGGCGCGCACTGCGTCGGCCATCCGGTCGAACGGGCCTCCGCGCGGAAAGAGCGAGAGGCCTTCGTAGACGTAGTCCTGAAGAGCGATCACTCCGCCGGGTTTGAGCGCCCTAAAGAGTGGTTCAAGGAACTTCTCGGGGGATGGCACGAACCCGATCACCCACCGGGAAAAGATGAGATCGTATGTCTTCTCCGGCAGCTGCGCCGACTCGGACGTGCCGGGGAGCGTGTGAATGTTCTTCCAATCCCGGCGCTGTGCTTCCCCTTTGAGCCAGGAAAGGTAGAACTCGGAGGGCTCGAGAACGGTCACTTCCCCCTGTTCGCCGACTCGGTCGCGGAGGTCCATCGCGACGAACCCCGGTCCGCCGCCGACATCGAGGCATTTCCATCCGGGCTTCACGCCCATCCGGTCGAAGAGGCCCTCGGTGACGTGCTTCCAGACGCCGTGCTGGAACCGGAGGCGTTCCAGCTCGCGCTGGTTGACGCCGAGAAGATAGTCGGGAAGCTGGGCCATGGCCGCTACCGTGCCTTTCGTTTAAGGATGAGGAGCGTCATGTCGTCGAATTGGGGGTGTTTCCCGACGAACTTCCGTACGGTCGAAAGGATCTTTTCCATAAGTTCGCGCGCGGAGAATTCCCGGTATTTCAGGATGGTCTCCGCGATCCGCTCTTCGCCGAAGAACTCCTCCTTCTTGTTCATCGCATCCGCGACGCCGTCGGAATAGATGACGAGCAGGTCCCCCGGCCGGAACGCGATCTCCGACTCTTCGAACGAGAACTCCTCGATCGCCCCGAGGACGATCCCTCCCGTCGACAGACGCTGCACAGGGTTCTTTTCCGAGTGAAAATACGGGTTATCGTGGCCCGCGTTGGAGAAGACGAGGCGGTGCGTCCGCGTATCGAGAATGGCGTAGAAGAGCGTCACGAACTTGTCGATGCTCGTGCTCCTGTGAAGGAGCTTGTTGGAGCGCGAGAGGCACTCCTTCACGCTCACGCCGGGATACGTCTGGCCGCGGAGCGTCGCCTGGAGGTTTGCCATGAGGAGTGACGCCGGAAGACCCTTGCCGGAGACGTCGCCGAGGCAGACCGCCCACTGATGTTCGTCGACCGGGATGTAGTCGAAGTAATCTCCGCCGACCACCTGCGCCGGGATGGACGTTCCCGCGACGTCATAGCCGGCGATCTCCGGATGGACCTTCGGGAGGAGATCCGCCTGGATGCGCGCGGCGAGCCGCACCTCTTCGCGCATTCGGTGGTATGCCTTCTCTGATTCGTAGAGCCGAGCGTTCTCGATGGCGATCGAGGCATGTATCGAGAGGGCATTGATGAAGTGTTCGTCGTCTCGGGTGAAGTCGCCCTTTTGCTTGTTGAGGAGCTGCAGGACGCCGATGATCTTGTCATCCTTGTTCTTCATCGGCATGCAGAGGATCGTCCGCGTGTGGTACCCGGTCTTCTTGTCGAACTCCGGGTTGAATCGCGAGTCAAGATACGCGTCGGAGATGTTGAGCGTGTCGCCCGACGCCCCGACGTATCCTGCGATACCCTTCCCGAGCGGGAGGCGGATCGTCACGAGTTCCGATCCCCGCAAAACCTTCGACCAAAGCTCCTTCTTCTTTTCGTCGAGGAGGTAGAGCGTCCCTCGGTCGCCTTCGACGATCTTGAGTGCCGTGTCGAGGATGAGGGAAAGGAGCTTGTCGAGGTCAAGAGTGGAGTTCACGACCTTCGCCGCCTCGTTCAGCTGCTCCATATGGCGAAGCTCGACGATGGCCTTGCGCGACGAGCGTTCGAGCTCGTTGATGAAATAGGTATTGCTCGACCGGAGGCGGAGGCTCATCATCTGCATGAGCCGGATGGTGAACGGATGGCTAGCCTGGAGGAGGGCGTCAAAATCGTCCTTGTGGAGCGTAAAGACGACGCAGTCTTCCATCGCGACGACGCGCGCCGAGCGGGGACGCCCGTCGACCATCTCGAGCTCGCCGAAGAAATCCCCTTCGTGGAGAAGGGCGAGCATGTTCTCTTCGCCCGACCTCGTCCTCTTGACGATCTTGACGCGGCCGGCAGTGATGAGGTACAGCTCCATTCCCTCGCTCTCGTCCTCCAGAATGACGTCGTTCTCATGGAACTTGCGTTCCTTGAGCTTCGGCTTCAGGGTCTGGAAGGCGTCGTCGCTGAGGTCCTCAAAGAGGATGTTCAGCCGGAGCCTGTCGAGGGAGGAAATGGGTTTCATGGCAGGCCTTCGCCCTCACTGCGTCAGCCGAAGTTCCTGCCCGTGACGACCTGGTACCCCGTGACAGCCATGTCGTCGCTCGTCGTGGAATGCGCTTTTGTCTCTTTTTCGAGCTGCATCTTCCACTGATATACTCCTGAAAACGTGTGGGCAACCTTTTCGGTGAGCGATTTGAATGAGCCGCTCGCCTCATACTTCTCGGCGTCGTGCAGGCTGTTCCAGATCGTGAGGGAGATGGGGTGATCTGGGTCGTTCGCGTTCTCGGTGAGGGCGGCGTAGAGGCAGCCTTCCGCAGCGCGCAGGACCGGGATGACCTCCTCGTTGAAAACGCGCTTGAACTCATCGATCTTACCGGGGCGTATCTGGGGAGAGACGATGCGGACGAAGAGCGGCCCGACGCGGCGCTTCGGCATGATGGCCGAGACCCTTTTTTCGGCGATGCTGTACGCTTGGACGACGGGTTCCACCGGAACCGGTTCGTACTCCAGGACGTTGTCCTTCGAGAGATGAAGGCGCCACTCGGAGGTGCCGGCAAGGTAGGGCTCGGCGCCCTTGAGGAGCTCGGCGAAGACGCCGCTCTTCTCATAGGCCTCCGCGTGCTGCGGCGTCTCCCAGAGTGTGAGAGAGATGTACTCATTGTCGTCGCGTACGCTCTTCGTCAGGCCGACGTAGAGGCATCCGGGCGTCTCTTGCAGCCTCGGAATGACGTTGCGCTCGTAGTTCTCCTGAAGCTCGGCAACCCTTCCAGGGTTGGCCGTCACTTGGAGCATTCGCATATGCATGGCCGTATCTCCTTATGAAAGACAGAGCCGAACAGAGCCGTCGTTCCGAGGCTCTGCGGCAGGATACTCTTCTCTGAACACTGTTTTCCGTTTCTCCGACCGCACGCGGGAACGCTTACGCGTCCGGTTTACGCTTCACCACGATAATGGTCATGTCGTCCGACTGCGGCGTGCGCCCGGCGAACGACTTCGCGGCACTGATGATCGTATCGATGAGGTCGATCGGCGACAGATGGTGGTTCTTCACGAGAACCTCCGTGAGCCTCTCCTCCCCGTACAGCTCCTTCTCCGCGTTCATCGCCTCGGGAATGCCGTCGCTGTAGACGACGACGGTGTCTCCCGGCAGAAGCTGGACCGCGGCCTCTTCGAACGGGAAGTGCTCCATGATCGAAACGACGATGCCTCCGGTCGGCAGGCGGACCGGCGCCTTGCCTTCGGAGAGAAGGAACGGATGGTCGTGGCCTGCGTTGCAGTACACGAGCTCGTGCTTCTTCGGGTCAAGGATGCTGTAGAACAGCGTGACAAACTTCTCCGGACTCGTGCTCTCGAAGAGGAGCTTGTTCGACCGCACGATGACGTCCCGGGCCGTCGCGTTCACGAGCGTCTGGCCCCGGAGCGTCGCCTGGAGATTCGCCATGAGGAGGGATGCCGGAAGGCCCTTGCCGGAGACGTCGCCGAGGCTCAGGGCGATGCGGTCCCCGTCCATCGGGATGAAATCGAAGTAGTCGCCGCCCACCATCTGCGCCGGGATGCTTCTCCCGGCGATCTCGTAACCGGCGATGTCGGGAAACTTCTTCGGGAGGAGCTCCAGCTGGATGTTGGAGGCGAGGCGGACCTCCTCCTGCATGCTGATGAGCGATTTTTCGGACTCGTAGAGACGGGCGTTCTCGAGGATCTGACCCGATTGCGCGGCGATGATGGAGAGCAGGCGCTTGTCGTCCTCGCTGAATCCCGCGCCGTCCTTTTTGTTGAACACGGCGAGGATGCCGATGAGCCTGTTCTTCACGAGGAGCGGGACGCAGAGAAGCGACCGAATGTCGCCGTCGCCTTTGACGCCCGTGAATCGCGGGTCGTTCGAGAGGTCGTTCGTCAGGAGCGCCTTCTTATTGATCATCATCCAGCCGAGGATATTCTGGTTGATGTGGAACTGCTGGTGGTTCGTCGTCGAGTTTTGGGCGCGCACAAGGGTCTTCATCTCCGTCGGCGCCTCCTCGTCGACGAGCGTGATCATGCCCTGCTGGCCCTGCGCGGTGCGCACGGACCGCTTCACGACATGATCGATGACCGTATCGAGGTTCATCGTCGAGCTGATGACGCGGGCGAGCTCGTTCAGGATCGAGAGTTCGTCGACGGCCTTCCGAAGCCGGACGTTCTCCTCCTGGAGTTGTACTAATGGGTCCATAGTATGAGCTTTCGATCGAGAAAGGTGACTGCGAGAACGGAAAATGGATGAAATAATGTAGAAAATACCGACTCAAAACACAACACCGGGTGCTCCTGCACTCCTCAGGATGCCCTGTTCGCGGCCAGGCGACGGTAGACATCCTCCACTACATCCACCATGACACCGGTCGTGAAGCGCCGGAGGAGGAGTTCGCGGCTCCGCGCCCCCATCGCGGCGATGCGCCCGCGGTCAGAGAAGAGCTCGCCGAGGGCCCGGGCGAGCGCTTGTGGATCCCGGTCCGCCACGGCAAAGCCGTTGACGCCCTCGGTCACCATCTCCGCGACGTCCCCGACCTTGGTCACGACGACCGGCAGCTCCTGGGAGAGCGCCTGCAGCACGGCGAACGGAAATGTCTCTCCGCCCCCTTCGACGGACGAGTGGCAGTAGATGTCGAACGCGGAATAGACAGCCGTGAGATCGTCCCGGAAGCCCGCGAAGGAAACGAGCGGCCCGACCCCAAGTTCCTGCGAAAGACGGCCAAGCATCTCTCTGAGCTCTCCGTCGCCGATGAGGAGGAGGCGCGCGGAACTCTCGCGCTTCGAGACGTGCGCGAAGGCCCTCAGGAGGTACTCCTGTCCCTTGAACGGCACGAGCCTGCCGACATTGCCGACGACGACATCGCCTGGAGCGTAGCCGAATTCCGCCCGGACAGCTTCCCGGAGACGGGGATCGCGCTTCATCGCTTCGGGGTCGACGCCGAGGTGGACGACCGAGATCTTCGACGGCGCGATCCTGTCCTCCCGCACGAGAAGGTCCTTCACGCAGACGCCGTCGACGAGGAAGTGCTCCGTCGCCCAGCGGTTGCGAAACATATGGGTAAGGTTGTGGCTGATCGAATGGAAGCTATGAACGTTCGTCACGTGCTTCGCGCGTTCCAAGAGGGCGGCGAAGGCGCCGGCAGTGCGGTCGTAGTTCGTGTTCGTGTGGACGATCGCGATGCGGTGCTCACGAACGAGCGAGCGGAGGATGCCGACGTACTTCGCGAGCTCTCCGTTCGGGGGGAAGTTCACGCCGATCGTCGGGACGCCGGCTGCGGCGCACTTCTTCGTCAGGAGGTTCCCCGGCGGACAGGCAACCCAGACCTGGTGTCCTCGCTGCATCAGGGAGGCCGAGAGCTCCAGGACGTAGAATTCCCCGCCCGCATAGAGGGAGGAGGAATTCGTCAGAAGGATGTTGAACGGCGCGCTCGGCATGGGGCGTAATGTAAGAAATCAACCGGTGAAAGAAAAAGGCGCCCTTCCACGCTGCCGGGGAAGGGCGCCTGAAGCTGCTTCGCGAACCCGTTACTGCTGCTTGCCGTACACCAGAGCGGCGATGACGCCGAGGATGATGTACTGGATGAGTCCGTAACAAAACCACTGGATGGCTAGCGCATACGGGATCGGATAGACCGCGTAGGAATCATATGCCATCGGGATGGCGACCATCATGCCCACATAAAAGCCGTACCGCAGTCCTTCGCCGATCCCTTTCCCCAGATACCCCTTGGAGAAGATGAGGGTGAAGAAGTAGGAGAACACGAGCGCGGTGACGAAGTGCACCCACACCATCGCATCGGCTGCCGGGCGCATGATCTTCGCCACGGCGTCCGTCTGGTAGATCGCTCCGAGGAGACCGACGTGGATCACAAAGTTGAGAATGTTCATCGCGATATACACCGCGAGAAACGTCATCAGAAATTTCTTATTCATACCTACACCTCCTGTAGTATGTGAGAAAGTGACCTGCCGCCGGTTCGATTGTACAAAAGAATAGGCCGAATGTCAAGCTAGTCCCGCTCGTACTGCGCCGGCTTCCGGTCCCGGAAGAGGTCGTTCCACTCGTTGATCGATTTTCGGCGTGAAAGCATGAGATCGACCTCCCGGACGGCGATCCCCGGTTCCCGCTCGCCGAGCCGGCAGAGGATCTCGCCGCGAGGGGTAACGATCTCGCTCTTCCCGATGAACGAGAGCGAAAGCCCTCCCCGGTCCTCGGTGCCGATGCGGTTCGCTGTCGCGCTGAAGACGCGGTTCTCCAGGCAGCGCGTCACCATGGCGTCGGGGCAGTGGGGCATGACGAGGTTCGACGGATGGGCAATGAGGTCGGCGCCCCGCAGGGCAAGGGAGCGCGCGCTTTCCGGGAAAAGCCAGTCGAAACAGACCATCATGCCGACATTCCCGAACGGGAGAGGAAAGACCGGAAAGCCGAGGTCTCCGGGAGCGAAGAGCGTGGTTTCCTTATGATAGAGATGCACCTTCCGATAGAGGCCTACGAGGCCCTGCGGCCCGACAAGGGCCGCGGCATTGAACGGCACGTCCGCCTTCTCGGCGAACCCGTAGACCACGAAGCAGTTCCGCTTCTTCGCAAAGCCGGAGAGGGCCTGGAACGTCGGTCCGGTCGGCGGCTCGGCGAGGAGCGCGGCCTCCTTCGGGTCGGTAAAATTGTACCCGGTGTTGAAGAGTTCCGGCAGGACGAAGAGATCGGCGATGGTTCCCTCCATGAGCGAGAGTGCCTCACGGACGTTCGCGGCGGGTTCACCAAAGGCTGGATCGGTCTGTACGATGGCAAGATGCATGGCGTTATCTCGTCAAATGGGGCATGATGGATGAGATGGAAATGCGTCTGAAGAAACCTCTTGCTATTCGCGGGGAATAGTTGTATGTTAGTACTGCAATCAACAGTACACCGTTGTTTCGCTTTTAAGATCTTGCTGATGTACCGTTCGCACTCCGTGTGGATTTGAGTGTCACCAGCTGTCGAAATCGCAATTCATGGTCGCTTTGAAAGCCATGGTTGCGATTTGTCGTTTTAAGAGCTTACCATCTGGGCGTACACTTCCCGCAAGGGATCATCAAATCAAAGAAAGGATTGTTCTATGGAAAAAGGAACAGTCAAATGGTTCAACGGAGCAAAAGGCTTCGGTTTCATCTCACGCAATAGTGGCGAAGATGTGTTCGTTCACTATCGGTCCATCACCGGCGACGGCTACAAGAGCCTGAACGAAGGTGACACCGTTGAATTTGACGTCGAGACGGGTCCGAAAGGACTCCAGGCGGCAAACGTGACGAAGGCCTCCTAAGGGCCCTTCGCAAGATCGAACGGAGAGTCCCTCTCCGAACGAGCTTGAAACACCAATCCCGCACAGAGCGATCTGTGCGGGATTTTTTTGCTACACGCTGTACCTGTCGACGACCTCCTGCGGGATCGGGGCGGACCTCCCGGTCGCGAGGTGCACCATCGCATATTCGAACTCGCCGTCGGCGGCGAGCTTCTCGGGGCTTTTCCGGAGAATCTCGAACGCCACCGTCGCGGTCGAACCCTTGAGTTCGACCATCCGCGTCCGTACGATGACCACGTCCCCGAGCTTCAGCGGCCGCTTGTATTCCACGCGGCAGCGCTTCACCACCCACCCGAGGCCCATGGAGACGAACTTCTCCATCGACATCCCGTAGCAGCGCTCCATCTGGTCGTACCGCGCGGCAAGAACGTAATCGAGGTACTTCGAGTTATGGACATGGTTGTTCATGTCGATGTCGTCGGGCCGGACGGTGAGCTCGGATTCGAACGTCGAGTAGCGATGCGGCTTCTTCATCGGGGCGCCCTTCGCCTCACTTCTTCCTCTCCGATGGCTTCAGGATGACCGCGGGCACGTCAAGGGTCTTCACGAGCGCGTTGAACGCCGAGAGCTCGGTCGTCATCGCGGTCTTGTATCGTTCGAGAAGCCCGTCAAGCTTGCCCGATAGCTCCTGGTAGACGTCATACGTCTGCTGCGTGGGCTTGGCGTCTGCGCTGGATGCGACGCCGGAAAGCGTCGCGATCTTGTCGTTGAGCTTGATGGGGTAGTTCAGCGCATCCTGGCCGGCCTTGATCTTCACCTGGAGGATATCCTCCTCCACCGCCTTGAGCTTGTCGTTCAACCTCTTGGCGGCATGCGATACGGAGTCCTTCGCCGGATGTTTTTCCATGCGGCTCACGAGATCGTTCGTCTGCGCGCGGATGTTGCGGATCATGTTCACCGCCTCATGCGCGTCGCTCACTTTGTCACGGACCTTCATGAGAAAATCGAATTGTTCCTTGAACTCCGCGTCGGTCGTCGCGATGCGCGGATCCTTTCGGATCTCGAACGGCTTCGTCCAGCTCTTCTTGCCGACCGAGAGGCGCACCTGATACGTCCCCGGCACCGCCTGAGGTCCCGACGTCGTGCCACTCCACATGATCGCCCCCGGTACCTTTACGGCATCGGCGTAGCGCATGTCCCATTCAAAGCGGTTCATGCCGGAATCGGCCGGCGCGATCTCCTCATCGTCGTCCCCCCCGCCGGGAACGGCGTGTTTTACCGTCGGCTTCCCGAGGAACGATTTGATGAGCGTTCCCGACTGGTCAAGGAATTCGAGACGCACCGTGTCCTTCGGTGCATTCTTCAGCCGGTAGGTCACGACGACACCGCTCGGCGGATTCTTTCCGAGCGCGAGGCCCGGCCGGTCGAAGCTGAATCCCCCGATGCGGTAGGTCTCGCGCGGCTGGAAGAGATAGGCCGCTGACGAGGCGATGCTGTCATTCATCTGATAGAGGTGCGTGAGATCGTCCAAGATCCAAAACGACCTGCCGTGCGTCGCCGCCACGAGCTCCTTGTCCCGCTTCTGGATGGCGAGATCGTGGACCGGAGTGGCCGGGAGGTTGCACTGGAGGGGCTGCCAGAGCTCCCCGTCGTTGAAGGAGACGTAGACTCCCCGTTCCGTTCCGGCGTAGAGAAGGCCTTTGCGGTTCGGGTCTTCGCGCACGACATGCGTGAACTCCTTGTCGGGGATCCCGCGGACGATCTTCCTCCATGAGCCGCCGAAATCCGTCGTCTTATAGATGTACGGCTGGAAATCGTCAAGCTTGTACCTGTTCACCGCGACGTACGCCGTTCCCGCATCGTGCGGGGAGGGATCGATGATGCTCACCATGCTCCATGCCGGGACATCGCGCGGCGTGACGTTCTTCCACGATGTGCCGTCGTCGGTCGACACGTGGATGAGCCCGTCGTCGGAACCCGACCAGAGCACACCCTGCCGAACGGGTGATTCCGCGAATGCGAAGATCGTGCCGTAGTATTCGACGCTCGTATTGTCCTTCGTGATCGGGCCTCCGGACGAACCGAGCTTCGAGGTGTCGTTGCGGGTGAGATCGGGGCTGATCCGTTCCCAGCTCGATCCTTCGTTCTTGCTCCGGAAGACGTAGTTCGCCGTCGCATAGAGCGCGTGCGGCGCGAACGTCGATACGACGATCGGATAGGTCCATTGGAACCGGTATTTTGCCGTGGCGGCTCCGCCGCCCATCGGGTTATCGGGCCACACGGAGATGTTTCGCTCCTGATCAGTGCTCTTGACGTACCGCGAGAGGTAGCCGTCGTAGCTCCCGGCGTAGACGACATCGGCATTGGTGGGGTCCACCGCGATATAACCGCTCTCTCCGCCGCCGACGGGATACCAGTCGGTGCGGTCGATGCCAAAGCCGGTCGTTCTGCTCGCAATCCTGAGCGTACTGTTGTCCTGCTGTGCGCCGTAGACGTTGTACGGGAACTCGTTATCGAGGGCGACATGGTAGAACTGCGCGGTCGGTATGTCTTCCTCCGTCCAGGTTCGTCCTCCGTTGAACGACACGGTGGCGCCGCCGTCGTTCCCTTCGATCATACGCTGCGGGTCATTTGGATCGATCCAAAGGTCGTGGTTGTCGCCGTGCGGCACGGAGATGTTGGAAAGGGTCTTCCCGCCGTCGATCGATTTATGGAACCCCACGTTGAGGATGTAGACGACCTCGGGGTTCTTGGGGTCGGCATAGACGTGAGAGTAGTACCACGCGCGCTGCCGCAGACGCCTGTCCTCGTTCACCTTCGTCCAGTTCTTCCCCGCGTCGTCGGAGCGGAAGAGCCCGCCCTCGTCGGACTCGACGATAGCCCAGACGCGTCCGGCTTGCGCCGGCGAGGCTGCGATGCCGATTTTTCCTTTGATCCCCTTCGGGAGCCCCTCCTTCTCGCCGAGCTCCTTCCACGTGTCTCCGCCGTCGGTCGACTTGTACAGTCCGCTTCCCGGCCCGCCGCTCGACATGCTCCAGGGGTTGCGGGACGCTTCCCAAAGGGCCGCATAGAGGATCCGCGAGTTCGTCGGGTCCATCTCGATGTCGACGCCGCCGGTCTTCTCGTTCTTATAGAGTACGTTTTGCCACGTCTTGCCGCCGTCCTTCGACCGGTAGATGCCCCGCTCTTTGTTCGGGCCGAAGAGGTGCCCGAAGACGGCCGCATAGACGAGATTCTCGTCCTTCGGATGGACGACGATCTTGCTGATCGTCTGTGATTCCGCGAGGCCCGTATATTGCCAGCTCTTTCCAGCGTCGATCGATTTGTACATTCCCTCGCCGGGCATCGCGTTGCCGCGGATGCACGATTCGCCGGTCCCCGCATAGATGACGTTCGGGTCGGATGGCGCAATCGTCAGGGCGCCGACGATGCCGAGCTTCAAGAAGCCGTCGGAGACATTGATCCAGGTGATGCCGCCGTCCTCCGTCTTCCAGATTCCGCCGCCAGTGGCGCCGAAGTAGAACGTCAAGGGCTGGTCAGGACGACCGACAACCGCGACCGACCGACCGCCGCGGAACGGGCCGATCTCCCGCCAGTGCATCTTGCCGTAATAGCTCGTGTCGTAGACCGCAGCCGATTGGGCTACAAGGGACGGCGCAAGCGTGAGGAACGCCGCCGCTGCAAGAAGAATCAAGACGACGGGAACCAGCGCACGCGAAGCGGAAGGCCCGCGGAGTTCGCGGTAAGATGAACGGAACGACATGGCGGTAATTCCTTCAAAATGAATAAGGAGAGGAAGCGGGTGAAATATAGGAAAGATTTGTCAAAAGGAAAAGACGATCGTCGAAGGCTTCGCGACCTTAGAATCGGGCCTTTCCAGGCAGGATGAGACATCAGCCAATGCGGGTGGGCATGCGTGCCCACCCGCTGGTTGTAGACGAGAATCCTCTTATTTCGTCAGCACAAGAAACACCGGCATACGCTCAGACAGCCGGAGTCTTCCTGTAGCAGACTTCAGTGTGAGATGACGTATAGAAAAGCGCCTGTCACGGGCCCCCGCGCTCGACGACCGGATGGATCCGGTTTGGCGTCGGCTGGCGGCGGGCCGTATGTCGGTTGGAACAGATATGCCACATGCTTCACGGGATCGACCGAGATCGTCTTCGCGCCCCGTGCGGTCGCCACCGTGGCCACGGTCGTATATGTGTCGGGCGAATCCTCATGGACGATCGTCACGCTGCTATCCCTGCCCGCAGGAAGATAGATCAACTTCTCACTCGGATCCCAACCCAACGCATCCACCCCGTCGCCGTTCTTGATCGTTGCGACGATCTTGCCCGTGAGCGCGTTGAGGACCGCCGACGTCTTACCGCATCCCGTAAAGATCCTGTCGGTCGTACGATCGTAGGCGATGCCGGTCGGTCCGTCCAATGAATCCAGCGGCCAGGATGAGAGGACCTTCATCTCTTTGGCGTCGAGCACCTGGATGGTATTCTTCCCCTCGTTGTTGACGAAGAGCTTCCCTTTCCCGTCGCTCGCCGCGCCTTCCGGTGCGGTGTCCTCCAGCTCGGCCTGTCCGGTGATCGCGCCTGACACCGGGTCGATCGCGACCGCCGTCCCCGGTTTGCTGTGATTGGTTAGAATGACCCGGTTGGTGAAATCGTCGTACATGATGCCGTCAAGACCGCCGACGGCGACCTTGATCTTCTTGACGACGGCGAGCGTCTTCAGATCGAACATTGTTACGGTGGAATCACCGCGATTGGTGGTGAAGCCGTGATTTGCAGCGGGGACAAGCGCGATACCATGCGTGCTCGGTGTCTCTGGGATATCCCCGATGACCGTCCCTTTGATCCCGTCGAGGACCATGACGTGCGTTCCGCGCGACACGAAGACCCGGCCGGTCCCGGGCTCCGCCGTGAGGTAATCCGTTCCGCCCTCACCGCCAATGCTGAATTTCTGAACCTTGAATGTTTGCGCCACCGAGGGCGTCGTGAGGCTCGACATCGCGACGATCGCAACGGCAACTCCAAAGTACCATTTCATGGGAACCTCCTATAGGATTGAGAGAGCTCTATGAACATACCCAATTTGCGTCTCAATCTCAACTCTGCGTCTGCGGACGACGGAAGCGTGATTTCCTGTTTGAAAATGGACCGGGAAATCCTACATTAGCCAATGCGCACACGCAATGCACAATCAGACTGGCCGGCCATTCTGGCCCCGCTTCTTTCACGCTACGCCAGCCGGAAACATCCGCTCGAATACCGCGGCCGGTACCAGCTTCTCGTCATGGTCGTCCTCTCGTCGAGAACGACGGACAAGAGCGTCAACGCTCTCGCTCCCGAGCTCTTCCGGAAGCACCCGACGATCGCCTCCCTCGCCGCGGCGCAGCCGGAGTATCTCTACCCCTATGTCCGGAAGATCCCCGGGTTTGTCAAGAAGGCCGCCTGGCTTGTCGCGATCGCCCGCGCGATCGGGAACGACAGCGCGATACCGGAAACCGTGGAGGAGCTGACAAAACTCCCCGGCATCGGCAGGAAGTCCGCGAACGTCATCGTCAGCGAATCGGGCGGGACGATGGAAGGGATCATCGTTGACCTCCACACCCTGCGCGTCGCCCCGCGCATCGGCATCGCAAAAAGTTCGACGCCGGAGAAGGTCGAGCAGGAGCTCATGCGCCGCTTCCCCCCGGTATCGTGGCGGGAGCTCGGGATGAGCCTCACCTACCTCGGCCGGGATCTCTGCCGGCCTACCGATCCGAACTGTCCGGCGTGCCCCGTCGAGGACTCGTGCCGCTTCCGGCAGCGCCGGAGACCTTCGGCCGAACGACCGGCGCCAAGGAAAAGAACACCCCGCACGAATCGCTAGAATCGCAGCATCACGGTCCCATGTGTGTAATATTTTCCCTATGACGGTCGCCACTTTGGACTTGCGAAGGCCGGTTGAAAGAGGTATTATTGGTCCTCATTTAATAGGAGGGTTCGTATGAAGTGGTTCGGGGCGATGTTCGCGGTTGGGTGTTGCTTGGTGGTCGCAGGGGTGGGTACGGTTCACGGTGGCGGGAAGTCTGCGCTCTCGCTCCCAAATCCAATTCTGTTCGTCACGCAGGTGCCGGTCCCGTTCGACAGCGGAACGGTGACGACGGTGTTCGCGAACCACCAAACGACGACGATCTCGTGCGGCCGCGGCGGCGACCTCTGTATGGTGTATCCGGACGGAACGCTCAAGAACCTCACCTCGCTCGCGGGGTTCGGTTCTGCCGGCGCCCAGGGCGCGACCTCGATCGCCGTGCGCGAACCGTCCATGCACTGGAACGGCACGAAGGCCCTCTTCAGCATGGTCGTGGGCGGTCCGGTCTCGCAGACCGACAGCACGACGTATCACTGGCAGATCTACGAGGTCACCGGCCTCGGCGAACTTGAGACGCCTGTCATCACGCTCGTCCCCAACCAGCCGTCGAACTACAACAATATCAACCCGATCTACGGGACCGACGGCAGGATCATCTTCTCCTCCGACCGGCCGAGAAACGGCCAGTCGCATCTCTTCCCCCAGCTTGACGAATACCGGAACGAGATCTCCAATACCGGACTCTTGAGCCTCGATCCGGCCAGCGGCGACTTGAAGATCCTGGATCACGCGCCGTCGGGGGATTTCCGCCCGATCGTCGACAGTTACGGCCGGGTCCTCTTTTCCCGGTGGGATCACCTCCAGCGGGACAGCCAGGCCGACAAGGATACGCTCGTCGGGAACACGTTCGGGTCGTTCAACTATGCGGACGAGACCTCGACCTCCGCTGTTCTTCAAGGCAATAGGACGGAGTACTACCCGGAGCCGCAGAGCGCCCGCACGGACCTCCTCGCGGGAATGAACGTCAACGGTTTCGAATTCAATACGTTCTTCCCCTGGCAGGTGAACGAGGACGGCACAGAGGAGGAGACGATCAACCACGTCGGGCGCCACGATCTCCACGGGGGCTTCAACCGGTCGTTCACGAACGACCCGAACCTCGTGCCCTTCACGCCGAGTTTGTCGCGGACGAACCAGAACAGCATCTTCCGCATGTTTCAGATCGCGGAAGACCCCACGAGCCCGGGCAAATACTACGCTGTCGACTGCAATGAGAACGGGACCCACGGAGCGGGTCAGATCATCACGCTCGCAGGAGCCCCATCGCTCGACGCGCAGGATATGTTCGTCACCTTTATCACCGACAGGTCAACGGCGCTCTTTCTCCCGGAAGGGGGCGTACCGAACGCCACCTACACCGGACATTACCGGAACCCCCTCCCGCTCTCCGACGGGACGCTCCTCGCCGTGCACGCGGCGGAGAACAGGCTTGACAAGAACATCGGCACCGGCGCAAACCCCGTTTCCCGGTATGACTTCCGCATCAAGACTATGCAGGTCCGGACCGGGAGCATTCTCATGGCGAACCTCCCCGTCACCTCCGGCATCTCAAAATCGGTGAACTACTGGACCCCCAACGGTCCGGTCTCGTTCTCCGGAACGATGTGGGAGCTCGATCCGGTGGAGGTCCGCTCGCGGCCCGTCCCGACCCGGCGCGTCCCCCATCTCGCCGCCCCCGAGCTCCAGATCCTGAGCGAGGAAGGGATCGATACGACGGCGCTCAGGACGTATCTCGTCCAGAACAACCTTGCGCTGATCGTGAGCAGGAACATCACGAACCGTAACACTGACGACCATCAGCAGCCGTTCTACCTGAAGGTGCACAATTCCTCGACGCAGTCCGTCAATCCGACCGGCAAGATCTACGACGTCGCCCATCTTCAGCTCTTCGAAGCCGACTATCTCCGCGGCTACGGACTCGTCGGCGGAAGCAGCACGCCGGCACCGGGAAGGAGAGTGCTCCCCGTTCCGCTCAACGACCCGAGCGTCCACAACCCCCCGAACCCGACGGGCCCCGCCGGAAGCGTCCAGCTCGGCACCGACGGTTCGATGGCGGCGTTCATCCCGGCGCACCGCGCCATGAGCTGGCAGCTCGTCGATTCGACGGGCGCGCCGATCGTGCGCGAACGGTTCTGGGTGACATTCCAGCCTGGCGAGATCCGCACCTGCGCGTCGTGCCACGGCGCGAACGGTGAAGCGGCGGTACCGAAGCAGTTCGTTCCGACAAATCCGCCCGAGGCGCTCCGCACGCTCATGCAGTATTGGAAGAATTTCCTCGTACCGCCTCCCGGCACGCTGCAGATCTCCGTGGCGAACAATTGGAACATGGTCTCTACGCCGGTCGATTCGACCGACGGACGAAGGACGGTCCTCTTCCCGACGGCAGCCTCCAACGCGTACCTCTTTTCTGGCGCCGCGTACTTGCAGAAGGACACCCTCGTCCACGGATACGGCTACTGGCTCAAGTTCGGCGCGGATCAGAACATCTCCGTTCCCGGCGCGCTTGTCAACCAGGACACCGTCGACCTCCAGACAGGCTGGAACATGATCGGCTCCGTCGGATCGAGGATCGCGGCGAGCTCTATTTCGAGCATCCCCGGAGGTCTCGTCACGAGCCCGTTCTACGGCTATACCAGCGGGGCCTACTTCAACGCGGACTCCATCATGCCGGGACAGGCCTATTGGGTGAAGGTCTCCGCACCTGCGCAGCTGGTCCTTTCTTCAACTGGTGGTGCGGCACCGAAGAGCCACATCCGGATCGTGCCGACGGAAGAACTTCCGCCGCCGCCGCCGGCAAGTGCCGTTGCGGCAACTCTGCTGCCGACGGCCTATGCACTCCATCAGAACTATCCGAACCCCTTCAATCCGAGCACGGAGATCCGGTATGAGCTCCCGGCCGCCTCGCGGGTCTCGGTGAAGATCTTCAACCTCCTCGGAGAGGAGGTCGCTTCGCTCGTTGACGAAGAAGAGGCCGCGGGGAGCCGCTCCGTCAGGTGGAATGCCGCCGTCCCGTCGGGCATTTACTTCTGCCAGATGGAGGCGACAGGCCTCGAGGGTGGGAGAACGTCCTTCCACGAGGTGCGGAAGATGATGCTGTTGAAGTAGTATGGCCTGATACTAGAAAAGCTCCTGCCCGCTTTCGCGGACAGGAGCTTTTTCTTTCATCCCCTCAACCTACCTCACTTAAGGGCAGTACCCGAAGATCCGGGGGTGGCGTCCTGTTGCTGGATGAATTCCAGGTTCATCGTGATCGCGACGTCCTTGCCGACGACGGCGCCCGCTTCGGCAAGTTTGTTCCATTTCAGGTTGAAGTCGAAGCGGTTGATCACCGTTGTCGCCTTGAACCCGACACGGGTGCTTCCCCATGGATCCTTCACGGTGCCGCCGAGCGCGACATTGAACGCCACGCGCTTCGTCACGTTGCGGATCGTCAGGTCGCCTTCGAGAACGACATTGCGATCGTCGATCTTTTTCCACGAAACACTCTTGAACTCCATCTTGGGATACTTCTCAGCGTTGAAGAAGTCGTCCGATTGGAGATGCTTGTCCCGCATGTCGTTTTCGGTGTTCACGCTCGCTACGTCGACCGAGAATTGCACTGCGCCGTCGCTGAAATCGGGCTTGGGCGCGTCGAGCGTGCCGCCGAACGTCTTGAACGTCCCCTCGACATCCGAGATGAGAAGATGGGTGACGGAGAACTTCACCTTTGAATGGGCGTTGTCGAGCTTCCAGTTCGCCGCCGCCGGGGAGAAAAGCCCCACGATGAGGGCAAGAAGGGTAAGAACCATGTTGTTTTTCATAGATGCTTTTCCTCTACTGTGTGTGGTTATTGGTTGAGTGAAGAATGCTGTCGTCCCGCGGAGGGCCTTGACGGGACCACATCGGCACCGCCTGCTTCCAATAGGCGCCGGAGCGCGTCAAGAGCCTCGTCATCGTCGCCCGTGAGCACATACCCCGCCCCCGCAGAAGCCAGGCTGACGAACCGGGAGTGGGGAAGCGATCGGGCATACTGACGAGCCGCACTGCTGGAGGAGACCACTGCGGCGACGATCTTGCCGGTCGACACCTCCCGGATCTTCGCGATCACTTCATCGCGCGAAGCGAACGGGGAGGCCACGATGATGATGTCCGCTTCCCAACACGACGTTCGTGCGCAGTCTAGGATCTCCGCGTCGGTCTGCGCGTTGGCGCGGCGGAGTTCTGAGAGCAGAGCGTGGGCGCGCTGCGGGACCTTGTCCGATAAGAGGATGCGGCAGCCCGCGTTGGCGAACGCGAGCGCCAGGATCCTTCCGTCCGGCTCATCTGCACCGATAATTGCGACCGTCTGTTTCATAGCTGCTGCCCTTTCCTTGGGTCCGTTGTTCTGTATACAAGATACGACATCGGCCCGCAGACGGCATTCACGCAGGGGAAGAAATGACGTTAACCTAGGGTAACTATGCTATCCCCGCCCGGCGGGGCAGGGGAACGGGACTACGCGTGTTTGGAAAGGTGCCGGCGGATGCGGCTCAGGGACTGCGGCGTGATGCCGAGGTAGGAAGCGATCTGCTTCTGCGGGACACGGCTAAAGATAGCGGGATAGTTCTTGAGGAACTGGAGGTAGCGCTCCTCGGCGGTCGCGCTCAACGACTGCATGATCCTGCGCTGCGACGCGATGAAGTTCGCCTGGAGTAACAGCCGGAAGAACCGCTCGAACTTCGGTATGGCGAGGCAGAGCTTCTCCATGGAGGCTCTATCGAGCAGAAGGAGTTCCGAATCCTCGAACGCGTCGATGGAATAGACCGATGGCTGGTTCTCAAAGTAGCTATACGGATCGCCGATCCACCAGTCCTCGATAGCGAACTGCGCGATGTGCTCCTCCCCTGCCTGGTCGATGGTATAGGAGCGCAGGCAGCCTTTGACGACGAACGCGGCGTACCGTGAGACGTCGCCGCTCTCGAGGAGGTACCGGTGCTTCCTCACTCGTTTCGGTATGAAGTACGTCGTGCACTGCTGGAACTCCGCCTTCGTCAGGTCGATGCGCTTGAGTATATGCTTTCGCAGGAGATCAAACACGGGTATTCCTCGTCGGTAAAGTGTGCATCAGGAGCACCAGAGCGCTCCCGTTGATTCCATCCAGTCTGCGATCGTCTCAACCGCCGCAGGGACATCGCTGCCGGAGACGTCCACGGTACAACGCGGGAGGATCGATGCGCCCACGAGCTGCTCCATGAGCTCCTGCTCGCGGATAAACAGCGACAGATCGTCGTATTGCGACGGCTTCCCGGAGATCTTCAAGCGCTCCTGGCGTGCCGCGACAAACGACTCCGGCGACCGCCTGCAGAATACAAGCCGGAACCCCGCGGCCGCGAGCCGCTCTTCGAGCCACCGGAAATCGGGGTGCTTCCCCGTGTGCTGCTGCTGGTACGCCATCGTCGAGAGGTGAAACCTGTCGACAATCCACGAGTAATACCGCTGGAGCTCGAAAAGACGCACCCAGGTCGCGTACGTTTCCATCGCCATCGCCTCTTCCTCGGGGGCGTAGTTGATGAGGCCTCTCCCCCAGGGAACGTTCGTGAAGGCGCACCACTCGGCCGATACGAGCGGCGAATGGTAGCGGTATTTGCGCGGTCCGACGATCCGGGGATGCTCGTTCAGGGCGAACGCGATCTCCGTTTTGAGCGTCAGCCGCGTACCCTCAAGGATGATCTTCGGGCAAAGTTTCTTCGACATCGAGCCTGCGCGGAATGCCTCGGTGAGTCCAATGTACTGAAAGTCGGTGAAAACACAAAGCCCGGTCCAGGGAAGGGACCGGGCTTTGGCTTACACGACCGAGAGAGAGCTACGACCGCCAGAGGTACGACATCTTCATGAAGAGCCCCCGCTGCATCTCCAGAAAGCCGTCGCGTTCAACATATTCAGTGCCGTTCCACCGGACCTTGTCGTAAAGGGAACCGTATCCGAGGTAGAGGACCGTCCCCGGTATATAGGTGAACGAGGCGAGGAATTCCGACGAGAGGGACTTACGGTTCGCATTGTACTCGCCGATCGTTCGGAAAAAGAGGTACTGATTCACCTGGTAGGTGAGTTTCGCGCGGGAGATCGCGTACGCGTAGAGCCTGACGTTGGTCAGATCGCTCCGGAATTCCGCATATGTCAGGCTCAGGTCGGATTGGAGGTTGTCCGAGGGCTGGACCGTCGCCAACGCGACGACGCTGCCGCTTTTCCCTTGTTCGGCCGTCGGGTAATAGATCGCCTTCGTGCGGTGGTAGGTCACGCTGAAGTAGATCATCTTCGTCGGCTGCCCGTACATCTGGACGTGGGCGCCGCTTGTCTGAAACCTCTGCGTCCCGAACACCTCCGTCGAGTAGTTGAGGCGCGTACGGAAGAACCAGTTACCGGCGAAGAACACGTTCATCGCGGCGTCGTTCGAAGTTTCCCACAGGCCGCTCGGCTCGTCGCGAACCTGGCTCGTAGTGAACTCGAACCCGAATTTCTGGAAGAAGGTAGAAGTGGGGAAGATCCTGGGATTGAGGTAACCGATGATGTTCACGAGGCCCGTTCTCGTCAGGTATCCCATGTCCGCCCGGAAGTCCTTCGAGACCTCGCGAAAGGCGAGATTATAGTTGACATCGCGTGTTCCGCTGGCATAGTTGAAGCCGAACGTGTGCCCGGTGAGGGCCGGGAGCGACGGATCATCGGTGGCCCAGGAGAGAAAGCCCGAGGTCGAGAGGGAACTCGACGGCGAAAGCCGCTGGTATTGATCATATCCGACCACGCGGTTGTTCGTTCGCTCCAGCTCCTTTCCCGTATAGAGCATACCGATGTAGCTGTCGTCGGAGAAGGAGCGCTTGTAGCGCACGATCGGCGTGTGGACATACCGGCCGAGCACAGGCCGGTCCGCCTCGAGGACGTTGTCGAGGGCATAGAGTACGGCGAGCGAATTCTGCGGGCCGACCTTGCCTGTGATCTTGGCTCCCAACACCGGATCGGCGATGGTCCGTGAATAGAAGATCTGCGGGTCGTATTGAAAGGAGGTCGACGTGAGATTATAGTTGTCCTGCCCTTCCAGGAAGAAGGACCGCTTCTCGGGGTAGAACAGGCTGTAACGCAGGTTCACGTCCACCTGGCCGGCGTCGGACTCCACCTGGCTGAAATCCGGGTTCACTGTTGCGTCGAAGATGAGGTCGGAGGTGATGCCATATTTTCCCGACAGGCTCACCTCTCCCTGCTGCTTCACGCGTTCGAGGTTCGTTCCCTGCCGCACGTCCTGGCGAGACGCGGTGATCGCCGGGAGGAGCTCCATGAGCGTAAAGTGATCGACCCCGGGATACGACAAGGGGTGCATCTCCGTGAGGAATGAAAATCCCTTCGCGGGATCGAGCCTCGGGAACGAGCTGTGTTCATCGGCGCGCCGGATGTACCGTTCGAGCACCACGCCCATGACGGTCGGATCCTCGCTGCCATAGCGGAGGCTCTTCAGCGGAAGCTGGACCTCCACCGTGTAACCGATCGAGTCGATCTTCCCGGCGCTGTACCAGACGAAATCCGGGCTAGAGTCCTCGTTGCCCCCGACGGAGCGGCTGTCGCCCTGAATGCCGAACGGGTTGACGTAGAACGCGGTCAAGACCTGCTGGTCGTTCAGAGCGTCGAGATTGATGCAGATGAAATCATCCTTGTACATCTTGTCCCTCGCGGACATGGACGCCTTGATCTGCGATGGGGTATCGTAGCAGCGAAACGCGAAATACAAATTGTCTTTGTCGTAGGCCATCGCGACCTCCGTCTGCGCTTTCGGCTCCTTGTCGAAGTCGGGAATGAACGTCTTAAACCCGGAGACGCTCGGCGCGTTCTTCCAGAACGGCTCGTCAAAGACGCCGTCGATAGTCGGGGCGACGTCGATGCGCAGGGGCCGAAGCGTATCGCTGATGTTCGGCGCAGGAGAAAAGACCGGCTCATGGGGCTGGCCGCTCTGGGACCGGGCGACCGGCACCGTCGCCAGCAAACATCCCGCGATGATCAATGACTGATACGTGCTGTTACGGGGCTGCATGGGCTGGTTCCTTTGTCGGGAAGGAAAGTCTGTTTCTCAGGATACGGGAAATCGGACCAATGGGTTGCATTTTCGGAGGGATTATTCTGGAGGGGGGCATAGAAAGCATAAGCCCGGAATCCTTGCGGAAACCGGGCTTCATGCTACATCATCGGCCTCCCCATCGTGCCGGTCGCGCCAGGGCCAAACGAGGAAGCTGATTCGTTGCCTCATAATAGAAGTAACCCAAATAGACCAGGAATGGTCTTGAAAGCAAAAACCCGGCATCCTTACGGAAACCGGGCTTTGCTACAAAATTCCTGGCGACGTCCTACTCTCCCGTACAGTTACCCGTATAGTACCATCGGCCCGACGGGGCTTATCTGCTCTGTTCGGAATGGGAAGAGGAGTGACACCCGTGGTATGATCACCAGAAAATAATATCAGAAGACTCGCGATCCGATTACGGCTTTGCAGCCGCGTCTGGTCGCGCTCAAAATGTTGTTCTCTCCGAGTTGACGCATCTACCTGCCAAAGGCGGGTGATGTCGTATGGATCAACAAAAAATTAATGGTTAAGTCTCACGACCGATTAGTACCACTCGACTCATACATTACTGTATTTACATCTGTGGCCTATCAACGTAGTAATCTTCTACGGGTCTTTAGTCCGCTTGCGCGGAGTGACATCTAATCTTGGGGTGGGTTTCGCACTTAGATGCTTTCAGCGCTTATCCCAACCGGACATGGCTACCCAGCGTTTGCCATTGGCATGACAACTGGTACACCGTCGGTCCGTTCACTCTGGTCCTCTCGTACTAGGAGCGACTCCCCTCAAATGTCCTTCGCCCGCATAGGATAGGGACCGAACTGTCTCACGACGTTCTGAACCCAGCTCACGTACCGCTTTAATTGGCGAACAGCCAAACCCTTGGGACCTTCTCCAGCCCCAGGATGCGATGAGCCGACATCGAGGTGCCAAACCTCGCCGTCGATATGAACTCTTGGGCGAGATCAGCCTGTTATCCCCGGAGTAGCTTTTATCCTTTGAGCGATGGCACTTCCACATGCTACCATCGGATCACTAAGTCCTGCTTTCGCACCTGCTCGACTTGTAGGTCTCGCAGTTAGGCGCTCTTATGCCTTTACACTCGATGCATGATTACCAACCATGCTGAGAGCACCATTGAGAGCCTCCGTTACAATTTAGGAGGCGACCGCCCCAGTCAAACTACCCGCCTGGCAGTGTCCCTACGCCGGATTCACGGCGCGAGGTTAGAAGTCAAACAGAGCAAGGGTGGTATTTCACTGGTGACTCCATGGAGGCTAGCGCCCCCACTTCAAAGTCTCCCACCTATGCTACACATGCTTTGTCCGAATCCAATGCCAAGGTATAGTAAAGCTTCACGGGGTCTTTCCGTCCATATGCGGGTAACCGGCGTCTTCACCGGTACCACAAATTCACCGAGCCCATGGTCGAGACAGTGACCAAATCGTTACACCATTCGTGCAGGTCGGAACTTACCCGACAAGGAATTTCGCTACCTTAGGACCGTTATAGTTACGGCCGCCGTTTACTGGGGCTTCAGTCGCAAGCTTCACCTTACGGTTGACCCGCTTCCTTAACCTTCCAGCACCGGGCAGGTGTCACACCCTATACGTCCACTTGACGTGTTAGCAGAGTGATGTGTTTTTGTTAAACAGTCGCTTGGCCCATTTCACTGCGATCTCGTGACGCTTCGAGGAGTAAATCCCCTGACATCTCGAGACACCGCTTATCCCGAAGTTACGCGGCTAGTTTGCCGAGTTCCTTGACCATGGCTCACTCGAGCACCTTAGAATACTCTTCTCATCTACCTGTGTCGGTTTACGGTACGGACTGCCTGCAGTCTCCCATACGAGATTTTTCTTGGCAGCATGATTAGGATCAGTTTATTCCCTTACGGGATCCCATTCGGCTCTCGGCGATGACTGGGGTGCGGATTTGCCAACACCCCACGCCTACGACCTTAGACCGCCACATCCAACAGACGGCTGATCGGTCACTTCTGCGTGTCCCTTATGGTCGAACGACTGCAAACAGGTACAGGAATATTAAACCTGTTTTCCATCGCTTACGCCTTTCGGCCTCAGCTTAGGGTCCGACTAACCCTGAGACGATGAACGTTGCTCAGGAAACCTTAGATTTTCGGTGGACAAGATTATCACTTGTCTTATCGTTACTTATGCCTACATCTGCGTTTCTATGCGCTCCAGTAATCATCGCTGATCGCCTTCGTTCCTTGCGGAACCTGCATGCACTGCAGTCGCAGCATAGAATGCTCCCCTACCACAATCCGCTTGCGCGGATGTTCACAGCTTCGGTGCAAGGTTTAGTCCCGAGAATTATCGACGCCGAGTCGCTTGACTAGTGAGCTATTACGCACTCTTTCAAGGAATGGCTGCTTCTAAGCCAACCTCCTAGTTGTCTCTGCAACTCAACATCCTTTGTCTGTTAACCTTGACTTGGGGACCTTAGCTGGTGATCTGGATTGTTCTCCTCTCGGCATCGGCGCTTATCCGTCGTTGCCTGACTCCCGGGAAACATGTTATCGGAATTCGGAGTTTGTCTGGGTTTGGTATCGTTGTGACGACCCTAGCCCAATCAGTGCTCTACCTCCGAAACACTCTTACCCGAGGCTAGCCCTAAAGCTATTTCGGGGAGTACGAGCTATCACCCAGTTCGATTAGCTTTTCACTCCTATCCTCAACTCATCCAAGAAGTTTTCAACCCTCACTGGTTCGGACCTCCATGAGGTTTTACCCCCACTTCATCCTGGTCAAGGATAGATCACCGGGTTTCGCGTCTACCGCACGTAACTGATTCGCCCTATTCAGACTTGCTTTCGCTACGGCTGCTGAACTGAGTTCATTAGCCTTGCTACGTACGAGTAAGTCGTAGGCTCATTAAGCAAAAGGCACGCCGTCACGTTGCGCAGGTATTGCTACCCACGCATTGCTCCGACCGTTTGCAAGCATACGGTTTCAGGTACTATTTCACCCTCCTGTTAGGAGTGCTTTTCACCTTTCCCTCACGGTACTTGTTCACTATCGGTCACCAAAAAGTATTTAGCCTTAGAGGATGGTTCCTCCAGATTCCCACAGACTTCCACTTATTCCGTGGTACTTGGGAACGCTTCCCAGAGAGCCAGCATGGTTTCGCTTACAGGATTTTCACCTTCTATGATTCGCTGTTCCAAGCGATTCAGCTACCACACTGGTTTCTTACTCTCCGACCTATTTGCAATTCGGTCCGGAAGCGCCCCGCTACACCGCTGATACAACGGTTGCACCCTTGAATGTATCAGACGGTTTAGGCTGTTCCGCGTTCGCTCGTCACTACTGACGGAATCGTTGATTTACTTTTTGTTCCTAGGGGTACTGAGATATTTCACTTCCCCCCGTTCGCTCTGCCGCGCCTATGAATTCAGCACGGAGTTCTCAGGCATTACCCTGAGAGGGTTGCCCCATTCGGAGATCGCCGGGTTACAGGTTGTTTCCACCTACCCGACGCTTATCGCAGGTTACCACGTCCTTCGTCGCCTTTTGGTGCCAAGGCATCCACCGTATGCCCTTAGTAACTTAACCAAAAATCTTTCATTGATCCACAGTTAGACATCACCCGCCTTCGGCAGGCTTATTCTAGATGCATCAACATATTTCTTTTGGAAAGAACATTATTTTGAGTTAGCAATATGTTTTCAGTGCGATTGTTCGTCCATTGGTCCCGCTCGTAAGCGGTACATAGACAACTACTAGCACCTACAGACAATCTTGCTCGTCTTCTGATATGTCAAAGAACACAGCGACACGGTGATCACCACCGTGTGACTGAAGTGGAGCTGAAGGGATTCGAACCCTCGACCCTCTGGTTGCAAACCAGATGCTCTCCCAACTGAGCTACAGCCCCTCGCAGAACAGTGACTGTTCCACGGGGCAATTCTCTATGGGTAACCCCGCAGCACGGCAATATAGAACTCGCGCCTAGCTGTGGGCCTGAGTGGAGTTGAACCACTGACCTCACGCTTATCAGGCGTGCGCTCTAACCACCTGAGCTACAGGCCCAGTAAAAAAGCTTGGGAATCCAGCTATGGAAAAGAACGGTTAGAATTATAAAAAGAAAATAGTGTGCAGAGATAAGCCAGTCTAGTCAGAACAGATTCCTTGAAGCGCTCCTCAAGACCGTGAAGTCTCGAGAAAGCTCCTTAGAAAGGAGGTGATCCAGCCGCACCTTCCGGTACGGCTACCTTGTTACGACTTAGCCCCAGTCGCTAGTTTTACCTTAGACGCCTGCTCCCTTGCGGTTAGCACAGCGTTTTCGGGTACCCCTAGTTTCCATGGCTTGACGGGCGGTGTGTACAAGGCCCGGGAACGTATTCACCGCGACGTGCTGATTCGCGATTACTAGCAATTCCAGCTTCATGGGGTCGAGTTGCAGACCCCAATCCGAACTGAGATTGGTTTTTTGGGATTGGCTCCACCTCGCGGCTTAGCAACCCTTTGTACCAACCATTGTAGCACGTGTGTGGCCCTGGGTGTAAGGGCCATGAGGACTTGACGTCATCCCCGCCTTCCTCACTACTTGCGTAGGCAGTCCACCTAGAGTGCCCAGCATTACCTGATGGCAACTAAGTGCAGGGGTTGCGCTCGTTGCAGGACTTAACCTAACACCTCACGGCACGAGCTGACGACAGCCATGCAGCACCTGTACTCCGCGTGTATTGCTACACTAGCCGGCTTTCACCGGTTTACAGAGCCTTTCAAACCCAGGTAAGGTTCTTCGCGTTGCATCGAATTGAACCACATGCTCCACTGCTTGTGCGGGCCCCCGTCAATTCCTTTGAGTTTCAACCTTGCGATCGTACTCCCCAGGTGGGATGTTTAACGCGTTAGCTCAGGCACCGAACCTTGCGGCCCGACACCGAACATCCATCGTTTAAGGCGTGGACTACCAGGGTATCTAATCCTGTTTGCTACCCACGCTTTCGTCCCTGAGCGTCAATACCGAGCCAGATAGCCGCCTTCGCTACTGGTGTTCTTCATGATCTCTACGCATTTCACCGCTACACCATGAATTCCACTATCCTCTCTCGGATTCAAGACAAGAAGTATCAAAGGCAATTCTTCGGTTGAGCCGAAGTCTTTCACCTCTGACTTTCCTGCCCGCCTGCGGACCCTTTACACCCAGTAATTCCGGACAACGCTCGCACCCTACGTATTACCGCGGCTGCTGGCACGTAGTTAGCCGGTGCTTATTCACAGGGTACCGTCAATGCCACTAAGTGGCACATTCTTCCCCTGTAAAAGAGGTTTACATCCTAACGGATTTCGTCCCTCACG